>JBGTBJ010000149.1:0-7922 GCA_041749395.1 Pirellulaceae bacterium
GAAAGGCGACTATTATTGCCTTCGATTAGTAAATTCACAGCCGCTCCGCGAAAATTGCAAAGCGTCTAGCTATGAACGACGCTACTTTCGCGGAGCGAAAGGCGACTATCGGCTATTAATTGCGATCGCGCAGGGTCGCCCCAAGCCGGCTGGAACTCGCTAGCACTTCTTGATGTTGTGCTGCCTCACGAATTTTTCGACTTAGCACGGCCGCGTCGTACCAGGTGAAATCCAGTTCCGGGTCGGCAGCGAAACGTCCTAAGGTCCTTAGGGTTTCTGTTCGGTTCTCGTCATCGAACAGAAACAGATAGCGCTGTTCACCTTTGACGAGCGCGAGCACGTTGACTTCCTTGTCCATCTCTTTATCGTCCCATGTTTCTGAACGTGATCGCGACGCTATGAAGCTGAGCCACCGTGCATGCTTCATCACCTTTGGTATCGGCTGATAGGCCATCGCAATATGAGGTCGCTTTTATCTCGTCCACCACGCATCTCTAACATTTCTGTGATATGCAAATGACAGCAAAAACGGATAAAGTCATCGCTGCGGATTAGGTAACCTTGCCAGCCTCCCAAACGCCCGTCATCCATTGCGTAAGCGTAATCAGCTAGTTTTTCGGTAAAGTCCGGGTCGTCGCCACGGTAAATACGTGTATGGGTTAGCACTGGCCCATACTGCGGATTGGGGGACCCTGGCCCCAATGGATTTGGCGCATCGGGGATCAATTGTGAGGGATCGGGCCAGTTTGCGGGCAATTCTGCCGCCATCAAACCCGAAGGAATTGCCGCTTCGCAATCGTCAACGGGCAGCTCCATGTGCTCCAACGCGATGTTCGCCTGAAACGCTGCATCATCGCTAATGACCGCTCCTGTCTCTCCACCGGACATCTCCACCATGCCGCGGTTTGCCGCAGATGGAACAACGATGCTGGGAGATTGAGTCGCAAGTTGAGCTCGGGCAACTTCTAATTCGGTTTCCAAAACGATTCGTTGAGGAATCTTTTTCTCAGCTTTCGTACCCCAGGGGAGCCCATAACCTACTGGTACCGGATGAAAACTTGGGTTGGCCGCATACCAGCGAACCGTCATCGCCAAGCGTGGTGGTGAGTAGGGGGTGTAATCGGTAATCGCCCCAACAACAACGGCATCCACTCCTAAGAACCGTGCAAATTCCTGGAAATCAGCTCCATCCATCGGCTCACCGTGGAGGACAATGAATTGCTCCCAAGCGCGAGAGGCAACTCCCACCGGAAGAACCTCAAAGCCAGGAATCGCTTGCAATTCTGCGTAATACGCCTCGGCAACCTGAGTCTGATTTAAAGTTGGTTCATTGCTCTGGTTGAAAAACGGGAGCACCGCAATGCGATGTAGTTGTGGCAGCGGATTGTGATACCGGTCGCGATGTCGAGCATCGGGAACAATGGAACAGCCACTGCCAGCAGGAATCACCAGCAAGATCGTCAAGTAGGCGACCCAAGTGGAAGGCGAGCAATAGGTGTGGGTTGCCATGATGCAATTTCAGCAAAATACGAAATGCGCGCACGTTCTCCACCCCCCACGACTAGTTATCGGCTTCGACCACCACCAGTCTTCAGCCGAATTTCACTTTTTTTAGCCAACCTCCCTGTACTTCTGCCAACCTCCCTGTACTTCTGTTAGTACAGCGTTGAGAGATCCCAAATCGTCCAAATATGAGCAGGACGGTAGATTCGATAGGGTGATTGCGAAAAGGGGTTGGCAGCAGTAGTGGGCCTCGCAGGATCGAAACCTGCCCAGGCATTGGCCTCCATCCGAGCGTGACGGTTCCGTTGTTTCTCCAAAGCCCGCGCCTGGCGTATCTCTGACGATGTCAATGGAATCCGATTCAATGAATTCGAAGGACCGTCGTTTAATTGAAAACCATGTGCAATTGGGTCGCCCGCAACGCCCTCCTGTGCCTGAGCGGGAACACACACGGCCAAGCCCAACAAGCCGCTCAATACCACCGAATGTACAATTCGCATCTTAAACACCCTTGAAAGTCACAACTGCGGCGGACTACCCCCACAATAACTACATGGTGCTGCGCGAGGGTTGGTCGAATGGAAACTGCGTGAAGTTTGTTTCGTCAGCGTTGTAAATATTTTGGTAGTAAAAACGATTTGCGATTCGCCAATCGAGCAATTCAACGTTCGAAAATGTCGCATGTAGGGGAAAAATGGGGAGGCTAGGAAAAGTACGACTTGAAAATTGCCTAGATGTCGCACCTGGCAGGTAACTGCGAGCAACATTCCAGCACACTACGAAATCAACCTGTGAAATCAAACAGCCCCTATGTCTCATTGGCAAAGGGCGCTATGATCGATAGACCATCCCTACCGTGTTGATACCAATTTTTAACACTTCATTACATTTGGAGATCCCTGCTATGAAACTTCGTGGATTTTTGACCGCAACCGCTGCTTCGTTAGTTTGCTGTTTCACACTTGGCTGCCCGCCAGCCGAAACCACCGATGTCCCAGCACCTGCTGACATGTCGACTCCTGCTGACAGCAACATGACTGACACGGTACCTGCTGGTGACGTTCCACCGGCTGGTGACGTTGCACCGGCTGACGACGCTGCACCTGCTGGTGAGTGATTACCATCGCTACTGCGATTGGATTGAATCAGCAACAAAATAAAACGAGAAAGCCGCGTGATTAAACACGCGGCTTTTTTGTTTCATCAGGAACTGTTTCTATGGGGCCCTTTCGGTACGGCTATGGTCGCTTGGGTCGCGGCACTTTAGTGCGCCCGCCCCCTTTTCGCTTGCGATTATCGCGCGAGGATTCGCCGCCACCTTCGTCAACCTCGTCCAGCGGACGCCCGATCGATTTTTTCAGTCGCACAATACGGTCGCGCAGCTTCCCTGCCTTTTCAAATTCCAATTCTTCCGCGGCTGCTAACATCTCTCGTTCTAGCGAATCCACATATTCGATCGTAACGACAGCACCCTCATTATTCCTTGCCGCATTGGCTTTTTCGCGTCGCTTGGAGACGTCGTTTTCTATGCCAGCGCGAATAGTCTTCTGAATTGTGGTCGGAGTAATACCGTGCTCGCGATTGTATTCCTCTTGAATTGCACGTCGTCGTTCGGTTTCATCCATAGCGGCGCGCATGGAGTCGGTAATCTTATCAGCATATAGAATCACTTTGGCGTTGACGTTTCGCGCCGCCCGCCCGATGGTCTGAATCAGGCTCGTTTCACTTCTCAAGAAGCCTTCTTTATCTGCATCGAGTATGGCAACCAAAGAGACTTCTGGAAGATCGAGTCCTTCACGCAACAAGTTGACTCCAACCAATGCGTCAAAAGTCCCTTCGCGTAATTCTTGCAACAATTCAACACGCTCAAACGCATCCAACTCACTGTGCAACCATCGGCAACGAACATTCTGTTCTTGCAGAAACGAGGTGAGATCTTCTGCTAGTCGCTTGGTTAACGTCGTTATCAGCACGCGTTCTGAGATCTCAGCCCGACTACGAATTTCATGCAACAAATGGTTCACCTGGCCTCGAGCCGGTTCGACGACAATGATCGGATCCAGCAGGCCCGTTGGTCGGATAATCTGTTCGACGACTTCACCACCCGTTCGCGATAATTCGTAATTCGAAGGGGTCGCTGAAACGAACACAATCTCTTTTGTACGAGCTTCCCATTCCTCAAATTTCAAAGGGCGATTATCAAGTGCACAGGGCAACCGAAAGCCGTGCTCCACCAAGGTTGTTTTGCGACTCCGGTCACCGGCATACATTGCGCGAACCTGAGGAACTGTCACATGGGACTCATCGACAAATGTCACAAAATCGGGAGGAAAATAATCATAGAGCGTATCGGGAGTCGCTCCTGCAGGCTTGCCTGACAAGGGTCGACTGTAGTTTTCAATTCCTGGACAGTGTCCCACTTCTTGCATCATCTCAATGTCAAAACGGGTTCGCGCCGCCAATCGCTGCGCCTCCAAGAGTTTGCCCTGTTCTTTGAAACGTTCCAATTGGTCATCGAGCTCGCTACAAATCTCGGCGATGGCTTGCTGAATTCGAGCTTCCGGCATCACAAAGTGTTTTGCTGGGTAGATAAACAATTCAGTTTGTTTGCCAATGACTTCACCTGAAATCGGACGAATCATCGAAATCTGTTCGACTTCATCCCCCCACATCTCGATGCGATAAGCAAATTCTTCGTAGGCGGGCCATAGTTCGATACAGTCACCGCGCACACGAAATTTACTACGCTCAAAGGCGACATCGTTGCGCTCATATTGAATATCCACGAGCTTCAATAACAAGTGATCACGACGAATGGACTCGCCTTGCCTCAAGCTAACGACCAATTGCTTATAGTCCGCGGGCGATCCCAAGCCGTAGATGCTGCTGACACTGGCGACAATCACAACATCGCGGCGCGAAACCAGCGAGCTGGTAGTCGCCAGCCGGAGGCGGTCAATCTCTTCGTTAATCGAGGCATCTTTTTCGATGTACACATCTCGCTGGGGGATGTACGCTTCGGGCTGGTAGTAGTCGTAATAGCTAACAAAATAGTGAACTGCGTTCTGCGGAAAAAACTCTCGGAACTCCGCATATAACTGTGCAGCAAGCGTTTTGTTATGACTCAGCACTAACGCGGGACGCTGGATCTGAGCAATCACATTGGCCACGGTAAAAGTCTTACCGGTACCGGTTGCCCCGAGCAAAACCTGCGCCTGCTTGCCGGTTTCCAGCCCGCGCACCAATGCCTTAATGGCTTCCGGTTGGTCGCCCGAAGGAGGAAAAGGAGAATGAAGTTCAAAGCCAGCAGCCGGGTATCTAGATTGCGTCATAAGTCCAACGATTTTGTTTCAGACAGATCGCGATTCGCCACTTGCGAACGCCTCACCTTTGGTTGCATTTGCGCTGCCGACTCGGAATCCCATTCCAAATAAGGTGCTATGGCAGCGAGCTTGCTCGGTCCCAAGCCGTAAACTTCACCGAGAGCATCCAAATGAGCAAACGGCCCTTTTTCGGCGCGATGGGCCACGATTCTCTCGGCGAGCCGTTTGCCGATGCCTGGTAACAAACACCATTCTTCGACGCTCGCACGCTGAATGTCCAATCGCAATTCAAGAGCGGGCCGTTGCCCAGCGTCGCTACTGGTCGCCGCGTCGAAAAACGGATTCTCAACACCATCATTCCGCGCAGGGGATCCGCTAGCCCACCCCATGAGAGCTACTGCAAAACTACCTAGCAACATCACCAACGCCCTTGCTTGGCTCCGTTCCGAAATTTCGCTCTCTCCTTTTGTGTCCATCCTATTTCCCCCGTCGGCAACCCTGCATGTCATTCCTCCATGGTATTCTGTAGCCGCACAACTTAACACCACCGGACCGCGAGTCGAGGAGCAGAACCATGGATCAGGCAGGGCAGAAACTCGACGTTCCCTTGGATTTCGACCGTGTCCGCGCGGATGAACGGCTCGCCGCAGACACCCGGCGACTTATCTCCTTGGGTATTGCCGAGGATTTGGCAGGAAGTGTTGACTGGACATCGTTAGCCACTGTGCCGCAAGAAGCTCGGGGAGCGTGTGAAATCGTCCCGCGCGTTGCCGGTGTGACCAGTGGCATTGTAGTGGTTGATTGGATCATTGAGGCGATGCAGATGGATTTGGAGTTTCGGCCCACCAAACAAGATGGCGACCGATTCGCACGGGGTGAATCGCTGGGAAGCCTGCAGGGGCGCGCTATCGATTTGCTAACCGCCGAACGACTGGTCCTGAATATCGTCTCGCGACTCTGTGGCGTGGCCACCCTGACCGCTCGATATGTCGAGCAACTTCGAGGCACTGCGGCGAGGCTCTACGACACCCGTAAGACCACCACCGGTTGGCGTCGCTTGGAAAAATACGCTGTGGGTTGTGGCGGTGGCTTTAATCACCGTAGTGGCTTGTACGATGCCTTCTTGATTAAGGACAATCATTTGGCGTTGGGTGGAACCGCTGGTGTCCCCCTATCACCAGCTTCAGCAATTCGCCGCGCTCGCGCGTTACGAGATCAAAATCAAAGACCCTCGGGAACGGAGCAATCGTATGTCCCGCAAATCATCGAAATCGAAGTGGACTCGCTCGACCAGTTGCGAAGCTGCTTGCCGGAATCGCCCGACATTGTGCTAGTGGATAATTTCCCTCTCGAAAAATTGAAGGAAGCAGTCAGCCTGCGCAATGAGATTAATCCGCAGGTTCAACTCGAGGCCTCCGGTGGCGTTACGATTGACACCATCGCGGCGATCGCCAGAACCGGCGTAGAACGAATTAGCTGCGGTGCACTGACTCACCAAGCCACTTGGCTAGACCTTGGTTTGGACTGGAGGCAATAAGTCGCAAGCTAGAGTTGGGGGACTTACACGCGTCTCCCCAAACACACTAATTGAGCATGTTGTCGTCAGCCTCGATTCGCCTCCATCGATCCTTCTTGGACTTCGCGCAGCCAGCCATTGACGCGGGTTGTATCTACGCAGCCATGTGGATGGTCAATCAAGTAACACGAGGTTACTTAGAAGAGGCGGCACACGCGGCCGCGTTGGTCGCAATTGTGATCTTTTTGCTCGCGGCACAATTGACAGGGTTACATCGCCGCTGGTCCACACTCAACAGCAATCAAGAAGTGCTCGCTGTCGTCGGTACTTGGCTGATGACGATTGTTACGTTAGTCGTACTTGGTTTCCTAACGCGTTACACAGAAGTTTTCGCTCGCTCCGTAGTACTGGCTTGGGTCGTGGTCACTCCCTCCATGATCGCGCTTTTAAGAATGCTGGGCCGGTTACTGCAACGGGGACTGCTTAGGCGTGGATTTGGGACTCGCCGCTTAGCCATTGCGGGTCTCAATGATTTGGGGAGCCAGATTGCACGCAATGTTGAACAGGATCCTGGATTAGGCCTACGGTTGGTGGGCTTCTTCGATGACCGTGGCAAAGCGCGAGATATCAATCAGCAAACGGCTGGCTACGAATTGACGGGCGGACTGGAAGTGCTCATCGAAAAAGCCAAAAAGGGCGAACTGGACATCGTCATCATCGCCTTGCCAATGCGAGCCGAGACGCGCATTCGCTATGTACTTGACCGACTGAGTGATACCACCGCATCGGTCTACATTGTTCCCGATTTCTTTGTCTTCGAATTACTTCACTCTCGCTGGACATCGATGGGTGGTTTACCCGCAGTCAGCGTCTTTGAAAATCCACTGTATGGTGTCGACGGCGTTGTCAAAAGAATTGTCGATGTAGGACTGACCTTGTCTGGCCTGGTCGTTATTGCGATTCCGATGCTATGTATCGCGTTGGCAATCAAACTGACTTCCCCCGGTCCGGTATTCTTTCGTCAACGGCGGTATGGACTCGATGGGCGCGAAATTCGTGTGTGGAAATTCCGCTCCATGCGAGTTTGTGATGATGGGCCCTCGGTCAAACAAGCAACTAAAAACGACACTCGCATTACACCTCTGGGCGCGATCCTGCGGAAAACGAGCCTGGATGAACTACCACAGCTGTTCAATGTGCTCGATGGCAGCATGTCGCTCGTTGGGCCCCGCCCACATGCCAGTGCTCACAATGAACACTTCCGGGGGTTGATCCGCGGCTACATGCTGCGTCATAAAGTCAAACCGGGCATCACGGGTCTAGCACAAGTGTCGGGATGCCGAGGCGAGACGGACACTATCGATAAAATGCAACGTCGAATTGAATGGGACCACAAATATATCCGCCATTGGTCTGTTTGGCTCGACGTTAAAATCCTGCTCAAAACATTGTGGGTTGCTTGGCGGCAACCCGAAGCCTACTAATCGCAACCCGACGCGATGCGCAACGGTTCCCAAACCCAGCGCAGCGGTGCTCGTGCTCAGCGCAACGGTGCCCAAACTCAGCGCAGCGGTGCTCGT
>JBGTBJ010000150.1:0-49207 GCA_041749395.1 Pirellulaceae bacterium
GGCCGGTGGCTAGCGCCAAAACCGCTCATGGCCGGTGGCTAGCGCCAAAACCGCGCATGGCCGGTGGCTAGCGCCAAAACCGCGCATGGCCGGTGGCTAGCGCCAAAACCGCGCATGGCCGGTGGCTAGCGCCAAAACCGCGCATGGCCGGTGGCTAGCGCCAAAACCGCTCATGGTAATGGTTAACTCTCACAAAATTATGGTCTAACTTGAGTGACCATATTCACGAACGATTTCAGTGACCTGAATATGGTACGAAAGGAACAGTCGCTCTCTGCCGTGTCGCTGCGCTTCAACGTGTTCGGGGTGCTGTCGCCACGCAAGTAAGTTTTCCGGCGAGTCGAACTCGACCAACGTTAAATATTCGCCATCTTCCGCAGCAAAATCTTTGTAGGAAAGAAAGCCAGGCATGCTGGTCGCCAATGAATACATTTTGGCGCCAAGTTCCTCTAGCTCCTGATGATATTCGGTGTTCGGTCGGGTACGAAAAATAATGACTTGTTTATTGGATGTCATATTTTCGGTCTTTCTAGAGGTTGCCTTAAAGGGGCGGTTCTTAACGGATAACGCAAACTCAAAGTAGTCGACAGAATACTTGAGTCGTCATGTTACCCGATGGCGGTTCCTCACATGCGGAGCGAGTGAGGGAGATAATCGGCCTGCGTGACAAGAGTTTGCGGAGCGGGTAAATTGCGGATGCAGGGTAGGATGTCTTGTTTGATAACCGAATATTAATGCTGATTGTGCCGGAAGAAGGTTTCATATGTCGCGTCAGTGGATCGATTGGTTTCTAGGGGTGCGGCCGCCTGTCAAACGGCGAAAGGCAATTCAGGTCGGTTTGGCTTCTGCCGCAAGCGTTCTGCTTTCTACCCGCCTGTCCTCAGCGACGCAGGGAAAAGGACGACGAGTTGTAGTCGTTGGTGGTGGCTTTGCCGGTCTTGCTTGCGCCCATGAATTGTCTAGTGTGGGTTGCCAAGTATCGGTGTTGGAGGCTCGAGACCGTGTAGGAGGACGAGCTCATTCTTTAACGGATTGGATTCCAGGCAAGGCCATCGAGGCGGGCGGCGAACTCTTAGGTGCTAATCACCCTACGGTGCAAGCATATGCACAAACGTTGGGTCTGACCTTGAATCCAACAGTCGATTACGAAACGCCATCCCCAGAGCCCACGCTAATCAATGGCCGAACACTAGATCGGGGCGAATTGGAATCGCTCACCGTCGAGACGGACGAGATCTACGACGCTATTACGAATGCGGCTCGCGTGGTCGATGGAGAATTTTCTTGGAAGACTCCGGATGCTGACAAACTTGATCGCATCTCAACTGCACAATGGATTGAACAGCAAGATGCTTCGGCGACTGCGAAGGCATTGGTCTACTTACAATTTATGCTGAACAACGGCGTCATACCGGAGCGTCAGAGCCTGCTGGGAAATCTCACCGCAATTCATGGTGGTGGCTTGGAAAAGTATTGGACGGATACTGAAGTGTTCCGCTGCCGCGGAGGCAATCAACAGTTTGCAATCAAATTGGCTGAGCGAATTGGAGCAAGCAATGTTCACCTCAACACGCCTGTAAAACGTATCTCGGTAGCGAATGCTGTGGTGCGGATTACCGATGCAAGCGGCAAGCAGTACGAGGCAGACGATGTTGTGTTAGCAGTTCCACCATCGCTCTGGAATCGAATTGAAATCGAACCACGTTTGCCCGCGACTTTGGATCCGCAAATGGGCGATGCGGTCAAGTTTCTTGCGATGGTTAAGGACCGCTTTTGGGAACGCAATGGCTTGCCCCCCACAGCATTTTCTGATGATGGCGTGGGTAGCCTTTGGTTTGGAACGGAGAATCAATTGGCCGATGATACACGCGAGTGCATTGTAGGCTTTATCGGCGGTCCATCGGCGACAATGTGGTCGAAGATGCCTGAAGACCAACGCCAACGTCAATACATAGAAAAATTGGACCAGCTGCAACCAGGTTTTGGTACTTCGCTACTGGAAATGAAATTTGTAAATTGGCCCATGGAAGAGTGGACTCAAGGGGGTTATTCCTTTCCCGCGCCTGGGCAAATCACGACTCAGGGACCAATGTTGCATGATGGATTGGGACGCTTGCATTTTGCTGGCGAGCATACCTGTTATCCGTTTGTGGGATATATGGAAGGCGCACTCAACTCCGGCGTTGCGCTCGCCAAACGGATGCTCTAACCAAAATATTTGAGACTCGCTCCAACTGCGAACCGCAGGTGCGGAAACCGTGCTCGTGCTCGTGCTCGTTAGCGACAAAGGTACAGCGTTGTTTTCGCAGTTGAGCCTGAAGGTCGCCCAAATCGTTCTGCTCGCAGGGAATCGTTTCGAGCACGAGCACCGTTTCACTGAGCACGAGCACCGTTTCACTGAGCACGAGCACGAGCAAGAGCACGAAAAATGCCTCAACAACTTTAGTTCGACCGCCGACTCAGCTCTCAGCTGCCGAAATGGATGAATCAAAAAATCGACTCTGCTCCGTCGCAAAAATTTTCAATTACGCATCTGTTCTGGCTGCTTGGGGAAGTTCTTCAATAAGTGGCAGTGGGGACAGCGGCATCGTGGAAACAATCTGCGCAAGTACCTTGTCCATGACATAATGCTCTGCTCGTCGAATGGCTTCGGGCGATAGCGTGTCGCGCCATCCTCTTAGGCACCAATTTTCGAAGAGAGTCCGCAAGATGTTCTCGACTAAGCTTGGTTCGATAAAATCGCTAGTCGTTGCTTGAGGAGCAAGGAGCAATGTTTCGGGGACCTCAAGATAGAGTGGTGTTCCTTGAGCGTCGAATTCCAGCGGTGGTTGCAAATAACTACATCCTTGCGGCCAGCGAAAACCGGCTTTCTTCCAGAAGCCTAAGGAAGCGGGTTCTGCTTCTGACAACAAGTAAGCCAGTTCGCGATCATCTTCTTGACAAACGGACTTGGCATCTTGAGTTGCTCTATTTAGGAGCATGGAACCCACACCCCTGAGGCCGTTTTTCCGGCAGAGATCACTTTTCAATATTGGCGCGGTTGCAATATTGCCTAGAGCAAGGATGGATCGCTTGGGATCGTTGAGCAACCACATCAAATCGGCACTCAAGAAGCCCGCTACAATTTTATCGGAGCCATGGCAGAAATAAGCGATGGTAAAACAGGGATAAAAGTCGCGTGCCTGGAATGCTGCGTCTGACATACGATCGTCGTAAACGCTCTTCGGATCCAACACTGAAGAATCGAAGACGCGTTGAAAAAGTCGATAACCGCAGTCGAGTAGTTCCCCTTGGCCCTCTAGTCGCTTAACAACCAAGTGAGCCATGGTGAATTGGCTTACTATGTCTGGTCGTTCGTCGGCGATATACAGCGTCATGTTCTCTGAGCTCAACCGAAATAGTCAATGGAATTTTGAGTAAGTAAATCGTATCAAAGAACTCGAGTTATAAACACTTCCCCGAAACGAATCTGGTCGCTTTACCCGCTCGGTGCAGTCCATCGAGAATTCGATCGCTATTTGACGGAGTCGTTGTCGATGACTTCGCCTCCTGCCATTGTAAGCAGGTATTTCAGTACCTCTGCATTCGTTTCTCTCGAGACGACTTGTACCGAGCCATCTATACGGCTCATTGCGGTCGAACTTGCGTCTCCAAAAATGCTGTTCTGTAGATTGGCTTCGTCCAATACCCAGTCTTGAGGTTTTGTCCATTCCGCCGCGGTGCTTGGTGGCGCAATGATTGCCCAAATTGTGTTGCTGGTGCCATCAGTGATGTCTCGAAAGCTGCGTTGAGGGCCATCGCCATACCAAGCGCCTCCTTCAATTACTGGTAGGTGGATTCTGGTCAGACCGGGGGCCAATTCGTCGCCGGGCACATTGAATACGTCAGGCATTTCAGCGATGAGCGGTTTGTTGTTCTCACTATCCCATGGTTCGTCCAGTTTGAATTTTGTATAAAGGGGTTGGTATCCGAGATAGGGCAACAAGGCTACACGCCAGCTCAGTAATGGTTTTCCAGCGGCATCGACCGTCATTCTTCCAGGAAAAACTCCATAAACATCCGAAAAATTGTGAAACGCCAACGCAAGTTGCTTGAGATTATTCACCGCTTGGGCTTTTCCACTGCTCACTTTAGCTTTGACCGCCAGGGCTGCGAGCAATGATTGGAAGTCATCTTCGCCGAAGACTAGCTTGAGCGTCGTGCCTTGTGGCGAAAGGGTTGGGCGAGGCAGATTTTCCGGAATCAGATCAATCGCACTTTGGAATTGTTCTTGAACAAAAGTAACTCCGCTTGGATCATGGCAGAAGCAAATCATCTCGACACGATTCTGAGGTGGCAATTGCAGCCCCAGTACGATAGTGTCGATACTGGCCGCCAGCCGCTTGGGCGAAATGGGAACAGGCAAGCGATCTTCCATGGAATCGGGCCAGATCGCGACCATATCCTTTTTTAGCGCCGGGGGAATTTCCAATACGAGAAAGTGAGGAAAGTCGCCTAACGTTTGGAGCTTTGCTTTCGATTCGGGCCCGGGAAGAAAGTTGGGAAGCGGTCCGTCTCCTTCAAACAAACTGACAACCGTTTGAGGGCAAATCACTACCGCGTCTTTGCGCTTGATTAAGCGATAGCCAGATAGCGGACCATTGTCACTGAGCGCTGGGGAGACAATGGACGCGACAATCTCCACTTTGTTGCAAGGGACAATCACGCACAGCCCTCCCCGCGTAAAAGCTCTCGCAATAATTCCCAACTGTATCTTGGCAACACCTGCATCCCGCAAGGTTTGAACCATGCCGCCGGCGCCGACGCGAACAGTCGCCGAGTCTAACTCGGGCGATATCGGCGCCAAGGAATTGATGATTGCATTGACGTCTACTTGATCGAGAT
The DNA here is from genome assembly GCA_041749395.1 of Pirellulaceae bacterium. Taxonomy (GTDB): domain Bacteria; phylum Planctomycetota; class Planctomycetia; order Pirellulales; family Pirellulaceae; genus Laterigemmans. The sequence continues at coordinate 4,885 of JBGTBJ010000150.1, forward strand.
CGATCTGACCGAAGGCGAGCAGATCTGACAATTGAGTTTCAGCATTGGGTGCGATAATTGCGTTTGGATTGGCAATCGATTGAGAGAAACACGTGGTTAGCGAGATTGTGTTCGCTAGCGAAAGACTAACGAAAAATAGTAATGGCAGTCTGATGATACGCTTCATGTTGGTTTCCTTTGGTAGCGATAGTCTGTAGTGGTAATTTTCACGAAGTTGTTTTGGTATGGCTATTTTCTCAAACGCAAGATGACCTTGGAATCAGGTGCGCTGGGGGTCGCTGGAACGGAAGTGAATACCGCCTCGGTATCGCTAATGAACTCATAGCCAAAGGGGCCCAGTGCGACCGGATCGTTCCAAGGGGGTAGATGCGTCACATCTTGGAGCGACTTGGGGAGTGCGCCGTGGATAGCCGCGTAATCTCGAATGGCTTCGACGGTTGCAAGGCGAGCGATCGTCTGTTCGCTACGAAGCTCGGCCCGCAAAGCGGCTGCCGTAGCGGGGAGCAATTGGCTTCCTAATAATCGACCGATATCCTCGACCAAAAAATCACCATTGTTGAATTGTTCGCTTTGCATCATTGCTTCCAATCGCTCGATAGTTTGCATTCGAACAGCCCTTGGCAGTCGAGCCCATTTTCCAAAATCATCTTGGATTCGTCTAATAGAAATGGCCCCCGCTCGGACAACGGCTTCGGCAGGGGACATGGCTGCAACGCGATCGGCGTTCCACTCATTGCTCAGTAATTTGCGTCTAGAGGAATCCGCATTAGCGATAACGAGTAAGCCGGCTGCAATCTGCATCTCCGGAGTTGGAACGGTGCTCGATCCGTTTAGTTTTCCGAAATCAGAAGCGGCTTGAACAATTCGATCTGTCCAAGCGCTATCCGCAATTTCTTCAGCGGGAATATTCGAAATCGATGGAAAGACGCGCGATAGTATGGTGGATTCATATTCCAATGCATCTTGCATGTCCATAATGGATTCCGGGATCGATGCAATAGCCCAGTACAGATTGGGAGAATCAGCATGGGTCATTGTGGACCGGACTTGTTCCAGACTCATATTTGCGATTGCCATGCCAACGAGTCGGCAAATAATCAAGCCGCCAGAAGCGCCGGCAGAATCGGCCAGTCGCAAGTTAACTCGAATGGATTTGATCGCATCATCGATGCGGTCTTCCGCCAAGGCAAGTCGCGTTTCAAGTACCAACAAGCGAGACAGTTCTCGCATGTTTTGTATTTCAGGCAACAGGAATGTGATGACCTCCAGACCTCGCATCGATTCCAAGCCAAGGTCGTAGTAGGAATCACGCAGGAACTCTGCGCGATGCAGTTCGGATAACAGGCTTTGATGTTCGTCGAGGTACTTGCGAATTTCTTCTTTGGGGAGCTGGTCCAATGAGCTTTCGAACCAGCCGTCCCATTGGTTACTCATCTGCTGATTCAGCTCCTTGCGATTGCTTTTGTCCAACAGTAGAACCAAAGATCTCTGAATAGGAACCATGGTGTTCCCTGAGACTAGTTCACTCCGGTCCGGCCAGAAAGAATAGGCTAGTGCCGGTTTCGCTTCTGGTGCAGCACTAATCTCCCAGACAACTGGGGCAGGTTCTTCAACGCCATTGTTAGCACTTGGCTGGGCCATCGCTGGTTGAAGCTGGGCATGACACAGCGACACGCTGGTCTGGAACCCCAAGACGAGGCAGGCCACCGCGCGCAACGGTAGCCTTGGAATAGACAAACTCATTGAAAATAGCTCCTAAGTGTTGGCAAGAATCACTGGATCTCTTCGTCCCACCGAATCGTGTTTCGACGGTACAAAAAAGGGGTCCAGTGGGAAGAAGAGTTCAATTCCCTATCGTGATCAGAAAGGTCGGGGAGCGAAGGGACTGCATGATTCGACGTGTTTGTCGAGTCGCGAGTAGGCGGTTTTGAGTAGACAAAGTTTTCTATATCTCGGCTCGAAACAAAGAAAACCGATTCTCTCTTCAGTGGTCCTGATTGCAGGATCGCTTTTCTTGAGGTTTGATTGGGGGACTGGGTGGAAGAAACGCTGTCGTCCAAGAGCCAGTAATTCACCAAGGCATTCCACCACTCGTGATGGAGTGGAATCGTAGCAAGATGTTCGTTCGGATTGTTGTGAACCGAGAATCCTTGCCTTGTATCAGCATGCTGATTCGACTCTTCTGCCGGAGTGATTGCCGGAGCGGTAGGTACTTGAGAAATTACATCTGTAACGGCGGCGACCCTGTCACGCTCACGCCCCTGCCCTGCCCTGCCCATCCAGTAGCCCGACAATCCGGTGCCTAATATGGCCGTTACTGTCGCAGCAATTCTGATGCAATCGCGAAGCGACCAAGTTGTTCCCAGCATAGGTGCCGTCGCTCGCTGAGGCAGTGATTGTTGGCCTGCTGCGAAGCCGCATGCATAAACAGCATCCAAGGAGTTCATCGGATGTGGTTGCGGAGTAAGCGTCCGCAGCATGGCTTCCAGCGATTCGTCGGAGTTAGGATTCATAAGGACATTCCCTTCTGCACTGGATGTGAAATGGGATCCACTTTGTTTTTGAGTTGCGCAAGACTGCGCAGATATCGTCGATGGGATGTGGAGGGTGATTCGTCAGTTACATCTGCGATTTGTCGAAAGGTCATGTTGGCCCAGAGATGCATGACGATCACTTCGCGATCTTCACGAGTCAGTTCTTGTAAGCACTGAGTGACTTCGTTTGCATCAACTTGGGTTTTGGACTCATCGGCGCTGTAAAACCAATCGCGATTGAGAGCTGTTTGCCGCTCTCGCTTCGTACGCCGTTGACCGGCACGGTGCCATTGCAAAAACTGATTGCGCATCGTGCGAACCAACCATGCCAAGGGGTCTTGCGGCAAACTATGTTGCAGAGCCAACGCGATGAAAGCTTCTTGTACGGCATCTTCTGAGTATTCGCCCCAAGCGCGAGCGACCAGCAGCAAACGGTCTGCATGCTGTTCCCAGAGGCTCGCTAATTGGTTCGCATCGATCACTACGCTTCTCTGCCACTGCACGTGCCGAAATCGGTGATGGCATCATTACCATGTTGGGTTATTCCAAGGATGCCACGGTTGCCATCGTGTCTCAACTAATTTCTCAAGTTTCAAAAACGAGGCTGCACAGGGTCACGTGAGGGGTAGCCCCCTGAAAGGCTGTCGACTTGCCGCTTATAAAGCGATACTGCGGTCCTTTCTCAATGACGTGGGGTTCACTTCCGAGTATCCTGTTAGTGAATTATCTCCCGCCCTAGTCCCCTCCCTCCGCGACTGAATTCGCATGACTCCTCCAACCCGATTATCGCTACGGCAAACATGCCGCATGCGGTTGCTGATGATGCGAACAGTACTGACATTACTGGTCCCCTGTGGTGTGCTATTTGTTGCCGCGTCAGGGTGCAAGCCTGTTGAACCAGCGAAAGAGTCGGCCGAGAAGGCTCCATTGCCAGAAATTGAAGTCGAGTGCTTAACAGTCGACCTGCAGCCTTGGCCCTTAATTGCCAGAAGCCAAGGCAATTTAATGGCAGATGAGGTGACCGAAGTGGGAACGCGGGTCGCTGGACGCATTGCTGAAATTCACGTAGATCTGGGTGATCATGTGGTTGTTGACCAAGCTCTGGCAACGCTGGAAACGTCCGAACTCGAATTATTAGTAGAGCAAGCCGAAGCAGAGTTGTTACAGACGCGTTCGGCAGTGGGATTGTTAGTGGGTGAGCCGACTGCAAAGCTTGATCCACAAAATGCGCCTCCGGTTCGTCAAGAAAAGGCGATATGGGAGGAAGCAAAGACAAAACTAGCGCGCACGAATAAGCTTGCTGGTGAATCGGCCGTAGCAGCGGTAGAGATTGAGCAGGTCACTGCAGCGGAACGTGTTGCGGAAGCTCGCTACAGCGCGTCGCTGAACGGAGTGCGAGAGAAGATTGCGTTAATTGCTGTGCGCGAGGCAGAACTATCACTTGCTAAACAAAGCCTCATGGACGCAACCATTCGAGCTCCATTCAATGGTCAGATTCAACGTCGTGCCACATCCCCCGGGACCTATGTCAACGTGGGTGACAGTATCGCTACGGTAGTTCGCACCGATCTGTTGCGGTTTCGGGGCTCGCTACCGGAACGATTTTCGAGGAAGCTGACGATTGGTCAGAGCGTTGAATTGGACATTGAGTCTGTTGTGGGTGTTCGCAATGTGGCTGTGTCTCGTATCAGTCCAATGCTAGACCCATTAAGCCGGTCCTTGATCTTCGAAGCGATTGTCGAGAATCCTGGCAGTGCTCTTCGCACCGGTTTGTTCGCCGAAGCGAATGTCACGGTCGATAAGAGTGCGGAGGCGATAGTGATTCCGCTAGCCGCCTGTGTGCAATTTGCCGGTGCAGAAAAAGTATGGAAAGTGGTTGATGGTGTGGCAGCCGAGCAAGAGGTTTTTCTTGGCACGCGGAGGGAGCCTTGGGTCGAAGTGCTGAGTGGATTAGAGGCGGGAGATGTTATTCTCAAGGACGCATCCGAAGGGGCGATTGCCAAAGTTATCGCTAAGCCATCGTTGCCTCAACAAGTGCCGCCCCAGGGTTCAACAAACGAAGTTGAAGGCGCTGGCACCGATTTGACCAACATCCCCTGAACAACCAAGACCACTACTAAGGAAATTCGACGTGTATTGGTTGGCAAATATTTGCGTTAGGCGCCCTGTGTTCGCATTGATGTTGATCACTGCGTTGGTCGTTGCAGGTGCGGTGGCATTTCCCTCTCTGGGCGTAGATCGCTTTCCCAGCATGGATTTGCCACAGATTTTTGTGCGAACAAATTATCCTGGTGCGGCAGGAGCCGAAGTCGAATCGGAAGTCACATCATTGATTGAAGACGCGGTGGCAACGGTCGCAGGGATCGAGGAGTTGCGATCGATATCACGCGATGGTCAGTCGATTGTGATTGCCACATTTCAATTGGATCGAAACGCAGACGCGGCAATTCAAGATGTTCGCGATTCGGTAGCGGGAATTATTAGTCGTTTGCCGCCCGGAATAGACCCACCCACAGTTCAGAAACGCGATTTAGACTCGTCCCCCATTATCACCTTAGCCGTATCGGGGCCGCGCACGCCACGAGAGCTCTTCGTTTTGGCAGACTTGTATGTCAAAAACGTGATTGAGTCTTCACGAGGGGTTGGTGAAGTGATTATTTCAGGGGCTGCGGATAGAGCGGTCCAGGTGAACGTTAAAGCGGATCGTTTGGCCGCATATGGCATTTCGATCCTTGATGTTCGAGACGCATTACAGAGCCAGAATGCGGAAGTACCCGGAGGACGAATCGATCAGGGACGCCGAGAGAGAGCGCTGCGAACTTTAGGACGCGTTGCCAATGCAAGTGAGTTCCCCGATCTAGTTGTGGAGACTCGCAACGGAACGGCGATCAGGCTGAGCGATCTAGGAGAGGTTCAAGATGCTACGAAGGAAGTCCGCACCCTGGCACGTCTCAATGGGAAACCTGCGGTCGTTCTACAGGTCCAGCGACAATCGGGCGAGAACACTGTCGCAGTGACCACTGCGATTAAAGACTTGTTGCCACGCTGTCGGGAATTGCTTCCCAATGATGTGGATGTGCAAGTGATTCAAGATCAATCGCGATACATTGTCGCCGCGCTGCACGAGATCGAGCAACACTTGATTTCTGGGAGCATTTTGGCCTGTATTACCGTGCTAATATTCATGCGGTCATGGCGTTCTACATTGATCGCAGCCGTAGCGATTCCGACTTCGATTATTGCAACGTTTGCCTTCATGAAGTGGGCCGGATTCACCCTCAATAATGTGACAATGTTGGCGTTGGTATTGATGGTGGGAGTGGTGATCGATGACGCGATTGTAGTGTTAGAAAACGTCTTTCATTGTATCGAAGAGAAGGGAATGAATCCCGTCGATGCGTCGATCTATGGAACCAAGGAAATTGGAATGGCCGTCTTGGCCACGACTCTTTCACTGGTGATTGTTTTTCTGCCTGTCTCGTTCTTAAACAGCGTCACGGGCCGGATGTTGTTTCAGTTCGGTATGACGGCGACGATAGCCATATTGGTCTCCATGTTAGTCAGTTTTTCCTTGACCCCGATGATGTGCAGTAAGTTGCTTCGGCCCAGCAAGTCGTCGAATCAAGCTCCGGCGTCGCGAAAAGGACTCTATGGCTTGGTGGAACGCGTCTATCTCTGGGTGCTGGCGCTAGCCTTGCGATTTCGCTACGTCGTGTTGTTGCTCGTCATTGGAGTCATCGCCTCGAACTATCCACTTTCGTCCTTGGTCAAACGCGACTACATCCCCATCAATGTCGATGAATCTGAATTCGAAGTTCGACTGGAGGCGCGGACCGGAACCAGCCTCGTATCGATTCGTGAAACGATTGATCGGGTCGAAGCTCAATTAGCAGAGGTTGAGGGTATTCGCACGGTTTTGACGACGGCGGGCGGACGTGGATTTGGCGACGTGAATCGGGCAGAGATCTATATCGCATTGCAGCCAAGCGACGATCGGACGTTCTCAATGGGCCGACTGGGGCAGGCGTTGATTGCGGGAGATCCCGGAGCAGCATTTCGAGGGAATTTTTCACAACGACAGAAGATGGATGAAGTTCGACAGTTGCTTAAAAAGTCGACCGATTTGCAAGTGTCCGTAAGAAACCTCACTTCGTTGCGGCAAGGGGCCCCAGTAGATATTGACTTTGCGATCACCGGACCTGATCTTGGCAAGCTATTAGACTTTAGCGGCAAGTTAAAAGTGCGCGCCAAGGAGATCCCTGGCATTGTCGACGTAGCGACGACGTTGCAAATCGATAATCCTGAAGTGCTGGTCAGCATTCAGCGCGAACGCGCCGCATCCATGGGAATTGATGTGCGCGAGATCGCTGATACGCTGCGCGTGGCAGTGGGGGGTGATGATCGAGTTTCTCGGTATCGCGATTCAAAATTGGATGATGCGTACGATGTCGAACTGCGTTTGGTAGGAGTGGACCGAGGTGACATCCAATCGATTTCCCAATTGTACGTTCGCACCAATGGTGACGCGCTGACGCGAATCGACAATGTCGTCGACTTTTCATTCATGACATCGGCCTCTCGCATCGATCGCTTAGCACGACAAAAGATGGTTGCCTTGCGAGCCAATATCACTGGGCAATACGCCTTGAGCGATCGCATTGAGGCCCTACGTCAGGCAGCAGAAGAAGTTGGCATTCCAGCCGGGTTCAATGTCACGGTGCTCGGTGGTGGGCGCGAGTTGGAAAGAACGCTCGAGGACTTTGGCTGGACGTTTATTTTATCCTTCGTGTTCATGTACATTGTCTTGGCGGCCCAATATGAACACTTGGTTTATCCCATCATCATTCTGTTGTCTCTGCCTTTAGCCGTGCCCTTTGGTTTAATCAGCCTTTACTGGGGTGGTGAGACTTTGAATCTCTATTCGGCACTAGGCATCCTCGTATTGTTTGGGGTCGTAAAAAAGGCAGCTATTTTACAAGTCGATCATACGAATGTGCTGCGTTCGCAGGGACTCGAACGACATCAGGCAATCATGCAGGCCAATCGCGACCGCCTGAGACCGATATTAATGACCACTCTGTCTTTCGTTGCCGGTTTGTTACCGTTACTTATCGCCACAGGGCCTGGGGCGGAAGAGCGACGATCCATTGCTGTCTTGGCGGTCGGTGGTCAGACTTTGTCCTTGGTTTTGACGCTGGTGGCCATCCCCGTGCTGTACACATTTTTCGATGATTTGACCAATCTGATCTATCGTCCACGGACGCGAAGTTGATGGGACTCGCGGAGGACTCGCCGAGCCTATCTGCTTTCCTATCTAGTGCTCCATTGGCTTATTGGACTCCGCGTGGGTGAGCGGAGTAGAATGCTAGTCCCACCTATTCAAATACGGAACAGAACTCTTGTCTAAAGGTCTTACTAAATCATGACGCGATATCGCTGGATTGCACTGTTATTTGCCGCTATGGCCAGTCCGGTTGCCAGTGCTCAAGAATTCGACCCTTTCGACAATACTCCCGCTGCGGTTCCCAATACTACTCTCAATACGACTCCCGGCACTACTCCCGCAGCAGTTCCCGATACGACTCCCGCTGCAGTTCCCGAGCCAACAAACATGGAGGATAGTGCGCCTCCAGAAAATCCGGTTGTCGGAACGATTCGCCGCGTCACGCTCTATCGCAATCAAGCACTCGTTACTCGGGAGTTGAAAGTTGAGCCCAATCAACAGGCCGGTGTGATCACCGTCGTTGATCTGCCCGATCAACTGGTACCCGATAGTGTCTATGCCGAGGGTGATGGAATTGTCCAAGTACGCGCGGTCCGGGTCACCAGTCGAATGCAGTTGGCGGCCAGTGATGCCAAGGTGCGCGAACTGGAAGCGTCCATTGAAGAATTGAGTGAAGAAAAAGCACTAGCGGAGCAAATGATGCAGGTCTCGTCAGAGAACCTGGCGTCGCTAAAAAATGTGGGTGATTTTGCCGCACACAAGACGAATGATGATCTCAATCGCGGTACGCTCAATGCCAGTACAGCAATCGAGTTAACCGATTATGTGATGAAGACACGCGGTGAGCTGGTGATGGAGCAATTGGAGCTGCAAGCCAAGGTGAAGAAGTTAACACGACAGCTTGAAGTTCTTGAAAATCAGATAAGTCAGTGGGTGGCGGGAAATCAACGAGAACAATACGAGAGCAAAATATTTATTGAGTGTCCAGCGGATCAAGGTGGAACGGTCTTGCTCAATTATTTAGTAGGTGGCTGTGGTTGGGCACCGCAGTACTCGATCCGAGGCTCCGTGGATTCACAAGATTTCTCCATTCGATATAGCGCTATGGTCCAACAGATAAGTGGCGAATCGTGGGATGATGTGATCTTGACGCTGTCCACTGCTTCTCCGTCTGTGAGTGCAACAGGCCCCTCGCTCACACCCTTCCGAGTTTCTGCTGGGGGCGATTTTTCCAATCAAGCGGCTCAGCGAGTTGGAAATCTATCTGCAGATGCGTTGAACATCAATGAGCAAGCACAGGCTATTCGTCGACAGCAACGAAGTGTTGAAACAGAAGCCTTTGGTAAAGCGTCAAAAAGCTCACCGATGCAGCGAGATTTGCAATTGAATAAGTTGGCAGGCCAATTGCAGACTTTAGAATTGGAGGCGGAAGCCAATGTCGCGGCGAGAATGGCCGATGATGCAGACGACGAAGTGGCAACTCAAGTCTACACCCTTGAACAATCGGTCAGCCTGGAGTCGCGCCGCCAACAACAATTGGTGCAGATTGACGAGCTCAAACTGGCAGGTCAAATGTACCACTTGGCGATTCCCCTGCTGACCAGCTACGCCTATCGAGAAGCTGAGATCACGAACACCAGCAGCATGGGTCTGTTAGGTGGACCCGCCGCGGTCTATTTAGATGATCGATTTGTCGGTCAAACCAATCTGTTGACCACCGCGAGCGGCCAGCGATTGTTGGTTGGCTTTGGTGCCGATCAACAGGTTCGCATTCGCCGCGAGTTGCGTTCCAAGGAAGACACCATTCGTGGTGGAAATCGAAATCTGGAATTCAACTATCGCTTGGTAGTTTCCAATTTCAAAAAGAAGGATTTGAATCTCCGATTGTACGATCGAATTCCAGTTGTTAACGAAGCCCGCGATGTCACCGTCACCCTAACACCACCAGAGTCGCCCCTCAGTACCGACGCCCTCTACGAGAGGATCGCTAAACAACGCGGTATCTTGCGTTGGGATCTTACGGTGCCGGCGGATAGCAATGGCAGTAAGGCGTTGGATGTTGAATATACTTACGGCCTTGAGTTTGATCGCAACCGGACTCTTTCGACGGAAGAGATGGAGCAACAGGCTCAGATTGATTATTTCTATCAACAGCAGACCGGTGGCGGAATGGGTGGGGGCGGCATGGGAGGCATGGGCGGTTCATTTATGCCAGGTCCTCAACGTTAAATTGTTGTTTCATTAGCCGCATCGAACGCGTTCTTGTTTGGAATTCCTATGAGTCGGTATTCACTCCTTGCCTTGCTTTTTTTGACCTCTGTGGTCGCTGCCTTGCCGGCATCCGGAGCAGAAGACCTGTCGCCGAATTTCATTGTCATCATTGCGGATGACTTGGGTGGCAACGATAGCGGCTTCATGGGAAATCGTGGCGTGCGAACGCCGCATTTGGATCGACTGGCGGCCGCTGGGCTGACTTTTGATCGTGCGTTCCTCACCTGTAGCTCTTGCAGTCCTAGTCGCAGCAGTATCATGACGGGACGATATCCACATTCGACCGATGCGGAGCAATTGCACTGGCCTTTGCCTGCCGACCAGCAAACGTTTGCCGAAGTCTTGCACCAGCAAGGCTATTACACGGCGGCTGCGGGTAAGTGGCATCTGGGGCCCTCGGCTAAGCGGGGATTCGACAAAGTGGACGAAGCGTCCAGTCAAGGATTTCAATTGCCAGTCGATTCGGCCGGCAAGCAAGTGATCATGGTGGATGAGAATAACGCCAGTGGTTGCGCCGGATGGGTTCCGTTGTTAGCGAATCGCCCCACCGACAAGCCTTTCTTCCTGTGGCTTGCATCATTGGATCCGCACCGCGATTACGCTGAGAATATCCTCGCCGAACCCCATCAGGCGAGTGATGCAATACTGCCACCTTTTATTCCTGATACGCTCAAAGTGCGCGAGGATTTTGCTGCTTACTACGATGAAGTAACGCGATTGGATAGCTATATAGGAGCGGTGCTGGATGAGGTCGATCGCCAAGGTATTGCCGACAATACCTATGTGATCTTTCTCAGTGATAATGGAAGACCGTTTCCAAGATGCAAGACCACTCTGTTCGATAGTGGGATACACACTCCGCTGGTTGTGCGTTGTGCAGGTCGAGTACCGGAAGGAGTGCGAACCAACGCATTGGTCAGCTCTATCGATTTGTCTGCAACCATTCTCGATCTAGCGGGTGCGGTGGCTCCGGAAAGTATTCAAGGCAAGTCTTTTCAGGCAGTGTTGGGGGATCCAGACAAGCCGCATCGCGAGTATGTTTTTGCGGAACACAATTGGCACGATTATGATGCCTATCAACGCGCGGTCCGCTCGGCAAAGTACAAGTATATTCGCAACTTTGATTCCAACCTTTCGCTTACTCCGCCAGCCGATGCGGTAAGAAGTGATACGTTTGTTGAAATGCGTCGCTTGAGAGATGCAGGTGAGTTGGATGAGATTCAGCTACAGTGCTTTGTCGCACCTCGCCCCGTCGAAGAGTTGTATGACCTGGAAGCGGATCCCGACGAGCTCCATAACCTTGCAATCGGGACTGTGGCGACGGATAGGACGTTAGCTGAGACACTTGTTGCCTATCGAAAGCTGATCGATCAATGGCGTATCGATACGGAGGATGGGGCGAGAACAATGCGGTCGGCCGATGAGTTTGATCGAGAAACGGGCGTGCCCCTACCCGCCCGTCAACGTCCACGAGCTGGCAAGGAAGATGGGTTTCAGCCACTATTCAATGGAAAAGATCTGAGAGGTTGGAAGCGGACCAACACGGCCGAATCGACATGGGTGGTCGAGGGAGAATTGTTGGTCTGCAGCGGGAAGCCGATCGGTGAATTGCGAACCGAGCGAATGTATCAGAATTTTGTGCTGGAGCTGGAATGGCGCCACCTTGTCCCTGGGGGAAACGCTGGGATATTTATTTGGGCCGATGACATTACGGCAAAGGGAGTTCCCTTTCATCGTGGTATCGAAGTGCAAGTGCTGGAGAATGCGTATGGACAATCTCAAGCTCATACCACACACGGTGATATTTTTCCCATTCATGGCGCAAAGATGACGCCGATCAATGGACGCGGAGGAGATCGCGCTTTCCCCACTCAGAGTTTGTCGCGGCCCAGTCCCGAGTGGAACCACTATAGGATCGTTGGTAACGACGGTGAATTGTCGTTGTTCGTCAACGGAGTGCTGGTCACACGTGGTGTCCAATGTAATCCCAAAAAGGGATACATCTGTTTGGAGTCGGAGGGTGGCGTCGTGCATTATCGGAATGTGCGAATCAAGGAGCTGCCCGACACGCCGATAGAACCAAGTGAGGTCGCGATTTCGAATCGGGGTTACCGCAGTCTTTACCAAGGTATCGATCTGAGTGGTTGGAGAGTGAGCTCAGGGACGTCGTGGAAATCGAGCGATTGGGTATTGGCTCATCGGCCTGCTGTAGACGCTGCTTCCGCCGATTCGATACTCACCAGCGACACACAGTGGGACGACGCCAAGTTCGTTGTTGATTTCAAGCGACCGAATGACGCGAGTCAGATGGTGATTTCGTTTCGGAATCTGCATGTGGATACTGCCGTTGCCGATGTAGCCAAAAGCTTGTCCAAACCAGGCTCATGGGACCGACTGGAATTTTCACAATTTGGAAAGCAATGTCGGCTCGCAATCAATGGAAAGACTGTGTTGGAGCAGGAAATTTCGACAAGCGTGGCGTCGCGCGGACCACTGACAATCGTGGCACAGGGGGAGTTGGATTTAGCCAACCTCTACGTCAGTGACGTGCCCGCACCTAATTGAGGCCCTAGCGCATGCAAATGCGCTGAAGAGTTTACCTAATCGTTACAACCAGAACGCTGGAGTGGTTTCCTATAGGGGGAGGTGGCGTCACTGCCGATACAGGTGGTGTAACCCTGGTCTTCGATAGGATGCTACTGATGAGCCAACAACGGATTGCTACGATCGCCATGATCCTTTCGATTGCGATTGGGTTGCTTGGATGTACACCACGGATGCGAGTGATTGCGAATCCTGGTCCAAAGGATCAAGGGATTCGCTATTACCGACCAAAGCCCTATTTGAAAGTGGTCCCGGCGGAAGTCCAAGTCAGCACTTCAGCGAATAAGAACGCAATAAAGGTTGAGCCTGGTTTCGTGTCGATCAACTTAGAATACTTGCCTGACTTTTCAGAGGAATATTCGATCGACGTTCGACCCGGTTTGGGGATCGCAGATGTCTCTATCAAGTTGGACGATGGCTGGAATCTGACCGAGATCAACCAAAAATTGGATAGTCAGACCGATGAAAATATTTCAGCTGCGGCGGATGTAATCAAAGCGATTGGCAGCGCAGTGCCAACGGCGAAGGGTGCCGACAGTGAAAATGACATTGAGTTTAAAGTAGCGGCAACCGACGTGCCTATTGGGTACTACGAGTCGGTGATTGGATGCGGGCCCGATGGCCGCAAACGGTTGTATGGCTTTCGATACATCGGGTTTCTGCCCTATGAAATGTGTCCCACAACGATGGGCGGCGGCCAAAAGGCATGTTGCGGCGATCCAATGATGCCATTATTTGGCCTGACCTTTGAGGAGGGCCGCATGGTATTCAAGCCGCTTGATTCCATCCGTACTGAAAGCGACCAAGCAAGGAATGCGGCTGGCAATAGTGGTCTCGAAGATATAGTAACCAGTGGTGTGCATTCCCTGCGTGAACCGAGTTACGAATCGGAAGTTGGGGTCCCGTTCGATGTGCAAAGCGAACAAGGGCGGACTGCGCTTGCTGCTCGGTTGGAGGTCGAACTGCGCACGGCGTTATTGACACATTTTCCAGAGACTGAACGCGTGCAAATGACGTGGGTGGATGTAGCGGGGAATCCAAGACTGAATGCGTCGATTGCCGTGGCTTCGGTTTTTAATAGCGAGCCCGTACGAGCTGAAGCAATCAAATTGCTTGGCGACTTATCGCAAGGTCGTTTCTTGTATCAAGTTGTCTTGGAATGATGCACAGCGACGATCTTGGCGAAGTAACCATCGAGGATCTCCGCAAACTGCAGCACACGTTGCAGCGTCGAGCTCGAGCTCGCGATGATGGGAATCATGTTGCGATTGGATTTGGTCCCAAGGTAACCGCGGGCATTCGATACGCCGGGATGACTGCTAGATTTGTGGTTCGCCGCAAGGCTCGACGCGTTTCTCCGGATAGACGCATACCCGAAATAGAGTCTGTACGGCTCCTGCAGACAGGTTCGGGGCGATATCGAGTGATGAGTATTGCGACGGACGTCATTGAATCGCCCAGCGTTGGACCGGTAGGTGTGGCAGTCGATCATGCAGGGATTGGCGCAACTTCAGCACTGGTCATTCGTTGGTCCAATACGCGTCCGGCTCCCTCATCACCCAATGCCGATGACTGGGAAGACTCTCGTTGGCGTTGGGGTTTGGTCACGGTTGCTCATGCCGTTTCTGGTCCGCTACAGCGCCGTACGACAATCGAGCGACTAGCAAAATGCAATCAGGGACCAGCGAGCATCGAGGGTCGGATACTGGTCAAAGGGCGATTACCAGGGGGCCCCGATTGTGCAGTATTGGAGACTGGTGCCGAACGATTGTGGTTAAGTGGTTTCTTGATGCGACCTAACTTGGGCTACCTATCTGAAGTGCGCGAGCAAGACATCATGCGTTGGATCCGTAGTGGCTCGCATGGTTATATTCATTCATTACGCAAGACGGGCGAGTGGGAACTGGATAGCTACTACCCGCAGAGAACGATCGAAACACTGGGTAACTTGCAACATGTCGTACAAATCAGTCAACGCGGCAGGTTGCTGGGCCCCACGCCGTTTGCTCCGGGGACTTCAGGAGCAGTTTTAATCGAGGGAGGAATTCCCATCGCTATGCAAGTTGCTGCGACAATGCCCGATTACCAAACTGGATTTGCGCAGTGCTTTTCAGCGACGATTCCGTGGTTGCGACAGGCGTTACAAGCCACTTCATTGGGCATCATTGGCGTCTTCTGATGGAGCCTGCTGTTGCGGCGATTGATTTAAGTAGAGGCGAACATTTTGGCTGGCACGGCCTCCGGCCAGAATGTCCATTTTTCCATCGCCGTTGAAGTCACCGCATGTCAAGTCTTCACACGCCATTCGCTCCGCATCGAGAGTCGATTTTTCCCATGAGCGACCTTCGGTATCGGTGGCTCGATAGATAAAAATGCCAGGACCTGGATCGTCTCCTTGGGTTGGCTGGCGGAACCCTGCGATAAGTTCATCGGAACCGTCGCCATCGAGGTCGGCGAAGGCAATAGCATGTCCTTGATTGAAGGACTCATCCAGGACAATTCGCGCGCCGTTGGTGGGTTGGTAAGGATGGTTGACCAAGTAAATCACCACTTGGTTACCATGCATTGGTTCGATGGTTCCCAGAATGGCTTGGCCCGAAGCAAGTCGGCCCGCTTTGACTTCGCCGGCACCGCGGTCGGTGGGCTGTTTGCCACTCGCGCCTGCCGCGATGGAGACTCGTTCGAATCCACCCGCAGGCAATGGAGAGAGTCGCGAAATTCCTTCTTCGCTGGCCGTGATCGTTTCTGCCCGCATTGCACCTGGTTCCTGCAAATGCCAATGGTTGTGAAGTCGGTTTAGTGATCCGTCGGCCACGATGGGAGTCCAGGGACCATTTTGCGGATCGGCAGGAATCGGGAAAGCTAACAAACGGACGCCGGTTCCGGTAGAAGCGTTGAGGGGCGAAACGACGAGCTGCGGCCGGCCGGTCCCTAAGATATCTGCGAATTTCATGCGATGTGTCCACGGTTCGCTAGCAATATTGTGGGGGATCCAGGGTTGGTCCAAAGATTCGCGGCGTCGAATCCAGTGGAAAGTGCCACCATTTTGTGGCCACCCTGCCCCGATTGCGAAATCCACAAGACCATCTCCATCTATATCGTGAGGAGCAATACAAACGAGATCCCGGGGAAATACGTCGCTGACCATGACCTGTTTGGTCCACTCCGGATTGCGATACCAAACAGCTTGATTTTCACTGATGGCTACCGCATCGAGATCTCCGTCCGCGTCGACGTCGGCCGAGGTTACGGCATAGCAGACATCGCCAATATGCGAATCCAGTTCAACCGTCTCAAACGAAAGTCTCTCAGCACTGAACGACCAGGGGCTCAATGGGCCGGAGGATAGAAAGCCCAGTAGAGCAAACAGCGTAACAGTGCGTTTTTTCATGGTCGTTCACTTTCGAGTATAGGGCATCTTTCGATGATACTCGAATTATTCGTGCTTTGTCGCCTGATTTGACGCGGCGGGTGAAAATTGCCAGCGATCTTGGAGTTCCATGCATCGTTTTGCTGCTCGGACAATCCACAATCTCCCACTTAGTGCTGGCGCGGACTTTGCCAAGGGGCATCGGCAATTCCAGCGCGTTGGTTGGCCACGCGGGAGAGTACGAAGAGAAAATCGCTGAGGCGATTCAAGTAGATCATAAGTTCTTCGGAAACGGCCGCTTCATGTCGTCTGGCGAGTGTGACAACGCGACGTTCCGCCCGGCGACAAACGGACCGGGCCACATGCATTTGGCAAGCACCCATCGTACCGGTCGGCAAGACGAAGTTCTTTAGAGGAGTCAGCGTTGTCTCATGCGCATCGATCCACTTTTCCAAAGACTCGATATGCGATTGGTCGATGGTCCTGAGGTGATGTTGATCGGGATCCGGGGTGGCGAGTTCCGCACCGATTGAAAATAACTCGCTCTGGATGGTAGCCAATTGTTGGTCAATATCCGCAGGGATTCCAGAGGCGCGAATGACTCCAAGTTGGGCATTGAGTTCGTCCACTGTACCGTAAGCCTCAATGCGGTCATCATCTTTAGAGACGCGGGGTCCACCGAACAATCCCGTGCTTCCTGCGTCGCCAGTCCGTGTATAGATCTTCATGGTCTAATTCCTTGTGTGTGATTTTTAATGCTCAGTACTGTAGCAAAGCCGCAAGAGCTGAGGGGGGGATGGTATGGAGAGCCCAAAAACGAGGGTAGCCGCCGGTGTCTTGATTTTGACCACGGGCGAACCCCAGCAATTCCTCTTGATGCGGCATCGCAATCGTTGGGATTTGCCGAAGGGACATGCAGAAGCTGGTGAATCGCCTCTGCAGACAGCGTTGCGTGAAATGGAAGAAGAGACAGGGATATCCGCACAAGACGTTGAAATGGATCACGGTTTCGAATACACGCTGGAGTATCCGGTACAGTACCGAAGCGAGCCATCGCCCGTGCAAAAGCGGGTCCATTACTTTCTTGCCAGAATGCCTCAGGCCGTTGAAATTCGGTGTACCGAGCATGAGTCGGCACAATGGTTTTTATGGCAACCGCCTCACCGCATCCAAGAGCAGACCATCGATCCATTGCTGTCCGAAGTCGAACGCTATCTTGCGTCGTAACGACGACTTTATTGCATGTCTTGTCGGTAGGTTTTCTCGCGGCATCCGTAGATGGCGCAACCTTTGTTGTATTCCCAGCAATCAGCATGATGCGGGGCACCACACAAACGACATAGAACGGATTCACTGGGTATCGGGGGAATTCCGCACACTTGGCAAATAGCCTGAGGCGACTGATCGGCTTCAGCGCTTGAAAATTGAATGCCTGCCTCCGTTTCAGCCGCGACGAGACTGTAAAGTCTGAGGACAAGCTCCATCCAGTGAACGACCTGAGGTACTGCTGCTGTGTTGAGTATTGCTTGCGAGTAGAACTGATTTCCTTGCGTCCAAAGATTTGCTTCAGATACTGCTGTGAATTGTTCTAATTGCGATGCCGTTTTACCAAGTTCTCCATCGAGCGAAAGTTGCGTTGATGTTGTTAGTTTGCTTGGTGTCATTTTTGCGTGATTAGCAACAGCAATCTCCGAAGGGCGCCCCAGGGGCAATTGGGGGCGGTTACCGTTCCAGGGAGCTTGAAACGTCGCTATGAATTCATTGCCGAGCCAAGAGTTGCTGGTCAATTTGACCTGGATGGAATGGACACCGTTGGAGATGGATACCTTGCTATACCCAAAGAGACCCGTAGAGCGGTAGATTCCTCCTTTTTGCATGGCTAGACCACGAAGCGCAACTGCAGCCAGCCGTTTGCCGCGACGGAAAATGGTCCATAGGACCAAAGCAACAAAAAGAATGAATAGAATCACATTCAAAGCTTCCACAATTGCGGGGTACTCCTTCGCCTCAGGCCAATCGGTTTAGGAATTCGTAGCGGAGCGATTTAATGAAATATTTTTTTCTGTCGTGTTGTACTTTGTCCATAAGACCACTCCAACGGCGCTCATGAGCAAGCCGATGCCACCGCCGAGACCGAACGCGGTCCAATCCAATTGGTACCAATATTTTTCACTTGGGTCGGACGCGTCTGCAGAGGTTGATGAGTCTGCAGCTATTTTGGTAGCGCCAAGCTTTGCTTGGGTCTCTTCCAGCTTCTTGCGAATCGAGGCGAGCTCCAGTGAAGTTCGCTTTTCTTGCGAGCTGGCTTGTAGTCGAGCCTGTTCGAGTCCTTGTATGTGTGCCATGAGCCCCAGATGCGTAGCGCGCAGCTCCGCGTTATCCAACTCTGTTTGACGATAGTTATTCATCGCCATCTCGGGTCCTCCAGTGGCCAGAGTTTTTAACATCGAGTCAACCACTTGTTCGCGGATGACGAGCTCATCTGGCTTGGCATTGACGATGGGCGTG
Organism: Pirellulaceae bacterium; assembly: GCA_041749395.1. GTDB lineage: Bacteria > Planctomycetota > Planctomycetia > Pirellulales > Pirellulaceae > Laterigemmans. The sequence continues at coordinate 23,396 of JBGTBJ010000150.1, forward strand.
GCAGTCGGGTTGAGCGAGTTGAGGATCAAAGCAGCCATGAGGGCAAATTGACCGCAAATCACTGCCGCCATGAGCCACATGATGGCGGCACGACTGTTGGCAGAACCATCATTGGGGGAGGCGATGACAACGGGTGCCGATCCACGACCAGGGAAAACTGCAGGTGAAGGATTCATGTTAGGGGCTCCAGAAAAGTACGATGCCCATTGGGTTAAGTCTGCGATTCGCTTGCGATGGCTATAGAGGGAATAACTGTCGAGTCGTGATGGCGGGCGTTCCGGTGGTGTGCTGCGGCGAACGAATAGCCCCGTATCACCCGACGTGGGATCAATTACCAGGGCAACATCATCGGGATGTGCAAAGAAATGGTCGCAAATGAACACATCCATATCACTGAGGAACACACTCCAGCCGGGATGCGTGTGATACCATCCAACCACTTCAGTTTCTTGCGGTAAAGCGCTGCGTTGTCGTTGCAGATCTGCCCAGGTTTCGTGAGTAAAAGTAAAGCTCCCTCGCGTGGCCCTATAGTGCCTGGCACGGAGTGCATCACAGATTTGAACAAACGGTGTACCATCTGGATGAATGCCTCTCTGCCCCAACAAGATGCCACCCAGTTCCACGCTTGTATCTTCAGCAGCGTGCTCTTGCATATCGAGCATCGTATCGAGATCAAGAAATACTTCGGTGGGAAGGGTGTGAGATGAGGGGCGATAGATTACGGGGCAAACTGCCCAGTGTCCATTGTCTTTGGGTGACGTAGTGAGCTGAGCATCTGTGACGGATTGGACTTCGCCAAAAACAAATTCATCCGGTGAACTATCGGTCATGAGACGTTGCTTACGTCAGAGAGCGAAGGATAAACGGGATCGGACAATCGATAATTTCGCACATCGTGTTCGAATTCGATTTGTAGGACATCGGCCATAGGGATACCGAGCGACGAAAGCGAATGATTGGCAAACGTGTCCGCGGTGACTTCGCTGGTAAATGCAGGTGACATGACCTGTTGGCACTGGGGGCAATGAGCCAGCGAGGCAGACGTGGCACTGCGCAGCTGACAAAGATCTTGTTGTACTCCGCAAGGTCGGCAGGAGAGCCCAATCAATAGATCACGCAATAGTCGCAATCGACGCGCTGGCGACTGGGCTTCATCGGAGGCAGCTTGGAAAAGTTCCTTGACGGTGTGCTGGGCATTAATGTGCGGCAAGGTTAATGCTGGCCCCCAAGAGTCATGGCTAAGGCAATCGTCTCGGCGTGGAAGACGCGTTTGGTAGACGTGATTGGTCATACCATGAAACACCATTGCTTTGGATGCGGCCGAGGGAAGGCGATGAATCAGCTTTAACAATTCTTGAACTTGCCATCCGGCGATAATCGATGCGATCGTTGGTGTCGTCGGAACGCGACCTTTCCGCATGTCTTCTTCCTTTAACAGCGGGCATGAATAACGCAGATTGATCAAGCGATAATCGGCCTCTTTCATTCCGCACTCATAGCAAGTTCCATCGGGAGGTTCAAAGACTTGGACCACACCACTGATTTCTTGAATGCCCGCGTCGATCCAAGGCGTTCCCACATTCCAGCAACATCGATTGACCCATAGTCGCGCTTCGCGATTGTCGAGACACCCGAGCACGCAATCGGCATCGGCAAACCAGCCTAATCCCACGCCATGAATCACGTTGTAGGGCCAGGCAACCGCATTCACGGTCGGATTGCTTTCTCGAGCGTGCCGCGCAGCCACTTCTGCTTTGAGGCAACCCGCATCCGACTGTCGATAGAGGACGGAACGGGATAAGTTTGACGACTCAATGCGATCCATATCGACAATTGCAATATGTCCTACGCCCAACAAGCTGAGGTTCTTGATCGCTTCATTGCCCAGGGCCCCTGCACCAACGACGAGTACCCGGCAGCGGGCCAAGCGATCTTGGTCCCACCAAGGGATCAATCGAAGTGAATCGTAGCGATCCTCATCATCAATACGAATGGGTTGATTGTCGTCGGACAAAATTAGGATCAATCAAGAAAGAGGATGTCGGGTTGCGAAGTCGTGGGTTGCGAAGTCGTGGTGGGCGTTGCTTCATGGGTCTGATCGCTGTTGATAGCTTCTGGATGATTCGGTGCATCACTCGGTGAGCGGGGCCAATGAAGCACCGTAGGCTCAAATCGCATGGAATCGGTCCGCAAATTGGCAACCGCCTGAGACAATTCGGTATCGTCGATTAGTTCTGCCTGCGCATAGGATTGCTCGTCCGAATCTTCGGCTGGGGCGAGAGTCGCATCGATAAGAGGACGGTCTCGTAGGTCTCTGGGGTCGAGCGGGAAGCGAAATTCTCGCTGATTGCGCAACCAGACTGCGGCCTGTTGGTTGAAAGGACTGCGCGTGTCGTAGTTAGCAAATCGCAGCATGTCCCAGAGCATCTCGCATAGTCGATCCAATTGCAGGCTAGGCGCCCAGTGGGTGCCCCAGCCACCGAGGCAAACGGCGCCAGCAGCGCTGATGTTGGGATGGAATATGGGCGTTAGCCAGCGCATGTGGGGTGCTGACCTGGGATATTCGGCAACCAGTTGGATCAGCACTTCATGTTCGAAATGGGAACGCACTTGGTCGCCCGATTTGCCACTCGCCAATTGCAGGCTCTGACCGCGGAAATAGATGCGATAGGTTTCCGGTGGGCCCACGGACGGCATGGGATGAGCCACATCGAACGAGAAAATAGAACTTTGTGAAGCAAGGCTGAGGAGTCGCACTCGATCACTTTCGAGGCGTCGTCGGCGAGGAGTCATATTCGAGTGGGATGAAGAATGCATCGATAAAACTCACGACCGGTAAAGCTGCCTTGGCTGGCTAACCCTGAGGGCATGTGCCGCCAACGTAATTTGTTGTCGTCTTAGCGATCTGCAATTTTACTGCCTATTATCCTGCCACAATCTCTGGATAAACGATTAGATGGTCTCCGTCGGTAACGCCAGCATCCAGTAATGTTTCGTCCTCACGAAGTCTCCGACCACCTTCTTTATGGTCCAGACTATAAGTCATTGGCTGGCCATCAGGTCCGGTAATGGGAAGATTGAGCTTGGTAATCAGGTTCGGAATGATGCGTGCAACCACGACAGGTGGAGCGATTACTGCCTCCACAGATTTGGCCCCTGTTTGGTCCAAAAAGGTGACACGGATCCCAGTGGACGTGTTAGCAGCAGGGTCGACGGGGGGCATAGGGATCTTCCTCTGAGTGTGTTGGTTCGCTGCTGTACCGTGAAGTTGTTACAGCTCAACGGGCTTTCGTATCACTGGCTTTCGCATCATCGATAGGAATATTGGCAAGTCACTACTCCGGAAACCATCATTCACCTCTCAGCAATCGCTCTAAAGGATCGGCCGAATCCGGAACCACTTCAGGCGCGGGTCGAGGATCTACTTGCTTAATTTCCACGGATAATTTACCCGCCAAGCCAGCCACCACCATTGCGGAAGAGTATTCCGAACCCGTGAACAAATCGTCTGTCAGCAAGGTTATGCGATCGGCTGACGCCAATCCATTGGGCTGCATGGCATCGAGGTGGATCCAACCATCATCGACATACGCGACGGTCCACATGTGAAAGCGCATCTCGGCAGAGTCGCCACTGGGCGCATAAATTAATCCGACTGCGACGCGCGCTGGAATTCCACGATTTCTGCAGAAAGCTGTCAGGAGAAGTGCATGCTCTGTACAGTCCCCACTGCGGCTGGTCGCGGCGGAGGCAGCTGAAACGAATCCGCTGTTCAAATTCTTGTTTACGAGTTGATCATAAACGACTTTGGACAATTCAGTTGCCAATGCCAATTTATTGCCCGTCGCAATCACGCTTCCCGCGATCCCCGCGACCTGCGGGTCCTCGCTCTCAATCAATTGGCTGGGGGACGAATCACCAGGAGATGGAACTAACGCAGGAAAAGGGTCCGGTTTGCGAAAATCGACGCCGACAAATTTGTTCGATTCACTACCCACTTTGACAAGCTGACCTGGTTGGGGCTGAATCGCATCGAGCACCTTGGGATCGGTCGCGGTCACGGAAAAAACCACTCTCCCCGCATTGTCAGGTTTGGGGATATTTTCATGGGTGACGGGAATAGAAAGGGCCGCCAAAACATCCTGTTGCGGGGTTTCAAAGGACCGGGCCGTCTCTTCATCGACACCAATGATGGTCAATTGCAACGATGGCACATAGCTCTTTAGCAGGTTCCCGTCTTCATCGATCCAAGCAAAGGTTTGCAGCATATTGCTGCCAGCGATCGATGAGACGGTTTCGATTTCCAGAGCAGAGACCGTCTCTCCGGTTACGAGTGGAACCGCCGCGCTACCAATCGCTTTCAATTCAATCTGTCCCAAGTCATAGAACAGGGGTGCCAAGACGGCGATGGTGTGCGTTTTTCCAACCTTGGGAGGTGATTCATGTAAGAATTGTCGCAGTCCCAGCAACCCCCTGTAATTGGTGCTCCAGGGTACAGTGCGATTGGTAGTTGTCCCAGCTTTAGTCGTACCGACAAGCAACTGGTTGCCCTTCACCTGGCCAGTGGTCGTTGTTTTCTCATCGTTGACCACCAGGTCCGATTGAAAGCTGAGCAGTTGTCCTGTGGTGGTCTCCTCGGAGGATTGAATTAGTTCGTGATGTTGGACAATGTCGCCACGCTTGACATAAAGCTTCTCAGTTACTTTGTAGCGAACGATTTGCTTTGCTGGCAAAAGTTCGGATTCAATATGGCTGTAACCAATCTGCTCGCCATTGAAATAGTAGGCATCGAATAAGTTCAAGGGTGCTTCGATCGCAAATTTCAGCGGAATATTGGGCGGTTGGATATCGAACTTTGTTTTTTCCGCAGTTCGATTGGTATCCCTGTTTGTCGATTTGCTCTTGTTGCTTTGAATGATCGGCCGTGGTGGGGGCTTGCAACCCGCTTGCAGCACCAGGGTGAAGAGCAACGTAACGATCCAAATGCTGGCCTGCCGAGAGGCGCCGACCTTGGCATTCACCGAGCTGGACATCATGGGAGAATTCAAGCAGTGCATAGGGTAGAGATAGAACTGGTATGGGGGCTGGCCCTGTTGTGGGTCGCACAGCCAGATCAGGAGATTAGCGACAACACAAGATTATAGCGACTGAGGCACCAAAAGTGGTGTGATTGCGATACGAAAAGCGCTTTGAGAAATGAAGTGTGGGGGGCATTTTTTACAATTTGGACTCGAAAGGTTCGCAGTGGCCATCCCCATGAGGGTCTCGAAGAGGCTGTGCATTGCGTAAAAACGACCTGTTGCACCGATCAGCGCGAATATGACGACCCCATAAGGAATGTCAATGAAGAGAACTTGTTCGGTCGACGGTAGTGCCCTCTCGGCGTGACCTAACGTTAGTTGTCGATCGATTTGATTCGACACCGATGTTCATTTGCCCGCCGGGCATTACATACCGAAACGAAATCGACCGAGAGAAAACATGGGTTTCCTCAAGCGGATCCTCCGCAGCACTGGACCGGAAGGTGTTATCCGCCCAAACGCCGCCAACAGCTTTGAGCAGTTGGGTGACGAAGAGCTACAGGCTCACATGGGAATCGACCGCTATGGCGTGTTCGATTTAACGGACGCCGTACGGCCATCGTATGACTTGCAAGTAGTACCAAAACAAGGATTTCGTCATGACGAATACCATGACGAGACCAGTGGTGAACGCATCCCCGTTTTAATGGCATCCGCCACTCGGAACTCACTGATCGACACATTTCTCGAAATGATTGATCAGTTAGGCCCCGTCGTTGATGTCGTGCTGGAATCCAGCCACAACGGCGGTAGTGGACACCAGGACTATTATCGCGAACATATCGATCTCCCCGTACTGAAAAGCGTACTGGTGGAATTCGAAGAATTGTTGCTCCATGATGGCTGCTGTGGAGTCGCCGTGGTCAACCCACGTCGTCGCCAAGAAGTGCAGTTTGACGAGCACAAATTGTTGATTGCCTATGGCACGCCATTGGAAAACTTCGAAGAAATTTTCATTCGCAACGACGTCTACCCGACTCCTGATATTCATTTCATCACGGAAGCCGAGCACGTGCATAGTAGCAGCGAACGATTTTTCCGCGAGTTTGATATTCTCCGGTCCCGACTGGGAATGGATGCAGAATTCTAATCAGTGGTACAGCGCGTTCGCTGCAATGTAGGCCTCCACTCCGCGCGGCGTTCGATAGCGAATGCTGCTTCCTGCCTCAACGCGATTTCGCAGCTCCGTGCTCGAAATTCCTATCGCAGGCATCGGGACTAGCTGAGGCGAGAATCTCTCGCGGTCCGCAGGTAATAGTAATTCTCTGGTCGCTTCGAAATCGAGCCTGCTCTCACCGGCTCGCTGCACGACTCCCAGCTGGACCAATGTCAATAACTTAGCTGGTTCTCGCCACGCCGATAATGCACTCACACTGTCCGCTCCAATCAACAGATGCAAGCTACTCGGACGATCACGGTCCAAGATCGATTGGACGGTATCCAAGGTATAGCTGACGCCACCGCGATCCAGTTCGCAGGTGTCCACAACCAAATGCGATGAGCCGCCAATTGCTAATCGCAACATTTCGACGCGGTGCGCTGCCGAAGCTCGTGGACCGCTCAATTTCAGCGGTGATGTCGATGCCGGAATGAACAGTACCCGGTCCAGTGCCAAATGTTCGCGGCAAGTCTCTGCTAGTATCAAATGGCCGTAATGAACCGGGTCAAAGGAGCCACCAAAAATTCCCAAACGCACAATTTGCTCCCTGGTCACAAAGATTTTCGGGCACGAGTTGAATTTTTCAAGAGTTTTGCATTTTAAGACTTTTTTGGGTTCGCCCCTGACCAAAGGTGTCCCTGCATGCGACGATAATAGCAATCGATTCCTCGGAGATCCGTTCCCCATCACTCCATTCATGCTGCGTGAAAGCTCATTCCTACGATGTCTGCCAGCGAACCGCAAGACGACGCAACGCAAGGTGAGCTGTTCGAATTGGATGCGCCTCCTTGGGAGGTAGAGTCGGATGAGGCGAGCATCGCGGCTGGAGTCGTGTTCAGCGAAGCACCCTTCGGTCCCTTTCATTATCGAATTCCTCCTGCCTTGGTGGATAAGGTGTCCCCAGGCATGCGAGTGCGAGTTCCCTTAGGCCGAGGCAATCGTGCGGTCCAAGGCTGGTGCACCGAAGTGGTCACAGGAGCACAGGCCGGGCGTTCGATGAAGGACATTGCGGAGTTGGTCGACGACAGTCCCCTTTGCAGTCCGGGAATGGTCAAGCTGGTCCTGGGGATGGCCCATTATTACCAAGCGCCTGCTGGTCAAGTGTTCGATGCCCTGATTCCTGCTGGTGTCCGTGGTTCGGCCGGAACGCGTGAGCGAGCCTTTGTGTTACCCACAAAGATGGCGCTCGATGATCGCCTGGTGGATCCTCTGCCCGTCAAACAACGAACAGCGCTTCGCCACTTAATTGCCGCCGCCAAGCCGCTTACGATTCCCCAGTTATCAGCGCTTGCCGAATGCACCGATGAACCAATCAGGCAACTCAAGAAGAAAGGCTTTCTATCGGTCGAATTGAAACGGGTTATGGATGTCGGTGGCTCTTTGCAGGCGCGACGGACGGGCGGAGAGACTTCGCGAGTCAAGCTCACTGTGGAGCAGCAATCCGCCCTCTCACGCATCACGGCTACCATCGACGCTGGTGGTCCGCACAATTTGTTGCTCCATGGAGTCACCGGAAGTGGCAAAACGGAAGTTTATATTCGCGCAATTGAGCATATCCGTCGCTATGGTCGCCAAGCGATTGTTCTCGTGCCCGAGATCAGCCTGACGCCTCAAACTCGCCAACGTTTTGAAGATCGTTTCGAGTCGGTGGCCGTACTTCATAGTCAAATGTCGCCATCCGAACGCCACTATCATTGGCAACGGATTGCTTCGGGTGAAGTCCACGTAGTGATTGGTCCGCGGAGCGCCGTTTTTGCACCCTTGCCAAATCTTGGCTTGATCGTCATTGATGAAGAACACGACGCGTCGTTTAAGCAAGACACCGTGCCTCGCTATCATGCTCGCGATGTGGCTCGTCGACGAGCAGCCATCGATGGCTTTCCATTGCTATTAGGGTCAGCGACTCCAGCGCTGGAGTCGTGGTACGCAGCTCAATCGGGACGAGCCACTTTGATTCCGCTTGCCAAGCGAGTGGAGAATCGTCCGTTACCCGATGTGCAATTGGTCGACTTGCGCCTTAAAGAAAAACGGTCCAGTGGCGCCATTAGCAAGCCGCTGCAGCAAGCCATTGGTCAAACACTCCATGAACAAGGGCAAGTGATCTTATTGCTGAATCGACGTGGCTTTGCCACTTCGATTCAATGTCCCGCGTGTGGACATGTCGTCGGTTGCCCCGACTGCGACATGCCACTGACACACCATCGCGATGGGAGCAAAGCTGTTTGTCATTACTGTGATTACCAAATCCCGACTCCGCCCTGGTGTCCCGAATGTAAATTCGATGGAATCCGTTATGGGGGCCTAGGAACGCAGCGATTAGAGGTCGAAGTGAAAGCACGCTTTCCCGATGCGGCCGTGGCGCGAATGGATAGCGATACGATGAAGAAGGCCGGTAGTCACGAACGAGTACTATCCGCTTTTCGAAAGGGCGAACTGCAAATTCTGTTGGGCACTCAGATGATCGCTAAGGGACTCGACTTTCCCAATGTTCTCTTGGTCGGCGTGATCAATGCGGATACCGCCCTGCACTTCCCCGACTTTCGCGCCGCCGAACGGACTTTCCAATTGGTGACTCAAGTGGCAGGTCGCACCGGCAGAGGCGAGCGCGGAGGTCGCGTGCTGGTACAAACTTTTTCACCCGAGCATCCAGCGATTCAAGCCGCGTCACAACATGATTATGAAACTTTTGCAAAACAAGAATTAGAGCAACGAAAGAAGTACTCCTATCCACCCTACGGTCGCGTTGCCCGCATCATCATTCGTGGTCCCGACGAAGGGGCTACGGAACGCTTTGCGGAATCATTGGTGGAACGACTGGAGGCCATTCGGACGCTCCAAGGTGCCGAAGTTCGGATCCTCGGACCAGCCCCGCCACCGATGTCGCGATTGCGTGGAAAATTTCGCTTTCATATTTTAATGCAGTGCACCGAAGCAGCCATTCTAGGCGCGGTGATTCGCCGCGCTACAGCAGATCTCAAACCACCTGCGAAAAGCGACATTCAATACGTTATCGATATCGACCCTATGGATATGCTGTGATAGGACAACAAAAAAGGTGGAAGCAAAAAAATGCAACAGCAAAAAAATAGCGTGACCATTGGCTGGCCACGCTATCGAATGGAGTTCTAGCAGAATGCTGTTATTGACTGTTCTTCGTTACGCCATCCCAATCATCGGTACGGAAGGGAGTGAGCGGCAAGTCGGAGACGCTATACATATTGCAAATGGGATTGTCCGCCCAGGCATAGCGAACGGACACGGGATCGGCAATCGCATCGGCTGAGACTTCGACTCGGCCGTCTTTGAGAATATTTGCCTTGGCCCAGACAAATTTTTTGTCCTCACCGGCAATCGCGAATCCGAGCGGCTCATTGACGTCGAATGGACGCCATCCGCCATTCACATGGTCAAACTTCAGCACAATCTTGTTGCCCTCCTTAGTCATCGATTGATAACGTGGACTCTGGCAAGGTACGTTGATTCCATAGTCCTTTGCCAAAGCCCAGCGAGCCAAACGGCGGCCCACATCGACTTTGTTGCGAGGGTGAATGTCTTTTCCTTCGCCGATGTCGATAATGACTGCCTCGCCCGTGTTGGGTAGCCGATCCATGGTCATCGTTTGGGCTTCACGCAACTCGGCCCATGCACTGTCTGCGGGTTCTCCTTTTTCAGCCATGAAGTCGGCCAATTGAACCCAGTAAAAGGCAAAATCGCCCTCACCCCATTCCTTGCGCCAGGTGTCAATCATGAAGGGAAAGAGATCACGATATTGATAAGCTCGCCCCGCGTTGGATTCACCTTGGTACCAAATCGCACCTTTGATGCCATAACCTAGATGGCTCTTAAGAACACCATTGTAAATATTACCGGGACGAGAATTTCCTCGCATCTGGCCATTCAGGCGATCGAGCTCTTGCTTCTCTGCATCACTTAGCTCCGATTGACCACTGAGCGTTTCGAAGCGAGATTCCATTTGAGTCCAGCGATCCAACAAGGCATCGAATCGACCGTCCGCTTTCATCGTGTCGCGATTGATCCATGCCTCGCACGCAGAGCCGCCCCAAGCATTGTTGATCATCCCTACCGGTACACCCAATGTCTGATGCAATTGGCGTGCGAAGAAATAACCGACTGCCGAAAAGTTACCGACCGTTTCCGGCGTGCAGACCATCCACGGGCGATCGTGAGTCCAGACCGCTTCCTGCGTGCCTACTTGCGGGAAATTGATCATGCGAATCTGAGGATAATCGGCCGATAGACGCTCGAGATCCGCATCGATCGATCCATTGACCGACCACTGCATATTGGATTGACCCGAGCAAATCCAGACTTCGCCAACGAGCACGTCTGTGAACTTGAGCTCGTTGGAATCTCCCTTGACGGTCAATTCGCGTGGCTCACCCAGCGCGAGCGGATCCAGCATGACCGACCAATTCCCTGTGTTATCGGCTGTGGCTGCCTGACTCTGCGCATCAATGGTCACCACAACTTTCTCGCCAGGATTGGCCATGCCCCAGACGCGATTAGCTTGGCCCTGTTGCAGGACCATTGAGTTACCAAAAATGTTCGGCAGCTTTACTTCGGCTTGTGCAGGCGACGCATGCAGCGCGGCTACCAACATCAAGGCCCACCCACCTCGTTTCATAAAGCACTTCATTAAACAACAGCTCATCAGTAGTCTCTCGATGTATTAATGGGGAACGAACGGCCGAACGACTGAAGTCGTGGCTTGCGTTGTCTTGTCCGCCATGGTTACTGCTTTAAGGCGCCTTATCAAGCCGCTGGAGCCGAAGAATTGCGAAGGCAGCCCCACGCAGAACGCGTTTTCTAGCTCTTTTGGTTGTGCTCGATGTGTCTAGAATGTGAGATATTTGACTAGGGCGAGATGCGCTCTCGAATCCATTCTCCAGAGCTCGTCGCCCGATAGACAATCCGGTCATGCAATCTATTTTCACGACCCTGCCAGAATTCATAGCGGCTGGGGAGAATTCGATACCCACCCCAGTGAGCCGGTCGCGGAACCTGTTTGCCAGCAAATTCTTTTTCTAGCTCAGCTAACCGTGTCTCCATTGCTTGACGGCTATTGACCGGGCTGGATTGTTGACTGACTTTTGCACCCAACTGACTACCCCGTGGACGGCTTTGGAAATATTCATCGCTCAATTCGGGGGAGACTTTTTCCGTCCTTCCTTCGATGCGAATTTGTTGTTCTCGATGGGCCCAGTAAAAACAGAGGGAGACTTGCGGATTCTCAGCCAATTGTCGGCCTTTGTCGGACAAGTAATTGGTGAAGAAAACGGGGCCACCATGGTCGAATCCTTTCAAGAGGAGGATGCGGGCTGACACATTTCCCGCTTTATCTGCGGTGGCCAAGGTCATCGCATTGACCTCGAACCAATCGCCCGGGCTGGCTTCACGAGCGGCTTGAAACCACAGGTCAAATTGTTCGATCGGGTCGGCGAGTGCTGTTTCTACATCGAATACACCCGCTCGATAATCACGTCTCATTTTATCGATGGTCATTATCAATCCTTTTTCTGGCTGCGGCAGTTGAACTTTTTTATCGAACCCACGATCTAAAATGTAGCGTGAAGAAATTAGGGAATGGATCCGCCAGTTTGGTCCATCAGTTGCGACAATTTGTTCCGCTGCTTTCGTGACTGCCAAAATGGCGTGTTTTTGTTAAACCTTTGAACCCTCAGTGGTGCTTGTTCCCTCCGATGACAGATTTTTTTGCTGGACAATTGCTGGTTGCCTCCGCTCATGTGTCAGACCCCGTGTTTGCACGCAGTGTGTGTTTGGTCATGCATCATGACGCTGAGGGTGCGATTGGACTGTTGTTGAACCGTCCGATTCAGACGGGCCCGACAGAACTCTGGAAGATGTTGGGGTCGTCGCAACAAGGTTCATCGCGGTTGCCGGTAGAAAAACCTTGTTGTGTCCACTTTGGCGGACCACTCTCGGGACCGGTAGTCGCCCTGCATGACAAAAGCCAATGGGCCGACGCTCAAGCAGGTGTGGGTGTGTACCTTGCGGCGCAGAAAGAGCACCTGCAGCACGTGGTCGATGTTGGGGGGGCTGGACGGATGCGTCTAATAATCGGACATGCAGGTTGGTCCAGCGGCCAATTAGAGGCTGAGATTTCGGAGGGAATCTGGTATCCTCTCCCGGCAACGGCCGACCGAGTCTTCGCTGCGGATGATTCGATGTGGCTGCATTTGGTGCGGATTGGCGTCGGACACTCGCTGGCCTCCTGGGTTGGCGTCGACGATACGCACGTGATTCCTACTTTGAACTGACATGTACGACACGCCAGATACCTTTATCCTTCAACGGAAACGACTGGGACGGATCCGCCATCTCAACGAGCTGAAGAAATACGGCTTTATCGAAGCCGAAGATTTTCGCGAGAGCGTTTTCTTCCATTTATCCCAATGGGAGCGTTCCGGTCCACGGGACCGCGGACCTCGCCTTGATCAGTTCGTAGAATTTGAATTGGACGAGCTGCATCGTCGCAAAGAAAACAAGTTGCGGGCCTTGGTTGTGCGAATGACCAGTCGGCCTGAAGGGGAAAAGATGGATGAATTCCGCGACACAAACTTGATCGCCAAACACCATCCAAGAGCTCGTCAAAGTAAACCAGCGTGGCGTCGCAAAGACGCCTAGCTGAACGTTACCTTTTCGTAACCGCGTTGAATTTTTTGATTCTCAGCGAGCGGCATCGCTCGGCGCGGCGGATGCATTGGGAATTGGGGCCGCGGTCGTAGTGGAGCCTCCTGCCGCGGTCAATTCGCTTTCCAGTTCGCGGACGATGGTCGGGTTGATGTGTTTGACCAAGAGCGTTCGCGTCTCCGCAAACATGTTCTGAATCTTTGCTTGCTCAGAGCGATTTCGCGAAGTGATCGTATTTTGTTTCAGCGCCATGTCATTCGCAAGTTTTTCGTAGGATGGCTCTTTTCGCAACTTGTCCAATTGCTCGAGTGCTTTGGCAAAGTTTCCTTTCTTGATATTGGAGCGAATACTCGATGCAAACAAAGTGCGAATGGCGACGAGATCGATAATCGCATTTTGCACACCACGAATGTAAGCCTCGGCCTGCAATCGGATATCGTCCCCCACGAGGTCGGCGACCTCCAATTTCGATTGCCCCGGCACCACGGGGAGCCTGGCCAGCACGGCACCTCCATTTTTCACATAGAGCAATCGTAGCGGCGATGCTGTTTTTTCGATGAGCAAGCGGCCATCCCAATCCGTTTGTCCAACAAAATCATAGGTGCCCGCAGAAATGGATTTTTCGTAGACGTCATATCCTACCAGCGGTTGCTGCGAATTTCCTTTCGCATGCAGCCTTAGCGTAGTGTTCTCAAAGACAGGCCGAATCTTTAATGCAGCGCGAATGGTGCGACTGTTGCGTTGACCCTTGAGTGCACCGGCTCGACCGGAATGCATCTCCAACTTTACGCGTGCTTCTTCCTGTTCTGTGATGATCAAATAGGTCCAGTCGATAATGCCGACCATTTGAGGTTCGCCGGTCCGTTCATTTTTTCGCATCACGGGTTGAACCCAATCTCCTTTGTTAAAGGCCGCAGGAGATGCGGGGTCCATAATCAGACCACCGGCTCGAATGCGACCTTCAGTCACCTTGTCTCCGACGTCATCCAAGCGGATGACCGGCGCAAAGGCATCCGTGACCATGCGGCCGACGGTTGTTGGTAGTGTGGTGCTATCGACGACGGTTTGCGTCATCACGGGGCCCGGCAGTCGCATCAAGCAATCGAATTCACGGACGGACAGTTTTGTGTTCATCGTCTCCTGTTCGACGAGCACTAAGAAGATCTTGTCGTAATTGGAAAACAACTCACCCATGCGTCCCGAAACATCGAGCTCAATCAACTTCGGTTGTGGTTTTAGGCTGAGCGCCATGCCACGTGGCAGCAGCATGACCTCGGTCTCTTTTTCGCTCCAACGCTTTTGCAATTGGAAAAGGTCGCCCGGTACAGGGGTGAACTTAGGAATCATGCCATGAAGTTCTGGGTTGCCCGCTTCGATCGCCCGTTTGACCACAGAATCTGCGTGCGATTGCTCGACCAAAATCTCCTTGATATTTGCCGTGACATCGCTAGGTAAGCGGATTCTTGCCGCATTGGGATGATCGCGTTTCATGACCATGACTGGGTCATCGGCAGTGAGTACGCCGTATTCGGTGCCTGCAAAATTCCGCTTCGCAACGGCCGCCAGGCCAGCGGGTGCTTGCACGATTTCCGTCCGCCAGAGCGACTTGAAATCGCGGTCCAAGTAAGACAACAAGGGAGTCTTCCATTCGCTGTCCAGCGTATCGCTGTCAACGCCTGCAACCCAGATCATGACCTTGTAAGGGTCGTAATCCCATGGCAACTTTACCTCCTCTATGGGAGCAGCCGCATCCTGAGCAATGCTTGCAGGAGTTTGGCTGGCAAGATGGAAGGCAAACATCAGGCTAACGGACCACAGGGCGGATCGCGTTAACATGTTTCTACGGGATCGAGAGTGACTTTGGATCATCGTGCCAACCTCCAGCGATCAAGGTTTTGGTAGAGGGAGACGATATCGTTGCCAAGCCCCATCAGTTCTTTACGGTAGGCATAGGAATCAACCAATTGCCAAAGTGGGATGATAGGTAATTCATGATGGGCGATGCTGTGCAAATCATAGAGACGCTCACGCACTTCTCGCCAATTCCTGGCAGTCTCCAGTCGTCGCAGTCCAAGTCCGACCAATTGATCGCTCGACCCGGCTAAGCCGTCGGGACCAAGGACTCGCCGCGCATCGGTGAGAGGTTCCCAAAGTGCGACCACCATATAGACCAGATCGCAGGTCCCTTTTTCAGGACGCGAAACACCTGTTGGCAATTCCACCAGCGTGACTGGAATGGAGATCATGTTCAGTTGCTGAGCGATGGCTTGACAAGCGATTCTCGCCAAGTCGTCTTGGGGATAGCCCAACCGTAATGGTTTGAGCTCAGGTGGTGTGGTTTTGTCTTTGGCCGCCTCGGCCGCCAATCGCTGTTGAGTCATCGTCTTCAACAAAGCGGCCAAACGAGGTTGGTACTCAAGAGGCGCAATAGATGTGTCATACGCATAAGCGAGCGGATCATCTTGCGTTACGCCAGCAGGAAAGGGACCCGAGATGACTTGGCAGCCTGGAATATCGACATTGCCGAGCAATTCCCCCTTGAGAATGTCATTACGATCGATTCCATAGCACACGGCGCGGCGAAAATCTCGCTGTGAAAGATAGGGATGATCCGATGTTGGTACCAGCATGTGCACGGTTGGTAGCGGATATTCTTGCACTCGGATCGCAGGATTTTGACGCAGTCGAGCCGCATCGGCGGGAAACAAATGATCGAGTGCATCCAAGTCGCCTCGCAATAACGAGGTCACTGCTTGAGCCGCGTCGTTCTGCCATATTTCGACAACTTCACGTGGTCGACCGTCGGTGTTGGGAATAGAAGGCTCAAGTAGGTAGCGAGAGACGCCCGGCTCGCTCGCTTCGGTGGCCGGTGCATACGCACCAGTGGGTGAACCTTCTGCGAGGCCTGCCCAACTGCCGTCAACTTTTACTTGCAGTAACGATTGCGGCAGCATATGAGGACGGCGCAGGTTAATCCCCATTGATCGCGGGCCTGGGACCGACAAGGAATCCAAAGCGGCCGCCCAAGAGGGTTGATAACTGGACGCGCTACGCGACGCCAATGCCTGCAAGCGGTCAGCCAACACAAAGGAATCCACTTGCGTCAACGGACCATAAAGTTTTTCTGGAGCCAATTCCAGTTTTAGCTCCATCCGGTCAGGTGATGGAATCGCTTCGCCAAACAAGAACTGGTACTCGCCCCCTTCCGAGCCAGCATTTCGCATCTCGAAGAGCGCGCGATAGACCAATCGGCCCGTGCGTCGCGCCGGCCAATTCTCAATGCTGGTGGGATCGAGAACAGTTGCCGATTGCAATACGCCCACATTGACTAAGGGGTAGGCCGTATCGATTTCGCGAACTAGTTGTTTTCCTCCCGGGATAGCCGGATACAGGTAGAGGCTATCGATTGCCAAACGACGAGCCACTCGCCAACGTCCTGCATCTCTTTCCGCAATGGCTTGTTGCTTTTTTTCTTCGGCCATCGCCAGGAACTTATTATTCCAGGTGCGGATCGAGGCAACTTGCTCAGGTGTGTAGTCGCGTTCCAGGCGAGCCAGCATCTTTTGTGCATCACCTAGCTTGCCTTCGTCCATGCGCTTCTGCATTAATTGATCGGTGATGCCACCGATAATTTTCAGGACTTGATCCGTTTGAAAGCTGGGGGCCACGCTACGCAATTCTTCCAACATTGACAGCGTCTTCAGCAGGTCCTTCTCTCTGTAAGCAGCGGCCGCATTGTTAAACAAATACTCGCGGTGCATCTGTTCGATGCGAGCCACTCCTGGATTATCGCGATAGAGAATTGCCAAGAATGGATAGGCGCCAGCAAAATCACCCTTTGCCATTCGCTGTTCTGTCTCTCGGATCAATCGATCTTCCCATAGTTCAATCGATTGAATGTCGGCCCATTTCGCTTCGTAAGTTTTTCCAGGCAAACCCAAGACGCTCATTCCCAAAGCGCCGGTGGTTTTAGTCGGTACGACGCGTTTGGGGAAATCGAATGGCATGACCTTCGCCCATCCACCACCGGCCGAAGCTTTGAAGCGGACGAGGTCATAGGGTTCGCTCTGCAGAAGCTCGAGCCCTTCATCCTCGGGCTCCCCTTCAATGGCATAGTTGGGTGTGACTTGCCCGGCGCATTCACTAACCAGCGAAGCACCGAACGCACCACAAAGTAGTATCGCCAAACAAAGTCGTCGAAAAGTTTCATTGGTAGCTAGCATCGTATTCATCCTTAGGGTCGACCAACGAAAAATACGATGCCTTCGGATCCGGGTACCAAAAGCTGATTGCCGGCGACCAAGGGATTTCCTGAAAGAGGTTGGCCGATATCTACGCGACCGACTTCCTCTCCCGATTGCGGGTCCAGCATTAGGATCCAACCTTCTGCGCCAACAACCATGAGTTTCCCATCGATCATGGTGGGAACGGCTGCAGGAATCCCCGAGGGGATATCGATGGTCCATAGCGATTGCGCTTCCGCATCGATGCGGTGCAATTTGTTGTCAGCCGTTTGCAAAAGGACGATATCGCCGATTCCTACTGGGCCATAGATAATGCGACCACTCATAATTCGTTGGCCAGTTTCTTCCAGCGAAGCAGCACTATAAGTGACCAGTGTGTCGCTCGATGCACCAGCCGCAGCGGCAACCCAGTTCGAGCCACTCGCTGCCGCAGGTCCGATGAACTTCTGGCTTACTTGAGTGCTACTAAGTTCACGAACTTGTTCTGCCACGCGCAACCGATAGAGTTTGGAACGACTATCGCCGATCAATAATTGCTCTGGGTTCGCCGGATTTACAATGGGTGTGGTCCAGGCCACTTTGTCACCCGGTTTGGCTGGTGGTTGGAAGGGACTTCCCATCGCACCACCTGTTTCCCAATTCATGAACATTACGCGACCGTTATCCATCGGCATGAGCAGTCCACCCGACATCAGCACGCATTCGGGTGATGCGCTGCTATTGGCTGGCAGGGAAAGCGTGACCAATCGCAGTTTTTCTCGTTCTCGCGTCGGATCGAAAACGGCTACTTGTTCGGACTTTTCTTGGTTGACCATGACGTAACGGCCGTTGCCAGCGTCCATGGGGCGTTCGAATCGTTTGAAGATGCCATCGAGCCCGGGATTTTCAATCGGCTTGCTGCTCATGCCCGCTGCGACAACCTCGCGATTCAAGTCATACAATGTGGCTTGAGCAGAAACAGCGTAGATCGTTTTGCTTGCTTGATCGGCGACAACCATGGCTGTGGGAACACCCACATCGTTTTGCCACAAGATCGAACCATCTTGTGGTTGCGCTGCCGTGATACGAACGCCTTGAGTTCCTTTCAGTCGTCGGGCATGAATCAAGGTGCCTTCGATCAGCATCGGTTTGGCTATGAAGGTATCCGCTTCGTTCTTGACCCAATCCAGGATCACTTTACCCGTATTGATCTGTAATTCGTACCGACCAATACGCGAGCCGCTGACCCACATTTCATTGCGTCCGACCACCATTTGGCATTCGGTTGGCGATTCAAAACTGGCCAACTGTTCGGCTTCTTTACGTACCTTTTCCCGTTCGGCAGTGAGATCGACGTCGAATACGGCGATCTGTCCGCGATCGGTCAGCACAATCATGCGGCGTTCTTGTAACTCGGGCGTAGCAGTGACATTACCTTCGAGACGAATTTCGTCCTGAGCCTTGGTCAGTTGGCCCGTCTTGTCATCAATTTTTAGAACGTGCAGAAGGCAAAAATCACTGCCTCGATTCTCCACGACAAACAAGTGTCCCAAGAGCGCGACAGCCGGTACGCGGACCGTCCCCACGTCATGCCCCAAATAGTACGATTGCAAGGAGGATCCATTGCTTGCCGAGAGGACATACAGATTGCTATGGTCGGCGACTTGATAAAGCTGTGATCCACGCTTCATCAAGCCTGGGCTGACCAAAGTCGATTGTGGGATTTGCTGGGCCCAGCGTGTGTCGCCGGAGTTGGCATCGAGTGCCAAAACAGTTCCAGAGCGAGTGGCCGTGTAAATGGTTTCGCCGTCAACAACCGGCAATGAGAACGATTCGCCAATGGTGGCTCGCCATTCAGTTTCATTATTGGTTACGCTGAGGAGTTCTCCTTTGCGACCATCACTTAACAGCACTCCGTCGGCCGGGCCATCGCCGAGTGATACAGGCGCGTTGTCGCTGTCGTAACCTACATATCGACGCCAGAGTACATGGCCTGTGTTAGCTTCCAAGGCCAAAACGGACCCACGAACGCGGAAGTAGATGACTCGGCCAACGAGGTTTGGAGCCCCCTGCCCTGTTTGATTGGACAACATGACCGATCGTGTGGAGTCGACCGCTTCGGGTTCGCGAGATACCTGCGGAGTCGATTCGGCCGGTTTCACCAAATCTTTTTGAATCGCGCTCCCTTCGAGAACCAGCTTCGCCAATTCTGGATGGTCGGCCAAGCGTGGATACAAACGGACCAATTCCATGCGAATGTCGTATGCCTTCTTCGTTTGTTTTTCATCCAGGGCAGCACGAATGTCGGTCAAGGTTTTTGCCAAAGACCGATCTCGCAGAATGTCGCGCTCTACGCGGGAAGCGGTTTCTTCAATACCGGTAATCCGTGGACCAAAACTCTGCCGCAATGCAGACGACATGTACATAGGATTTTCCAGCAGAACAAACCAGTCCTTTAACTGCTTCAAGGTGGTTTCTTTATCATCAGCCACTTTGAGATTGTCTGCCTTGCTGGAAATCTTGGAGCCGATATCCACGAGAATGCCAGCTACATCCTGGCGATGTGCTTCGAACGCTGGTTCATTCTCAATTGTGGGAAGGACCGTCTTCGCTTTTTCTAAGCCCAAACCAGCATCACCGACGGAGTCTTTGGCAAGCACAATATCAGCAATGCCGATTCGTACTTTGGCCATCGAGGCACTTTTGTCGGTAGGATAATTCTTAATGAAATCGAGGTACGTTTCTTTGGCGGCGACAAAATTACCCGAGGCATAGTCCTTATCACCATTGGCCACAAAGTCTTCGGCGCTGGTGCGATTGAGAACGTAGAAAAGGGCGGCTCCGATCAGCAGCAAGCCAGCGATTAAGCCAGCAATACCATAGATCCAAATCGAATCCCAAACGTTTTTCTGGGGGCCTTTCCGTCCGCCACTGGGAACGACCGGATGGGGTGACATAGCCGCCATATCGTCTACCGCAACGGCTTCGGCTACCAATTCCTGCTCGCCAACCGCCTCGGCTTCGGCAATGTCGTCGTCATCCAGAATTGCTTCTTCTAGGACTTCGTCGTCATCGTCCAATATCAGGGCAGCGGTCATGTCGCCATCCTTTGAAGACGCGACACCACCGAGCGCAGAAGGCTCTTCGGCTAAACCTAAATCGATTTCTCGCAGAGCAGGTGATTCACTCCCTTTGCCTTCACCCTCTTGCATGTCGCCAGATCGCAATTCACCGATGAGCTTGGTTGCTTGAAATCGGGTCAGGTGTCCATTATCGACCAATAGCTTCACTACAGCTTCAGGAGTCACGCGCGCTCCGCTCTCCTCCAGCTGCTGGCGCAAGGCCTCGATAATTTCGTGATCCAGCATCCCGCTTGCTTCCAGGCGGTCGATCAATTCGCGAACCAACATAGGTGTTTCGATTCTTGCGGTATTAGTAATACGGAAACAAATAAACGTAGGCTGGGCTTAGACGTAAAGCTAAAACCCTTCGACGGTCGTAATTTGCAGCTCGGAATAACTGCAAATCGCCCCTGCATCCAACACGTCTACGAGCGACTGCAGTTTGGCCATTTCATGGCATTCGATAATCAAGCGAACTTTGCCCGGTAGCGGCTGTTTGGCCTCTCGTAAAGTGCTGACCAAAGAGGGTTTGCCAGCGACTTCTCGCTCCCAATCGGAGGCCAAAATCATGAAGCCCCCCAGTTCGTTGACTTGGACTGTTATTTGGTCCAATTCTTCAGGTGGGTCGATTTGTTCTGAATTGCTGGGCGCGTCGCTTTGTTGTCGTGGCATCTCCAGCGACTTTTGCAAGCTAAACGAGGCAGTTACCATAAAGAAGATCAGCAACAGGAACGTCACATCCACCATCGGTGTCATGTCCATTTCTGTTTCGACTCGTTCTTTGCCCTTGCTCAAGTCGAGCGATTCAATTGGCTCGTCAACAACCTTAGGCGATGCAGGCAGCGCAACGGCCATCGGGATTGCGCTAGGTATCGTCAAGATCGGTTGAGCTTTCGCTAGTTTGGCTTCCTCTTTGCGACGCTTCACCGCTTCGATCTGTTCGATGGTCGGTACTTGAACGTCCGCATCACAATGGGGACAACGAATTAAGCGACCCGCCAATCGCTCATTCAAGCCACTTTTTTGTCCACACGCAGGGCACTGAATTTTGATGCTCATAACGGCTATTCCTGTTTCACCGCGATATGAGTGGACTGGAGTTCTCCTAAGCCATCACCAATGATGCGTTGAACGCGCGAGATCTCACCGACAGTGACATCCTTATTGCCCACGATCATCACATACTTCCTACCCAACGCCAATTGTTGGTTGATATAGTCAATGACTTCCACCCCTTGTTGCTCAGGGTCGTCAAAGAACTTGTCGCCATTGCCTCGTTTCACGATCGCGCGATCCCCCGTGCCTCGCTCCATCAGAATGACAGCCGAGTCATTGGTTGATACGCCTCCACCGTATTCTGCATCCGGAACCGCACCCGTTTGCGACGGGTCCATCTTGGAGCAAACCACGAAGAAGATTAGCAATAGGAACGTGATATCGATCATCGGGGTGATATCGACTTCATCGTCCGATTTTCTCTTTTTGCCGAACGTCATTGGCCCTTCTTCGCCATCGTTCGTACCAGAGGAAAAAGCCATCGGCTTATGCTCCCTGTCGGAAAGCCGGAGATCGCTCTAGACCCACTTTGAAAGCTTCGAAGAAGCGTGACAATCCAGAGCCAACCAAGTCTTCCATCTTCTCGATGCGAATCGTCACACTGGCGATCAACATCAATAGAGGGATCGAGATGGCAAGACCGCAGGCGGTCGTACGAAGAGCCACGTTAATATCGTTCGCCAGCAAGGAAGGTTCGACCACTTCAGCAGTTGCCAAAGTACCGAACGCACCCATCATCCCGAACACCGTCCCGAACAACCCGATCATCGGGGCGGTCTTGATGACCGTATTCACCCAGTTCAACCGGTGATCCAAATCGGCCAGCACATCGCGCTGAAATCTGTCCAAAACCAATTGACGAACGCGCTGATAACCTAAAGCACGATTGGCCAATGCCAGTTCGATCATTTGAGGTAGGGCGCGAGTATCGTCGGCACACGCTTCCATCGCCAAATCAAACTTGCCTGCCGCTACGGCTCCTTCAATCTGTTCTAGAAACGCTTCTTGATCCGCTTCCGTCTTAAATCGTTTCGCTTTGACTCGACTCCAAACGACCACAATGCAGAACAAACCCCAGACGGCAACAAGTGCCAATGCTAGATAAAAGGAGTTCGACAAAACAGTCCAAATGTCCATCCCAACAAGAAACATGCATCGATTCCTTTAGCGAAAACGATCGAGAGGAGTAGTACTTAACTTTCGCAGCATATTCGACTTCCGCTCCGTCGCAATATGCTCACACGCGATTGATAACTTAGAGCTTTTTGGGTTTACGGTATTTCTGATCAATGATCACAAAAGCGAAGCCACCCTCGGCTGGTTGGCACTCAAAAACCGTCTGAGCGATTTCCATCACCGTCGAATGACCTTTTGACTTAGCATAATCCAACTCAATGTTGGCGAGCATGTTTTCTAGCTCTTGTGGAATAAACTTCAACAATTGCCGCCCTGTCAAATTGACCCCGGCTTTCTTGAGCAACTGGCTGTCGTATACCTGCAAGGGATTCGCTCCCGTCCATATGAAGTACAGCCGTGATTCCTCCTTGCTCGTGCCTCGTCTTGTTTTGGTAGCCCCCGCCAAGTTGTTGGCATAATCGACTCCCTGAATTTGACCACCGAGCGCACCGAGTTCGATCTTGAAAAAATCCAATTGAGTCGCATAGGCAGCAAGGTTCTTTGCCAAGAACTTCAATTTCCAGCGTTCAAACCGGGGCACAATATCGTCCCCTTCACCCATGGGCCCTGGTGGCCGACTGTCCCCTTTGCCATTTCCAGAGGTATTCGCACTGGAGTCGCTCGCGACCGCATCAAAGTCGGCCGGTACGGACGTGACCGCATCGGTAACGGCCAAGAGCGTTTCTTCGATAGTGGGCTCGAGCAACTCTTCAACTTCTTCGGCACCGGGGGGTTCGAAATCTCTTTCAAAACCTTCCGCGTTCGGTCCCCGGCCCGCTGGATTTTCAGGGATCGGCGGGAAACTCTTCGGCGGTTTGGGTTTGCCGCTGGTCAGCCAAAGCAGGAAAAGCATGCCTACTAGCAAACCGAAAAACATTGCCAGGGACAGCAAGAATGAGCTGACCTTGTCAAACTTGCTGACGACAATTTCAGCAGAGGTAAGAATAGGGCGACGGAGTTGCGGTGGGAGATTGCTCCCACGGGACGACTTCGGTTTTGGTGATTCTGGAGTTGTTATTTGCGACATCGTGATTTAGTCCAAAAAGACATACCCCGGATCCAGGTCGTTGTACCATTTACGCCACTTATCGACGACCGCCTTGACCTCCAAAGGCTTGGCATCTGCCTCAACGCCTGGGCCATTAAAACGACGGCTGATAAATCTTAATCCATCCCGTGCATAGGTCTTCACTACGCTGTCCGGATCTGTCAAAGCAAAAATCAAAGTGGGAACGACTTGTAGGTCATCGCTTTGGCCCAGCAGACGTGTTGCTACTCGACGAGCCATAAAGGATTGACTGCCTCGCGACAGCCTTTCCAACCGACTCAATTGCTTTCGCCTTTCTTCCGGGTCGGTTGCCAATTTGAGACCTTCCGGAATGGAACCCTTTTCAATGCTGTTGGCGTCTTCACCTTCCAGCATCCCTAACAGATCCGTAACGACCATTGCCACCGCTTTGCCTTTGATCTGGGTCCCTTCCACGCGAATTTGTGTCGTGTCATCGGGCAACTTCCACCCTCCGGCCATGATCCCTTCACCCAGGTCTCCAATCGCTTTTTTCGTGCTACGTATTAAGAACAATACCGAGAAAGCGGTCGAAATCTCGGCTGATGCATTGGATTGATCGCTGGCTGCCAAGCCCCAAGCGCCTTCCGGGCTCTGTGCATCTCGCAGCATTTCCACTCCTTGGTTGTACCAAGCGGGATCTTTTGGCTGTTTGCCATTGGCAACTTCAAGAAAGCTCTCGTAACGCTCCAGCGTGTAGATGTAATAGTAAAACCAGCTCCGTCCGCCGGGCCTGCGATAGGGATTTTGATTCAACCAATTTTTGCTCGCATTGACGTAGGTCATCAATTCTTCGGCGGGAATTTTGAAGCTCTCCCGCTTGGCCTTCATTTCCTCCAGGTTGGCTTGCTCTTTCAGTGCGGGTGGCAGGTTCTCGACGTCCCCTTTGAGTTGCTTCGTCGATCGCCACAATCCGAAGAAATCCCCACCAATCAACACGCTTCCGCCACCCGCCGTGGTCAAGGAATGGCCTTTGTAGTTATCCTGTGTTTCCTTGGCTCCAATGCGGTTGGAGTCCACTCCTTTGTATCCCCATTGACCGGTCGGGTCTTGGGTTCGCAAGAGCCACTGGACAGCACGATCCATAGCAATACGGGGGACTTTGAAATCGGCTTGATCCAATGACCACATGGCCAGCACGCAATATTGAGTTTGCGAAGTATCGCCGAGTTGTTCGTTCAAATAGCCGAATCCACCATGCGGCTTCTGCACTGCCATGAGCGCATTCGCCAAACCTTGGATCTGGGTGGCATATTTGCGAGCATCGATATCCAGCAGGAGCAGGATTGCCACGGACGTTTCGTAAGTGATTTCCGCTTTGACCGGCAATCCATTGGCCATCGCATTGCGGGCCAGAGAAAGTGCAGACTCAATCCCTGCCACCACGACGGGGTGGCTGGGGTCTTGGCGGACTTTGTGATGCGTGTAGGCACATAGCATGCTCGCACCTTCCGCATTGGGGTCCGTCCCAGCCCCCTTGGGGCCCGCAGTGAGCTGCTTTTCGATGAACGCCAAACCCCGGTCGACCATGGAAACGACCTCTGGGCTGTCAGGCGTGTAGGCCCTCGCTGGGCTCGCCAAGGCAATTATGGTGAGTATACAAGTGACAACTGCAGGCAGGTTTGGTAGGCGTTTGCAATTGTGTAATGCCATGTATTAGCCCGTCGGAAAAGACAGCCAGTGAATCGGAGACAAGTGGGTCGCACTCATCAGAGTGCAATGACCCTGAATGAACAATATAAACGTGAAACTCGATTAGCGAGACAAGGAATCGAAAAAAACCAAAACGGAACCACTTTTTTTTCGCTCCCGTTGACACTCCCTAGGCTACCCTTCTACCATTCGCTGCAGGTGAAGCGGTGAAAGCCGCAGGTCGCCAGGTGACTTTTGATCCATCCGTGGATTGAAAGGACCGAAGGTTGGGTAGCTCAGTCGGTAGAGCACTGCACTGAAAATGCAGGTGTCGGCGGTTCGAACCCGCCCCCAACCACTGCCAAAAGACCCCGCAGAGCCTAGTGTTTTGCGGGGTTTTTTCGTTTTAACGAACGCAATGAGCGGTTTTGGCGCTAGCCACCGGCCCTGCCCAAATCAACGGTTTTGGCGCTAGCCACTATCACAAATCAACGGCTTTGGCGCTAGCCACTACCACAAATCAACGGTTTTGGCGCTAGCCACCGGCCCTACAAATGAGCGGTTTTGGCGCTAGCCACCGGCCCTGCATAAATGATCGGCCTTGACAATTTGTAAGGCCGGTGGC
>JBGTBJ010000151.1:0-191627 GCA_041749395.1 Pirellulaceae bacterium
TGGTTGTGATTCGCTTGGTTGTGATTCGCTTGGCTCTGAGTCACTTGGCTCTGAGTCACTTGGCTCTGAGTCACTTGGCTCTGAGTCACTTGGCTCTGAGTCACTTGGCTCTGAGTCACTTGGCTCTGAGTCACTTGGCTCTGATTCGCTTGGTTCTGATTCGCTTGGCTCTGAGTCGCTTGGCTCTGAGTCACTTGGTTCTGAATCGCTTGGTTCTGAATCGCTTGGTTCTGATTGCTCAGCGTTATTTGGTTCCGATTCATCACCTGCGATTTCAGACTCTTCTGAGTCCTCGTTAAGTTCCGACTCAACGTCCGAAGCTTTTTTGGTGATGGAATCTTGCTCGTCTTTTACTTCTTCTAAATCTGCACCGTTTTCAGTTTGTGCGCGAGTGGTACGTTGCCTGCGCCCGAGTCTTTGCAAGTCTTTAATGATGTTGGAAATCCGTTCCTTCTCATCACGAATACGTTGTGGACGATCTTCGGTCATCAACAGTTTCAACAACGAAGTCAGTTCTTGCTGCGCTGATTTCTGATCATCAATCGCTTTTTGATATTCTTGAGTCGAAAGATTCCCAGCGGCGGTTTGCAGTCGTTCCAGGATAAACTTTTCGCTTGACTGGCGAGCGGCTCGTTTTAGCAAGGCGGCCCGTTCGGGATTTTCCGTAGCCTCAACATCAGCCAAACGCAGCAGCAATTCTTCAATCTTGCGATAACGTTCTGCCAATTGCGTCTGCTGAGCGGCCAACTGTTTGACTGCCTCAGCCGGGACTACGTCAGCCTCCTGAGCGCGACAAGTCACGAAGCCAGTGAACACAAACAGAAAAGTCAGAGCTAAATGAAACGCAGGAAGCCTAATAAATCTCGGGCTATGCATGGCGTTGCTCCAACATGGTTTACGGACTTTCTTTCAATACGGCTTACTGGTCAAAACCCTTGAAAAGATCTTGCAACGATCGCGCACGTTCGTTCTCAGTCGCTTCAATAATCTTATCTTGATTGTCAATTAGTCCACGGACTAGATCGAGTACTTCATTGTAGCTTTCCAAATCCAACATTTTCTCCAGCACTGCATTCAATTGCAGTAGCACTTCCTCTGCCGTTTGTACCGTAATTGCTGCTTTCGCAGGGCCATTTGCTTTATCCTCCACCAAACTCACTAGCCCATCGATCTGATTCCGCAGCGCTTGTAATGGCCCTTGAACCACCTTTAGCAATGGATCACGCACTCCCATTGCAATACGATCGCTACGATCGGGAGTGTCCACTCGGTTATTGACCATTTCCAATAGGATATCGTCAATTGATGCTGCAACCCCGTTCAGTTCCTCTGAAGTCTTAGTGGACTGCAACCCAGCTTGTTGTATTCGCAACCGCAACAATTGGACGGAACGATCGACATTTAGTTCCGGCTCTACATCTTCTTGCGAGACACTGAACCCCACACTAGGCGTTGGGTTCCGATCCTTTTGGTCTGGAATGGGAGTCCAACCATCACGTCGAAGCAGATCCAACGTATCTCGCAAGGTTTGCATTTCGGTGATGGTCGCCTCCAATCGCCCTCTCAAGCCCAATTCGCGCCGTTCCAAAATTGCCAAAAGTTCTTCGGGGGTTACAACCTCCAAGCGAATCAAGTCCGAGCGTACGAGGTGCGGATCGCCCAAATCATAAGCGTCGCGAACTTCACCAAAGACGTTATAAGCGGTGCCTGGACTGGGAGCCGCAATTTGTCCCGACGATGCTAAATCGCGAATATCCAACGATGTTTCAAACGCACCGTCACGATCGGTTGAAGCAGGAAGAGAGACGACGGGCGTGGGATCATCCCCCACAACCGACAACTGAACGAGCAATTGCGTGATGCCGTAGTCATCCTTAGCGGTTCCAAAAATCGGCAAGCGAGCCAAGGGAGTAATTTGGCTACCGATGCCACGCAACTTAAACTGCACTTCAGGAGGTGTGTCGTTGACGACGCCCAAAAAATACCGATAGGGGCTGGGTGATGAAATATCATTTTCGTCACGGGGAACCATGACGATTGAAGTTGGCATACGCAAATCCGTGATGTTCAGTGCAAAGCTCTCTCCATCCGAAGCCACTTCAACGGGGACGATTTGGGCTGGCTGATCACCGGAAGTGACAGCAACTTCCACGTGCTTAACTGGGGAAGTTGCTTTTCCAACAAATCGGACAGAGGTCCCTTCGCGAAGCCTTAATCCAGGCTGGTAAAAAGTTACCAGGTCTGCGCCTTCTGTCACACCAACCGGTCGCAGGTAAGGTGGATAGGTTGCCGCAACTTCGAGCGTTGCAATGCTCGGTGGATCAACGACCTGAATCTGAAAATCGTCCAATCGATCGTCGAGTCCACGAACGCTGAAGACGAGATCCTCGGTAATGCCAGCCAGCGGCGGTCCATCGAGCGCAAACCCTTGCAGTCCATTTCTCAATCGCCCGACGCGTCGCATATTCACTTGACCACGCAATCCACCCGAGGTTCGGTAGTACATGGTGCAGACTTCAGGCACTATCGAATTTTCACCCGCAGCATTGATTCGCAAAACAGCCATTCCGCCCCGTGCCACACGAACAACCTTATTGTCGAATTCGAGTAACCGCACAGGCTCGCCCTCGGGCCGCTCGACCGCCGAAATCAACGGGACTTCTAATCCGACCATATGCAAATCAGCACGCCGCGGCCAAGGTGTTTCGCTCAGCAAGAACAATCGCGACCCGGCCAATGCGATGGTCGCAGGACTGATTAATGCCAATAGAATCGTGGCGATGAAGGCCGGGACGACGAAGGCCATTTTCTTATTGACTGGCTGCCAGCGCAGCACGCGTGCAGGCTCCACTTGATCGGCCACTTGAATTGCTTCATCGCTCACCCGATCCAGTAACAAGGACGAATGCAAGTCACCATCGAGACGCTCACGGGTCAACTGCACTGCTGTCACAAGGCGACCACCCAGAATCGGATGCTGTCGTTCCAGAAGCAAAGCCAAACTCTCATCTGGCAACACGCGCCACATACGCAAAGCAAATGGCCGGATCGCATAGAAGAACAGTAAAAATCCACCGATGATCAGCAAGACCAAGCGGGCAGATTGCGGCATTTCTGTGCCGCCTAACTTGACGGGCAAAAAATCAAGAGCCAGCCCTAACCAAAACAATCCTGCCACAACTGCTAAAGCGGCAAGCAACCCATCAATCGTGATAAAACGACGAATTTTCGCCCGCAGATCAGCGATCAGCGACTTGAGTTTAGGATCTAACGAAGGAGGTGATGCTGCAGCCATGCCTGATCTTGGTTAAGCCAATCGGTGTAGTCGACGAATCATCCATTCCATGGTTAATAAAGAGCACAATACCCACATGAGACTGGCATTGCGTCGCTCTTCAAATTCACGATCGGGAGTTCCTGGAAGAATGGTCAATTGTGGTTGAGGTTCAATCAAACTTGGAAGCGTCAGGGGATCGACCGGCGCCCCCGATGAACTAGCGATATCGCCATAGGGGAAATAGCTACCTCCTGTCGTAGCTGCAATCGATCGCAAGACTTCGTCATTGCGGCGGGGTCGTTCCAATTCCAGCGTTGGCAGGCCTACCGAAATCGACTGGCGAAGCACATGTTCGTTGAGCGCATTACCGAGCGTGATTCGCAACTCATAGGCACCCGCTTCCCTCGCCAAAACACGACCGGTGTAAGTCCCTTCTCGTGGTTCACCCGCTAACGGAGTCAGTCGAACGGTCTCATTGCGTCCTGAGGGAGTGAGCAACACCGCATCGACCTGCGATACTTTCAGTGGAGCAAATTGTTCATCTGTTAAAATGGCACGGACTGTGATGGTGTCACCCACCATGGCACGTGGTCGATCGACGAGCAGGATTCCGCGATTACTATCACGCAGCAAGCGTCCCTCGGAAACCCAACGAACGAGCTTCGTGTAGTAGGCATCGAAAGATTCATCGCTGACACCGCGCAGTCGCCACATCTCACCACTACCCT
Source organism: Pirellulaceae bacterium (assembly GCA_041749395.1). Taxonomy (GTDB): domain Bacteria; phylum Planctomycetota; class Planctomycetia; order Pirellulales; family Pirellulaceae; genus Laterigemmans. Next base: position 4,006 of record JBGTBJ010000151.1, read on the forward strand.
GGAAAAAGACTCGGCCAGCACCATAAAATTGCGATGCCAAATAGATCGGCAGGGCTTCGTCGATGGCCGTCGAGGGATCAGAAAAATAGGCGTAAATCTTAGCGCCAGGCTTGGCATCTTTGACACCCACGAAATCATACACACCACCGAATTGTTCCCAGGCATCCGATTTGACGCTAGGGTCATCTTCTAGCTGCAGAAAATCTGCACGATCACGCTCATTGGTGAATTTCAAAGGCCAGGCTGTATCGCCGCCAGTTCGTCCCGTCGACAACAGAGGACCACGCGTCGACAGTGCAACCGGAAAGAAATTTCGCACGGTCGCCATACGCGGATCAGTTCGCTGTCGAGTCCACTCGGGCATATAAACGGGACCGGAGACTAAAATTAGTCCGCCCGCTTGCTGGCTTAGCCATTGGTCCAGCAACTCCAATTGCAGTGCATCGAGTGCCATCCAATTGGGATCAAAGGCAACAATCGCGTCATACTCAAACAGTTCACTTGCTTCAGATGGGAAACTTGTCAGCATTTTATCAGCATCTTGACTCATCCCAGCTTGCCCGGTTTGTAGCCAAACGTCGACTTCGACAGAGCTATCTCGGAACAAGAGATTGCGGACAAATTGGTACTCGCGCATCGGACCACCGGCCACCAACAAGACTCGCAACCGCCGGCTGATAACTTCGTATTGTGCTTCGCGAACATCGTCCTTTGGATTTTGATCACCGGCAGGGGGAACAACTCGAATCGTCAGTCGACGACGGCCAACCGCTGCGGGCTCCATTTCAAAATGAACCCCCAACAGCGAACCATCGTTAGGAATGATCACTTCGCGACTATCGACGATCTCTGCATTCCCAGCATTCGTCGCCCCTTTGTCCGCTGAATTCTCCGAAGCATCTGGGGTTGCATCGCCGCTGGTATCCATCGCATCGAGCAATTGAACTTGGACCTTCAGAGGTTGACTACCGCTGCCTTGAAGAACGGCATTCAGTGCAAAGCGATCTCCCGGATAGACTCTACGTGGCGCATCCAAATCAACAATCCGTACATTCGTCGGCGGCAAAGCTGAACCAAATCCGATCGGGTAAATGGCCGTTCCGCTACGAGATACGAGAGTCGCTGCGGCAGCAGGTGGCGCACCTCCATTGTTTTGACCGTCGGTCAGCAGCACGATCCCAGCCAATGTCGTCGGATCATGTCGCTGCAGCGTCGATCGAATGGCATCTCCAATTCGGCTCTCAGTACCAGCCGCTACTAATACCGAATTCCAATCAACCTTCGACCAGCGTTGCTCGAACGACTCCACTTCAGTTTCCAGATTCTCGCCGCTCGGCTTGGGCTCTACGGCAGCATTCTCTCGTACAGGCAACCCAGCCAATGACCGCAGCGATTGCTGACTGTTGATCGTCCACGCGCCGGTCAGGAGCACACCACCTACGACTCCGAAAACTGTCCCGACAAGCAAACTGGGCGCGCCGATGGTGTACTTACCCAATGCAGACAGTGCAGCAGCAGCGAACAACGCAATTGCACCGCAAACAAGCAAGCCGATACCCAATTGCGCGATCAGCGAGGATTGTTGCTCGCTTACCAGAGCAACTGGCAACGGGCGATTGGTAGTCGAATGATCCACATTGGATACGATGACTTCGTTCAAGTCACCTGTCGTATCAAAGGTATAAACGGTGACTCGATTGGCTTCGGCAAGCTCCGTGACGAGGGGCGTCTTGGATACGAGATCCGTGACTGCCTGAATGCGTGATGGTCCACCCACTTCGTCCGACTGTGGCAACGACATGCTCTGACTCGTGTCAACCAATACCGCTACTTCGCTGGGACGCGTTATCCTTTGCCGCGCGCGTCGTTCGATTCCGAGGAGAAAGAACACAAGCCCAAGCAAAAGTGAAAATCGCAGTAGCAAGAGAGTGATTCGAGTGATGGGGGTAATTTCTACAGTGTCGCGGCGATAGAGCTTATAGACAAAGTAAAATACACCGACCACCACTATCACAGCGAGCGCCCAGGCCCACCAGCCTGTTAGCCATTGTGCGCGGGCAAACGAATAGACAATTTCTTCCAGATTGCCGACGGTTGCTTCGTCATTCATGACTTGGCTCCTGTCAGCGGAGGATGATAGCTAGCGAAATAAGCCAGGATTTGCTCGCCTCCAAGAAACAGCCCCAACATACAAAAAAGGACCATCGCCATTAGGCTGCCCCCTGTCGTCTCTTCACTGGCAATCACATCAGTTGCATCAAAAAAGGTAACGGGAATCGGTTGCAGAGCCGTCCGTATCGAAGCGCGATCGGCTTGAGCAAGATCTCCCTCTCCAGGCACGACAGCCGAGGCAGATAATTTAACTTCGGGAGTTCCGTCCAGTCGAGTTAACCAAAGCTCCGTTACTCCGGGATGCAATAAGGCATCCACATCATTTCGATCATCGATAACGGCCGCAATGGGATTCAATTCAAAGCGAGCTATTTGCTCGCTGGTATCCTTGGCTTGAATCTCAACTGGAATTCTTGGTGCGACATCCACCGCAGAAAAAAAGGTAGCACTTCGCGAATAAGTATCCAATGAAATATCGACTTCAAACGGTTCATCAACACGGCGAACCGTTTTGGCAGTCGCCGAGCTCCAGAGGTAAGCATTGGCGCGCAGCATAAAGACAACAAAAGTGGGATCGCCGGTCCAATTCGTCCAACCGTCGCTCAATCCGCCCAGCACCGTGATTACCCGACCACGCCCCACATCATGTTGCGTAATAAAAGGCTCACCGTCACGACGATTTATAATCCGTTGAACCGGAAAGGGTGTGTCGCTAGAAATCTCCAAACTGTTAGTTCGCTCAATTCTCACCAAGGACAATGCTGCATCACCAATGACCGAGAATGGATCGATCAACGGATGTGACGGTCCCAAGGCCAAATCGGGCGCCGCGCTTCCTCCGCTGGTATCCAACGCAACCGGCTCAGCCAATAAACCAGGAATCAACTTGATACGATCGTTATAAAGTACCGTGTTATATCGATTCGGGAGAACGTCAGCACCCATGAACCACATGAGGCCTCCTCCTTGCTCGACATACGCTTCCAAAGCGGCCGCAGCATTGGCATCCACCTCTGGCAAACCGATGATGTAAATGGCCCTGTAGGCGGCTAGCTCACTTGCAGTCGCAGTTCTCAATAGGGAGGGTTGCCGGATATCCGGCACAGCCCCGGTGCGAACTTGACCGCCTGGATCGAGCACGGATGCCACATGGTAGGCCCCCCTGCCCTCCACATCGCCATCAACAATCAGCACTTTGGCCGCATCTGTCAGTGGCAAAGTACAAACGCGACGATTATCGATAGTGACGCAATCTTCAGGCAATTCAACTTCAATTGCATGTGTTCCACGTTCTGCCAAAAAAATTTGAAATTGCTTGGTTACTTCGCCACCCGGTGGAATTTGCTCAAATAAAATCGCTGGTAACGCCTCATTCTTTCCAGACAATCGTTCGGCCGCGTCGGGCCCGAGGGATGCCGTGCCGTAACGAAATACACGACAGGCCAAGCTAATGTTGCGTACCGGAGTGGTGCCGTGATTTCGTACGGTGGCCCGCAAGACAACGGGCACACCCGCAACCCAAACATCCGGAAGTGGCTCCAATGACACGACCGATAAATTGGTGGCTGGCGCGACAGTGCAATCGATCATGCGGATTTCTGCACCCAACCGTGAAATTGCCGAGAGTGACTCTGACGTTCCTTCGGCTGCTTGCCAATTCCGTTCTCGAAAATCGCTCATTAAGTAAAGTACTGTGCGACCACTGGGAGTTGCGCGAACGAGGTCCGCTGCCAACTTCAACGCTGCGCCACAATCGTCATCCAGCGAACTGGGCTGAGTCGCCACGATTCGTTCGACAGCCCTCAAATCTGCTCCTAACACGGCCGCACTGAGATCGGCTGCCGCATCGGCTGCGTCGCTGCCACCACGAACGACTAATCCCGCTCGGCTCGATCGGATCACCGTTAATTGATGAGACCCATCGGCGGATGCCAAACGACGTGACAAACCGTCCAGGGCCGCGAGCGCTCGATCGTAGGCCTGCGCTCCACCGCTTGTGTCGGACATGGAATAACTGTCGTCCAAAACGACCACATGATGTGTCGTTTTGCCGCCTAGTGCATCAAGCCATCCGGAACCGCCCGTCCAGCCAGCCAGCATCGCGATCATCACCACAGCAATCGCAATGCGGCACAGCAACAACAATAGTTGTCGCAGGATAATCCATTTTTTCTGTTTACGATAACTGGCCAGCAGAAATTCCATCGCTGCCCACTGCTGTCGTCGATGGCGCAACATGTTGATCAAGTGCACCAAAGGGGGCACTGCAACAAAGAGGAAGCCTGCGGCGAGAGCGGGAAAAAGAAATTGCATAGCTCAGTCGAGTGTATTAGCTCAGTCGATTGTAACAGTTCAATAAATTCGTTTCTGCAAACAACTGACCACAGGTCCAATGCTTATAGAAAAGATTGTCAACGAGTCGTTCGTATTTCTAAATCAACCTCGCAACTTTGGCAGTGAACGTCGCATCGTAAGAAACTTTGCCAACAGCGCATCCAACGGTTCGTCTGACTTGACTTCGATATAATCCACAGAGAGTCGACCGCACAATCGCCTAGTTTGCTCCAAAAATGCATGTAGTGCTTCCAGATAGCCTTCTCTCAATGCGCGAGGATTGCAATTGAGAAAGTCAGCCCCTTCCATCCCTTCAAATCGGGTCGCTCCTGAAAATGGAAAATCGTATTCGTCTCGATGAAGTACATGGAATACGACTACGTCATGCCCTTGCTGACGCAGCAATCGCAGGCCTTCCAGGACGCTGCCCACTCCCAGTAGATCCGAAATAATTGCCACGACTCCACGACGCGGAATAGTCGCTGCCACTTCCTTAACTACGCTTGATAAATTGGTTTCCTTTTCATGACTGGTACCATCCAAAATCGACAACAATCGATTGAGTTGCAGGCGACCCGTCTTCGATGGGAGTGCATTTCGGACTTTTGAATCGAACGTATAGAGCCCAGCCGCATCTTGTTGCCGACCAGTCAAATAAGCCAAACATGCGGCGATTGACGCAGCATATTCATACTTGTTTTGTTCACCGACACCATAGTTCATACTCGCCGACGCATCGACCAACAGGTGTAACCGAAGATTGGTCTCCTCTTCATATTGCTTGATATGCAAGCGATCTTGTCTCGCCCACACTTTCCAATCAATGTGCCGTAAGTCATCGCCCGGCGTGTACTGTCGATGCTGCAAGAATTCCACGGATTGGCCGAAGTAAGGACTGCGGTGCATTCCTGACATAAAGCCTTCCACCGTACGTCTGGCAACGAGTTCCAAACGCCGTATTCGACCTGTCGCATCGGCCGGTAAAAACCGGAGCGTTCGATCAGGAGGCAAAGATTTTTTGGAAGCGGACATCGCGAGTTAGTTCGTCTTCGGTGGTCGGTGTGGCGGCAATGATCCGATCAATCACTTGATCGCTAGTAATTCCTTCACTCTCAGCAGCAAAATTGACAACCATGCGATGGCGTAGAACCGGCCGCGAAAGTTGTTGAATATCTTCCACAGTGACGTGAAAGCGACCTTCGAGCAACGCCCGCGCCTTTCCGCCGAGAATGAGATACTGTACCGCCCGCGGCCCCGCTCCCCAGCCAACGAGCTCTTGAACGAAATCAGGAACACCTGGACTTCCGACACGGGTTTGCCTCACGAGTGACAGCGCATATCGCACTACATGATCACTGACAGGCACCTGCCGAACCAGTTGCTGTAGTCGCAATATTTCTTCGCCGGTCAACACGGGTTGAACTTCCGCCATGCTCCCACCGGTGGTCCGACGCGCTACTTCAAACTCTTCATCGAAACTGGGGTAATCCACAAAAATTTTAAACATGAAGCGATCTTGCTGTGCTTCCGGCAGCGGATACGTACCTTCTTGTTCGATTGGATTTTGAGTGGCCAACACAAAAAACGGATCGGCGAGCACATGCCGGGTGCGACCTATGGTAACCGTTCGCTCTTGCATTGCCTCAAGCAAAGAGGCTTGCGTCTTCGGAGGAGTACGATTGATTTCATCCGCCAAGACAACATTGGCAAACAAAGGTCCTTCCATAAACCGCATTTCACGACGCCCGGTGGATCGATCTTCTTCGATGATCTCGGTACCCGTTACGTCAGCGGGCATCAAGTCGGGGGTAAATTGAATGCGACTGAAACTCAGGTCCATCGTTTTAGCAAGCGTGCTGATCATGAGAGTTTTTGCCAAGCCTGGCACACCCTCAAGCAAACAATGGCCGCGACTAAACAGGCAGATTAATAGCTCATCAATTACTTCCCGTTGACCGACGATGATCTGCCCGAGTTGATCCAGAATTCTCTGACGCGCATTGGCCAAACGCTCCGCATCTTCCGGACGCAATTCGGTCGGCTGGTTCCCTGCAATCATCCGATCCCTTTCTCATGGAATAAATACTGGGTGAAAACTTTACCCATTCCTAACATAGCAACTATTTCAATTCGGCGAACGGCCATTGTCAAAGGTGGTCGTCAAAGGTGGTTGTCAAAGGTCATTGTCCGTCGAGAAGCGGCAATAACCCCGGAGGCTGGACCCCCAAAGTGCCATTGGCGCTCGATTCAGCATGCTGCGTCGCAATCGTGTCCGCATCGACCGTTCGCTGGTCCTCGGGTAACACCTCGTCGACAAACTGGAAACTGAACCCGTATCGTTTGCTCGTAACGTCAACCGTATTGATTTCGCCCATGACTCGCGTGGTCGTGCTGATACTGGTGAAATTGCTCTCAATTTTCATTTTCTCTACACGCGACGCTAGTTCCCCCGTTCGCATGTCGATCGCCAGCAAATCCATAGTTCGATTAGGTTTACCGTTACTAATATACTGCCGCGTCGATCGAGTCAGAACGAGCAGGGGGCTACTGCCAGCCTGGTTCACAGAAATACCCCAAGGACCATCGATTGTATAGCGCCAGCGGATTGTACCGTCGCTGAGGTTTAGACAAATCAGCGGGCCGTCTGTATCGACGTGTTCCGGTCCATCTTGATAGTCAATCTGAGTTTGAACATCATTTTGACTACTTCGCTCGAGATTGCGATCAGGCCGTCGAACCGCTGAAATCACCAAGCTGCTATCGAATGGAATGACGTGGATTCCCGACAGTTGTCCACTCACATCGACCTGAGTGTCGGCAATGGTTCTTCCTTCGTATAAGTCCCAAACAAGCAGTCGGCCTAACGCGGTCATCAACACCATATGCCGTCCACCAAGGGTACGAACAAATGCACGGACCTTTCGTTCATTGGGTTCGCTGGCGATGGTCGCACTCAACACTTCTTTGCCACTCACGGGCGATCTTAAGCGAATGAGCTTGTCAGGCGTTTGCGTCTCATCGGTTACCGGTAAATTCTGAGCGGTAAGAACATGAGGCCCTGCCGCCATGTAAACCATTTCGCTGGGTTCCCATGACTCGGTACCGATCAGTCCACCATCGGATGCGCGCAGCAGTTTGACACCACTCGTTGCGGAAACCACAGCAACCCGCTTATCCTCGACAACAACGAATGCGTCCCCAGGAAATCCAGTGGCGCGCCATAGTTCTTCATTGGTGATCACATCGATTGCGATTAAGTCGCCACCTTGCAGAATGAAGAATTGACGCCCCGATATGGGTCCCAAACGCATAGTTCCATTTTGCACTGTACCGCCGTCCGTGGCGCGAATTACATAGTTCTTTCTGTTGTCGTCAAAGAACTCCTGGGAGCTCCGACTGGTAACGGTTCGGCTTCCCGACTGGGGCTGCCAAGGCCTGCGCCAAAGAATCGAGTCCACCGGCCGAGTCGTCAAAGACAACAAATCAAACGCGACAATTTCTTGCGAGGTCAACAGCACCATCAGTCCACCATCCATGGTTGCCTGAATTAAATCACTTTGCGACTTTCCAGGTTCAAAGGGAATGGGATGATCGATTCCGTCGGGATCGCGAATCCAAATACTGCGATTGCGATTATCCACAAACGGCAACCACAATCGAGTTGTTAATCCCCTTCGTGAAACAACATCAATGGGGAGGTTTTGCGATTGGGGCATTCGGCCTTGCATGGAATCATCACGGCCAACCAATCTGACTCCAGCGGGCCACTGTTTGGTCGCATTGGCAGCAGCAATCAACTGCAAAAGGGGCGCACCAATTTCCTGCCCCTGCTCTTCACTCAACTGCGCATGGTAGGCTGCGTCCGCAGCAAATCCGGCTCGCGTGTAAAGATCGGCTAGCCTCAAATTCCACTCCGCTTGACGAAGGGTTTCTTGGTTTGCCTGCCCGAAAGCAACGGCGTCGATGGCAAGTCGCTCGGCTGTTGCCCAGCTCCCTTCATCCAGTGCGGCATCGAACAATCCCTTGCGCAATAAATCTGTACCGAGTACGAGCCCGAATTGTGAACACGCTCTTCGTTGAACTGAGGGTGCCTCACTGATATAGGGCCCTACATGAGCCACCACTGCAGCCTCCAGTTCGGTTCGCTCCGCCGCTGTGCTTAACGACAGCAAAGTCTCCAATCTCGAGGCAACCCAAGCATCAAGCGAAGCACGCGAATTAGCTCCCGAATCAAAGAAACGCGCGGACTTGCCACGGTTTAATTGCTCTTCCAATAAATCGATAGAGGACAGCTCAATTAACTGACGAACACCGCTCAACGCATCCTTTTGGGCAATTGACCGGTCCACCTTCAATCGCAGCAATTCAACTCGCTGCGGTGGAAACTCAATCAATTGATCCAATAGCTCTGTGGTCGCGATATCGGGGTCTTTGCCAGCGCGAATCGCATCCAACAAGGCATCCACCAACAGCACGCGTACCTCTTCGTCGTCAAAGTCCAAAGCCCTCGCCTTCATCAGCCACTCAATTGCTTGATCACGCTCCCCCGCCTGCAATAGTAACTCACCCTTGCGAACCATTCCCCAGCGATTCTTTGGATCGCTGCTCAAAATCTCGCTAACGACTTTCTCCAGGGGTGCTTCGGCATAGGCCAAAGACAAATGGGTAGCATTTTGGGAAATGACGCTATCTCCGACTGCCAAGAGGTTGCCCGCTGCATATTTAAGAGTTCGTCTTTGAAGTATTTTTCCTGTGGAGAGTTCAATTTCCAGAATTGCGTTACCCGTCGTGGGCAAATAATAAACGCCATCTCCAAATACACCGGTGCCGGAAACGCTTTCTCCGTCAGCAAGCACTGCTGGCACGGGCCAGGACGGCTGGCCGGTCTTAAGACTAAAAGCGAGCATGCTATCGCTGGCGACCAGATAGAAATTGCCATCGCGACACCCGGCCAAATATCGATAGCTCTTTCTCAGAATGGGTGCCCAAAGCGCTTCCCCCGTCAGTAGATCCATTCCAAACAACCGATCTGATTCCACGGGCGTCAGCAAGACTCGCCCATCCGCAATCACGGGAGTACCGTCCAACCAACGGTTCAGCAGAGAGGCTTGGTCTGGCGCGCTGCCAAACCGGACATTGCCGCGAATCGCAATGTTGCCGTCATTAATAGGAAAATAGGTACCCCACAAGAGAGTTCGACTGGCAAGATCCATGGCGACAACAGCACTTGCCGAAGTGGGACAAATCAAAATTCCATCGCTGTAGGATGGCATAGCGCCGCCGATGCGACGAACGGGATCGGAAGCCACGCTGGTCCCTTCATTTCCCAATAATTGTTGCCGCCAAACTTCACGACCTGTTTTGGGTTCCAGACACAGCAAGTAGGTGTCTCCGGCAATTTCAGCCATTTGGTACAGCAACCCCTCCACGGGCAAAGGGGGACCGAGAAAAAATGCATCACTCAAGCCCCCTTCAACAGGCTCTTTCCCCTTGCGACCACGGGTCCAAATCAATTTGCCTTCGGTCGCGATTTCTAACGCTACCAGCGTGTTGGTTCCCTTGTCCCCGGGCCGAACCGATTGAATGCCACCGAATCCAACTCCGTTGATTGCCGTGGTCTCCAATTCTTCGAGATCGATCAACATATAAACGCGAGTACCATCGCTGGAAATTCTCCCATAAGGAATGTCATTCCAAACTCGTTGAATCAAAAGCTCGCGGGCTGCATCCGCATTGCCAAGTTGATCCACGGACCCGATCGCTTCACGAGGCGCCTCGGCACCTGTCACCCAGGGATATTCCCAGACGAGTTTTCCTGTTTGCAAATCCACTGCGACCATCCGCTCGGTGGTTCGCATCAGGACTTGATTCCCAACCACAATAGGCTGCCAAGTCGGCGGTGGCGGATTTCCATTCATGGTACCCTCAACGAATTCGCTGAGCGTTTTATTCTGCTGCTGGCTCGTGGTGGTGTGAGCGTCCCAACGAATGCTGCTCAATGGCATATGAGCGTCGCCCGCTCCACGTCTCGATGCCCCCCCTCCTGTCACTAAAGTTGAATCCGACGGCGATGGTCGGTCGGCACGCAGTTGTCCAAAATTCTCCAAGAGCCACTTAGACTCTTGTCCGGCTGCGGGGACTTCCTTATTCGCAACTAGGCTCTTCACGTCAATGCCGTTCAAGGAAGCGGCGATGAGATGTTCCGAAGCCGAAGCTTGTTGATCGGCCAGATGCTCTGCCTGTGCCAACTTGACTAGCAACACATCTCCGAACCGCTGCCTGGCTAATTGTTGACTAGCCAATCGACGGAGAACGGATACGGCGGCCACCGGCCGTCCCTCCTGAAGCTCAAGCATCCCGAGAATAAAGGTTGCTTCATAACCGGCCTTTGTATGAAAATACCGGCGTGAAACCTCACGAAGTTTTTTGCTATCTCGCGTTTGGGTTGCCTCGGCAACCTGTTGCGTGGCTCGAGGCCCAAAGCGAAGTTCGTAAATTTCCAAAGCTTCTGCGGGCAGCCCCCCCAGAACTTCTTCCGCTTCTCGCATCAAACTGCGATTGGTTGTCTCCCGCGTGCCTTCAGGCGCCAGAAAAAAGTCCTGCCCCGCCAAGTCGGCATCTTCTTGTGCTACGGCTTCGCGAGCCAGCAAATCCCCCAGCGTGACAACCGCTTCAGCAAACCGGCCGGCCGCTGCCGACTTTCCCGCGTCGTCAATGGCTTGCTGGATGGCGCGAGGTGCTTCAATAAACTGGCTGCGCAGGTTGGCCCTGCCAAACGGTGGTACCTGAGCAGACGCCGTATGAGGTAATCCTGTGAATGCGAGAAAACCGGCCAATAACGCAATGGTTTTCAACAAGCCTTCTTTGCACAACATATCAGCAACATCCTGGAGCCAAACAAATTCACGACGATCAGTCTATCTAGCGCTGCTGCCATTGTAGCAGCGCCCGCAGCTCTAAGTGTTGTTCTGGCAATTGACTTTTTCGCTCGATAATCCACTCCCAATGAGGTAGCAAAGGTGCTAACGCGAACTCCCGCACCCCTATTCACCTGTTGCTGTGGGTTAATCGCCCATCGATATCGAAGCGAACTTCCCCGCTGCACATTTAGACCATTTGCAGTTTCAGATCGGTTACATCCCAGTCGGTGAAATCATCCGCCTTGCGGTTGACACGTTGGTAAACCGTGTTCCTTTCGATCGGATCGCGACCTGCTTCCACAATCAATTGCCGCATTTGTTCAACGGTTAAAAATTCAGGAGTTGTCGCCCCTGCGTCATGGTAAATCAACTCATGTCGAACCGTACCATCGATGTCGTCTGCGCCGTAAGCCAATGCGGTCTGGGCTGTTTCAACCCCTAGCATGATCCAGTAGGCCTTGACGTGCTGCACATTGTCGAGCATCAGCCGACTGATTGCCATTGTCCGCAAATCCATTAAGGCAGAGGGCTTCTTGATATGACTAAGCTTGGTGTTTTCCGGATGGAACGCTAGCGGAATAAAGACCTGGAATCCTCCCGTCATATCTTGCAGTTCTCTCAGGCGGAGTAAATGATCGACGCGATGGTAGGCATTTTCAACATGCCCATAGAGCATCGTACAGTTGGTCCGCAGACCAATCTCGTGCGCAGTACGATGAATATCCAGCCAAGCCCGCGTATTCGCTTTGTGCTCACAAATTTGGTCGCGAACTTCAGGGTGGAAAATTTCAGCACCTCCACCTGGCATACTACCAAGTCCCGCTTTCTGTAAATCTTCTAGCACCCATTGAACCGATTGCTTCGTCTGAAATTGAAACCAATCAATTTCGACAGCGGTCCATCCTTTGAGATGTATTTTTGGGTAAGCCCCGTGAAGCAACTCGATAATGTGCCGATACCATTCATACGGCTTCTTGTGATGCAACCCGCCGACAATGTGCATCTCGGTACAACCGGCTTCATGCGCTTCGCGCCCTCGAGCGAGTATCGCATCGTCGTCCATGGTGTACCCCTTAGGATCACGCAAATCCGATCGAAAAGCGCAAAACCGGCAGCGATATACACAAACATTCGTTGGATTGAGGTGGGTGTTGATATTGTAGAATCCCACATTGCCATTCATGCGCTCGCGAACCACATTGGCGAGTTGTCCAACCTCTTGAAGGCGCACTTCCGGATCATACAAAAAGATCCCGTCGTCTAGCGTCAAGCGTTCCCCTGCTTCCACTTTGTTTCGAATATCGCGAAACTTTGCAGCTCGATCCACGGCAATCATCAGACTTCTCACGAGCCCAAAATGCGTCAGGAGCATATTAGGCGGCAAGTGTTAGTTTCTATCGTGCTTGCTAAAAAGACCTGACACCTTTTTAGCAGCCCCCTCAACCCAACAGGCAATCGCAGCCCGCCGCCACCAGTACCACAACACTGATGATTGCATTGACATGAAAAAATGCGATACCAACACGCTGCAAGTCGTCGGGGCTCACCAACCAATGTTCAAAGACGAGCAGCACACCAATTCCTAAAATAGCCGAGTAATAAAGCCATCCCAAATTCAGCTCGGGCGACAACCACGGTAACATCGCAAACACGACTACCGTTGCGGCATGCAATGCAGCCGCAATGCGTAGCGCACCCAACACTCCAAACTTTGCCGGGACGCTGTGCAGACCCGTATTTCGATCAAATGTTGCATCCTGACAAGCATAAATAATATCAAAGCCGGCGACCCAAAATGCTAGCGCGATCGCCAGCAACAAGGCGGGATTCAGATCACTGGGATTCTCAAGCACAGCTTCTCCGCGGATCGCCACCCAGGCGCAAATCGGAGCCAGACTCAACGCCATCCCCAGCCACAAATGGGAGGCAGAAGTATATCGCTTCGCCAAACTGTAACCCAACAAGAAAACTAGTACTGGTAGTGAGGCAGCCAGAGGCAACCAGTTCGGCCAAAACAAAAATGTACTGACCACAAATCCGACGGAGCTGAACATGGTAAGCCCCAAGGCTTCACTACGTCGCATCAGTCCTGCAGGCAAATGACGACTTGCCGTTCTGGGATTAGCAGCATCAATGCGCTGGTCGACCAAGCGATTAAAGGCCATTGCGGCAGTCCGCGCCATCACCATGCACAATATAATCCCAACCCACTGGCGCCCATTCCACTGAGGCAATTCACCCGATCGCAGCGGTACAGCGGTCGCCATGATTGTCGCTAAAATCGCGAACGGCAGAGCAAAGATCGTGTGGCTGAACCGCACCAGCTCCATCATCATTCCGATCCGCTTCAGCCAGCTATTCAAGATGGCTCTCCCCAGCGGCGCATGAGCCCTTCGCCAAGGTCGAATTGGTCTAAAATGCGGGCTACCACAAAATCAACGAGATCTTCTAAGGTACGAACTCCATGGTACCACCCGGGCATCGCTGGTAGCACCACTGCCCCCGCTCGGGACAGTCGCTCCATATTCTCGATCTGGAGCTGACTCATCGGAGTCTCGCGTGGAACGACCACCAACTTGCGGCGTTCTTTCAAATGAACTTCTGCCGCGCGTTGGATGAGATTCGAAGCAGACGCATAAGCAATACCGCTGAGCGTACTTCCGCTACAGGGACAGATGACCATACCCGCCGTCAAGAAAGATCCACTCGCAATCGGAGTCATGTAGTCTTGGAAATGGTGGTATCGGATAAAACCACTATCGAATACCGAGTCTTGAGCAGTTTGCGAACGATCCACAGCACCGGGAATGTCATTCCAAGGATAGGGGCAATTCAGCAGTGCATCGAGATCGGGTTGCGCCAAATTGAGTTGCAATTTCATCTCTTGCGCCATCACCGCAGCGCCAGAAGGACTGATGGTCAAATGCACTGGATGCGAACCCCGCGAAAGCACCTGAAGCAAACGAACTGCATACGGTGCGCCGCTTGCGCCGGTAATCGCTACCACCAAAGGACGACTCATTTGGTCCCCTCGTAGAGCGTGGCGATTCCACAGGTCATTGGATACATCTGGACGTTTCGTATGCCATTCTTTTCCATTTGATTGGCCAGTTTCACGCCACTGGGAAACTGTGCGACTGATTCAGGCAAATACGAATAAGCCGATCGATTGTTTCGCGCCATCCACTGTCCAACACGAGGCAAAACGTGTCGAAAGTAGAACGCATACAACTGCTTCAAACCAATCGTTGTGGGTTGACTGAATTCCAAGACCGCCACCTGACCTCCGCTTTGGCAAACCCTGAGCATCTCCTGCAAGCCACGGTCGGTGTCAGAGATATTGCGTAATCCAAAAGCAACCGTTACGCATTGAAACGTGTTGTCATGAAACGGCAAATGTTGCGAATCGGCTTCAACAAAGGTCACCGCCGGTTCCGCTGGACGGTCGGACGCGGCAACTTTCTCCACCCCGCGCTGCAACATGGGATGACAAAAATCACTTCCTACCACGGGCACCGACTGGCCTACGCGAGCCTTTATGGCAATGGCAAGGTCGCCCGTTCCGGTACATACATCAAGAATGGGAGCGTTACTTTCCACCCGCAGTCGTTTTACCGTACATCGCCGCCACCACCGATCAATATTGAGGCTGAGCAGGTGATTCATTAGATCGTAGCGAGGTGCGATCTGACCAAACATGTCCCGCACACGTTGGTTGCTCTTATCCAGCGACGCAGCGGGCACCCCGCCTGCTACGGACTGCGATGGCAAACCAACCGATTCGGGGGACTGGACGGGTGTCATATTGTGTCTACTGTCATTGGAACTTTTTCCTACAAGGTTATCACCGCATTCCCGGTAGTTTCACAACCCCATGTCAACCGACTTTCATCTCCTCTTTGACATTGACGGCACGCTTCTACTGACTGGAAATGCGGGAGTTCGAGCTTTGCATCGAGCTTTGAAAGCCGCCTTTCAAATCGAAGATCCACCCGAAGTCCCGTTCGGCGGCCGGACTGACCAGTTCATCCTGCGTGAAATGCTGGAAAAAAAGGGTATCCCCCCCAGCGACGAGAACTTTTCGAAACTGCGTACCGAGTACCAAAAGCTACTCCCTAGCACCCTCTCCGATGGCGGAGGAAAAGTGCTACCTGGAGTCCACCGATTGCTACAAACCTTGGCTGATGACCGGCGAGTACGACTGGGACTGTTGACAGGGAATTTGCCGGAAGCGGCACACACCAAACTTCAATTCTTCCAGCTCGACTCGTACTTTCAATTTGGTGTCTATGGCGACCATTCCCATGATCGGTGCGAACTCGCCTGGGAAGCAGCCCTGCAAATTCGGACAAGTTTCGGCCCCGTGGATCCGCGTCAAATTTGCATCATTGGTGACACCGAACAGGATGTCTTTTGTGCCAAGCATATTGGCGCTCGGGTGATCGCCTGTTGCACTGGCGCCGGCACCAAGCAAGAACTTCTTAATGCGGGCGCCGATCATGTCGTTGAGTCACTACAAGATCACACCCACGTGGCCCGATTAATTCTAGAGTATCCTTAGAACGATCATGCATGCGCTACGCCAAAATGCCCTTGACTAAATTTCCATGGATGTCGGTCAAACGAAAATCACGTCCTTGGAATCGATAAGTCAGCCGTTCATGATCAATCCCTAAACAATGTAAAATGGTGGCATTGAAATCATGAATGTGCACTCCATCGCGAACGATGTTGTAGCAATAGTCATCGGTCTCGCCGTAGGAAATACCCGGTTTAATTCCACCACCGGCCATCCACAGCGAAAAACATCGTCCGTGATGATCACGTCCGTAGTTGTCGGCCGTTAGCGTTCCTTGGCTATAGACCGTGCGTCCGAACTCGCCTCCAAAAATAACCAATGTATCATCGAGCATTCCCTGAGCCTTCAGGTCCTCGATCAATGCAGCAGCGGGTTGGTCGACATCGCTACATTGCCCACGAATTTGCTTGGGCAATCCACCATGTTGATCCCAGCCACGATGCATGAGTTGAACAAAACGGACGCCGCGCTGGGCCATGCGTCGCGCCAGCAAACAATTGCGAGCAAATCCCCCATCGACTCCATCGTCTTTAATCCCATAGCTGTCCAGCACATGCTGCGGTTCTTGGCTAAGGTCGGTTAGATCGGGCACCGACGCTTGCATGCGAAATGCCATTTCGTACTGTGAAATACGAGTCTGAATTTCAGGGTCGCCATATTCCTGCAAGGCCATCTGATTTAAATCCGATACCCCATCCAAGAATCTTCGACGCGTTTCTCTGGAAACGCCATCGGGGTCGGAAAGATACAACACTGGATCGGCCGACGCACGGAATCGTACACCTTGATGTTGCGATGGAATAAATCCGCTTCCCCACAGTCGCGAAAAAAGTGGTTGGTCCGTCTTATTGCCGCTCCCTTGCGATACCATCACCACGAATGCTGGCAAGTTGTCCGTCTCTGCACCGATCCCATAACTGAGCCACGAGCCCATGCTGGGCCGCCCCGGCTGTTGGTGCCCGGTTTGAATGTAGGTGACCGCAGGATCATGATTGATGGCTTCTGTGTTCATCGACTTGATGAGACAGATGTCATCCACAATTCGCGACGTATGCGGCAATAACTCGCTCAGCCAAGTACCACTCTCGCCGTGTTGCGCAAACTTAAACATGGGCGCAACACATGGAAAAGTGCTCTGCCCTGAAGTCATACCTGTAATGCGTTGCCCCATGCGAATACTGGCTGGCAATTCCTGGCCATGCACCTTCGTCAATGCGGGCTTGTAGTCAAACAAATCGATATGCGAAGGACCACCTGACATGAACAAGTAAATTATTCGCTTCGCTCGCGGCGCAAAATGGAGTCCTTTCGGCAAATCTGAAGCAACATCTGCCGAATCCTGATTGGCGGCAAGCAAGTCACGCGACAATAGTCCACTCAGCGCCGCCAAACCAATTCCGGTCGCTGATTGACCGAGAAATTGTCGCCGCTGCATCGCACGGATCATGGGGTGTACTGTATTCATCATTGTTTTCGATACTTACGTCGAGCCAGTAACTTGAATGACTAATTGCGGGTAACGACTTCATCAAGATTTAGCAGAGCACTACAGAGCATTGTCCAGGCTGCTAACTCTGTAGCATCTTGCCACAACACGGGCGCTTCACCCACTTTTAACAGCTCCGCCGCTTTCTCTGCATCCGCATACTCTTTGGAAAAATCTTCAATCATTCGCTGCAGAACTTCCAATTCTGTAGCACTGGGTGGGCGCGCCGTTACCAATTGCATGGCGAGCGACAGTCGTGCGTCGCGACTGGTTGATTCCTCTTGCAACACCTTTTCTGCCATCTTGCGCGCGGCCTCGACAAATACGGGATCGTTCATCAGCACCAATGCTTGTAGCGGAGTATTTGTGCGTGACCGTTGCAATGTGCACGTCTCGCGATCGGGCGCGTCAAAAGTTGTCATCATCGGTGGCGGAGAGGTGCGTTTCCAAAACGTATACATACCGCGTCGATAGAGATCATCACCATGGCTTTGAGTAAACTCCTGAGCCGTCCAGTTCTTACTATCGCCGCGCGACGATAGCTCTTGCCAAAGTCCATCGGGCTGATAGGGACTCACACTCGGTCCCCCCACATTTTGCTTAAGTAGTCCGCTCACGGCCAATGCTTGATCACGTAGCAATTCAGCCGGCAAGCGAAATCTTGCCCCTCTGGCAAGCCAGCGGTTTTCGGGATCTCGCGCATAGGATTCGGGCGATACTCGAGACGTTTGTCGATAGGTAGCAGAGGTCACCATCAAGCGAATCATATGCTTGATATCCCAAGCATGTATTTCAGGCTGATTCAGTCCTTCAACCGACGGATTAACAAACTCTGCCGCCAACCAATCGAGCAGCGCATGATTAGACGGCTGTTCGCCTTGCGAACCAAAATCTTCGACCGTTTTGACCAACCCGATACCGAACAGGGATTGCCAAAGGCGGTTGACTGCCACACGCGCCGTAAGTGGATGATCCGCACGCACCAACCACTTCGCTAAATCCAATCGATTCAAGGACTGTCGCGAATCTGCTTGCACTTCGATAGCAGGCAAAAAGGATGGCACGGCAGGCACTACTTTGTCTTTGATTTGATCGTATTGGCCTCGTTCCAGAACGAAAGTATCTCGCATTTCTGCCCTTTCTCGCATGACCATGGTCGATGGTACTGCAGACTCCAAACCGTCTTTTTCTTTCTGTAGCGAAGCAAGCTGTTCTTTGATGTTGTTAGTCGCGGCTTCTGTCTCGGGTCCATCGGAAACCTGGCCAAGCGATTCATTCAATGCAGTCATTTCGCTAGCAATCGCGCTGAGCCGTTGCTGCTGGTCACTGGTGGGAAGGCGCAACAGGGGCTGGGCATTCCCTTGATTCCCATCCAATCCCTTTTCATCAATGTTATTGAAAAACGCATAGAGCTGATAATATTCGCGCTGGGTGAGCGGATCGTATTTGTGGTCATGGCACTGTGCACAGGCAACTGTCATTCCCATCCAGACCGCGCCCGTTGTGTTGACACGGTCAACGATATAGGCATTGTGATATTCGTCCGGAATGGCGCCTCCTTCAAAATTGATCATGTGATTGCGATGAAAGCCGGTGGCAATCAATTGCGTTTCTGTGGCATTTTGAAGCAGATCACCCGCCAGTTGTTCAATCGTGAACTGATCAAAAGGCATGTTGTCGTTGTAGGCCTTGATCACCCACGCGCGCCAAGCTGACATATCACGACCATTGTCGAGGTGGTAGCCATTCGTATCAGCAAAGCGTGAGGCATCGAGCCACTGCAGAGCCATCCGCTCGCCAAAATGTGGCGACGCCAATAATTCTTCAACCATTTGCTCATACGCATCATCGCGGTCGTCATGGACAAATGACTCGACTTCTGCAGGCGAAGGTGGCAAGCCCAGCAAGTCCAGATAAAGTCGGCGAACAAGGATTCGAGGCCCTTCTTCCTCAACCGGTTGCCAATCATGCTGCACCAGTTCTTCGAGCACAAAACGATCGATATCGTTGCGAATCCAGAGACTATTTTGCTGTGGGACGTCGGGACGGCTCACCGGAGTGAATGCCCAGTGATCACTCCATCGCGCGCCATCGGCAATCCACTTCTTGAGAATTTCTTTTTGCGTTTCCGTGAGTGGCTTATTGATCTCAGCAGGTGGCATCAACAAGGAATCGTCATCCGAAAGGATTCGTTCCATCATGGCGCTTTGATGTAGATCACCGGGAACGACAGCGATGGCCCCTGATTCCAACGTGGCCGTGGCCGATTGTGCGACATCCAACCGCAGGCCCCCTTCGCGCTTCTGCTCGTCAGGACCGTGACATTGAAAGCAATGGTTGGACAGAATCGGTCGAATGTCGCGATTGAAATCGTATTCGGCGGAGTGCGCCGAAGACGCAGAATCTATTCCCCCCACTGCTACGAAGGCAAGTGTGCAGAGAAGCCAAGTGGTCCTGTCCGACATCTACGCGTTTCCTGGGAGGAAGCAACTGAAAACGCTCCAACGCCCGTTAATGGCGTCAGAGACTCCCCAATATCATAGCTGATGGAGTCCTGCGACCCAATTGCCCCCCCGAAATGCGATTCCGTCCAAAAGTGTTAGCCGGCGTTCATTGCATTGGCCCGGGCATCCAATTCAGCACTCAATTCAATTTCGCGAAAGGGATGATCGATATCGGGTCGCACACAGTCGACGTAGTATTTTCTTTGACCATTGGTTGTTTCTTCGACAAGCCCGTGGATATCGGTATCGAATCCTGGGTATTTGTCGTTAAACATTCTGGCAAAACGGAGGTATTCCACGATCAACTTATTAAATCTTTCACCCGGAATCAGCAGCGGGATACCAGGGGGATAGGGCGTTAGTAGCACCGCAGTGGCCCTACCCTCTAAATCATCAATTTCGACACGATCGATTTCGCGGTGGGCCATCTTGGCATACGCATCGGATGGCTTCATTGCTGGCTGCATCGGAGACAAGTACATCTCAGTGGTAACACGAGCAATATCGTTCGCTTTATAAGTATCGTGAATCTGTTGGCAAAGCTCTTTAAAACCGACTTTTTCATACATGGGGTACTGCTGGCAAAATTCAGGCAGAACTCGCCACATCGGTTGGTTCTTGTCGTAATCGTCCTTGAACTGTTGTAAAGCGCTGACCAGCGTATTCCAGCGTCCCTTGGTGATTCCGATTGTGAACATGATAAACAGCGAATAGAGGCCTGTTTTTTCCACTATCACGCCGTGTTCAGCCAGATACCGCGTAACGATGGATGCAGGAATTCCTGAATCGGCGAATTGACCACGCACATCCAAACCGGGCGTAACAATGGTTGCCTTGATTGGATCCAACATATTGAATCCTTCCGCCAAGTTTCCGAATCCATGCCAATTGTCATCCGCACGCAGCATCCAATCCTCGCGCGTCCCGATACCGGAATCCGCGATTTCATCGGGGCCCCAGACTTGGAACCACCAATCATCACCCCATTCGGAATCGACTTTCCGCATGGCACGCCGAAAATTCATGGCTTCCAAAATGGATTCTTCCACCAACATCGTGCCGCCAGGCGGTTCCATCATGGCTGCTGCCACGTCGCACGACGCGATAATTGCGTACTGCGGCGACGTGGAGGTGTGCATCAAATAGGCCTCGTTGAAGATGTGCCTATCCAATTTTTGCGACTTCGATTCCTGAACTAAGATTTGCGAAGCTTGCGAGATGCCGGCCAGCAATTTGTGAGTCGAGTGCGTCGCATAGACCATCGACTCATCGCAGGATGGTCGATTGCGACCAATCGCGTGCATGTTTTGGTAGAACTCATGGAAGGTGGCATGAGGCAACCAAGCTTCATCGAAGTGCAATGCTTCGATTTCTCCATCGAGCATTTCTTTTATGGTCTCGACGTTGTAGATAATCCCATCATAGGTGCTTTGCGTAATCGTCAGGATTCGCGGCTTGCGTCCTGGATGGGCTTCCATGGCTTCGCGTGCGAACGGGTTGGCGCGAATTTTACGCCAAATATTTTCTATGCTGAATTCTTCTTTGGGAATCGGGCCGATCAAGCCCAAGTTATTGCGTGTCGGAGTCAAAAAGACCGGTACAGCACCTGTCATAATGATTGAGTGCAACACGGACTTATGGCAATTTCGATCGACGACCACGATATCGCCGGAGGCAACGGTGGAGTGCCACACCATTTTGTTGGAGGTCGACGTTCCATTGGTTACAAAAAAGCAATGGTCGGCATGAAAGATCCTCGCTGCGTTTCTCTCGGACGCAGCGATCGGACCAGTATGGTCCAGCAATTGTCCGAGTTCCTCCACAGCATTGCAAACGTCCGCTCGCAACATGTTTTCCCCAAAAAACTGGTGAAACATCTGGCCAACAGGACTCTTCAAAAAAGCGACGCCGCCGGAATGACCTGGGCAATGCCAAGAATACGAACCGTCGCTGGCATAATGCACTAGAGCGCGAAAAAATGGAGGAGCTAAACTGTCCGTATAAGCGCGTGCTTCACGCAGAATATGTCTCGCCACAAACTCCGGGGTATCCTCAAACATATGAATGAAGCCATGGAGTTCCCGCAGAATATCATTCGGTATATGGCTTGAGGTGCGAGTTTCACCATACAGGAAGATCGGAATTTCGCTATTTCGAAAACGAATTTCTTGAATGAACGCTCGCAGTTTGGCAATTGCCGGTGAATCCTCGTCTCCCGACAGGAACTCCTCATCGTCGATCGACAATATAAAGGTCGATGCACGACTCTGCTGTTGGGCAAATTGCGACAAATCTCCGTAGCTTGTCGCCCCGATCACTTCGGCTCCTTCACCCTCGATGGCATGCGCCAACGCGCGAATTCCTAGACCGGAAGCATTTTCACTACGAAAGTCTTCGTCGATGATCAGGATGGGGAAGCGAAACTTCATTGATGGAATTCCATACGGGCCAAAAAAGGGTTGTCCATGATTCTAGGCATCAAGGACCACCTTGTCGCCTGGCAAAAAAATCTCTCGCAAGACAATCGCTAAGCCGAACCGAGCAAATTGATTATCAAAGGCAGCAGCTGCTTCTTGCGACTGACCACTTCATCCAGCTTGTAGAGCCGATCTTCCAGTTGCGGATAATTGATTTCCTCCCAACCAGCTGGCTCACTACTCATCAGCAACAAACTGCCGTTACTAATAATATCCGTCACCAGCAACGCGCAAAAATCCAATCCGTGCTCGCTAGCAAGACCAGCCAGCGCATCGGCCATTTCCTCTTTCCGCTGCCAGAACAAATCGAAGCCAATTTCTTCAATTTGCGAGATCGAAAACCGTTGTCCAGCTTCCGTAAATTCTTTGCAATCCTCGCGGACAACTTGGGCCGGAGAACAGGACCGCAGCGCGGAACCTACTTGAAAAAACTCATGAGCAAACTCCGACAGGTCAACGTCGCAAAATCGTTGCAACCATTCCAAAGTTTCTGCATCAACCTCGGTCGTCGTGGGAGAGCGCAGGTAAAGTGTGTCGCTGATCATCCCAGCGGCCATACAGAGCGCTATCCCAGCGGTAGGTTCCAGCGAAGCCCCCATAAATTTCCTGGCTACCAGCGTACAAGTTGATCCCACCGGTTCCATCGTCATACGAATCGGGTTGGACGATCGTAGCGAACCGCCCAAGCGGTGATGGTCGAGAACTTCAAGAATGTTCGATTCCTCAGCACCCTGGACTGCCTGTGACATTTCATTGTGATCGACCAAAATGAGGTCGGTGCGGGGCGGATTGAGTAGATCACTTTTGCTCAGCACGCCAATCAGCTTTGCCCCATCCACAACGGGAAAGACAACTTGGTTGGAACGCAGGATTTGCTGGCGAGCGGTCGCCACTGGCATTTTCGCAGGGAGAGAAAGAAAATCAGTATCGATTACCGATTCAATAGCTCGCGCGGCTTTGATCCGCATTGTCGTAGTCGCAGTATCAAACGGGCTATTGATGACATTGACACCGCGAGTTTTCGCCAAAGCCAGCAGGCCGCTGGATAGCTCGTAGCCTCCCGTCACTACAATGGCTCGTACACCCATCTCCAAGGCTGGTACTTGAATGGTGGGCCGATCGCCACAAACACACAACAACTGATGAGCTGGGAATTTCCTCAAACGCTCGCAGAACCCTCCTGCACTCATGGCTCCCACGGTGACAATCAATTCATCGGATTGGTCGGGGTCCACGGCATGCTGAAAAGTTCCTCCCAGCACCGAAACAATCTTGTTCAAACTACTGCGCACGGTCCTGGAGTGTACCGGATCGACCCCCCCTTGAAATACTAATTCCAAAAGGTCCAACAGACTCACCAAACCGACCAAATTCTCTTTTGCATCCACGACCGGAATGGCCCGCAATTCATGCTTGTGCATGCATTGGTACACTTCGTAAAAAACATCCGTCTGATGGGCCACGGCGACAACCGGATTGCAGACGTCTTTGACCTCAGGCCGGACATCCATGATAATGCGAGGGGCCTGTAAACCGGCTTTCCGCAGCGCAAATTCCGTTCGCTGATTCGGCGGGCCACAACAGGCCGCAATTGCATCGGGATAGCGAGTCCGACGCAAATAGTCGGTGTAGGCTATCGCCGCGCAGATAGCGTCGGTGTCCGGATTTCGGTGCCCAAAAACATGGACCGGCATAGGTACACTCGGTACACTCGGAGGAAAGAAGCATTCACGGTACCGCAAAAAAGAAAACCCGCCCTCGATTCACTATCGTGACCGAGGCGGGTTTTTCAGTACCCCCGCAAGGGTTCGAACCTTGGACCCACGGATTAAGAGTCCGTTGCTCTACCAACTGAGCTACGAGGGCGGAATACTGACACGGAAGCGAAGACCTCGCCCTCAACTTCCGAGCTAGACAAAAACTAGCCGATTCCCCGCTAGTGATCAAGCCGTATCCCAATTTTCCAATTGGCTTGATTGTCGCGTTTTCCACTTGGGGCGTGTTCATCCGTCACGCATCAACACGCCCAGCCCCTTTTTCATCACTGTTTGCCCATCCTACCCGGAAGCAACAGGCAGGGAAAACCAACAACATTCACACAGAAATCGGGACTATACTGGTCAATTCAAAGTTCGGAAAAATCAATCCTGCTCGAACTCGAGTCTCTTATACGCATACGTGGCGGTTCTCAGACAATGGAATGGTATCGGCGT
The DNA here is from genome assembly GCA_041749395.1 of Pirellulaceae bacterium. Taxonomy (GTDB): domain Bacteria; phylum Planctomycetota; class Planctomycetia; order Pirellulales; family Pirellulaceae; genus Laterigemmans. Next base: position 28,631 of record JBGTBJ010000151.1, read on the forward strand.
GGATTGGTTCCAACACTGCTGCTCTTTTTGCCCCTGACGACTGCATCAGCGAAAGACGATGTGGACTTCGTTCGCGATGTGCAACCGATTCTACGACGACATTGCTATTCGTGTCACGGTGAAGAAAAACAAAAAGGTAGTCTGCGTCTAGACATTCGCTCCGAAGCCTTTCGTGGTGGCGATTCATTTGGGCCAAGCATTATTTCAGCGGCTCCGGATGAGAGTCCGATTTTCCAGTTCATCGCAGACGACACGGCCGACCTGCAGATGCCTCCTGATGGGCCTGCTCTGAGTCAAACCGAAAAATTGACGATTCAGAAATGGATTGAAGCAGGGGCTGATTGGCCAGCCGAAGCCGATACAGCGACTATTGTCGATCGCCGCGACCATTGGTCATTCAAACCGGTCGTCCGCAAGGTACCACCCATCACGGCCGATCCGCGCTGGCCGCGCAACGCGATCGACAATTTTGTCTTGTCACAACTTGAAGACGCTCAACTCCGGCCCGCGCCGGAAGCCGACCGACGTACGTGGTTGCGGCGAGTGTCTCTCGATCTCACTGGCCTTCCACCCACTTCAGAAGAGCTTGCTCATTTTCTCTCCGATTCCAGCGCAGTTGCATTCGAAACGGTTGTGGATCGGTTACTCGATTCGCCCGCCTACGGTGAACGATGGGGCCAACATTGGCTGGATGTAGTGCGCTATGCCGACACAGATGGTTTCGAAGTCAACACTCCCCGAACCAACGCATGGCCTTATCGAGACTATGTGATCGACGCCTTGAATCGCGACCTACCCTATGACCAGTTCATTCGCGAACAACTTGCCGGTGATCAGTTCCAGCGCGATGCTGCGACAGGTTTCCTGGTCACGGCTGCAGCGTTACTTCCTGGACAAATCGGTCAAGATGACGTCTCCAAACGTATAGCGCGCCAAGACGAATTGGCTGAGATTGTGATTAACACGGGCGAATCATTCTTGGGTCTGAGCATTGGGTGCGCACGGTGCCATGACCACAAATTCGATGCAATCTCACAACGTGACTACTATGCAATGCAAGCGTTCTTCGCGGGCGTGCGCTACGGCGATCGCCCCATCCGCCGCGACGGCGAAGAAGTCCGCGTGCAGCGACTTGCCGAATTGTTGGCCCAGGACGCAACCCTGCAGCGTGAACTGGAAAACTATTCTCCATTGGCACAAGTGGATTCCCATCAAGAGTCCACCAACGCAAAACGTAACGAAGCGGAGTTCCCTGCAACCACCGCTCGCTTCGTCCGCATGAAAATTGAAACAACCAAATTGCATCCCAACCTTGGCAGTATCGAACCGTGCATTGACGAGCTGGAAATTTTTGCCGCCGATACACCGGATCAAAATGTAGCTCTGGCATCTTTTGGCACGCTTGTAAGTGCATCAGGTAGTCGCCAGTCTCCAGCACATCAGCTAGCGCACGTCAACGATGGTCTGTATGGCAATAACAAAAGCTGGATGGCCGATTCTGCGTCAAACGCTTGGCTGTTGTTCGAACTGCCTGAGGCGATGTCGATCAATAGAGTTGTCTGGAGTCGTGATCGCGAAGGACAGTTCGACGACCGGCTACCGTTGCGTTTTACGATCGAAGTGGGCGCATCGCTTGACCAGATGACGCCGGTTTCTTCCAGTCCCGAACTTCGGGCCGCAATCACTCCAACTCGCAACATCGATCGCTTCGCACCCCTTGATGCCATCGCTCTACGATTCACAATCCTTGCTACCAACAACCTTGAACCCTGTTTAGACGAACTAGAGATCTTCGATCGCCAAGGAAACAACGTAGCGCTGGCATCCGCCGGTGCCGCTGCCCTATCGTCGGGAGATATCGAACCCACCAGCCAACACCAATTGGCGCATGTCAACGACGGGCAGTTTGGAAATGACCGAAGTTGGATCTCTAATTCGAGCGGCAGCGGTTGGGTCGAGATTCAGTTCCCAGTTTCCCAAAAAATTGATCGCGTTGTTTGGGGACGAGATCGTCAGGGAAAGTTCAAAGATCGCCTACCCACCGAGTATGAAATTCACGCAGTGCTGGCGAATGGCATGCGAGTCAAAGTAGCAGATGCCAGCGATCGGCTTCAACATGAGAATTCCCCGCCGGGTGCGACTGCCGAGATAGTCGTCCATAGCAAAGACCGGGACTCGGCGACGGTAAAGAACTTGCTTGCCACGCGCGAGCGCTATCGGACAGAAATATTGGAGTTGCAACAGCAGGAAATGGTTTTCGCAGGCCAGTTTACCTCTCCCGATACAACCTATCTGCTGTTGCGCGGTGATAGCGAGCAGCCCAGCGATGAAGTCGCGCCCACTTTTCTGTCCGCGTTTTCCGAACAACAGTTGCCCAGCAACGCCCCCGATGCAGAGCGACGCTTGGCGCTGGCGAATTGGATCGCGTCCCCTAACAATCCCCTTACCGCTAGGGTCATCGCTAACCGTATTTGGCAAGGCCATTTTGGAATGGGCATTGTGGATACCCCCAGCGATTTCGGCAGGAGTGGTGGCAAACCGAGCCATCCGGAATTGCTGGACTGGTTGGCTAACGAGTTAGTTTATGGCGGCTGGTCTTTGAAACACCTACACCGCCTCATGGTCCTCTCAGCTACCTATCGACAATCCAATCGGATTCAAGCGGATGCATTTGCCGTCGATAGCGACAATCGATTGCTGTGGCGGTTTCCCTCACGACGATTGGAAGCCGAGTCCATACGAGATTGCATGGTCATGACTAGCGGGCGGATGGAAAGATCGATGGGAGGCCCAGGATTTGATCTATTTGGATCAAGGGGTGGTCTCAATGGTTTCCCTCCTGTCGAATCATTCACGTCCATTGGACTTAAGCGGCTGATTTATGCACATAAAGTAAGAATGGAGCGTGATGCAGTTTTCGGTGCTTTTGACTGCCCCGATGCTGGTCAAAGCACAGCGAGACGAAGGCAATCGACAACTCCCATCCAAGCATTAAATCTATTCAACAGCAATTTCACTCTGGAGGAATCCCAAGCCTTTGCTGCGCGCGTGGCAAATGAAGTGGGCAGCGACATCCAACGACAAACGAATCGTGTCTATCAGATAGCACTCGGGCGCGAGCCAGATGAACACGAATGGCAGTTGATTGAGCCAGTGGTTCGCGAGCACGGTCTCCCGACCTTGTGCCGAGTGCTCTACAACAGCAATGAATTTCTTTTCCTACCCTGAACAAGATCACCCATCGATGAATGAATCTACGAATGCCGATGCATTGATTGGGGGTCACTTGCTGAACCGCCGCAGATTTTTGCACGACGCGTCGACTGGGTTGGGGGGAATCGCCTTGGCAGCAATGTTGCAACAGGATCGAGCACGCGCTGACCACCCGATCTCAATTGATCCCACCGCGCCCTATGCCGTACGCCCAAGTCACTATCCAGCCAAAGCAAAAAATGTACTTGTCATTTTCTGTGCGGGAGCCGTCAGCCAACTTGAGACGTGGGATTATAAACCCGAGTTAATTCGCCAAGATGGCAAACCGCTTGCTGGAGGTCCCCCTGTTACTTTTCAAGGGCCTGCTGGTGAATTGGCTCGACCCCAATACGCCTTTCGACCGCGGGGTGAATCGGGAAAAATGGTTTCCGATATGCTCCCACACCTTGCCGCGCTGACCGATCAATTTGCTTTCGTTCATTCGTTGACTAGCACTACCAATACGCACGGTCCTGCAGAGAATTTTCTTTCCACAGGTTTTTCTGCCGATGGTTTTCCCAGCGTAGGTGCATGGGTCAGTTACGCGCTTGGCACGGAAAATCAAAATCTGCCCGCGTTTGTCGCGATACCTGACCCGCGTGGCATTCCTCAAGCAAGTGTCAATAACTGGGGATCTGGTTTCTTACCCGCCGAATTCCAAGGCACTCCATTTAGTGCTAAAGATCCGATTCGACATCTTTCGCCATCCGCTTTGATGGAAGGTGCCAAGGACAAAGCCGCCAAAGACCTGCTCAAGAAACTCAATCAGCTTCATTTAGAGCATCATCCTCAAGATCGTGCATTGGCTGCCAGAATCGCAAGCTATGAATTGGCTGCCAAAATGCAATTGTCAGTACCTGCAATCAGCGACATCGAGAGCGAGCCCGCCTACATTCTGAGAAACTACGGTGCAGACGATACGACGAATCCACTGAAAGCATCGTTTGCGAAAAATTGCATATTGGCGCGACGACTGATTGAGAGTGGTGTTCGATTCGTACAGCTTTTCAATGGAGCCTACGCGAGTGGAGGCGAACTCAACTGGGATGGGCACAACAAACTAAAGGAGCAATACGATCGTCACGCCATGATCTTCGATCAACCTGCAGCCGCACTGATCGAAGATTTGCGAACTCGTGGGTTGCTGAATGAGACCTTGGTTGTGTGGTGCACTGAGTTCGGCAGAATGCCCATGTTCCAAAAGGGTTCACAAGGACGTGATCACAATCCGGATGGCTTTACCTGCTGGTTGACAGGCGCAGGGGTGAAACAAGGGGTTAGTCATGGAACAACTGACGAACTGGGATTGAAAGCAGTTGAGAACATTCATCCACTCTACGACCTCAACGCTACAGTACTACATCTACTCGGGCTTGATCACGAACGACTTACTTTTGAACATAACGGAGTCGAAAGAAGGCTAACGAATGTTGAAGGGCATCTCATTAAAGAGATATTGTCGTAGAGGGTAATGTCGACGTGGCGATATGTTTGTGTACCCTAAGAATGGTTTTGTCCTCAATGGGGTTCCAGTTGATTTACTTGCCGGCAGGAGGAGTCATCCATGCCTTCGGATGACGCTCCTTCGACATCAATTTCCTTACTGAACCACGTTCGCGATGGCCAGGAAAATGCTTGGGCTAGGTTTGTTCAACTTTACGGGCCGCTAGTGGTCCATTGGTGTCGCCAATACGGACTGCAAGCTTCGGATATGGAAGATATTGTCCAAGACGTCTTTTTGACGGTGTCCCAATCTCTCGAGCAATTCGGCAAGACATCTCGTTCCCATAATTTCCGAGGCTGGCTTTGGACGATTGCTCGCTCCAAAATCATGGACCATTTTCGCAAGAACAAGGCTAGGCCCCAAGCCGTCTCAGGCACACAACTGGCCAACGTTAGTACTCTGAATTCCATGTGGGACGAGCAGCGAAGTGACATGGATTCCAACCAGGATCTCCAGTTTCTCATCAGTCAAACACTTGGCTTGATCCGCCAAGACTTCTCCGAGCGGACATGGAATGCCTTTTGGCGATCCACTGCTATCGGCGAATCACCGAGCAACATTGGAATGGACCTACAGATGAGTGCCGCTGCTGTCTGTATGTGCAGGGCGCGCGTTTTACGACGAGTCCGCGAGACATTGGCTGCGGAGAATTTACAATAAAAATGTCGTAGATAGTAATTTTCGAGTGAATCCGTTGCGTTAATCAAAATAGCCACGAATTGTCCACGTAAAACGCTTCATAGGATCTCACGGTGACCGACAACTACGATTCCTCGCAGTGTCCTTTAAAGACCGAATTGTCCCAATTTCTCGCCGGCGAGATCTCAGGTGCAAGTTTTGAATCGTTGCATCTGCATATTGATTCGTGCAGCCGATGCCAAGACGAGTTGGCAGCGATAGCTCGACCGACCGACGCCGTGGTGAACATGATTGCCGGTGCCCAGCATGTCCCTCCGGTTCAGTTAGAAGCGTCGCTCCATGAGAAACTCGAACGGATGCGTCATAGTTTGGGGGCCGCGAAAGCAAGTGATCCTAGCTTACCGACGCTAAACGTGAACACAATTGTCCGAGACTATCAAATTTTGGAGTTGATCGGAGAAGGGGGAATGGGGTGCGTCTATCGTGCGATTCACACCCGTCTCAATCGCCAGGTGGCCATCAAAGTATTGCGTCAGGACCGTGTCAACTCCCAGGAAGCAATCACACGTTTTTCCCGGGAAATGCAGTTAATTGCTAAACTAGATCATCCAAATATCGTCAAGGCGACCGACGCAGGCGAGCAGGATGGACTGCATTACTTGGTGATGGAGTATCTCGCAGGAGTTGACGTTGCCCGACTGTTGCGGGGCCCAATCACGGTATCGATTGGCAATGCGTGTCAGATTGCGCAACTTGCCGCGTTGGCAATGGAATCAGCACACCAGCAAATGATTATCCATCGCGATATTAAGCCGTCCAATTTGTTGGTTATGCCGGACGGTAGCGTGAAAATCTTAGATTTGGGACTGGCCCAGTTTTTTGATCTTCCATCAGAACCGGCTGTTTCTCGCGCGGATCAGGCAGTGGGGACTTTAGGTTATATGTCACCGGAGCAACTCCATCGAAGCGGCGAAATCACAGCTCAAGCGGATATTTTCAGTCTCGGCGTCACTTTGCACGAAGTGATCACCGGACTTCGGCCGCAGGGTTCACCCGAAAATCCAAACTTCCTCGCGGAGATTGCCCGCGACCGACGCCCTGATCTCGATGACAGGCTAAGGCAGCTAATCAGCGAGATGACCTCGCCTTTAGGCTCTGATAGACCCAGCAGCATGAATGAAGTGATCGAGCGACTGGAACCATTTGTCCATTCTGCAGATCTTTCCAAATTGGTGGCGGATCATGATTATTGGGCTAAGACGAATTCATTGCGCTCAAAATTATCCGAACAAATTCCTTTATTGGCTCCTGTGGATGCGGCGACAAAACAAGCAGTCTTCAGCGAGCATCGAGACAGCTCGTCGATGGGTCGATCGCTGGTGATCACCACTAGGCAACAGTCGCAGTCCATTCTCAATGGAGGCTCCAAGTTAGTTCGATGGATTGTTGGTCCTTTGATGATATTAGTCATGGCGATTGCGGCATGGCAGTGGATTGAGCACTCCAAAAAAGACACAAAAATCGCACAGCCGGATGTGAGTCCAAAAATAGAGATAGGATTCCTCGATGTTGCGGCACTAGGTGACGTTGCCGATCAACTATTGTCCGCCGGTGCGGTGTTCATCACAAATAACGACAGCCATGAAAAGTTGAGCGTTGCAGAGGGAATAAACGAGCTTAGTCCAGGAGTGTACTCGATCACTTTTGACGGCCCCGAATCTTTTGTACCGATGAATGACATTCAGATTGCAATGGGTGCCACTCGCAAACTGCAGCTGACTACTTCTCTGACGAATTCCTTTTTTCAGTCTCCTACGATCCCAAGTCAAGTAGGGACGTACGCAGCCTATCAGGGCACCATTTGGCACGCAGGCTGGCCCCCAGAGGTCAAGCTGAGTTTTCATTTGCGGCTGCACGTTTTGTCGATCGAAACGCCACTGGATGGACCTGAAATAGCGTTAATCAGAATAGACACGGTTTCTCACCATCCCTCGGGAGACTTTCAGGAAACCGGCTACCTTAAAGTGGACAGGGATCTTTGGCAGAATGAAAATCGCCTCGCTATAAAGGAGGGCTTCGTTCGTGCCCAAAGCGACTCGGTTACCGCGTGGATGGAATCGCACTTTCCCGAGAAGTCCGAAGACTTTATCGTCGTCCCCTTCGATGCGTCGAAGGACAACCTTGGTCAAATCGCCAACGACGCGATGCCCGAGCATCGATTGAGCCTACACGACGTTCTCGCATTGTTCTTCGGCGATGGCTCCAAGGGCGTAGCGGCGGAAGCCATTCGCGGATTGCGACCCATGTTGTTGGCATCGGGGCAGCGGAATTTTTGGCTGGAGCCCATCGCGAATGGTGCTGGAAATGTTCTCTGTCTTGTAGTCAGTTCTCGAACAAAAGAGGACCCGATGGACACATTTGGGTATCGAATGGCTCGCAGAACGGCCGAGCCATTTGGCTTTGTGCGGATGGAAGTCGAATTACCAATGGTGAAAGCTGTCTGTGCCGTAATTGGCTCGCGATTGATTGATACGAGTACCAGTGAATACGAAGAAATTGCCCAAGCATGCATCGACTTGGACGGCTGGGCGCAGAAGAAATACTTCTGGGATCGTGCTGGAATTCCAAATCGATTGGGTTCCACTACATGGCAAGGCAAAGTTTCCGTAGCGAATGGCACACCGCAGATCGTAACTGCGACGGCTCGTGCACTTGGAACAGAGATCGTCGACAACCAGTCCTTGTCTTGGATCGAAGTTGAAGTCTCCAGTACCAACAACAGAGGTGAGAGTCCGTACTGGGAAGCGGTTCGACTTCTTGTCGATGCTCAAGAATATCAAAGTTCCGGTAAGTTCATCGTCAATCGTGGTTGGCTTGCCTGCGGAGACAAGGAAACCGTCTTTGAGATTCCCAGCAGCGGCGACCTAACTGACGTGATCGACCAGCGAATCATGTTGAGTGAGACTCCAAACTTCAATCGATTTAGCGCCCTCGACGCGCTGTCCATGCTTTTTGCTGCGGAATTCAAACCACTCTCGATGATGAGTGTACTAAGAAGGGAAATTGGCGCGGTGCGAGTTGGCATGAACCCTAAACGTACCTCGACGCTCATCCAACTCGGTACAGCGCCACCCATACTTGGGGAGCTCTGGGAGTCGCCACCGATTGCTCCGGTCGCTTACCAGATTCGACGAACACCGCGCGTATCATTTGATTTCGTCGATGTTTCCTTAAACCACCAATCTTTGGCCACGATTTCTTTGGCAATTGAAAACGTAGGTCCGCAATTTGACCAAGCGGAGTCGACACTTGGCACACCCGAACAATTGGTTGAGCTGCACAAGGAAACCCAAATCAAAGTTCAAAACGAAATCAAACCGAATTGGCGAGTTTGGAATTGGACGCGCTCGAGTTCAGACTCCAAGAATCCAACGGATACAAGCTTTAAGGCCTGGGCCGAATTCGGTGGACTGGTTGGTTCGATCGCATTGGACGACCGACTAACACAAAATGTTGTGCTGCGGAATCGAAGCGGAATGGAAATTCACGTTCCCTGTGTCGCGCTGTCCGATGAGGATTGGGAATGGGCGCGCAACGGTCGATTTTGGTTGACTTCCAGACCCGATCTTAGAAACAAACAACTCATTCTAAAAGCGGATAACGGCAGGGAAATTCTATTGTCGACTCGTGATGGAAAATTCAAACTGAGGCCTTCGACATTCGCCAGTCTGCCGGCTGACGATCAGCTATTTATTGAGCGTTTGCGCATGTCGAAAAAACAGAGCGCTGCTCTCGAGCCTTTGGAAAAATGGTTAAATTTCGCCTCCTACATCCGTAAATAAGGAATTCTGCCGAAGAGCGAAACGGCAAGAGTGCCGTTGCGTTCACGCGTGCCATCGCGTATAGTTCCGTAATTCCTGAATAGCCGGGTGCTGAAAAAGAGAACCGAGTTTTCTGTGGATGCGGAGACGAAGAGACTGCCGTTTTTCCGAATCATTTCTGGTGGTCAAACCGGAGTGGATCGCGGTGCGCTCGAAGCGGCAATCGCTTTTGGCTTAGAGCATGGTGGATGGTGTCCTGCGGGTCGATTGTCTGAGGATGGTACTATTCCATCGCGGTACCATTTGGCAGAACTGGAGTCTTCCGAGTATGCCGCACGGACGGAGAGAAACGTACTCGATGCGGACGCTACCCTCATTCTGTATGGCAAACGACTAACCAGTGGAACTCGCTTGACTGCGTTGATCGCCAAGCGACTTAAGCGCCCCTTGTTGGCGATACGCATCGATCACCGAAAAGCAGTCTCAGAAATCTGTCATTGGCTCCGACAAATCCAACCGTCCACACTTAATGTCGCAGGCCCTCGCGGGAGTACTCATCCCGAAATTGAGTCACAGTGCTGTGATTTGCTGTTAAAAGTGTTTGAGTGTGTGTTTTCGGACAGCAACGAAACTTGACCGCATTGCGAACCGAGCACGTCCGTTAGCACATCAGTTTTGCTAGAACAACATCCATCGATCGCGCAGATCACTCAAGTCTTCGGAATTCTCAGTAGATGAAGTCATCGAGGCTTCCGCGACCTGCGCGTTGTGCAGGCGAGTATCGTTTCCACTATATCTCAGATTGTCTAGTCGCTTTAGTTCGTCGAAATCCTCTGGCTTCTCTGCTTGAACGCGCCGTTCCAAAAACTCTTGCCTCAATCGAATGGTGTACTGCGAAGGATCAGGACCATGTTGGATGTCACACCATCGTTCTATTTCCATCACTTGGGCCAATTTCAGAAATCCGCCCTGCTTCGGGAACCCATACTGAGCCAATGAGAATGTCGGGTAGAGTTTCCTTAGACCACCGCTCAATCGGGCTAAGCAGAGGGATTTCTCTCCGTCGCGTAATCGATAGCTGCAGGCCCAGTGAATTTGGTCCAACAGATCTTTTGGTAAGGGCCCATGAGTCAGCGTGGTTGTCGTCTTGGAGGCCTTCGCACTTGGCGCTTTAGAAATTGGGGTTTTAGAAATTGGGGCCTTCGCACTGGGCGCTTTAGAAACTTTTTTACCTGGGTCTACAACTTTTTTCGCTAGACTTTTTGGTTGGGGGTTGTTCGCGTTAACAAGGGAATTTGCGGTGGGGGGATGTTCAACGTCAGCGGCAGGCAGGGTCAAGCGAACACCACCTTTTGCAGACAAAGATTTGGCAACGACGCCATGGGCGACCATGGAGTCGATGAATCGAGAAAATTGCTTGAAGCCCAAACGTGATTCGCTGAATTTGGAATCGAGCTTAAGCATTTCTGCCTTGACTTCGGAATAGCCGGTTTCAGTCCCCTTCTCCGTGAGTTCATGAATTGCTTTACGGAGTAAATCGAGAGGCTCATCAAATTTCGTTTGTGATCCGCTCGCCTGCTGCAGGGGACGCTCGAAGTAAATTAACTCGTCGCAACTATTAAGAATCATTTTGCTCGCTGAATCACGTCGTGCGACGACGATGACGTAACGATTCAGTTCTCGCAATTTAGCGATGAGTGGCAGAAAATCGCTATCCCCGGAAACGATGACGAAGGTATCGATATGATTGCGAGTCATAGCAATTTCCATGGCATCAACAACCAATCGGATATCGCCGCGATTCTTGCCTCGCCCATCGATGGGTAATTCGATTAGATCAAATGCCGCACATGAAAGGGTTTGCTTTACGGAGGTCAAACTACCCCAATCGCCATAGGCGCGTTTAACAACCAACCGCCCACGTGCACTCAATTGCTCGACCAGCGTCAATATCCCCGCTGCATTGATGGCAAAATTGTCATAGTCAAAAAAGACTGCAATATTGCGATGCGTCAATTCCACTGGGCCCATCGGCGACTCCAAACCTAACAGGTGCATCCGAGCTTGAAAAATCAAGAGAAATTGATGCATCCCTGCTAAGGTAATCGAAGTTTCCTAGTAGCCACCAGAGGTGGTCATCGAAAAGCACACATTGTCACCTGACGAAGACACTAGGATCGTTACAGATGCTATTGTCGGTCGACGTTGAAATGGAAAGCCAACGGATCACGAGTCGTACTTTTCGATACGGACAGCCTTTTTGCCTTTGAAGGCCCCTGGCCGCCCGGTCAATTTAGGAACATCTTGAATAGAAACTTCAAGAGGGTAATTGGCATCCTGCTCGGTGGTAATGATATCCCCTACGGACAATCCGAGTAGTTCGCCAGTCTTGATTCGCGACCTAGCGAGGGTGACCACCAATTGCACAGGCGCCTGATCAACGCTGGAAGCGATTAATCCACGCGTCTCGGGCGTTGCCCGGGACTTGGAATATCCCACCCAGCCATTGCTAGACAGTTGGGAGTTAAACCTTTCGATCGTATTGAAGGGGATACAAAGGTTAATCATGCCGCGATTGCGGCCCAGCATCACTTCCAAACCGACGAGGATTACGACTTCGTTAGGTGGAACGATCTGAACAAGTTGTGGATTGCTCTCGACTCGCTCCACGTCAAAATCGATTGAAACAATATTCTCCCAACTGGTTTTCAATTGGTCTAAGAAGATTCGTACAACCCGACCAATCAATCGATTTTCGATTTCAGTAAGGGGTCGTCGGATCACTTCGCCAGGCGCGGGATCACCACCCAGCATGCGATCGATGATCGCATAAGAGAGGGAGGGAGACATATCAAGAATCCAGCTACCCTCCAATGGAACAGGTTTCACAACTGTAAAGCAGCTTGGATTGTCCAAACTAAAGATGAATTCGCTATAGGTCAATTGATCGGCACTAACCAACTTCACTTCGATCATGGTCCGTAACATGCCCGAGATCGAAGCGCCAAAGCTCCGCGCCAGACCTTCATGCAACGAGTGCATGGCTCGCATTTGTTCCTTGCCTACTCGCTCGGGTCGTTTGAAGTCGTAGGAAGTCGTTCGCACCCGTTTGTTGTTGCCCGAGGATGGCCTTTCCGCGCGTTTTGACGACGCATTAACCGCTGCGGCAGGAGCTGGAGACTCTTCGGCTTTTACTTCCTCTGACGCGGATTCAGAAGTCACCTCTGGCGGTGCATTCCCGGCCTCCTGTTCCATCGCGCGCAACAGGCTTTCGACTTGATTCTGGTTGAGTACTTCCTCGGACATTCCGTTGCCCTCACTTTTGTTTTACGAGCGAACTTGCCCAGTTCCGTAGACGACATACTTGTAACTAGTAAGTTCTTTGAGTCCACATGGCCCGCGCGCATGAAACTTATCTGTCGAGATGCCAATTTCGGCGCCCAGCCCAAACTCGCCACCGTCATTGAATCGCGTGGATGCGTTAACCATCACAGCGGCGCTATCAACGGACACAGTGAACTGGCGAGCCGCCTCGAGATCCGAAGTTACGATGGCGTCCGTATGATGGGACCCGTAACGATTGATGTGACCAATGGCTGCGGCAACCGATGGAACCAGCGCAACGCTAATGATGGGTCCCAAGTACTCCGTAGACCAATCCAATTCTGAAGCTAAAACACCATTGGGAATCCAATGCATCGCCGCAGCATCACATCTCAATTCGACTCCCGCTTGCGTCAATTGCGACGCCAGTCGAGGCAAAAACGTTGACGCTATCGACTCATGGACCAGCAATGATTCACAGGCATTGCAAACACCCATGCGATGAGTCTTGGAGTTCATCACAATGCTCTCCGCCATGGCGAGGTCGGCATGCTGATCGACATACACATGGCAGTTGCCATCAAAGTGCTTGATGACTGGCATCGTTGCTTCTTGTACGACGCGACGAATCAGCCCCTCACCTCCGCGAGGTATCGCCACATCGATCGCATCATTTAGCTTTAACAAATGGCCTACTGCATCGCGATCAGGTGTGTTGATCAATTGCACAGCATCTTCAGGAAGTCGGGCCAGGAGCAATTGCCGACGCAAAATGTCAACAATGGCACGACTGGAATGTACTGCCTCTTTGCCCCCGCGCAAAATCACACAGTTACCACTTTTCACGCAGATTGCAGCCGCGTCCGCCGTCACGTTGGGACGACTCTCATAAATAAACAGCACGACCCCCAAAGGTACTCGGATTTTTTGAATCTGTAGTCCGTTAGGGCGAACAAAGCCTTCAAGAACTTCGCCGATGGGGTCGGGAAGCCTCGCAATTTGACGAAGCGCATCAGCAATTTTGGCAATTCGAGCAGTATCAAGAGTTAGACGATCGATGGCAGCGTCTGTGAGCCCAAATGACGGAGCCGCAGCGACATCCAATGAATTGGCGGCGACTAAATCTGCGGACGCCGCTTGAAGGGCATCGGCTGAAGCAAGTAGCCATTGATTCTTGGCAGCGGTACCCGCGGAAGCGAGGCTAGCCGATGCCAATTTCGACCGACTTGCGCAATCACGACAATACTCTAACAATCCAGAATCGATCTTTTCCAATGACTCGCCCGTCACCATGTCGCCTTTTTGCCACGCGTAAATCGCAGAGTGCTTTCCGCTAGCGAGTATCTGGCAGAACCCTACTAGCCGTCAATGTCAGCTACTGCAGCCTAAAGAGAACCGATGTCCACTGACTCTCCGCCATTGCGTGTTATCAATCGTCCCAGCAGAATCCGATCGGTAGTATCCCCCAAAAAATGAACGGAACCGCCGACTGTCAACGTCACGGCCCCGCCAGGGTGAAGCGAGCGAATTTCATTGTCGCCAATCCACGCACTTGGATCGTTAATTCCATAGGCTACCACAAACACATTGCGACCATTGATCCACTCAGGATCCGGGCTGAGCGCGTCTTCTGCAACGATCAATGTGTTGCTGAGACCATCAGTGCAATCAGCAAAACGACGGGCCGTTTCGTAAATGAGCATGCCATCGTTCTGAATGCGATTGACCAGCGTCTCCCCAAACAGGCCGCCGTAGTGAATAGGGCCTCGCAATTGCTCTTTAATGGAGACCGAGGGACATTCATAGGTTGGAACTTTGGTAGCAGCGGCGGCGGCATTCTTCGCATGATCATAAGGAAATGACCAATCGATGGTTCCATAGAGGGAATCTTGTTCCAAGTGGGGTAGGATCATCGCAGACCATGCAAATTGCTTTCGCGGCACGCTTCCACCGAAACCCCGCCACTCCAAACATCCAACGGGTAATCGTTGATGAATATCGTGGTAATTGTGCAAAGCAAGTCCGATTTGCTTGAGATTGTTCTTACAGGAGATTTGCCGTGCGGCTTCTCTGGCTTGCTGTACGGCGGGAAGTAACAGCCCCACCAGTATTGCGATCACCGCCAGGACGACAATTAACTCTACGAGCGAAAAGGCTATTCGAAAGTCTATTCGGGGCAAACGCATTCGAGAGTGCTTTTCACTGTTTAGAAACAACTGATTCAAGGTAGCGATTGTGGCGTGGCAGGGGCAAACCGTCAATTGTGTGGGCCTGCCTCGTACAACTCAGTGCGCCAGCGAATTCATCAAAATTGGTAGAGCTGCCGCATTGACCACAATCGGACCATTCGCACCCATCACCATGGCTTTCTCAACAACAACCAGCAAGCGATGGATTAGTTGGTTTGCCAAGTACGCGGACATGAGCCAATCTTCAACCATAGCGGTTGAAGGGCAACCGATGCGCATGTACCCCATCGAATTGCAATAAAAAATATGGAAAACCAGTGGGCGACCAGCACGAGTGGGTTCGAAGTGCCAATAGCGGTACTGCCGAGTCGTTCCCTCGTCGGATCGTCAATTGATCGTTTCCGGTTGTGCGAAGAAGTGGGCCGTGGGGCCATGGGAACCGTTTTTCGAGGCGAAGATACGCAAACAGGCGACACCGTTGCGGTCAAAATACTTGAAAATCGAGGCGTGGATGGACCTGCCTTTGATCGAGCGGTAAAGCGGTTTGAAAAAGAGGCTCGCTTACTCTGTGCAGTCCGCAATGAATTCGTCACGCGATTGATTGAATTCGGCAGCAACGAAGGTTGCCACTATCTGGTAATGGAATTCGTCGAAGGGATTAATCTCAAACAATATTTGATGGATCGAGGTCGACTTCCTGAACGAGATTCCCTTGAACTGATTCGGGATTGCGTCAAAGGGCTGGTGGTGGCTCACCAAGCTGGCATCGTCCATCGCGACTTCAAGCCCGAAAACGTCATGCTCAGTGGCATCGATACGGCGAAAATGGTTCAGTGGCCATGCCGCGTGAAATTGTCGGATTTTGGCATCGCTCGCTATATTGATCAGTCAGCATCGCTGGATCTTACCCAGGCTGGCTCGCTGCTTGGGACTCCGATTTATATGTCCCCGGAGCAATGTCGAGCCGAAAATAATTTAACTCCAGCAACGGATGTCTATGCAGTCGGCATCTCTTTGTTTGAGATGTTGACCGGTCAGACTCCCTTTATTGCGAATGATGCTCTGAAGCTTGTGGGCCAGCATTGCTTTTCCGCGCCACCCACGGTGTCCTCTCTGCGTCCTGACATTAGTGATCCGACGAATCGTTTGGTTGGGCGGATGTTGGCCAAACGTCCTGCCGATCGATTTGCCGATGCGGAGCAGTTGTTGATCGCCATTGAAGAGATTTTGCAGGGGGATGCAAATAAAGCAGAATCGCATCCACTGACGCCTGCACTCGATGATCGCTTCTGCATGGAAAAGACGTTCACTTGGGACCTCCTTTCCCCACCCGATCAACTATGGCCTTTGGTATCCAACACCGAAAGATTTAACCGGGCCATTGGTCTGCCTGCAGTTGATTACACGTCCAAAATCGACGAGCAAGGCAACGTACGACGATTTGGTGAATGCGGTTTGTCATTCACTCGATTGAAATGGGAGGAGCATCCCTTTGAATGGATTGAGGGGAGGCGTATGGGAGTGCTGAGAGAATTTCAACACGACTCGTATTTCAGTCCCTTCCGTTGGTTTCTCAGTCGTGTCGAACTGGAGCCATTGCCGAACGGCGGAACACGACTGCAACACTCGATTCGAATTCAGGCGCAAGGCTCGTTGGGCCGAAGACTCGCGCAAATTGAGCTGCAGTGGAAAACGGGGAAGTCGCTAGGAAGAGTTTATCGACGAATGGATGACTCGTTACAGGCGACGAAATCACTTGCTTCGAATACCAGTGATGCAAGTTCGCTGCCGATTGATCCATTTGAACCAACTGTCGCTTTAGCGAGTGTGCGGAAACAACGTTTGCAAACTAGACATGAGCGTTTGCTGGCCGAGGGAGTTCCAATGGAAGTTGCGGAACGCCTCATCGGCTACCTGGAACATGCAGCCATCCAGGACGTATCGAACCTGCGGCCGCTGGCGATCGCTTCAGTCCTCGGCGTTGATGCCAAACAACTGGTAGATGCCTGCCTAACCGCGGCGCACGTTGGTTTGTTGCAATTGAGTTGGGAGCTGCTCTGTCCGACTTGCCGAGTTGCCGCGTCGAGCGCCAATCTTTTGTCTGAAATCAATAATCACACTCATTGTGATGCTTGCAATATCGATTTCCAAACGGATATTGCCGATGCAATTGAAATGGTTTTCCGCATCCATCCGGAAATCCGCGAGCCAGAAACAGGAACATTCTGCATCGGCGGCCCGGCACATTCGCCTCATGTTGCGGCGCAAATGCGTTTGCTACCAGGTGAAACCGTTCGACTCGACTTGCAATTGACGCCAGGACTCTACGTGTTGCGAGGTCCGCGCCTTCCCTCGGCAACTTCACTGCATATATGCAGTGACACAGGTGTCACATCTTGCCGACATAGTCTTGCGACGCAAGCCGGCTCAGTGGATACGATGACACTTCGTGCTGGCAGCCAAATGATTCATTTGACAAACAACTTCGCTGTGTCTCACCTAGTGAGACTTGAGCGTGCTCAGCAACGACACGATCGAATCAGTGCCGCACGAGCGCTCACCATTCCCAAATTTCGCAAGTACTTTCCCGAACACTCGTTCCAAAAAGACTGTCACGTTACCGCACAAAACTTAACGGTGTTGTCGTGCGGTCTACTCGCCGCCTCTCGCGATTGGAATGCAGGGTACACCATGAATGGCGGCGAGACTGAGAATGGTGGTCAGGACGAATCATCGTTCCGCCACGTCAGAGATTGGCTTGAACTGTGCGAACAAGCCTGCACTTCGCATCAAGGATCGTTTGCCCAACTTGATGGCGAAGGCATGATCGCTGTATTCCCCGACGTGGCCAACGCATTTGCAGCAGCGGTACAAATGGTATCCCTGCAAGCGAATGGGAACAGACAATTCAAGGATGTCAGTATTGGCATTGATCGCGGGTCGGTCGTCATGACCACGTTATTGGATCGAGTCCACTATCTTGGTCCTGCAGTACGAAACGCATCCGAACTGCGCCGCAGTACTTCGCCAGGCATACACACGACCAATGAACTGGCGCAAGATCTTGCGGTCGCGCCAATTCTCCAGTCCCGTATCAATTCATTCGAGATTGATCGGACGGACAACAAGATTCACTTTTGTTTGCGCAATGGAATTCAATCATGACAATATCTATAACCATCGAATCCAGCGCCATTTGGAATCTCCAAGAGTACAAAGAGACCGGCAAAGGGGAAAGGTCGTTCGACGTTCCGCAAGGGACTACGTCGATCGGTAGAACTACTGCATCCAGCTTCACAGTGCCTGTTGCTTCGATATCGAAGAATCATGCTGAACTGGAACAGATTGGAAATCGACTGTACTTGCGTGATCTAGGCAGCACCAATGGTACCTATGTCAATGGACGTAGTATCGAAGGAACGATTGAGATCGTCTCGGGTGACCTGATTCAGTTTGCTGCAGCTGCCTTCCGAGCTACCTGCATGGTAAACAAACAGAACACCGACTTTGCACCATCCATGACCATTGCCGAAGGCTCGCTCAACTGGGCTCAAGCGCTCGTTCAGTTCGATCGGTTGATGAACGATAAGGCAGTCACTCCCTACTACCAAAAAATTATCACCTTGGCTGACCGACGGGTTGTCGGATATGAAGTTTTGGCTCGCAGTCGAATGCAGGGTCTGGAGAATCCCGCTCAACTGTTTTCCATTGCCGAGCGGTTGGAACAAGAAGAATCTCTGAGCGAGTTGATGCGTGTCGAGGGGACGAGGAATACCCAGGTCTCCATGGATGGCACCAGCATTTTCCTCAATACGCATCCCAAGGAAGCGGTCACAGATCGGCTGATCCGCTCGCTGCGCGAATTGCGGAGGCGAGAGCCGGAAAAGAACATCACCATTGAGATTCATGAGGGGGGCGTTACCAAAGTGAATGAGATGAAACGTCTACGATCCGTGCTCAATGAACTTGGTATGAAGCTTGCCTATGATGACTTTGGTGCGGGGCAAGCACGCCTAGTCGAGTTAACCGAAGTCCCCCCTGATGTGTTGAAATTTGATATGGGGTTAATCCGCGATATCGACAAAGCGCCACTAGCGCGAAGGGCCATGGTCAAGGCGCTGATCGACATTTCGCACTCCTTGGGGATCGCTCCGCTGGCCGAAGGGGTAGAAACCGAGGAAGAACACCAAGCGTGTGTTGATCTCGGCTTTACCCAGGGACAAGGCTACTTATACGGTCGTCCATCACTGCAGGGGGAATAATCCTCAAAGGCATGTCAAAAGTGACTTTAGTCAAACTGCGTAAAGAATAGCGAAAAGGGGACGTGCGTCCGGACGAAATAACTAGTACGCTTTGTCAAGCAATGCGGGTTCAGAAGGGCGGCCGAACTCGTAAAAATCTGGCGATTGCACAGCTTTTTCGTTCCGGCGCGCGCATACTTCGATCTCGGACCACTGTCTGCTTGAGGTCTGCGGGTCCAACAGCGTCCTTTCCTTGGCTATTTCTCCATGACCATCCACGTAGCTCTTCACCACCGAACCGCTTACGTCTTTGATAAATCTGTTGTTGCAAACCCTCACTTAATTCGGTTGCGACCAGCCCCTCATTGCCGAACTCCGATTCACAGTTACTCGCTACGCGTGAGTCCCGAGAATCATTTTGTCAATTGGCAACAAGATCCTCAAAGCAACTACGTTGCCAGAATAACCTTTAATGAAAAGGTTTCTCGGATCAACATTGAAGTGGATTTGGTGGCCGAATTGACGGTTATCAACCCTTTCGATTTTTTCTTGGAACCGTTCGCCGAGCTGTTTCCATTTGCCTACGAACCTTGGCAAATGGCTGAGCTCCGACCGTTCATGACGACTCCTGCGGTCGGCGCAAAATTAGCCTCCTACTTGGATACCATTCCGCGAACAAAGCGTAAGACGGTTGATTTCCTTGTGGATCTCAATCGTCGTTTGAGTCAAGAAATCGACTATGTCATTCGCTTGGAGGCGGGAGTACAAACGCCCGAGGAGACGCTGGAGAAGAGAAGCGGCTCTTGTCGTGACTCGGCATGGCTACTGATTGCCATTCTTCGCCACCTCGGCTTTGCGACGCGATTCTGCAGCGGATATCTCATTCAATTGACGGCCGACATTAAATCTGTCGACGGAGCGGTTGGTCCTGAAAATGACTTTACTGATCTGCATGCATGGGTCGAAGTCTATTTGCCTGGTGCAGGCTGGGTAGGGCTGGACCCAACCAGTGGTCTCATGGCAGGGGAAGGCCATATTCCTCTTGCCTGCACTCCGGAACCCTTTAGCGCTGCACCGATCACGGGTTCCATTGAGCCCTGCGAAGTCGAATTTGAATTCGAGATGTCTGTGCAACGAGTTCGACAAGATCCACGCGTCACACTCCCTTACGATGATGCAACGTGGAAACGAATTGAGCAGAGCGGATACGAAGTCGATCGTCGTTTGCAAGCCGGGGATGTTCGGTTGACCATGGGGGGCGAACCCACATTTGTGTCGATGGATGATCAGGACGGCGAAGAGTGGAATACGGCTGCGGTGGGTCCCACCAAACAACGCTATGCCGATCAGTTACTGCACCGGCTGAAGAATCAATTTGGTCCTGGCGGGTTGCTCCATTTCGGTTTGGGCAAGTGGTATCCAGGCGAACCGCTGCCTCGTTGGGCGTTGAGATGTTTTTGGCGGCTCGATGGTCAACCGGTTTGGAAGAATCCGGAACTGATGGCGGACACTTCGAAAGACTACGGTCACACCACGGTGGATGCGCGGCGGTTCTGTGAGGAATTGGCCCGACGTTTGTTCGTGCAAAGCGAGCATGTCATCGATAGCTACGAAGACCCACTCTATTATGTGTGGCGAGAAAGACGCTTGCCCGTCAACGTCGACGTCCGAGATTCAAAGCTAGATAGCAAAGAAGAACGTACGCGTCTGGCGAGGATTTTTGAACAAGGACTCACTGCCAGCGTTGGAGTCATGCTCCCACTTCGCTACGTTTGGTGGGCCGATTCATCTTATTGGCAGAGTGGCCTATGGCCGGTCCGCAGCGATGAGATGTTCTTGATTCCAGGCGATTCGCCCATGGGCTTGAGGCTTCCGTTGCAATCGCTGATTCGCACCAAAGACAAAGGCTACCCGGTCGATTGGTTTGACCGCGATCCCATGCAAAGATCAGCCGATTTGCCCGCTTATGCAGAAATTCGCGCTCAGCGGGACATGCGACGATTGGCCGAAGCTCAAGTTGGCAATCCGTTCGATATTGATCCTTTCAAAGAACAATCGTTTGTTACCCAGAGTGTCGGCGAGCAGGCGGTGGCAGAGTTGGCAAGCGATGGGGATTTCGGAAGTCGAGCCGGAAAAAATGGTCGTGGCGATTCGCACTACGGACAATCCATGCTGGGCTCGGCCTATGGACCCCGGCACGATGATCATTCCGAAGCGGCCAACAAATGGCGAGAAGAGCATCCCATCCGGACCGCTTTGTGTGTCGAAGCAAGAGAGGGCAGGCTACACATATTCCTGCCACCCCTGGATCGTTTGGAGGGCTTCCTGGATCTGATCGCAACGCTTGAATCGACTGCGGAGGCGTTGCAGTTACCCGTTGTCATTGAAGGTTACTTGCCGCCTCAAGATGACCGACTTCAGCACTTCAGCGTGACTCCTGACCCTGGTGTGATCGAAGTCAACATCCATCCAGCGAAGAATTGGAACGAACTCACGTTCATCACCAATACGGTTTACACTGAAGCACGCAATATTCGCTTGGGTGCCGAGAAATTTGATACCGATGGTAGCCACACGGGCACCGGCGGTGGAAACCACATTGTAATGGGTGGTCGTACGCCGGCCGACAGCCCCTTCCTTCGCCGACCTGACCTCATTCGCAGCCTGCTGGGATATTGGATCAATCATCCCAGTTTGTCCTATCTATTCAGCGGCAAATTTATCGGTCCAACCAGCCAAGCACCCCGCGTTGACGAAGGACGCCGAGATAGCATTTACGAATTGCGTATCGCGTTTGAACAGATTCCAGAATCCGGCCCTGTGGCTCCCTGGCTAGTCGATCGTATCTTTCGACACTTGTTGGTGGATTTGACCGGCAATACCCACCGAAGTGAATTCTGCATCGACAAGTTGTATAGCCCCGATTCATCGAGTGGCCGATTGGGATTGGTAGAGTTCCGTGGTTTTGAAATGCCGCCACATGCGAGGATGAGCCTGACTCAGCAACTTCTCCTGCGTGCCCTTGTGGCTCGATTCTGGGAAAACCCTTATCAAGAGCCGCTAGTGGAATGGGGAACCGCGATTCACGATCGCTGGCTAATGCCGCATTTTGTGTGGGACGATTTCTCCGACATCATCGAAGAGACTTCCGCATGTGGCTTTGACCTAAAAGCAGAATGGTTTGCTCCACACTTCGAATTCCGTTTCCCAGTCGTGGGTACCATTCAACAACGGGGGATTGATATTGAGTTAAGAGATGCGATCGAACCTTGGTATGTGCTTGGTGAAGAACCAGCCGGTGGTGCGACGGCTCGCTATGTCGATTCGTCCGTCGAGAGGATGCAGGTCAAGGTTCGGGGTATGGTGGATCCACGGCACGTGGTCACCTGTAATGGTCGCCGCTTACCATTGCATCCGACGGGAACCGTGGGAGAATATGTGTGCGCCGTCCGCTTCCGCGCCTGGCAGCCACCGAATTGTCTGCATCCTACAATTCCGGTTGATGGCCCATTGGCGTTCGATGTCGTCGATACCTGGATGAAGCGAAGCATTGGTGGTGGACGATATCATGTCGGTCACCCTGGCGGATTGAATCCTGATTCTTTCCCGGTCAATGCTAACGAGGCTGAGGCACGACGCGCGGCACGTTTCACAACCTTGGGTCACACGATCGGTCGATTCCAAGTCCCAGGAACGGAGTCGAATCCAATGTTCCCGATGACGTTGGACTTGCGCCGCGGCAAGTAGTTGGAAACAAAGCCGAATTTCTCCCTAGGACTGTTTGTCGCCCCGGATTGCTGGGGCGCGACGGGTTGTGGCAGGATGGAGGCGCGGTAGAGTTGCGCAGCAATGATGCGCAACTAGATCGCACATCTGGATTGCACAACTAGATTGCACAACTAGATTGCACAGCGTGGAAAAACAGCGTGGAAAAACAGTGTAACACCTGCCACTACCGTCAATCGTCACGAAGTTCTTTGGGAAGACACCGATGTCAGTCAATCAGGAAGCACTACGGTTGGTTATTGTAGGCGGCGTAGCTGCAGGAGCTTCTGCGGCAGCGCGTGCACGGCGTGTTAACGCTAGTGCGTCGATTACGCTGCTGGAAAAAGGGCCAGCCATTTCGTTTGCCAACTGTGGTTTACCCTATCACGTTGGTGGTGAAATTAAATCGCGCGATGACTTGTTGGTTGCGTCCCCTGAATTGTTTCGCAAGCGATTCGCTGTGGACGTGCAAGTAAATTCGGAAGTCATGTCGATTGACCGAGCCCATAAATCGGTTGCCGTTAAGCGAGCCGATGGTAGCGTCGACGTACTCGCCTACGATCGATTGATCCTGGCAACCGGTGCGGAACCCTTTTTACCGCCTCCCTTTGGACCTGTGGTAGGTAGCTTAGAGTATTCCAATGTAACGACTCTGTGGTCATTGCCAGACATGGACAAGGTTATGTCCGCTCTGGAACCCGCGATGGAACGTTGCGATAAGCCTCACATTCTAGTGGTGGGGGGTGGTTTTGTCGGCTTGGAAGTAGCTGAGCAGGCAATCCATCGAGGTGCTAAATGCACGTTATTGGAGAAATCAGATCAGATTCTCAAATCGCTTGATGTCGAAATGGTCCGACCATTAGAAGCAACGCTAAGAAAGCATGGGATTGACCTGCGTCTTGGTTGTGCAATTACTAAGTTTGAAGGGAGTGACAACCGCGCTCAAAGGGTTCACCTGGATGATAACACAAGTCTCGATGTCGATTGCATCGTGGTTGCGATCGGAGTGCGCCCACGAATTCAACTAGCAGTCGCTGCCGGATTAACGATCGGCGCCGCGGGAGGTATTTCGGTGGATGGTTGGCACCGAACCAATGACCCTCATATTTTTGCTGCCGGTGACAGCGTCGAATACTTCCATCGTATTTTACAGCGTCCCACGTTGATGCCTTTGGCTGGTCCTGCGAATCGTAGTGGGCGCATTGCCGGAACCATTGCTGCGGGCGGATGTTGTCCGCCTATGGCACCGGTGTTGGGGACAAGCGTTTTGCGACTCTTTGACAAAACGGCTGCCAGTAGTGGATTGACAGAAGCCCGCTGCGAGATGGAGAAGATCCCTTATCATTGCGTTTATATTCAAGCAGGAAATCATGCCGGTTATTTTCCAGGCGCACAAAGCATGACTTTGAAATTGATTTACTCACCAAGCGATGGAAAGGTACTGGGGATTCAAGGGGTGGGTGGAGAGGGTGTTGATAAGCGAATCGATATCGCTGCGACAGTTATGCAAATGGGAGGGACCGTCTACGATATGGCTGGACTTGATTTGGCATACGCGCCACCCTACGGTAGCGCCAAGGACCCCATTCACATGGCAGCCTTTGTGGCCTGCAATGACTTGGCAGATTCCCCTTCCGTTATCAGTCCGCAAACCGATCTCAGCGAATATCAGGTACTCGATGTGCGGAATGACAAAGAGTTGGCAGAATTGCCGCTACCTGGCGCAATTCATATTCCGGTCGATGCACTTCATTCAATGCCGCTATCGCTGGACCCCGAACGTCCCACCGTCGTGGTTTGCCATTCCGCCAAACGCGCTCACGTCGCCGCTTGCTATTTGAAATCTTTGGGATTCCAAAAGGTCTGGAATCTTACTGGGGGAATGGCGATCCGGAAGCTATTTGAGGTGTAAAGAGAATGGAATTTTCCTGGACTGCTTCATGGCAAATTGGCGACTTGCCGACCGCGACAGCGGAAAACAATCCTACCGTCGCCAAGCCGATGGGGCTGAGTAGTACGGAAAAGAGATAAAAATTGGAAAACAGAGCAATCGAGGTGAATACCGTGATGGCTAGGAGTGAACCGTAGCGACGTGGTAAGCACCATAACGCGGCGAAACACCCCGTCTCCAACACAACAATCATGCGTGAATACCACTTGGCAATCGCTTGTTGACTGTCGACTGAAAAGTTGTCGCGAAGCAGATTGAAAACCCAAAAATCTCGCTCGACAAAATAGATTTCGTACAGGACGTTACCCGACCAATATTCCGCCGTCCATTTGCCGACGCCTCCTCCCAAGAGGATCATTGCAATAATGATGTTGGCCAAAAATGTTCCTGCGTGTAGCAACGCTTCGGTATCAGCATGTCGCGCACGGTTCGCATACCATGCGAGCCATGCACTGCTCCACCACGCAGTCATAAATGTCACGTCGTTATAACTGCCTTGATGAATGCACAGACAAAACAAGGCAAGGCATGACAGGATCGACTGCCAAACAAGGTATCGTCGACTTCTCGTCACAAAGACTCCGCAGCCCAGTACGACAACCATTCCATAAGTAAGAGCCAAGAACCAATCGGCTCTCAACAGGGCCGGGAAGAAAGTGTCGACGATGGGAATGGCTTCGTAGACTCGATAAAAGAATACAAATCCAGGCAACTTCCATATCAATCCCAGGACCATACATCCGGCTACGATCCGATAGACAGAAATTGCCTCTGACGTTAATTGAGATCTATTTTCACATTGGTCAGATTGCAGGTGACGTAATGGATTCATGGGACCAGATCGCCTGAAAGTTGCTGTGATTCCCAAGTGAATCCTCCGTTGGTGTTCGGTAGCGCCCGACAGCGAGTCATTCTCTCGTTGCCTCGGTAACGCGAACGAACGACGACCGTTTTGGAGATTCCGTCCTTGAAAAGGCGATATCGATTGTCACCAAAAGTAATCAACCGAGTCGGAAAGTGATTCACGATCTTTGTCTCTTGAATACCGTGGCTCGCCTTTTCATCGATGATCCAATATCGATTCTCGAAGCTGTACATCGTCGGGATGGGTTGCTGCAGTGCCCACAATGCGAATGAGGGACTTGCCAAATGAAATCTCGCTAAAGTTGCATTTTGCACGTTGCGAGACAGTGGAAGAGCGAGTTGCCAAATGCTGACGCACACCACTAAGGAGCAAAGAGCTGCGCCAGCGATATCGCGTTTGTCACAAATCAATCTTTGTCGAATCATTAGCGATTCCCGAAGCCGACTCGGTCCCTCGTTGCGACCATGCGCAAATCAATGTGTCAGACAAACTCTAGCTTGCAGCGTGAAAGAGGGAGACAAGAAGCGTGGCCGCGACAATTGAAACGGGGTTCGTTATAATCGTCATTCAGGGAACATCCCGTTCCACAGGCATGCGGTTGATATTAGGAATTCAACATGATTATTGATCGTTTGGAATATGCGGATCGTTACATCGCGCTACACCCATTATTTGGGGCAGCCTTTCGGTTCCTCCGCGAGATGGATCCGTACGAACTTACTGACGGCAAACACCTAATTCAGGGTGACGAACTTTTTGCGATTGTGGAGCGAACCAATGGCAGGGGACGCGCCGAAAGCAGAGTCGAACATCATCGCCGATACATTGATATTCAATACGTGGTATCGGGAAATGAGCAAATGGGATGGCTGCCGATTGGAAATTGTCAAGAGGCTAGCGAGGCATTCGATCCGAAACGCGATATTGGCTTTTACAATGACAAGCCCGAAACTTGGCTGAATGTCGTTCCAGGCTGCTTTACGATTTTCTTTCCGGAAGACGGTCACGCGCCGCTTTCAGGAACGGGCCCTGTTCACAAGGTTGTGCTGAAAATTGCCATGACCTTGGAGCATGTTCTTGAGGATCTCAAAGCAGAACTGGAAATCAGTGATCGACTGCAACCCGAGAAAAGGGACCGCCTGCTTTCCTCGATCGCAGAGATTGAGCAGGTGCTAAAACAACAGGAATCGTTGACAGAGTCGTTATCTCAACGCTTCCGTGAAATGGCGCAGGATTTTGAACTGACTCATCCCCGACTGACTCACACTGTGGGACGCGTGGCTGATGCGTTAGCTCAAATCGGAATCTAATTATTTTCCTTTGGTGGTGGGCTGGCGAGATAGCGCTGCACATTGGACTCAGGGTAACCGTCGTAAAATCTTTTGATCCAATGATGTTTTCCAAGTCGTTCGGCATGCGGTTGCCAGCCCCAACGCAATAGAATGCGTTCGCTGATGCGAGAGTTTCCAATGTTGGCAAAAATCGCGATTGCTTGTCGCTCTCTCGCTATTTCATCCAGCACAACCAGCGCTGCCCGAATCGTAGTCACGGATGTTTTCGGACCACTCACCAAAAAATCTACGGTGATGAAGCCAGGTTTGGCGCGCGTGCTGCTGTAATACAATTGACATAAATCGGTACGTGCATCGGTTGCATCCACCCGTTTGCGAGCACGAAGCAAACGATGTAAAAACAGCTGCATCAAAGAGGTGCGATGCGGAAACCACAAAAGATCCGTTCGCAACCATAAGCCCCGCTGAGTGCAAATACGCCCATGCCGTGGTGCGGCCACCCGATTACTCCTCGCCGTAAATAAAAGTCTCTTTGATCCAGCGCCATGTGATCAGCATGACCCCCATCAAACACAACAGAGACATCAGCAACACTGGCAGTATTCCCCCCAGTGCAAACATCGGCGCGCCGAAGCGGTTCCACAGATAATCCCAACCGACAATGGTGACCATCGAACCGGCGCACAAATAAGGACCAAAGGGAACGGCCCGGTTCTTGGTAATCGCGAATTGAATTAGGACGATTAAAATGGCGATCATGGGAGCTAACGTAAAAGCCATTAGCGACGCTTGCCAACCGATAAAGGTGCCAATCATGGCCATTAGTGTGACATCACCGAAGCCCATCGCTTCTTGCGCCATGGCCTTGCTCGCAATAATTCGCACAGCCCATACAGCGCCTCCGCCAACCGACATTCCCAACAAGGAACTGATCAACCCATTCCAGTGCATACCGCCCCATTGGTAAACAATGAAAATTCCAATCGAGCCAACGATCCAAATGGGTATCAAGATTCTCCAGGCCGTATACCGAAACCAACCAGCAAAAAAATATTCGAACGCTTTGCGAAGACCTCTGCGCATGATCCAGCGACGATGAGAAAGCGCCAAACACCAGCTGGTGAATAATCCCCATCCGATCCAAAGAGCATCTTGTGAACTCCAGAATGGGTTCCATGCTCCCGGCGCGTTAATAAATACCGGTTCTACTGTGGTAGAGTCGGCCGTAAAATGCAGAATGGGCAGCCAAGTCATGAAACTCAGCGACGACAGAGTTAGTCCGGCGAGAGTGCCCGGAACAGTAATCCAATCCGGCACAGTTTGTTCATCAAAGTCAATGAAGGTGGCAACCATCATCAAGCCCAGCAAGAGCCAGTGGGCACAGAACAGTAGGTGCATCCATTCGTGGAACGGCGGGCCAGTCACCGTCGCTCGCAGGCCCAGTGGAAGAGTGCCACCTGCTTGTGTATGAAAATAGTAGAGGGCACAACTTGCACCGGCAAATGCGATTTCAATTGCGAGGGGACGAATCCAAAAGAAGCGTCCGTGCAAGGGCCGCTCGCGTTTTAAAAAGCACCATCCGACGATGGGAAGATAATCGTACCAGCGACGCTGCCATTGCATCGCCTGCTCTGGAGACGAGGATGGATGCGAAACTCGCCGCGCACTCCAAGGGCTGATCGGTCGATAGTTATAGGCAAAAGAATAAATCGCCCAATTGACGATCGCACCGATGACAATCCCTACTGCCGCCAGTATCGCCAATCGACCCTCGAGGGGCCATTGCAACCATAAATTGAACAATTCAAGAATCCGATCCAGCAGCCAATTGCCGTATTCAATGTCTACAAAGTGTCACCGTCGCCAATGGTAACAATTTCTAGCAACTCGATAGCAGGCAAATAGTCGCAAAAAATCCGGGCAGTTCTGCCGTAAGTCAATTCGCCGGTCTTGATGGCCATTTGATGAGCCAGTGGTTTATCAGCAATAACTTTCCAAAGTCGGCACAGTTCGACCTCACGCAAGACGTCGTGATTGATCAGCACTCGGCCCAGTGGGATCTTCTCGCTCTTAATTTCTGTCCAAACTTCCGGCGCGAGTAATTCAAAGTTCAGCTTTACAATTCCGTATTGCACAACCGCATTGTCGGATTGTCGCTTCAACAGGATCTCCCGTGCGTACCAGGGAGTTCCCGTTAAGGCGTCGACCCCATATTTGGTCCTTTGCACACTAACATTCACGCTAGTACCGTGGAACGACTCAACCGTCACGGTCATATGAGCTTGATGATCTAGTAGACCGCGATAGGGCTGCGGCATTTTTTCCGGATCTTCGATCGGTTCAAATTCAGCCAATGACTGCCCGTCGGGATAAAAAATCCCGACCAGTTCTACTAGATCAACAGCTTGAGGATCAGGATCTATTTTGGTCACGCGTCAGGTTCTCGAATCCGGGAGACTTTGATTGAAATCTCAAGAGCGAGGTGCTGGGGAAATAATTGGCAGAGCGCCCAGAGTAACCAACGTGGGTGTCGACTCAGTCGGTCGATCCAGAACGGTGTCTACCAAGTAGTAGAACAACCGCCGCAGCGAATCGGGTTGAATGGCATCGGCTACTTCTTCTGCTCTTTGCTGGTGCTTGTCAACTAAGCGATGGGCCGCGTCGAACGCGCCAACCGACTGATAGAGTTCGCGAACGCGAGCCAAGCGTGGACCGGCTGGTTCCTTGTTGTCGATGGAACACAACCACAACAATTCCTCAGCTAGTTCGGTCGATAGTTTCTCCAGCGCCAATGCAAATAGCAGCGTGGGCCTGCCACCCAGCGTATCGCCGCCAGCTGCCATCTTGTTGTGGTCGTCTCCTTGCCAATCGTTCAAATCGTTAAGTATTTGGAAGGCGACACCCAAGTTACGGCTGAAGGTTCGAATGGCATCGGAATATTCTTCGCTTGGACCGGCGAGGCGAATACCAGTATAGAGTGCCGCCTCGAATGCCGGTGCAGTTTTCAGTGCATAGACCTTCAAGGCATCGATTGGCTTGAGGCGTCGATCACTGGCGTCGCGCCAGATAAGCTCGGCCCCCTGCCCTTCAGCAAGACGAGTGTGTGCACCGGCAAGGCAATCCAATATGTCTGCGGTAACTTCTGCGCCCAGCGAAGCGCATTCGCGCGATACCAAACGATAGCCCATACCGATCAAGTAATCGCCAACATTGATTGCGGTCGCTAGTCCGAAACGACGATGCATCGCTGGAACTCCGTATCGGAATGCATCGTCGTCTTCAATGTCGTCATGGACCAAGCTGGCTTTATGAAAGGTCTCAATCGACATCGCTGCGCGGCAGACCGATTTGGGAATTTCGGCAGCTACCGAAACGCCATCCGCTCCCGTTGCCCGATCACCCATTAATGCGTCATAAGCGGCAAGGGTGATGAAGGGTCGAGAGTGCTTGCCGCCTCGCGAGAGAAAGTCGTAAGCTAGTGACTCGGTCGCTGCGATCGGATCGGTTCCTTTCAACAAAGACTGCCCATCACCTCCGTCATCCATCCACTTTTTACCACCCCGGGCACGCGGAACGATGGTCTCAAGCTGATCTGGCGAAAACAACTCGGCGGCGGCTCGCATCAAATGCACGTACGTGCGAGTCTGCTGTGCTGCGGGTTGATAAGGGGTTCGAATCATGGAATCGACCCACTGCTCGTCAACGCTCGTGTTGCGACAATCGCTGCTCAGCAAGGGGACCGCCATACACGGAATACCCGCCAACAATATTTTGTCGATGGCTTTTTCCAGAACATTTAAGCATGCCACGCCACATATTGCATCAACGTAACCACTGACGATGATCTTCATCACCACCGGCGAGCCTTCCGCCACGAGCACTCGATAGCCCATATCTTCCGCCACCGTGCGAAAATCGGCGATCGAACAAGCTCCACATTGACGACAATTCATGCCGAATTGATCGTACTCAGCCGGGCAACCCTCGGCGTGCTTCAAACAATGCGGTAATAGAAACAAACGACGCTCTGGGGGCACAGCGGCCACAGCGTCGGCCCAGAACTCGGTGCTGAGCATCACCATCGTCCAGCCAACATAGCCTTCCGATAATCCACTGTCGGCCAGCAACCGCCGCGCTACTTGCTCCATTTGGTCTTTGGTCAATGGCGATGACTTGTCGAGCTTCGCCGCCACCTGACGGCAACGTTCTCGCAAATTTTCTCGCGCTTCTGACGTTTCAGGGACCAATTTGAGATGGCTAGTCTTTCGCCTCCGGCTGGAGGTAGAAGACGTCAAAGAAATATCAGAGGTGGACGGCGTGAGGATCGACAACGCGGGGGTCCTTCTCAGCGGTGGAATGCTTGGTTTCGGATCAATTGTCGGCAGCATCATTTTCGAAGGCACGGAGCACCGTGCCTAAAGCAGCTGTCGCAAATACGGTGGCGTACTGTCGCTCGTGGTACCATAGTTTGGCAAAGTAAAACCCAATTGGCCATGGTACATGGTGTTTCGACTGGCGAACCGCCTCGCAGAGAAACTCCACTCCTCGAAGTATAGCCGAGTGCAAAGCACTCTCTCCATCCTCCGAGAATTTTCCGCGATATGCCATCCAATAAATGGTTAAACCCTCAATTGCTACGCCAGTTTCTTCCACACTGCTAGTAATCTCAAGCGAATCCTGGTCACCAATCCAGCGAGTTCGAGAAATTCCACCGCCCCACCCGCCATCATGGTTTTGGCAGGTCACTAGGTATTCTGCCGCACGTTCAGCCCACAATTCCCCGACTCGAACCGACTGCCCCCCCTTGGGACTAGGGAGGCGAAGTCCGCTTGCCAGCAACGCACGGGCTGTTCCGTACACTGGATTCTCGTCGTCTGGCTGATCTTGATTCCCAAACCACAAAGGGAGAATTGCTCCATCGGAACGCTGCTTGTTCGCTATAAATTTCGTCCCCCTGCGCAGCGAAGCACTGAACTTGCGCACAGACAAAGGCCGCCACTGAAGCTCGTCAGCGGCAATAACTAATGCACGGATCGCATGAGCGGTCAAATCGGTGCTGCTGCGATCAAAGGGCAATTTCCCCCAACCCCTGCAAAAAGTCGGCCAACCACCATTACGATTCTGCATTGCCAATAGCCATGCGGCCCCCTCGCTAACTGCCGATTGCCCACGTCTCATATGACTCAAAGCTATGATCGCTGCTGGTGTGTCATCTGCATCGGGAACGGCTCCCGATAAGTCCGTCCAGCCCCAGCCACCGGGAGATGCGCCAGTAAATGGATGTCGCTGCCGATGCTGACAACCCAACAGCCATTTCACAAGTTGATCATCAGCCCAACTTCGATCGTCCTTCGGATCACAGCTCAGCGCATGTATGGAGAGCGAGGTAATCCAAGTTGCCAAATTCGTGTCGATAGGCCATGATCCGTCGGCCAACACACTGTCTCGAAGAAACCGGACGGCGTTAACCGCCACTTGGCAATCCGCACGGTCTGTCGCAGCAAGACTCATCAGCACAAAAGAAGTTAAGGGAGTTGCCTCTAGGTAGCCACCACTCTCGGGCTGCATCCGCTCCAGCACGCGCATGGTACGCCCCAGCAAACTGCCTCGAAGCCAGCGAACGAGCGGATTTCGCGGAGGCTGATTCAAAAACTTTGCTTGTCCGATCGCCACCAGTGCGGGAATGGCGTAACTAACCACCGGCATGCGCATGGCACGATACATCGATTGCGGTACCGCTGCCGCCTCAAAGGGTAAAGCTTGCACGTCACTCCAAGGCACCATTCCAGCCAACGCACAATTGCTAAGAATGGGAATCACAAAAGTCTTGTCCGCTCCGTAACGTTCTCGCAAGGCTGGAATTCCACCTGCACTGTGCACGTATTGTTCGGCCCGAACCAACGCGGCGGCAACGCGGGGCCCTGCCGAATCGTGCGTCGCTTGATCGCTCAGCTTGAGTGCCGCAATGACCAACATGGTTGTTGCAATGTTCGAATGCGAGCGATCCGTATCCCCGAATCCGCCATCTTGATTTTGCGCTGCTAAGCACCAAGAAACTCCGTTCTCAATCAGTGTTTGCAAATGTGCTCCCGCGACATCATCGCCTGACGCTGGCCCGGCAGGGTGCTTCAACACCAAGGCTAGGGAACTCACTGCAGTAGCTGTTGATAACGCGCTGGGCGAAAGAGCACCCGTCCAGTGCGAATCGGTACCACGATCCTGCAACAACTCGGCGCGCAATTGGTCCAAAGTCAAGCGTGCTCGCTGCCTCACATCGGTAACTCGAATAGGCTGAGACGGATGAGCATCCTCGTTGGGTAGATTAACGATTGGGCTCATCGAACGTTAGATTCCGGATGGGGTGAAAGCCATTGCAATTCTCGAGCATGAACGATAGCTCGTCGCGAGAATAGCCCCATCTTAGCAGCCCTGAGCCCCATCTTAGCAGCCCTGAGCAAGCCGGACCCAGGCACTTCCGTGTGCCTTAGATCGGTCTTACGGCTCGCACTGCGACGCGTCATCATTAACACGCCGTGTGCCGTTCACAGACGGACGCATCTTGCGCCCGCCCCGTGAGGAGTCTGGCAAACGATTCAAGTTGTTTCGCTCACTGCATCAGCCCGTGGCCGCAAGCTGATACGCGACATCCCTCACGCGAGGCGAACGCGGAGGACTTCCCTTACTATTTCAAACAGTTCCAACGACTCCATACTACTGAGGAACTTTCGCCATCTGAGTGTATTCTAATTGCGTCCTAGTTTCGTACGCATTCCAAGCGTCCCGCTACCAAATTTCAATCAAATCTCTACTAAATCTCACTCAAATCTCACTGCGGTCGCGGAGTTCTAGAAGCATAATCTCTATAGCGACCGACGCCAGGGCAACCTGTTCCGATAGCAGGCGAATGTCGAGACAGTAGCTGCCCCACAGCCCCCGATTCTGACTGAGTGTATACCGATAAACAACCATCCATGCCAGGCTTCATTCACAACGTCTCTGGCACTGGGGCAATTAACAAACCATGCCATGCCCTGGGAAGTGCAAATCGCCGTTTTTCATCCAGCGATCGAGCGAAACAACCCGTTCATAATATGATGCAACTAATTGCCCCCATTCCCTCTCACAACGACCCACAGAATACCGATCTCACTTCGCGGGTCAACGGTTTGTTTTGCTAGCAAACTCTCGGATCGGACGCAGGTCATAGGGGCATCGTCACTTACGGATTTCGAATTTCTTTTGCTAGCATGGCGTATGCTATTAGTGAAACGATTTCCAAAACCGAAAACGAGCAACAACCAGCACCCCACTCCGTCGATTTCAGGACGTGTAGTAACTCATGCGAATTGACCTGGTGACCACCGAACTCCGCACGGGGGGTGCGGAACGATGTTTGACCGAAATCGCACTGAATCTAAACGCTCGTGGGGATTGGGTTCGCGTCATGTCTCTGGGGCCACTTCCCAAAGGAAACCGGGAGGAGCTTGTGGCACGAATGTTTCGTGCCGGCATTCCCGTCTACTCCGCGGAAGCAACTGGTGCATTTTCCCTGCCGCGGGTGGTTCGCCATGTGAGTCATTGGCTCAAAGAGGACCCACCCGATTGCCTGCAAACTTTTTTGTTTCATGGCAATGTGGTAGGAGCAATGGCGGCCAAGCGTGCCGGCGTGGAGAATCATCTGGGTGGCGTCCGCGTTGCACAGCCCCATCGAGGTCGAATTTGGCTGGAGAGGCGTGCGGCTGAGCGCATGAAACGCCTAATTTGTGTCAGCCACGGGGTGGAGTGTTTTGTGCGGGATCGCTGGCGGGTGGATCCAGATATCGTCACCACGATTCCCAATGGCATTGCCATGGAGCGATTCGAGAACTTTGCTCCGATCGATTGGACACCGCATGGCATTTCAGCGGGGGGACCTGTCATGTTATTTATGGGGAGGTTCCACCAGCAGAAGGGGATCGATCTGTTGCTCGATGTTTTGCCAGATCTCTGGATGGAATATCCCGAGCTGCGATGTGTATTCGTGGGAGAGGGACCCTACGAAAGACGGGTGCGACGATTTGTGAATCGTGCGCCGGCGGGTTTTGCTGCTTGCTTACCTTGGCAATCTCAAGTGGAACCCCTCTATATGGCAGCCGACTTGATCGTCGTGCCCAGCCGCTTCGAAGGCATGCCGAATGTGGTGCTGGAGAGCATGGCGGCGGGCAAATGCGTGTTGGCAGCCGATGTCGAGGGGGTAGGAGAACTCTTGGGGCTTCAGGCATCCCAGCAAACCTTCCTGCCAGGCGATACGACTTCACTAGTTACCCGGTTGAATGAACTACTGCGCACCAACCAACTCGAATCACTGGGAGCCCTAAATCGGCAACGAGCGGCAACCGAATTCACTCTGGAAAACATGGTGAATCGCTATCGAAGCGAATATCAGCGGGTAGTGGACGGAGCTTGAGTCCCCGGTTTTGGCCCTGCTCGCACGGCACTGCTCGCACGACACTGTTCAGACCGCCAGCCCTTTCCAGACCTACTGCCCTTTCCAGCGAATGGTTATCCTGAACGGCTTTGATTCATTCCAAGGACGAGCTGTTGCGGAAAATGAACGAACTGGATGCGTATGACTATGAGTTACCTCGCGAGCTAATTGCCCAACAGCCGTTGCGAAGTCGTTCGGATGCGAGACTGATGGTTGTGGATCGCACGGCGCAGAGTATCGACCACTATCACGTTCGCGATCTCCCCGAACTACTGCGGCAAGGAGATGTGCTGGTTCTGAATGACAGCAAGGTCGTTCCTGCGCGACTCATGGGATTTCGCACCGACACGCTGGGACGTTGGCAAGGGCTTTATCTACGCAGCGATGCTGAGTCAGGATGCTGGGAACTTCTTAGCCGGACTCGAGGACGTCTAAAGTCCGGAGATCGGATCAGCGTCCAAGATCGCAATGCGCAAGATTCGCTCGTGTTAACGGTAATCGATCGCACAGAGGAAGGAAACGTGATTGCAAAGCCGGATCGTCCTGGAGACGCCAGCGCCTTGCTACAACAATTCGGCCGCATCCCCATCCCGCCTTACATTCGCGACGGCTTGATGATGGACTCGGATATTGCCGACTATCAAACGGTTTATGCGCGGCATCAAGGTAGCGTTGCAGCGCCCACGGCAGGGCTGCATTTTACCAAGGAGCTCTTTGCGCAATTGCAACGCGCGGGAGTGACCGGTCATGCGGTCACTCTTCATGTCGGGCTTGGAACATTTCGTCCCATAGGTGCTGACAGCCTTGACGAGCACGTGATGCATGCGGAGTGGGGACAAGTCAGTCCTGAGACGGCCGCTGCCTTGAACAAGGCGACAGCTGAGGGACGTAGAAAGATTGCCATCGGTACAACGTCCGTACGAGTGCTTGAATCTGCCGCGAATGCTGATGGTTCGCTCCCTGTTTGGACGGGCATGACCGACTTGTTCATTCGACCCGGATACCGCTTCAAAGCAGTGGACGGCCTGATGACAAATTTTCATTTGCCCAAGAGCACTTTGCTGGTGTTGATCAGTGCGCTCGCTTCGCGCGAATTCATTATGCAAGCCTATGCCGAAGCAATTGAACAAAGATACCGTTTCTATAGTTATGGTGACGCGATGCTGATTCTTTGAGTTTCCGCCTGGGCACTTTTGATGAGCTGCCTACGCAGACGTTCTTTAATTTAACAAACGTTGAAAAGAGTTTTTTGATGTCGAAGACCGAAGAGCAAATTCTTGTGATTCCAGCCTCAGTACTCGAGGAAATTGCTCCCTTTGAAGGCTTCACGACGGACGTTCACAAGTACTTGGACGCGGTGTTACAAAGTGATGCACTCGAATTTCGGCCCCGCGGCCAAATGGAAAAGGATCCATCGTTCAAGCAATTGATTCCCTACATATTGTTGCGTCATGTGGATGACTTGGGAGTATCTCGAATATTCACTTACACACGTGGGTCAGGACAGGGCGAAGCGCGTCTTCATGCGAAACGGAGTATTGGAATAGGTGGCCATATCTCTTCGGAAGATGCCATGCCGCGTCAAGGGCATCTCGATTTCGGTCCCTATCGCAATGGCATGCTGCGTGAACTGGCGGAAGAGGTGAAGCTAAACTCTCCTCACACCGAACAATGCGTGGGGATGATTTACGACTCATCTACCGAAGTAGGACGTGTACACCTTGGGGTCGTGCACATTTTCGACATGGAGTCTCCTGCAGTCGAGTCGAATGAAGAAGATATCTGCCACACAGGTTTCGTTACTCTCGAAACACTTCGGCAGGAATTAGACTCGCTTGAAATCTGGTCGCGTTTGTGTCTTGAAGCTTTGTTTCAATGAATCTGATCGACGACGTCATCTATCTCGACAACCAAGCAACCACGCGCTGCGACCCTCAAGTTGCCGCAGCGATGCTAACTTGTTTGACAGACGATTATGGCAATGCCCACAGTCTGTCCCATCATTTCGGCAGGAATGCAGCGGCGATCTACGCGCAATCGATGTCATCGATTGCCGAGTCGATCGGATGCGAGGCGAGTGAAATTATCACGACGAGTGGTGCTACCGAAGCGAACAATCTCGCTATTCAAGGTTTCTGCACTCACCCCAGGCAGAAGCGTCGTCACATCGTGACCGTAACAACCGAACATCCTTCGGTGTTGGACCCTATTGCCGAGCTCGAAAAATCGGGGTTTCGAGTAACGCGTGTGCCTGTGCTCGACCATTGTCAATTGCAGGCGGGGCGACTGGATCTGGAGCTCCTGCGGAGCGCGATCAGCGACGAAACCGCACTCGTTTCCGTGATGTTGGCCAACAATGAAATCGGTGTGATTCAAGACCTAGCGGCGGTGGCGGATGTTGCCCATATGCAGGGTTGCATGGTCCATACCGATGCCACGCAAGCAGTCGGCAAATTACCCATTGATGTCGCTCGGCTCGATGTCGATTTGCTCAGCGCATCGGCTCACAAATTTCATGGCCCCAAGGGAATTGGTTTTCTGTACGTGAGACAGCGTCAACGACGCATTCGGCTGCGGCCATTAATGCTGGGTGGTGGGCAACAAGCTGGATTGCGAAGTGGGACACTCAATGTTCCTGCGGTCAAAGGCATGTCGCTGGCGTTGCAATTGTGCTCGGTGGATTTATCGGCCGAAGCCGCGCGACAAGCTCGACTGGTAGTTTGGTTATACGACCAATTGCGAGCCAGCATTCCCGAGCTCGTCATCAACGGTTCGCCATTGGACAGCGAACTTCGCTTGCCGGGAAACCTCAACATTTGCTTTCCAGATATCGAGGGCGACTCGCTAATGTCAGCCATACCCGAGTTGGCCATCAGCAGTGGTGCTGCGTGTAGTTCGATGGAACCTGGTCCCAGCCATGTCTTACTAGCACTCGCATTGCCTGAATCGGCTGCGCGTCGCAGTTTGCGAATAGGGCTGAGTCGTTTTACTACTGAAGAAGAAATTGCTCGTGCAGCTAACCTCTTGGCCGTCGCGTATTGGCGATTGAAAAGAGAGTTCGCTTGATCGGCAACAGGTAGTGGAAACGAAAAAAAAAGGCGGCCACATGAAACATGGGACCGCCCGGCGTTGATGGAGAGTCGTACGCTGAACTTTAAGAACTAACGAGTGGGATCAAATCCCGTCTGCGCTACCTCTTCTTCTTCTTGGATAATGATTCGCGGAGTCACCATAAGCATCAGGCTGGTGGCTTCACGACCAATACCCACGTTGCGGAACAGGCGATTCACGTAAGGAATCTTGCTCAACATTGGGATACCAATTTCGTTGCGATTTTCACGCAAACGCTTGATACCACCAAGCAGAATCGTACCACCGTCTGGAACACTCACTGTCGTGCTGACGCTGGTGGTCGAGAACGATGGCTGTTGCACTGTAGTACCGGTGATAATGTCTTCGGATTCATCCGAGTTGACCACTTCACCAGTGGCCGGATCGATCGTTTCCCCAGAACTGGTCGTGCGGCGACTTCCTTCATAGGTAAACGTGTCGACATCGTTGATCTGCGTAAACATAGGGACGAGGGTCAAGCGAACGAATCGCTTGTCATCGCTGACCACTGCTTGCACATTTAACTGAGTCCCTTCGGAAAGGACAACAATAACGGGCTGCTGAGCCACAGCAAAGTCACCGACGATTGGCACAATACTGGTAACGAATGGACGCTGGGTCGTATCGTTGATGTTTGCCAATTGACCGTCAAACAAGGTGACTTTGGGTGCTTGCAGAATATTACTGCGAGAATCCCCTTGAGCGGCTTCTAAGAAGAAGAACGCTTCAATGTCGCTGAGGATCGCGAAACCAATTGATCCACCACGGCCCGCGGTGAAGCCACCGAACGTCGGAGTTGCTGAACCAAACGTTCCCTGATTGAACTGCACGTCCAAGTCCGAAGTTAGCAAGCGATTTTCGCCCGATAGACCAACAGTCACGCTTGGACCGCGATCGTCCATCGGCAGATTACCTTCGGTGTTGTCATCGAAGGCAACGTCGAAGTCGATACCGATACGCTCGTAGAACGAATCGCTGAGTGTGATAAAGCGAACTTCGATGGTAACTTGCAGGTTTTGCAAGCGACGCAGTGAAGCGAGCAAGTCAGCAATTTGTTCGTGAACGTCCGTGGTGGTACTGATGACCAACGACAGAGTCGAACGGTAAGGGGACATGGTGCTTGGACCACCCAGAGCTTCCCAGGTATCGGGAGCAATTGTGGTTTCAATCAAGTCCATCAACGAATCAAAGTCGGCGATCGCTCCGCCACCAGGTCCGCCGGAGCCCATATACCCTGCATTACCAGCACCGGGGAACCCGTTACCGTATTGAGCAAGCGTATTGGGATCGAGTTGACCGCCGGCACTGTTGCGGTTGCTAGCCAAGTCCATCGTCGAAACGGGAGCAATACGAACGTCGGTCGTTTGAGCCGTCATTTGGTAGGCAGCGCGAAGTGCACCTGCCAAACCATCGTCGTATCCACCCACGAAGTTTGGAATTGGAATCACCAGATCCGCAACTTTGTAAGGCACAACATAGACGTTGCCCTTCTTGCGAGTCTGATTGGTGATCTTCAATACTTCATCTTGAATCATCCAGGTCAGCTCATAGCGATCCAAGATCAATTGGAGCGCGCTACGCAGCATGACTGGCTGCTGGAGATCGAGATTGACGGGATCGTCCATGTCGACTCGTGCTTCCGCGA
Organism: Pirellulaceae bacterium; assembly: GCA_041749395.1. Classification (GTDB taxonomy): domain Bacteria; phylum Planctomycetota; class Planctomycetia; order Pirellulales; family Pirellulaceae; genus Laterigemmans. Next base: position 68,697 of record JBGTBJ010000151.1, read on the forward strand.
TCGCTTGTTGGTCGATCACGATTGGCACACCGGAGACAGTCGCCAACGTTTGCAGTACTTCGGCCAAGGGACGATTGGGGAATCGCACATCGACGTTTTCTTGCAAGCGACGACGAATTCGCTCTTCCGATGGAGATAGCCCCGATTCGTTTTGTCGATTGTTCAATCGCGCTGTACTGATCACTTCCCAAACACGTGCCTCGGGCATGTGCAGCGGGAGTGACGGATCGGGCATGATCGCACTGCGTTCGACGTCGTTAAGATAATCGACCACGGTTTCTTCTTTCGCGGCAGCAATTTCTTCACTCATCAGGCGGCGCAGAGCTACCTTACTGCGTGAGGTGAGTTGTGCGGCGATTTCAGAATCAGGGGCTAAGACCTGAACCTTCTTGGCAATCATCTCGGCTTCAGGATAACGACGTTCTTCCATATACTTCGCGAAGGTATCAACCAAATTTGAAATTTCTTGGTTGGTGGCGTCGCGTTGTTTTCTGGAATTGTCGATGTCGTTCTGAACTTGTTCGTTTTGCAACTGCAAATCAATGGAAGCACGATTTGCCTCCACATACTTCTGCTGTTCCACTTGTGCACGTTGAACAATGCTCAGCATTTGTTGCTTGAAGGCTTCATCCGTTGCCGACTCAGCCACGCGGCGAGATAGCGACTGAATGCGATCGAGCGCGTCCATTGGACGTGCGGTGCTGATTTTCTCTGCTTCGCTCAACTCATTGCTGATTTCGCGATAAACCCTTTGTCGTTCCATTTGCTGTTGTTGATCAACGGCATCTAGGGGCGACAATGGTTGTTGACCAGCTAAGGGAGCAGCTTGTCTTGGCTGCAGTAGGGTTAGCTTGTCCTTCAGCTGTTGACGAACTTCAGGTGGAAGTTCGGCTTCATACTTCCAAGCCTCAACAAACTTATCGCGAGCGGCCGCACTATCACCGCTGGAGAGAGCTTGCATCCCTTGAGAGAACAGCTGCGAACCGTTTCCACTCGCGAGTGGACTGGTCCCTTGAACTTGCTGGACTCCACCATTGAAAGCGTTTGCAGCAAATCCACTTGCTTGCATCACGCCTCCGGTTTGGTTTTCTCCACCAGCCAGGGCAACGCCGGGGTTCCGTCGCAGTGCGGCTTCCGAGTCGAGCAGCAATTGCCACGGACGCATTTCACCGGCACCGTAAACGTTTTCTGGCACTCCTAGCGAATCGGCTTGACGTGCAAATTGCACAGCGGTTGCCGCATCACCACGGTCTAAGGCCAATCGACCTTGTGCGACAAGTCGCAGAACCTCGTTCTTGCGATTCTGGATTTCGTTGGCCAACGTCTGACCATTGATATCCTGTACCGGTTGACCGCTGGGGGGCAAGCCTCCAGGGGGCAATTGGAAACCAGTGTTGGCAACAGGCGCAGCCGTGGCAACATTGCTGGTCACCGGAGGACGAAGTTGCTCGGGGTTAACCCCTGCTGCAACCAGTGCTCGCCCTGTGTCCATCAGAGACTGGCGCAGTTGCGGCAGCCCACCGGAATAGATCGCTGCTTCGCGAAATTTCGCCACAGCGACTTCATTGTTTCGAGCATCGAGCGCTTGCCGCGATTCGCGGAGCAAGGCTTCGGCGCGAGCCACGTCCGGTGTTACCGGCGCGGGCGCACTTGGGTAAGGCAACCCCGTCTGTGGGCTGCTAGGTTGCGTGCCGGGCGATTGGGCCACGGCATGGATGGCTGGAATGGCCACCACGGCTGCTAGGCCGGTCGCGACCAGCCAAGCGCGGTTCAGCACGGTCACTCTCAACGCGACTCTCCTTCTTCGCTGTTGAACCAGACCCGACGCGTCGGCGACGGCTCTATCTAGCCCAGAGGTGTCTTTCGCAACGCGCGAACTCACAGCTCCTCCACACCATTTCATCGGTCGCAACATGTCCCCCCATTCAAAACCCCGACTCCATCCTTGGAACCGAAGTATCGCATTAGGGATTTTTCGTTTCATGGTGACAACCAATGATCCAGTGGCGTTCCCCTGCCCAATGTCATCAGATCTCGTGGACCCAACAACAGCAAGCAGGAGCTACACGGCTCAGTGTCTGCAATTCAGTATCTACAATGTCTGTCTCTACGCATCTCCGATTTAAAGATGCGAACGGCGGGGGATTAACACTATCTCCGAACACCCGTCAACCCCAGATTCGAGATTTGGGAAAAAAGTTTCTTGGGTTGTCCGACCCTACCACGTTGCAACACAATGTGCGATCCTGTGGAATGCCGCAACGAAAACGTCAACAAGTCGCATATTGTGTGGCAAATCACGACCAAAATTATTTTCTTTGCATGGCGGCCGTAGCCTTCGTTAATCCCCTCCAATTACCCCCTAAGGGACGCACCATGACAGCAAAAAATATCCTGATGTTGGTCGGAGATTTTGTGGAAGATTATGAGGCCATGGTCCCTTTGCAGTTGCTTTTGATGGTCGGACACCGGGTCGATGTTGTCTGTCCCAACAAGACCATTGGTGATACCGTGCAAACAGCGATTCACGATTTTGATGGACACCAAACGTACAGTGAAAAACCAGGGCATCTCTTTCGCATCAATGCTTCTTTTGACGATATCGTGCCCGAGAACTACGACGCACTCGTCCTTCCGGGCGGGAGGGCGCCCGAATACCTGCGGATGAATTCCGCGGTAATTGAGCTAGTTCAACATTTTTCCAAGACGAATAAACCGATCGCCGCAGTTTGCCATGGCCCCCAAATTCTTGCGGCTGCTGGGGTGCTTTCCAATCGCAAGTGCAGCGCCTACCCGGCAGTGGCTGCTGAAGTGACATTGGCGGGTGGGAGTTATGTACAGCCGTCCGACAACATGGATTCTGCACACACCGATGGTAATTTGGTCACTGCGCCCGCATGGCCTGCCCATCCCGCATGGATGCGGCAATTTTTGCTGTTGCTCGGTTCTAAGATCGAGGCATAGTTGCGGCGCAGCGCTGTTACCCGCACAATGCGCGACTCTTTGAAACTCCACGTTTCCACAATTTCAACATATCCCACCACGGAGACCCGCCATGCCCCGCCCCGTCACTCTATTCACTGGCCAGTGGGCCGATTTGCCAATCGAAGAAATGGCTCAGATGACTGCCGAATTTGGTTACGATGGGATCGAATTGGCTTGTTGGGGTGACCATTTTGAGGTCGCCCGAGCAATGGCCGAAAACGATTACTGCGATGCTAAACGCGCCATGCTGGACTCGCACGGACTATCGCTGTACGCCATTAGTGCTCACCTCGTGGGACAAGCAGTCCTCGATACCATTGACGCGCGGCACAAAGCCATCTTGCCTGACTATATTTGGGGTGATGGAAATCCTGCAGATGTCAATCAACGAGCCATTGAAGAATTAAAACAAACCGCTCGCGCAGCGAAACGATTAGGCGTGGAAGTGGTCAACGGCTTTACCGGCAGCAGCATTTGGCATCTCAATTATTCGTTTCCTCCTGTTCCACCATCGATGATCGATGCAGGCTTTGACCTGTTAGCCGAACGTTTCAATCCGATCTTGGATGTCTTCGGTGAATGCGGAGTCAAGTTTGCTCTCGAAGTACACCCCACCGAGATTGCCTTCGACATCTATACTGCTGAGCGTGCCTTGGACGCTTTGGGACATCGTCCAGAGTTTGGATTTAACTTTGACCCTAGCCATTTGCATTGGCAGGGAGTCGATCCCGTGCAGTTCATTCGCGCGTTTCCCGATCGCATCTATCACGTCCACATCAAAGACGCCATTGTCAATCTCAACGGTAAAACGGGTATCTTGGCGAGCCACATCAATTTCGGTGATCATCGCAGAGGATGGGACTTCCGTTCGCCAGGACGGGGCGGAGTGAATTTCGAAGAGATCATTCGTGCCTTGAATGACATCGGTTATGGCGGACCACTTTCGATCGAATGGGAAGACTCTGGAATGGAACGATCGTTTGGTGCACGTGAAGCTTGTGCATTCACCAAACGACTCGATTTTTCACCGAGCAACCGTGCATTCGATGCAGCCTTTGATGACGACAACGGTTGATCAGCCATCATGACAAAACAGGTCACAATAAACGGTACGGCGATGGAGATTGATGACGCGTTTTCGATCATCGATCTCCTTCGTGCTGCGGGCGTTCCAGCGAATTATCTCGCTGTCGAAATCAATGATCATGTTGTACCTCGTGAACTGCACGCAACTCAAACACTTGTCGATGGCGACCGAGTGGAAGTGGTCACACTCGTCGGTGGCGGCTGACGTCGCGAATGGATAATTGGTCATGAATGAAACGAGTTCCATCGGGCCAGATGCCCCCTTCGTCGTGGGCAGTAAGACGCTGCAAAGCAGGCTTATTGTTGGTACAGGGCGTTATGACACAATGACGCAAATGCGAGATTCACTTCATGAATCGGGCGCTGATTGCGTGACTGTGGCCGTGCGCCGAGAGAAACTCTACGATCGCAGCGGACAGAACATCCTTGATTTCCTTGATCTCAAACGATACACCCTGCTGCCCAACACGGCAGGTTGTTACAACGCGGTTGACGCAATTCGTGCAGCCCGTTTAGGTCGCGAGATCTTAAAAACCCTCGAGAATCCAGGTAGTGATTGGGTTAAACTCGAAGTACTTGGCGATAGCAAGACATTGCTCCCCGACCCGGTGGAAACTCTGGCGGCCTGCAAACAATTGGTGGAGGAAGGATTCAAAGTACTCTGCTATACCAGCGACGATCCCGTTCTAGCACGTCGCCTAAAGGACCTCGGTGCCGCGAGCGTAATGCCAGCCGGCAGCCCCATCGGTTCCGGCCAAGGATTGCTTAATACAAATAATTTGAGAATCATCCTCGAGTATCTCAAGGAGGGAGATCCTGCCTATCCCGTCATCATCGATGCGGGAGTAGGCACAGCGAGCGATGTGGCGATGGCCTTTGAATTGGGTGCCGACGGCGTCTTGCTCAATACTGCAATTGCCCACGCACGCGATCCCATTCGCATGGCGCGAGCAATGAATCATGCGGCTATTGCCGGACGTGACGCGTATCTTTCCGGACGCATTCCAAAGCGTTTGTATGCCACCGCCAGCAGCCCCGAAGAAGGCGTGATCAGTAGTCGTCCGTATGGACATACGGGTTGATTTCTTAATGGGTAATTGTGACCATCAAGTAATTCGTTTCACCATAGCTTGAACCGCCAACCAATTTGGGCTTTCCATCCTCCAATAACAACGTTGTTTGAAAGCGAACTTGGCTTGTTTCAGGGCGCCCATTTTCGCCTCCGTTTCCTTCAACTCGCGACGCTTCGTAAGCGAGAGTTAACAATGTCTTGTCCCCTGCTTGGTTAGCTGTGAGCTTGACCATGGTTCCTACGCTTTGCGTTTGAGTCACTTTGCTGGCAGGACGCCCAGTTCCTGCCTGCATGACCCCAGTAACCACATCGACCATGCGCCCGCAATTAACCATGCTTTCAAAGTTCTCGAGCGCCGAAAGTCGCATGATCTCAATGACCTTGATCTGCCCCGAAGAACTCAGTTCGTCGAACACTTCCGCTATTTGAGCCGACGTTCGCTTGGCCTCATCTGTCGGTTTGTACTGAAACTCTACCAACTGCACGGAATATGAATGAACATCTGGCATATCGCTAGCCGCATGTTCGGAAACACTTTGTTGTTCGTCAGCAATACTGCGTGGTGAGCACCAATCGTTCGCCAGTAAACAACACGCCAAAATTCCCACGAAAAGCAATCGCATCACAATTCTCCCTTTGGTCTGAACAAGAAATTCCACGGGACGATATTGTACCTGCCACACACGCTCACCCCTAGCAGTTAAACTCGAACCTCCCTTTTTCGCTGTAATGCCTCGCATAAAACAACATCATCTCTTTGTGAATGTTCGCTTCAAATTGGCGACAAATCGATTCGGTGTACGGTCGATGTGCAGAGCGAATCGTACGGATAGTTGAATCGTGATGGACATGTTTCAGTCCCCTTAAAAGGCAATACGCAGAGAGGTCCGTTCCAATTGCCAAGGATGCAGTGACCCGGCTCGCAATCGTTGTAACCTGTCGCCCCTGTCGCAGAGACACTAGAGGAATCAGATGAATACTCCCAACTCGACCTCTTCCGAACAACAGGGTGTTTCCCTAGTAAAACGAGCCTGGATAGTCGTCTTGTTACTCATGCCTGTGGCCCTGTTGAATTACCTTGATCGCCAAATGTTGGCATCGATGCAGGCTTCGGTGATGGAGTCCATTCCGTCGTTGGGTGAAGCAGAAAACAAGCAAGAATTGTGGGGATTCATGCTGGGACAATTCAAATGGGTCTATGCTGTTTTTAGTCTGATCGGCGGTTATTTGGCGGACCGTTTTAGTAGACGGTTAACGATCTGTAGTAGCCTCTTTGTTTGGTCCTCCATCACTTGGTGGACTGGCAATGTAACCACCTATGATGAATTGCTTTGGACACGTTCATTGATGGGCATCAGTGAAGCCTTCTATATCCCGGCCGCGCTCGCATTGATTGCCGATTATCATACTCGAAGCACTCGATCGCGAGCTGTCGGCTTTCACCAAATGGCGATTTACTGTGGGGTGATCGCTGGGGGATTTGGTGGATATGTTGCCGCTTCACCCGACTTGGGTTGGCGTTTTGCGTTTACCAGTTGTGGAATATTTGGCATGCTCTATGCCATTCCACTGGCAACCCTTTTGCGAGACGCACCACGTTCTGCTGACGCTGTGAATCGGCCGCCGCTATCCCCAATTTCGGCAGCTCACAACTTAGTCACCAATGGCTCATTCTTGCTGTTGGTACTCTATTTCACCCTCCCTGCAATGGCTGGCTGGGTTGTGCGAGATTGGATGCCAGCGATTCTGAAAAATGAATTTGATCTGGGCCAAGGTCCTGCGGGTGTAGCGGCGACACTGAGTTGGCAATTGGCGGCGATCTTCGGTGCAGTTCTCGGTGGATGGTTAGCAGATCGTTGGATGAAACACACGATTCGCGGCCGAATTTTAATCAGCGCTATAGGAATGGGCATGATCGTACCGGCGATTTTTGGCGTAGGTAATGCCTCAACGCTGGCCATCGCCCTCGCATTTTTAACGCTCTTTGGCTTGGGCTGGGGATTTTTCGATTGCAACAATATGCCCATCCTCTCGCAAATTGTTCGACCGGAATTGCGTGCGACTGGCTATGGCGTAATGAACTTTGTTAGCATCAGTTGTGGCGGCTTAGCCGACTGGGGTTTTGGGGTGCTGCGTGATCGTCAGGTTCCTCTCAATGTCATCTTTAGCGTGTTTGCTGGATTGGCCATTTTGTCGATAGTGCTAGTGCTGTTGATTCGCCCCCGTCCAGAAATTGCCACACCTGAACCTGCCACCCCCGAACCTGCCCCAATCGAGACCCGCTGATGACCGTCGAGCTTCATGAACTTGTCGCTGCCACTCATACACCATTTGATCCGTCGGGAGAGCTCAACGTTGCGGCGATCGAACGCCAAGCAGATTTCTTGCACAGCAAGGGAATTCGAACACTTTTCATTGGCGGCAGCACCGGTGAAAGCCATTCCCTCTCCGTTGTTGAGCGATTCGCTTTGACGCAGCGTTGGAGCGAGGTAATTCGCGGAACTGAACTCCGCATGGTGGTGCATGTTGGAACCAATTGCCTCAGTGACGCGCGCACTCTCGCCGTACATGCTGAGTCCTTTGGCGCAGTGGCGATTTCAGCGCTGGCACCCAGCTACTTCAAGCCGAAGTCTATGGACTCGCTGGTTGATTGTTGCGAATCGATCGCCTCCTCCGCGCCGCAAACGCCATTCTATTTTTATGATATCCCAAGTTTGACTGGCGTAGCCTTCTCCATGAAGTCGTTTTTGGAGCAAGCTCAGCAGCAAATCCCAACCTTGGCGGGTATCAAATTTACCAACGCAGATTTAATGATGTATCAACTGTGCTTGCAATTCGATGAAGGCAAATTCGACATTCCCTGGGGTGTCGACGAGTGCCTACTCGCTGCATTGTCGTTGGGTGCACAAGGAGCAGTAGGGAGCAGTTACAATTTTGCTGCCCCATTGTATCTGCGCATCATTGCTGCATTCAATTGCGGGGATCTTGCCACTGCAAGAATGGAACAATATCGATCGGTGCAGTTGATCGAATTATTGGCGAGCTATGGATATATGGGGGCCGCCAAGTGCGTAATGGGAATGCTAGGTGTGGACGTTGGATTTGCTCGTTTACCTAACACTCGGCTGTCTCCCCAGCAGCAAGCCGACCTAAAGCGAGATTTGGAACGGCTTGGCTTTTTTGATTGGGTCTAAAGCGGTTCTTGCGAGAGCGTTATTTTCCCGCCCAGTAATCCATCACCATGGCCTTGTCCAAATGTGGCTTGAGGACTTCGACAAACGCGGTGTGGGCAGCGTGAGGTAGATACGCATCTCGATCTTGCTCGCTCTTAAAGGTCACCAAGAAGCAATGAGTGAATTCGTCATTGAGCCCTTCGGGGCTATTGTTCGTACCGAATTCGAATGAATCGATCGAGGGAATCTGGCTAGGCAATTTGCGAAACGCATTCACAACCTTCTCTACGTCCGCTGCCGAGGAGGAATCTTTGAACTTGAAAATGACCACGTGGCGGAGCAGCTTCGTCTCGGTTTCATTTTCGGAATACACAGCATCGGACATAGAGACAACCGTGGAAGCAATTGCAAGAAAGAGAAACACAGCTACAACAGACTTTTTCAACATCAACATTGGTGCTCACGAAGGCTTGAGGGTACGAACAATTTCTTTGGGGACTACGTCGTCAAACAATTGTTGTTTGTCAGGTGTAGATTGTAACTCCAAATAGGCTTGCCGTAAGTCATTGCGAGTCAGGGTTGCCTTCGTGGTCTCACCAGCAGCCAATTGGGTTTGCAAAAGTTCGGCCAAGGCAATCGCCCGATAGTGGCTGGCCAACGATGTTTCGGAGAGGACAGCACTAAGCCGCTGCTCGGAAGCACGATACTGCTCACGATCTCGGAAGAGCCTAGCGAGTTGGATATTCGACTTAATTGCATAAGCCAAATTGATTGGACTCTCTTTCGGTGGAAACACCTCGGCAACTTTGTCCCACGCCTCCGGTTCATTTAATCGGACAGCTTCCAAGTATTGCGCTGACGGAGAATCTCGCGTCACTACTTCTATAGCCTTCGCTGTAAAAAGACTATCGACCGACTTAGGCTGAGAGACCTGTCCCAGCCAAGCGGAAAAACCAAAAGCCAAGATAGGCAATATTAGAAGAGCGACTCGAAATGCGAATGGACGAACAGAATTTTGCTGTTTCTCTTCTACCATCAATCGCTGCAACGTCTTGGTCGCTCCGATCTTCGTCGCCAAGATTGCAGTCCCCTCGCCAATCGGGCCCGATTCATTCATGGCGCGGTGGATAAACTGACCTAATTCCTGGGGCGATTGGAATCGTCGATCGGGCTCCTTTTCCATCAATCGAGCGACAGCGCGACAGAGCCAATCGGGGAGATCTCGCACGGGGCGCGCTTCTTCAAGCGGCACAGGATTTTCATGCAGATGCTTGACCGCCAAACTCAAGGGAGTGGAAGCTTCGAAGGGAGGTCTCCCCACGAGCAAGTGATACATCGTGACGCCGAGTGAATAGAGGTCGCTGCGGACATCGACATTCTGACCTTGGACTTGCTCGGGACTCATATAGAGGGGAGTCCCCATCGTCATACCCACTTGCGTCAACTCGTTTTGATGCTCGCCTTGTGTCACACGAGCCAAACCAAAGTCGGCAACTTTCACCTCGCCTCGTTGGTTGACCATGATGTTTTCAGGTTTGATATCGCGATGGGTGACACCACCTGCCGATGCGGCTTCCAGCGCATCGGACACGCTTTGCAACACTACGACCGCCTGATCAGGCGAGAGAGGCCCCGTTCGGTCAAGTTGCTGACGCAGGTTAAGACCGTCGATATATTCTTGTAAGATGTAGTGGGTTGTGTCGGTGCAACCCACTTCGAAAATTTGCACGATATTGGGATGTGATAGCTTTGCAGCGGCTCGCGCCTCGCGACGAAATCGCTCCACATAATTCACATCGTTCGCCAAATCGCTCCGCAGCACCTTCATCGCAACGCGACGTCCTAGTGACAATTGATTGGCAATGTAAACATCAGCCATCCCGCCTCGACCCAAGCGTCTTAAGATCTGCAGATCGCCCAATCGCTTACCGGTAAGATCTGTTGATCCTATGGAGACATTTTGGGAGGACGAAGAATTGGAATTGTTCATGAATTTGCCGATTGGATCTGAATCAGATCGTTCAAGTTGCCACTTCGAAAGCCAGCTAAGTCTAGGGTCACATACCGAAACCCCAGTAAATTCAGTGCTGAGACCAATTGACCGCCGAAAGCTGGGTCTGCAAATTGTGAATGAAAGCTATGCGGAACTTCAATCCTTGCTAGTTCTCCTTCATGCAATCTTACACGGAATTCGCTCATTCCGCGCTCTCGCAGCCAAGCTTCGGCAGCTTCAATTTTCTTGAGTCGTTCAATGGTCACAGGCACTCCATAGGCGATTCGGCTAGCCAAACAGGGCGCAGCCGGTAAGTCCCAAACACTTAAACCCCAAAACCGTGCCAGCTCGCGCACTCTCTGCTTGCCGATTCGCAAGTCGGCGAGTGGCGTTTGCACTCCGGCTTGCTGTCCTGCGGCGATCCCGGGACGGTAGTCGCCCAGATCATCATAGTTGGTTCCGCTGAGAATTGTCCTGGCTCGTTCCTGTAGGACGATTTCTCCAAGCGATTGATACAACGATTGTTTGCACCAAAAACATCTTTTGGCATCATTCAATTGGTACTCGGCACGCTGCACCTCGGATGTTTGCACCGATTCGTGGCGAATACCGATCTCTGCGGCAGTTTGCCTGGCCCAGCGAAGCTGATTTTCGGGGACGCTGGCGCTGGTGCTGGTAACTGCGATCGCGTTCTCACCAAGCGCCAAATGGGCCGCCTTGGCAACCACTGCGCTGTCCACACCTCCTGAAAAAGCCACGATGACTCGTTGGAACGGAATCACAAAATTGACAAGCTGTTCTGCGAGCCCCGGAATCGTCAGTAACTCAGTCACTCGTTTCTCCCCCAGAGGACTCGCAAAAAAAATCCGGCATCCAATATTCGCTTATTGCTGTCTTGGGTTCCGGCACGACCACCCGCCATTTTACAGTGGGGCAAGTGTTGCGTTTGGACCCAATCTCGAACTTCGCGGTGTCCGATCACCGCTGAGTGCCCCGTGATGATCATCCCCCCTCGATCCTGAGGTTGAATGGACAAACACTCTGAGAGCAATGGCCAAAGGTCGCGTTCCAACCGCCACGCCTCGCCACTGCGACCGTGTCCGTACGCAGGAGGGTCCAGCACGATCAGGTCGTACTGTTGCTTGCGTCGCTTTTCTCGTTCGACCCATTTCCTGGCGTCGTCGACGATGTAACGTATCGGAGCATCCTGTAACCCGGAGCAAAGCGCCGCACGTTTTGCCGCCTCCACATTGGGCTTGGCTGCATCGACGTGCGTGACGTGAGCCCCCGCACTGGCCGCAGCCAGAGTACTAGCTCCCGTGTAGGAAAAAAGATTGAGTACCCGAGTCAGCTTGGCGTCGACTACGTATTTGGAAATCCAATCCCAATTCGGCTGTTGTTCGGGGAAGAGTCCGATATGGCCAAAAGGAGTCGGCTGGGCCGGCATTTGAAATGTGCCAGCGTTGATAACCAATTCGCCTGGCCAGGGCTGGTGAAATTTCCAACCCGACTGAGAGCCTTGTCGCAAATAGATCGCATCCGCATGAGCCCACAACTTCGGACTCATGCGTTTAAAACCCTCGGCGGCCGGACAAGGCCGATCTAACAGGTAACCGCTGAGGGATTCCAGTTTTCTACCATTACCGAAGTCCAATAGTGCATAGTTCGGCGGAGCTTCGATTTCCTTCACGCTCTGCGGCCTTATGCGCCACCGAAGAGATTGAGGTAGTCGTTGATCAATACGAATACCATCAACGACAGCAAGCCCAAAACGCCCGCCATGGTCAAACGTGCCTGCAGCTCTTCATCCACTGGTTTTCCGCGAACCGCCTCGGCAATAAGGAACACCATGTGGCCTCCATCCAAAGCAGGTATCGGCAAGAAATTAAGGATCGCCAAGTTAATGCTGAGCAAGGTGAGCGTGATCAACAACTTTGTGAATCCCACCGAAGCAGCCGAACCGACCATGGCAACAATTGCACCTGGACCGCCGATTTGGTTGGGTCCCACGCGTCCTGTGAACAGCAATCGCAGGAATCCAAAGACATCGGCTGCCTTCCGCTTTGCCTCGCGCAAGCCAAGCGAGAATGCCTCACCCACCGAATCAGCCTTGTGAATCAGCCGCACTGGCTCAAATTCCAAGCCTCGTTCATACCAAAAATCGCTAGAGTTTTTGAGAGTGGTTTGGGCTTCAACGATTTGACGTCCGTCACCACGAGCAACTTTGATATCAAACTTTGTCTCGACAGGCAGATACTGCAGCAGATCGATTAACACCAGCAGAGGTTGATCGGGACCAATCTGCCAACCTTCGGCAAGAGTCTTTAAAGTCTTCTTGCCAAAAAACTCTTCAATGTCGGCTGGAATCTTGTCGTCCGGCCACTGCACCGAAACTCGCTGCAATTCGTCTCCCACCTGCAACTTTTGGCCGAGACTATTGGAACCACTATTGGCCACGTCATCGAATCCCACAATCTGCAATTCTGCGTCGTAGGTCAGTCCATAGCCGGCTAGCTCAATTTGGTTGGACGCCGTCGAAATCGGGTTGCCACGTAACTGGCTTGTTTCAGCATTAATGGTAATCGATTCAACAGTCTTTTGATCCCCTTCTCCTCGCTCCACTTGTAACACGAGCGACCCTTCAAGTTCTGCGACTCGACGCGGCAAAGTAATCGCATCGATAGCCGTTGAATCATCGCCTACGCCAACAATTCGATCTCCCACTCGCACTCCAGCCAATTCCGCTGGTCCACCTGCCATCAGGGCAGCGACGGGGCCAACGCCAAATCGTATCCCCAGTGACTTGTACGGCTGCGGAGGAACAACGATGCTGGCCTTGCTACCATCCTCGCGTGTGATGTCTAAAGTGATAGGAGTGGCTGCGTTCGTTGCCATACTCGAGATCACTTTGGAAGCAAGCCCCACACCAACGATTGGGTCTTCGGTGATCGCTTCTCCATCCACACTGTTCACTCTCGCACCACGATCATCCGCGCCTAGGGTTTTCGCTGCAACAGAATTGGGATATGTGCCCAGACCCTTGTTCAGCAAATTCTCTTTTGGCATTTCAATGCCAATCAAGCGAAGCGGCGAGTCGGGAGAAACCTGACGCGTCTTCAGTTGATATGTTTTAACTTCTTCGCCATAACGAATCGCCACGTTGACCGGTTCATCCGGCGCGCCGATGCCCGCCTTGGCGATCTCCATTGTCATGTCTTCAAAATGGAATTTGGGGTCATTTTGAATCTCCCCTGCCGAGATCACCCGACCACCTGATGGCAAGCCAGCTTGCCATGCCGGGTACCCAGCAATCGTATTGCCGATCACCGCCGGTTGATACAGCACGCCCAGCCCAAACGCCAAAGCCGCAAAGAGAATTCCCGTGATCACATTCATGGCCACGCCAGCGCTGATAATAATCATCCGCTGCCAGACGGTTTTTGCGGGAAAGCTGCGTGGATCCAAACCACTGGCCACTTCCTCTTCACCCGTTTCTTTGGAGTCGGAAGCCAAGCGGATCCGTTCACGCTCTTCGGCCGCACGACGTGGATCATCGTCTTGCCCCAGCATCTTCACGTAGCCACCCAATGGAATAATGCCTATTCCATATTCGGTTTCCCCCCAGCGGAATTTGCCCAGCGTGCGGGGAAAACGGATGCCCAATAAAGTGATGGGCACGTCAAATCCAACGTAAAATTTCTCGCACTTTACGCCGAATAATTTGGCGGCCAAGAAGTGTCCTAGCTCGTGGACAAAAATGACAAAGCCAACACCGAGGGCAACTGCACCCCAGACCCAGACTTTATCGCCGAGCCATGTAATCCAATTAGGGTCGTCTGCACCAAGCAGCCCCATACGTATCAAATCGCTCGACAACTCCACCGCCGTACCTCCGCACGCGCCCATCGATCCAGCTCTAAAAGCCTTTCGATGGACGGCCGCGCCTCAAATGTGTGATGTTCCAGAACTGAACGACATGCTTGAACTATGTCAGTAAAGCGAATCTGACCATTTAAGAATAGGTCGACTGCCGCTTCATTGGCTGCATTTATTACAGAACCCGCAGTTCCACCCGCCGCTGCGACTTCGAAACCTAAAGGTATCGCAGGGAATCGCTCCGGGTCTACCGGATGAAACGATAATTCCCACGGTTTGGTTCGCTCTAACAACGGCGATGGACAAATCGTACGCTCCGGATACGTCAGTGCATACTGGATGGGAAGTCGCATATCAGGTGGACTCATTTGCGCTACGATGGATCCGTCTACAAATTCTACCATCGAATGGACGATCGATTGCGGATGGATAATCACCTCCAATTCCTCAGCAGGAACATTAAACAGCCACTTTGCTTCAATGATTTCCAGTGCCTTATTCATCATCGTTGCAGAGTCGATGGAGATCTTTCGCCCCATTTTCCATGTCGGATGGCGAAGTGCTTGCTCAATCGTGGCCTCTCGCATTTCGGCCCATGTCCACTCTCGAAAGGGCCCTCCACTGGCGGTGAGTATCAACCTCCGAGGATTTCCAGGTCCTGCCGCTAGGCACTGAAAAATTGCCGAATGCTCACTGTCGACCGGCAGCAACTTATCGCCAGCTATCGCAAAACCCACCCCAGAAGAGCCAACATCACTCCCCGCAAGAAGTTCGGCTACAATTGGTCCGGCGCATACCAAAGTTTCTTTATTAGCCAGGGCGACCCGTTTTCCAGCTCGAATTGCGGCCAGAGTGCTTTCGACTCCTGCCCGCCCCACAATTGCCGCCACGACAATGTCGATTTCAGGATCGCTGGCCACCTCCACTAGCCCCTCAGGTCCAGATAAATAGCGTAAGCCTGCGGGCCACTCCCTGAAAGGATGCGGACCGTTTTTATCATCATTGCCGCTGAGCACCACACACTTAGGTAGCGTTTTCAGGGTGATTTGTTGGAGCGCGTCGATTTGCTGGTGGGCAGAAACGGCATGGAGTGTCCAGGGCGCGCCCATCTTTTGAATGACGTCAATCGCCGCCACACCTATACTGCCGGTCGCTCCTAGCACTGCCACGTTACGACCGGCCATGGATGATCCTGCTTGCCGCGAGACGCTATGATTTGAACAATACTCCTAATCCGACGCCCCGGTGGCGATGTGGGGGTGGATTGTAGGTTTCCCTATTGCTGATCTGCAACCCGCACAATCACGATCGAATGATTAGCCGTTCGCAACCACTAACGAAGACCAAGGGATTATGGCCGACGACGATCGACGACCAACCAATTCGAATGACACCCGCAACAACGCGGGAATTATCTGGGTATTGCTGGCCATCTTAGCGGCGGTTGCTGCTTTGGCCTTCTTCCTCAGCTCTCCCCCAAAACCGATTCGCTATCCCGATTTGGTTCGTTTACTGAGTGAAACCAAGTATCAAACTTGGGGCCAACGGGAATTAGTGGTCAATGATCTGCCAACTGCTGACGATGGACTAGCGGACGCGATGATCGTCGTACCCAGCGTCTCGAATCCCGATGTGCAGATCGAATTTAGCAAGCCCAACAATCTGAAGATTGGAACCGATTCCATCTCGGGCTCGGTTTTTTACCGGACTATCGCTAAGGACGACCGATTTGCCAAACCACCGACGGAAGTTACTTTCACAACGTTGCGTACGCTCCGAAATGATGCTGAAGAACAGCAACTCATTGAGCTATTAAAAAAGAACAACATCCTTTGGGACACCAACCGGTCGTCCACGTTCTTTGCCGATTATGGTCTCACTCTCATTATGATCGCCATCCTTATTGGGTTCGGCTTCATCATGCTGCGGCGTGTGGGTGGCATGGGGTCGCCAATGGCGTTCTCGCGCAGTCGGGGCAAGCTTTATTCTCAAGACGATACCCCGGTAACCTTTGATGATGTGGCAGGTATTGATGAGGCCGTAGAAGAAGTACGCGAAGTGGTCGACTTCTTACGCAGTCCGGAAAAGTATCAAAAGCTGGGTGGACGAATTCCCAAGGGAGTATTGCTGGTTGGTCCGCCTGGTACCGGCAAGACGTTGTTAGCAAGAGCCATCGCCGGTGAAGCGGGAGTCCCTTTTTTCAGTCTTTCCGGTAGCGATTTTGTCGAAATGTTTGTGGGGGTAGGTGCGGCGCGGGTTCGCGATATGTTCCAGCAAGCCACCAATCGCGCACCCTGCATCATTTTCATTGACGAGCTTGACGCCTTGGGCAAAAGCCGCGGTGGATCCGTTGTCGGTGGACATGACGAACGTGAACAAACACTGAATGCCTTGCTTGTTGAAATGGATGGATTTGATCCGAACACCAGCGTGATCGTGGTCGCGGCCACGAATCGCCCAGAAACACTTGACCCTGCTTTATTGCGTCCCGGACGATTCGATCGGCATGTGCTGGTGGATCGCAGCGACGCGGCAGGTCGCGAAGAAATCCTCAAAGTCCACGTGAAAAATGTCAAGCTGGATAACGATGTCCTGCTCAAGGATATTGCCTCCATAACCACTGGTTTCGTGGGAGCCGATTTGGCCAATCTTGTCAACGAAGCAGCGCTGCTGGCCGCTCGAGCCGACAAATCGACAGTGTCGATGCACGAATTCAACGAAGCGGTCGAACGAGTTACGGCTGGGTTGGAAAAGAAAAATCGCTTGATGAACCAAGAGGAAAAAGTTCGCGTTGCCTATCATGAAGCTGGCCACGCACTTGTTGCCTACGCATTGCCCAATACCGATCGCGTTCACAAGGTATCGATCATCCCTCGTGGTATGGCCGCGCTGGGCTACACGATGCAACGCCCAGAGGGCGATCGTTACTTGATGACCCAAACCGAGTTGGAGAGCCAAATCCGCGTACTCCTAGCGGGTACACTCACGGAGGAAATGGTCTTTTGCGATATCAGCACTGGTGCTCAAAATGACTTAGAGCGAGCCACTGCCATCGCCCGTGGTATGGTGATGGACTATGGCATGAGCCGCTTGGGAAGAGTCAACTATCGTGAGAGCAACCAATCTGCTTTTCTGGCCGGTGGCGGCGATGCTCCTACTCGTCGATCGCACAGCGAAGAAACGGCCCGCGAAATCGATCAAGAAGTTCATCGCATCCTCAACGAAGCACTCCAACAAACCAGTGATATATTGCAACAACGTCGCGATGCGTTAGAGGCCATTACAAAACGACTGCTTGACGTAGAACAAATTGACGGCGAAGTTCTCATGCAGATAATTGAAGAATATTCACCAGGTCCACGAGTCGTTCCCGGGACGCAAAAAACTAATCCCATTCCCCTCGCAAGAAAATCTGTCGATTCGGCCCCTCCTATTGAAGGCCAAGCCTCGTCGTAATCGGCCTACTTTAGGTTACTAAGTTGACTTTACCTTGGATCGAATCAGGGGCGAAATTGAACGCTTATGGTGCTGCACTGCGGCGCCGTTTTGGTGGACGCGTTCAGCGTGTGAGCATCGATGCGGGTTTTACTTGCCCCAACGTGGATGGCACACTGACGCGCGGCGGCTGTGTGTTTTGCGATAACCGTTCATTCAGCCCCAGCCGACGTGTGCGATTAAAATCGGTTTTGGATCAATTGGAATCGGGGATCACGACGGTACGGCAGCGCTACGGCAAAGTGCAAGGTTTTATCGCTTATTTCCAGCCTGCTACAAATACCTACGCACCGATCGACCAACTGGAAGAACTCTTCACAGCCGCGATCGCCCACGAAGACGTCGTAGGCCTTGCCATCGGGACTCGACCCGATTGTGTTCCCGATGATGTACTCGAATTGATCGATTCTCTGGCTCAGGATCGCTATGTTTCCCTCGAATATGGCATGCAATCCATTCATACGGCAAGCCTCGATTGGATGAATCGCGGGCATGACCATGCGGCCATGATTGACGCGATGGCGCGCAGCCGCGGTCGCAATTTTGAAACATGTGCTCATGTGATTCTGGGAATCCCCGGAGAAACCCACCAACAGATGATGGAGACGGCAACGGAAGTGGCCCGCTTAAGGCCCGATGGAGTCAAGCTGCACAATTTGTATGCTGTCCACGGAACACCACTGGGAGAGCAGGTGCTCGCAGGCCGAGTCGCCATGATGGAAAAGGATGCTTACGTGCAAACCGTGGTCGACTTTTTGGAGCGGATGCCGGAAGAAATGATCATCGAGCGAGTGAGCGGCGAAGCGCCAACTGGATTTTTAATTGCGCCCTTGTGGTGCCAAGAGAAATCCTCCATTCGAATTTGGATCGAGGATGAATTCGCTCGTCGCGGTACTAGACAAGGTTCGTTCTACGCTGCCGACCAACAACTGAGCGAAAAACGGACTTCTGAATCTCCGCCTCGCGATGAGACGCCGGAAGTCGTTAAGGCTCGTCTACTATCCACTCGCAAACTCCCTGTGCTTCGCATGAATGCAGAGGAAGCAAAAAGAAATGGCTAGACCAACGATCCTTGTGGGCCTTTCGCTGGCACTGGCCACTCTACTGGGACTAACCATCGTAAGCGAACAACGACACCCTGCGTTGATCATGCCAATGGTTGTTGGAGTTCCGCTATTTATCGCAGGAATGATTAGCTTAAATCCCCACCGCCAACGCTTCTGGATGCGAGTGGCTCAGCGGATTGCCTTAGCGGGCATGGCGATCGCCTTGTTGGGAGCAACCCTTATTCAATTTGCTCCATCACAATCGCCGCCGGAAACCAGTGGAGCGTCGGCAAGCCTCGCTCCAATGGTTTATTCTCTGGGACTGGTCGTCTTTCTCGCCGCGTTTGCGATGTGGATTCAAATCGCACTGCGACAACTAATGGCTTCACGCCGAAGTTGATTCTGCCGGTGCATTCTTGGATTCGCGAATCACTGCGCCGCGTTTCCCTTTGTCCAAATCAACGACATCCCAAACCAGCCCTACCGCCTTCATGCCACGAATGAACATGTAAGTCATGTCGATTTCCCACCACTTGTGACCATGGCGAGCAAGTCGCGGGAAAGCATGATGATTGTTGTGCCAGCCTTCACCATAAGTCACGATCGCGACCCACCAATTGTTGCGGCTATCATCGGTCGTTTCATAATTCTTGTACCCAAACATGTGGCTCGCTGAATTGACCAGCCAAGTGCTGTGCAACACGAACACCAGTCGTACAAACATGCACCACACGACGAAGGATGCAGCCATCGGCCATCCACCCATCGCGTAACCAATTCCCATCAGCAAAAAGCCGGAGGCGAAATGGAGCGGCAGAAACAATTTGTGAATGCGCCGCATCCCTTTGTCACGTGCCAAGTCGGGAGCATATTTCATCCGATAGGCCTCGCTGTCACCATCGTGCGTGGAAAATGCAATCCACAACATGTGACTCCAAAACCCACCATCAAAAGGAGAATGGGGATCGCCGGGCTGATCGCTCAATTGATGGTGCTTGCGATGATCGGCAACCCAGTCAATCGGCGAGCCTTCACCAGCCAGCGTGCCAAGTGTGGCAAATGTGTAACGCACCCAATTATAGGTCTGCATACCCGTATGCGTCAGTAAACGATGGTACCCCAGGCAAATGCCCAATCCACCGGTCACCCAATGCAAGCACAGAGTTATCACGAGCGCTTGCCACGTAAAGACAAACGGTGCAACCAACAGGCCCGCGTGGGCCACAATCAGCCAAACAATGGAAGGCCAATTGACTCGGTCCCAACGCAGTCGTTCCGCTTTCGTCGGACGCCCACCCTTTACACGGTCTTTTTTCGTTTGAACTCTTCCATGTTTTGCACCATGTTTTGCACGAACATTCGATTCCGAATTCGGTGGTGTTTCCAAGACCGATGCCATTTTTTTGAATCCTTCGCAAACGCTGATTGGATTGTGGTAAAAGGGGGGATATTGAAGGTCAACCAGTTCTCTCCAGCGAGCGCAATCGATTGCTGTCTCGATAGTCGAACATTGGCTTACCTTACTGACAAATCATATCGAGTCATCCCCAAAAAACTGTCTTTGGACAACAACAGTTATGTAACAGCCATGTAAAACTTGCTGTTTTAACCCGAAGATCGCTTTGATCGGCCCATTTTCCACCCTTTCAGCCACCTCGAAATGACGCCTGACGAAATTTCGCCACACCTCCGACGTGTCATGCGTGACACTAGAAAGTTGTATACCGACAGCGGCAGGTGGCTGGTGGCGCACCACAAAACTCTGCTCGCCGATCGGGCAAATAAGTTTGTCGAGCTAATGGACGATTTGCATCGCGGCATGCTCATCAAGGTCTACACGGATATCATTCGCAGTGATGGACGTTGGACCAGTATGGAGAAATTCGTCGCCAGTTTACTGATCGAACATCTTTGGGACGAACGGCTGCAGGGTTCCGCGCTGTTCGATGCGGCCAATCAACTCGTGGCGCAAGCCGACACATTGAATTGGCAATCGCTAGTTCGCCCTTTTGTGATCTATAAGCCCCTTAACGATCGCATGGCCGATGTGGAAACCGTGGTCATGCGGTGGGCAAATCTGGTAGCGAAATGCGATGGATTGACGACCCCCGAAGAGAGCAATGCGATGCACAAATTGCAGCGTGATATCGCTTTTGCACTCGGAGTGCCGCTGCCCATGGCACCTACGGAGATCATGCCTCATGAACAACTTCCCGGAACGCGTGCTGAGATGCGGGAAGATCGTCAGCCAATGCGTCAACAAGATGAACCATCGAATCGCCCTTGTAGTCCCATCCAACAGGCGAGCCAACCAGCCGTCCATGTACCGAAGCAATTACCTCAACCACCGTCACTTTCACCCGAGGAACGCTTGGATCTTGCATTAGGCGAATTGGAGAAATTGATTGGCTTGACACCCATCAAGGATCGAGTGAAATCACTTACCAATTTCCTCCGACTCCAGCGACAGCGCCAACAAGCCGGTCTGTCCACCATGCCCATCAGCCTACATATGTCGTTTGTGGGTAATCCTGGTACAGGAAAGACGACGGTCGCGCGAATCGTGGGACAAATTCTTGGCGCTATGGGCATTCTCAAAAGTGGGCATTTGGTCGAGACCGATCGGTCGGGCCTCGTTGCCGAATACGCGGGACAAACTGCCACAAAAACGAACAAGTTGGTTGATACTGCAATCGATGGGGTGCTGTTTATCGACGAGGCCTATTCGTTGATCAGCAGTGGTGGCGAAGATCCCTATGGTCGCGAGGCGATTCAGACTTTGCTCAAAAGAATGGAGGACCAACGCGATTCCGTCGTCGTTATTTTGGCTGGATATCCTGATGAAATGGACGAGATGATTCGCAGTAATCCCGGTTTGAGCTCGCGAATCAACACACGTCTTGAGTTTGTCGACTACGAGCCAGCCGACCTGGGACGCATTTTTGAACTCCTGTGCAATGCCAACCAATATCGCATTCCATCGCTCAGTCGACATCGATTACTCGTTGGTCTTGATGCCTTACACCGTGAACGGGATCAGCATTTTGGTAACGGCAGATTGGCTCGAAATGCTTTTGAGGAATGTGTCAGGAGACTGGCCGATCGCGTCGCAGACGTTTTTCCTTTGACGCCAGAATTACTGACAATTCTTCAACCCGAAGACATTATCGTTCCAGGTTTGACTCCCGAGAATCTACTCTCGCTAGAATCGGAATCCCATACGCTGAGGGTGACTTGCACGAAGTGTAAAAAACGACTCCGCATGGAAGGACGTTTGCTCGGGTGCAATATCCGCTGCCCCAATTGCAAGACCCAGTTTCTCGCTTCATGGGCAGATGTGGAACGTCAATAGGCGGCGAGACAATTCATTCGACTAGTAGGGGGACGCCATGAGCAAATGCGAAGGCTGCGGTATTGACTTGCAAGACGTTACGATCAACGAGGGTGGTAGCATCCATTGTCCCGAATGCCGGCTGGAAAATTTCCCCACACTCGTTCACGATCTTTCCTCCTCGCCTACAGCCAGCATTGAACGCAATCTCCGTGCAATCGGTCGCTTTCGACTGCAAGGCATAGCGGGCGAGGGTGGATTTGGTCGCGTCTTCGCCGCCTGGGATGAAAAATTGCAACGCAAAGTTGCCATCAAAATCCCGAAGAAACTGGTCGATCTCGACAAGACAAACTTCTTGCGCGAAGCCCAGGCGGCCAGCAAACTGCGACATCCGAGTATCGTTACTATCTACGATGTGGGATCGATCAACGATACGATCTACATCGTTAGCGAATTCATTGATGGACCGCCCCTATCGCAATGGCTGAAGACTCATACCCTCAGCTTTGACGAGGCCTGTGTGCTCGTGGAACGAATCTGCGATGCGGTGGCATGCGCGCACGAACAGGGTGTCATTCACCGTGATCTCAAACCGGCCAACACGGTGATGCTGGCCGAAAATCCAGTGATCCTGGATTTCGGTTTGTCCTACAGCCGCTCCCAACCCCAGCAATCCGTCTCCGGTGAAGGCATGCGGGTTGGTACGCCCGGCTACATGGCGCCCGAACAAGTAACGGGTGAAATGGACAAGATTGGTACATGGACCGACACCTATGCAATCGGGGTGATTCTCTACGAATTACTCACTCGACGACGCCCTTTCTCTGACCGTTCCAGCGATCTCTTCAAAGCCATTATTAACGACATTCCTCCTGCGCCCCGATCGATCAACCATACGATTCCTGCGAGCCTGCAAGCGATTTGTATGAAGGCGATCAGCAAAGCACCGGAAGATCGCTACTCCAGCGCCTCAGCCCTGGCGGATGATCTTCGTGCCTTTCGTACTGGCAATGTCATCTCGGCTTTCGACGGTGTCGATCCACGACGTATGAAGCTACTCGTGCGACGTCGCTTGATGCTAGGCACCATTGCCACGATGAGCGTCGGATTGATCGGCAGCACCGCCTGGATTTATCGACGCAGTCTGCTCGATTACCCAACACAAAGAGTCTTGGTTAAAACGATGCCAGAAAACGCATCGTTAACCTGGCTACCATTTGATCCTTACCTTGGAGACTACGACAGCTCGCAAGCGATCGTGACCGAAGGAAATCGCCTTACCGAGCTGCCATCAGGACATTATCGCGTAATCATCCGTGCCAATAACCAACAGTGCGAAGTGCTTCGGGATGTTCCCAATGAGCAAGATGAAAATTACGCCATGGCGCAATTTGTACCCCTCTCTCAAAGCGATTGGTATTTTAACGATGGTATTGTCGAATTAGCCACCATCAGCCTCGTTTCACTCTCTCCCCAGAATGCAAACATGATTCGCGTCGGGGCTGGAGAAGCCAAGTTGGGGCGAAAGGCAGGGATGCTCGCTGGTGTTACACGAAAAGTCGGCCCCTTCTTGATCGATCCGACTGAAGTTTCACGCGATGACGTGCTGGCAGTCTTTCCCCGCTGGATCGCTGATGATCCACTCGCCGAAGACAATTCAGATCGCGCCTGCGTTTCGTTCGATGTCGCCGTCGCCTACGCGGAAAAAGTGGGTAAGGCAATTCCCACGCTGTGGGAATACTACTGGGCGGCGACAAACCAGGGCACTACCGACTATCCATGGGGCAATAACTCGCGTGATGGAGAACCATGGCGGTTCGATCCTCAGGCCAATCAGTTCGATAAGACGACCAACCCACCATCCATCGCGGGTCTCTATTCCGGCATGGGAGAATGGACGACCACCCCGCTGCCAGTGATCAGACGCCGCAATACAGGCGAGCCAAGCCCGGCGCAACGCGCTACCGATTTTACCAACTCACTGGCACAAAGAGCCGTAGCGGGACTTCCCACCCAGCTATCAAGGGGTATATCATACATCCAAACCAGCGGTGACAAGCCGGATGCCTTTGGATTTTGGGGTCACAAAACCCTCCACCCAAATTTCGGCTTTCGCTGCATCAAACGTCTGTCCCAATAACCTGAGGAATCATCTGTGTACGACGAACCTGTAGCAGCAGCAAAGCGGCTGAAGATCATGACGACGCCGCCAAATCACCTCCATCAATATCTGTATTTTAGCAATGGCCTCTACCACTACGAAACATACAACTGTGATAGCGCCGACCCTGCGTATGGCTTAGCAACCTTGAGCTATGAGGTTGACCCATTGCCACCCTGCTTCCCACCAACCATGGGAATTGATGAGCAATTTGTGCCATCCCTTTCTGGTGGGTCTTTGGAACTATCGATGTATTTTGCGAATACGGTGAGTGCACTTCCCACGAGCGAATTAATCCAACCGGCTCCCGGCATAACGGTGGATATAATCTACGATCGGTTCAAATTCGTCGATGTTGAATCCGTTGCAGCCGCCCTCCTACCGCACGAATTCAGACTGGTGAAAGTACTCGATCCCGTCTCGAATCGCAGCTATTACATTGCAGATAATTGTCGCCCCGTTGTTGCGCCACCATCCAAAGTGACCGCTATCACGCGTGGCGCTCGCGCCGGCGTTCGCAAACCGGGAACAGGGACGGATCCGAGCGACATTTTCTGCGTCGATACTGTAAAGTTCCTCGATGACTCGCCGCTAGGCTTCAAGGCGACAAACGTTCGAATCCGTCTTCAGTAGTTAGCACTCGGCGCGACATAAATTCGCCATCACTAGAGCTCGAATTCATCGAGCGCATCAATCAAATGATCGAGGTCATCTTTCGGGCCTCGATCCTTGTCGAGATGGCGTCTCGGGATACCTACTTCGAGACCGACGGCCGCACGTCCTGCCAGCAATAGTTGCTCGTCGCGTTCACGTGCAGCGGCCGCTATGGCATCTTCTTCTTTGTCTGGCGCACCAAAGAGCAGCGATAAATCTATTTTGAGTCCGGTACCATCGTCGGTTTCTGCACCGGCAATTGCTGGTGTTTTGTGTTGCGGAAACATGATCGCATTTTCAGGACAGACACGACTACAGGCAGGGCATCCCTTGCGACAGTTGTCAGGCTGTTCTACTAAAATGGTTTCAGCACCATCAACACCGTAGACTCCAAACAAACAAAAATCGATGCACTCCATGCAATTGGTACATCGGCCAAAGTCGATAACCGGATACCAGCGTCGCGTGGTTCCCTCTTCAATTTTCAGTGGTTCGATTTGTTCCAGCGGAGATAGATCGCTGGCAGCACGTAACCGCAACTCACCCTTTTCTCCCCCGGCAATACGAAGAATTTCGTCGACGTAGGCTTGGTGGCTGTCGCTCACTCGCAAGTCCAAGCAATAGATCTTTCTCTCTGGTATCTCCCGCTCACTGAGGACTCGACCTTGCAGAGGATTTACCTCAGCGCGCGAGGCTTCTTCTTCGGCGTCATCGGGGTCTTGGTCAGTCAACAGCACCTCGCCGTATTGGCCGCTGATACCATTTCGATCCATCACCCAACGTGCGGCGCGTGGAAACACCCAAGAGAGCAAAACTACATCACCGTGCACCTCCCTCAACTTCTCGATGGTCTCTCCTTTTGCAGGGAGATCATAGAGATGCGGAATGGAAACCGTGCGAATGTCGGCGAAGTGATTCATCGCTTCGATAACTGCCGATTCGAGCGCGCGTTTTTCCGGGGCTCTGGATTGCCCACGCGAAAGGACCACGGTTAGAGATCGTAAATTAACGGAGCTGATCACAGTTCACCAATTCAAGGGGCTCTGCCAAGTTTCTTTAAGACGACTACTATTCTCTTCTAAAATGACCTTCCCTGCCACACTTGCTCGAAACTTCTCTTCAGCAGTGGTTACCCCAAGTCGAAAACAGGGAATCCCCTGCAGAGTGGACTCGAAGGCGGCAGTCTTATCGGCCTCCACCTCCACCAGGAAACGCGTGTTGGACTCGCTGAACAACAACGTGGTAGCCGACAGACCGCTGGAGGTCAGTGGTTCCAAATCAAGCTCGATCCCTATCCCCCCGGCGAAAGCCATTTCGGCTGCCGCAACGGCCAAGCCACCCTCACTCAGATCGTGGCATGCCCTCACTGCGCCACTCCGAATCGCTTGGTGCATGGCAACAAAGGTATTTTTTGCTTGCGGCTGAACGACTTGAGGAACTTGACCACCTTTCAGACCGTGAACCAATGAGAAGTGTGAACCACCCAATTCGTCTTTGGTTTCGCCTACTTGGTAGATCACGTTGCCAGCTTCCTTCAAATCCATCGTGACGCAATGGCGTACGTCATCGACCTGCCCCATGGCGCTGATCAGCAGGCTAGGAGGAATGGCAATCGTTTGTTTGTTCCCCTTTCCATCGAGAAAACTGAACTCGTTGTTCAGGCTGTCCTTGCCGCTAATGAAAGGCGTACCCAACGCAATGGCTTGGTCGTAACAAGCAATGGCGGCGCGGACGAGTGACCCCAACGTTTCCGAGCGATCGGTATATCCCCAACAAAAATTATCCAAGATGGCAATTTTGCCAGGATCGGCACCAACCGCGACCGCATTGCGCATCGCTTCGTCAATTGCACTGGCTGCCATATGATAAGTATCAAAGTCACCGTAGTAGGGATTCATCCCATTTGAGATCACCAACCCACGTTGTGAGTCGCGACGAGGCCGCACTACACTCGCATCCCCAGGACCATCGCACTCTGGCCCAACAAGTGGCTTAATTGCACTACCTGCTTGCACTTCATGATCGTATTGGCGAATCACCCAATGCTTGCTGGCCACATTGTAAGACCCGAGGATTTTCTGAAGCGTTTCTAATGCTAGCGCCGGCGACAAATCAGGCACGCTGAGTGGCTTTGTGGCGGCAGGATGATAGACAGCTTGCCGAACGACTGGGGGACGACCATCATGCAAAAATTCCATCGCTAAATCGCCCACCAATTCACCGCGATACATTAGCTTCAGTCGACCGCCAGCAACGAATTGACCGATGCGAGTGGCTTCAACTCCTTCTCCTTCACATAGCGAATGGAGGCGTTCCCAATTTTCCGCTGGAACACTCAATACCATGCGTTCCTGCGCTTCGCTGATCCAAATCTCCGTGTAGCTCAATCCATCGTATTTCAAGGGGCATTTGTCGAGCCAAACTTCGGCTCCAATTTTTTCTCCCATCTCCCCCACGGCGCTCGAGAAACCACCAGCGCCGCAATCGGTAACCGCGGAGTAAAGTTCTTCGTCGCGGGCCTGCAGTAGCACGTCCATGACCATCTTCTCTTGGATTGCATTGCCGATCTGCACTGCGCCTCCTGAGAGTGATTCGCTTTCGCTGGTCAGTTCGGCCGACGAGAATGTCGCACCATGGATACCATCGCGTCCGGTACGTCCACCCAGAGCAACGATAAAATCACCTTGTTGGGCACCACCAAAACACTTGTCGCGCGGCATGATCCCCACGTTTCCGCAATAAACCAGCGGATTCCCCAAGTAACGGGGATCAAAGAAAACCGCACCATTCACAGTGGGAATTCCCATGCGGTTGCCATAATCGCGAACGCCCGACACCACGCCCTTCATCACTCGACGCGGATGAAGCACACCGGGAGGCAACGAGTCGGCTGGAGTATCAGGAGGTGCAAAGCAGAACACATCCGTATTGCAGACCGGTTTTGCCCCCAGCCCCGTTCCCATCGGGTCGCGAATTACGCCGCCAATTCCCGTGTTGGCGCCACCATACGGTTCCAGCGCCGAGGGGTGATTATGCGTTTCCACTTTAAAGCAAACATTGAATTGGTCATCAAAGCGAACGACGCCAGCATTGTCAGAAAACACACTAACGCACCAATCGTCTTCACCCAGCCGACGACGGATCTCTTGCGTGGCAGCGAAGATCGTTTCCTTGAGCATATTTTTGAATTGGCGTTGATCTCCTTCCACTTTTCCTTGTGCATCAGGACCACGATATTCAATGCGACCAGCCAAGGTCTTATGGCTGCAGTGCTCGCTCCATGTTTGCGCCACGGACTCTAATTCTATATCCGTCGGGTCTCGCCCCAGGTCCGCAAAGTAATTGCGAATCGTCTGCATTTCAACGAGCGTCAAATAGAGTTGGCGTTGGAGCGACAGGAGCTCCAATTGATCGTCTTGGAGTTGACGAATTGGCACAAGAATTCGTTCGAAGCTATAGGGTGTGCCCGCGCCTAAACGATCCAACTTCAGCGGCCCCACCACAACTTGCTCAATGGAATCATTGGAAAGAGCACGCCGGCAAATTCCTTCCAGCTGTTTTGCTGGAAGCGTCGGTAGCCAGTACTTGCGCAAACTTCGCACGCTCTCCACTGCGATCCCCGCATCCCTGGCCGCCATCTCCGTGCTCGCGGCGACGGGGTCCATCACTCCAGCCTTCGGCATCACATGTACCAATGTCAACACGGCTGCGGCGGATGCTCCGGGACAGTGCAACAGGTTCGGATCTCCCACGGGTTCAACGACAGGGCGTTCCGTCACGGCATCGGCAAGCAAGGTTAGCGCAAGCGTCTCAGCGGCGGCGCGATCCAGATCCCCTTGCACCAAAAATCCGCGGGCAAAATGGACTTGTAGGTTGTCGGCCAAACCCAATTCATGAATCTCTTCAGAGACTCTCAGGCTGTCGCGATTCAATTGACCAGGAGCGGGATGAATATCAATTTGCCAAAGGGGCATGGGAGCGTTTTCTATGTAAGACTGTTTAGTTCAATAGCAGTAGATGTTACGAAGACGATTCACATTGCAAACGGTTGATGCGACCTCGTTGCAAACAACGTTCAATTTCACCCGTATCGCGTCTGCAGACTGCAGCCTTCAAGCGATCCAGCGCATCGATCATTGCTTGCAACTGCTGAGCAATCGCAGCAGAATTCTCATTACAAATAGCGGACCACATCTGGGGCGATCCGGCCGCGATGCGCGTTGTATCACGCCAACCCGTACCAACAAAGGGAACCGCTTCCGGAGGCAAAATGGAGGCGAGCGTAGAGGCAACGAGGTGGGGCAGATGACTGGTCGCCGCGAGAAGTTGATCGTGAACTTCGGGACCCGTGGACCGTACGGTCGCACCAAAGGAACGCCACATCAGTGAGACCATTTCGCTGCGTTGGGGATCCGTCTGAGAAGTTGGTGTCACCACAACCGTGCGATCTTGAAACAAATCTTGGCGAGCGTGCTCAGGCCCCGTTTTGTCGCCGCCCGCGATCGGATGCGAACCGACAAACAGTTTCGAAGCGAGCCGGTCCGCTTCAACGCTTTGAACGATTGCCGTCTTCGTGCTGCCCACGTCCGTAATGATAGCTGTTGCGGGGCAGACCTGGGCAGCTTCGATCACATGTCGCGCAATCCAATCGACAGGGGTTGCCACAATAATTAAGTCCGCGTCGCGGCAAGCATCTGCCAGCGACGCCGCGGATGTTGTGGCAGCACCCAGTGTGACGGCAAGTTCCGTTGTCTCTGAGGTCCGTCCCCAGGCGGCGATTTCAAGCTGAGGCCAAACTTTTCGCAGCGCAAGCCCCACCGATCCACCCAACAATCCAATCCCCAGCACAGCGGCCCGCCGGGGGTGAAATAAGGTCGATTCGGTTGCAGACATATCGAGGCTTTAACGCGGCTCGGAGGAAGTCGGATGTTCGTTTTGGGAATCCACCGGAAGGCGATGTCCCATTTTGTCACGTTTGGTTTGCAAGTATCGCGCGTTATGTTGGTTGGAGGGCGAAATGATGGGGACTTGGTCCGTAACCATGAGGTCAAATCCTCGCAGGTTGAATGCCTCAGTCTTCTTGGGGTTATTGGTTAACAAGCGAACGCGATGAAGTCCTAAGTCTTTGAGAACTTGTAGCCCAATACCATAATCTCGCATATCTGCCTTAAATCCCAAGGCATGATTGGCTTCCACTGTATCAAGCCCTTCGTCTTGCAAAGCATAGGCACGAATTTTCTGTGCTAAACCAATCCCACGACCTTCCTGCGGTAAATATACCAGCACTCCACGCCCCTCGTCGGCGATCATCTTGAGTGCCATTTGAAGCTGGTCGCCGCAATCACATCGCAACGAGGCAACGAGATCGCCAGTAAAACAACTGCTGTGCATTCTGACTAGCGGAGCCATCTCGGATTCTGCCGCCACGTCTCCAAAAACAAGCGCTACCGGCTCTTGGGTCTCGTATTGCACCGCATAGACAATGATATCGAACAACCCGTACTTGGTTGGCAATTTCGATTCAGCAGCACGACTGACCAATTTCTCACTGATCCGTCGATGCGCGATCAATTGTTCAATGCTGATCATTCTCAAATTGTGTTTACTTGCCAATATCGCAAGCGAATCTCGCGTTGCCCTGTCGCCGGAATCGTCGAGGATTTCGCAAAGCACCCCGGCCGGCTTCAATCCGGCCATCCTCGCTAAATCAACTGCAGCTTCCGTATGACCTGCTCGCCGCAACACGCCCCCTTCCATGGCAATCAGCGGAAAAACATGACCGGGTCGTACAAAATCTTCGGTCTTGGAGAGGGGATTGGCTAATCGACGAATCGTTTCCGCACGTTCGCCCGCCGTGATACCCGTCTTGCATCCAGCATGATCAACCGGCGTGACAAAGGCCGTTCTCAAAGGTGCATCATTAATAGCCACGACTGGCGACAATTCCAATCGGCGCCCTGCCTCAGGCAATATTGGCGCACATAACTGTCCCCGTCCCGAGAGCATAAAGTTGATATTCTCAACCGTCGCCTTTTCGGCGGCGCAAATAAAGTCTCCCTCATTCTCGCGATCTTCTGCGTCCACCACGATGATGACTTCGCCACGAGCAATCGCGTCCACCGCTTCGGTCACGGAACTGAATGGAGGCGACGATCCGTTGTCCGATAATTGACGCATTTTAGGGTTGCTTGGGTTGTTTAAGCTGACATGACCAGGGACGGACCGCTGACATGTTCTTATTGGGGAGCAGTGCTTATGATAACGGCGTTGATCAAAAAGGCGTTCATGGAAAAGCAGTGCTAAATTTGGGTTGCATTCGTATTCTCAACATTATAGAGCAACAATGACTTTTCGGCAGGATGCCTTCCCCAGGACCCTTCGATCCCTCCTTACCTTGTTTGGAACTCGGCATGCCGTTGGCTCCCCTCAATCGACTCGCCCGTTTGGGGTTGATCGTTGCACTCGTTGTTGTATTGGACGCAAGCTCCAGCATTGCACAGCCCCCCTCGATCCCCACCGCCCAGCGGCTGCAGGGGAACGTGGAGGTATTCCGCAATATTTGCTACTCAGCCGCGTCCGATGTTCAATTGTTATGCGACGTCTACCGCCCTGTCGCAGATACCGCGATCGAGACCAACACGAAACTGCCAGGCGTCCTTTTGGTACATGGTGGAGGATGGGCGTCAGGGGACAAATGGGCAGTGGCCACCTATGGAAAATCGCTTGCGGAGAGAGGAATTGTTGCCGTAGCCATCAATTACCGGCACGCACCTGACTACAAATTCCCTACTCAAGTTGACGATTGTCGAGCAGCACTGGTGTGGATGGCCGATCATGCGGATGATTTCCAGTTGGACAAGAACCGCATTGGGATGTTTGGTTATTCGGCGGGCGGCCACCTGTCCTGCATGATTGGGACACTCTGCGATGCTCAATGGCAGGAGATTGCGGCAACTACTGAATGGTCCGAAGAGGATCCTCGCTGGCAAAGAATTCCTGCCATTTGCGGGATTGTGGGTGGAGGCGCTCCGTGTGAATTTCGCGATATGCCGATCGACAACACGGCTATCGCTTATTTTCTTGGTGGCTCGCGACGCGAAATACCCCAAATCTACTTGGCTGCTTCTCCCGCTTCGCACGCCTCCTCCGGCGATGTTCCAACTCTATTCTTTCATGGCACCAGGGACCTCATCGTGCCCATCGCCAGTAGCCAAGTTCTTTACAACGCTCAAAAAGAGGCGGGCGTGAACAGTCGCTTTGTCAGCATTGATGGGCTTGGCCATATGCTCACCTTTCTTCACCCCACAGCGATAAAAGAAACCGTGGAATTCTTCGTGAGCGAATTGCTAGTTAAACAACCGGCAGGAGATTCTCGCGAAGCAGTTGGCCCTACGACCCACCCTGAGATTTCCCCGCCTCAATCTGCCGACGAATAATATTCGTGAGATCGACTTCGAAGGTCTGTTCGGGAATCGCTTCTCGCTCGGCGACAAGTTTGCACCGCAATACGACATCACGCATCTGCTCAACAGTTGCTTTTCGATTCAATCGAGCAATGGGCTGCGATTGGTCTTCGAGCAATACGGGATGCAAACAATCATAGAGGTCTTCGGAGTCGGCCGTTCCCAGCTCGCTGGCCCGTTTTAAACGAGAAATTTGCCTAGTCGCCTGTTGTTTCTCTTCATCGCTGAACCCTTCAGAGGCAAGGATCATGCTTTCCAGCCCGACCAAATCGCCCCACTGCAGCAATGGCGAGCGACTCAAGCGTTCCATTATGCCAGCCGCTTGCCAGTCTTCCAGCTTACCTGCTTCTCCGTCACGAACGACGCCCTGAATTAGTTCGATAACCGCTTTCTTTTCTGCAGGATCCAGCGAGCTCTGCTCAAGCTCAGGGATCACGGTTCCCTGCAAAGTCTTGATGGCGATTTCCGTTCTTTGCTGCCACAGCCACCAACTGGATAACCCGCAAGAAATAAACAGGATGATCATGATAATGGCGCCAAAAGCAAGAAAGGCCGGCAAACACCCCGGTCCTTCCTGATCGACATCACCCTTGTCAGACGTAACCGAATGCTTCACATCTGGGTCATCAGACATTGCAGGGGATGATTTATCGTCTTGATCGCGAGCGTGCACTGCGGAACCTGTTACGGACTATTGACGGAACTCAATTTTGACAACTTCAAAATGCATGGTTCCTGCGGGCGCTTCGATCGAGGCGACATCGCCGACGCGTTTGCCCAACAAACCTTGACCAATGGGGCTCGTGCAGAGAATCTTCCCCGTGTCGTAGTCATCTTCCCCAGCGCCGACGAGCGTGAACTCTTCTTCGTCACCGTATTTCACATCTTTGACGGTAACAGTCGAACCAAAGACCACTTCGTCTTTGGGCAATTGCGACACGTCGACGATACTGGCACGCGCCAACTTTCCTTTCAGTTCATTGATCTTCGCCTGTAGCATTCCCTGATTCTCACGTTGGGCATGGTACTCAGCATTTTCCTTCAGGTCACCTTCGGCCCGCGCGTCGGCCATCTTACGAGTGATCTCTGGCATTTCGATCGATTCCATGCGATCGATATCGGCCTTGATTTTGTTAAAACCATCGCGGCTCATGGGTACGACGTCTGACATCTCAGTATGAACTCCGTGTTCTCAAATTCTGCTCAAGTGCATCTGCCACTTTGAGTCCAAAATGGACTAATGGCAAAAGAAGAACGCGACCGTCCCGACTGGGTAGCGGCCGCGTATCGTTTTGTTCGTTGATCTAAGAGACTAGTTTGGCGTGTCGACGGTACGCTGTAAAGTCATCTCCACCAGAGTGGCTAATTACTCAACCAATCAAGGGCATAGTTTTCGTTAGAACCGGCGATTTAAGCCCATGAAAAAGCTGAAAGTCTGCCGTTGATCGCCCGCCGCATCGTCCACTGGGAAGGCAAAGTCAAATGCCAGCGGAGCAGGTCCGAGGGCAGGAACCGCCACACGAAGGCCGAACCCTGGAGCCACGCGGAAATTCCCGCGATTGATCTCAATATCGCGTTCCACAGTACCGTAATCGAGAAACGCGACGCCTCGTAGCATATCATCGGCCGTCAGCGGGAACATGTATTCAAATGTACCCAGGAACTGGAAACGCCCCCCCACCTGTACGCCGTTGACAGTTGGACTGGCACCACGGAACTGGAACCCGCGCAACGTGGTGTAACCACCCGCATAAAAATTCTCAAATATCGGCGTGTCTTCGCCGCTGAAACCGAGGCTCCAGCCGGCAGTCAGGGTTTGGCGCCCCGAACCGTCAGCCCGTTCTCGCAACAAAAAGTACTTGCTGAGCGCAATTTCGGCGTGCGGGAAATTAAAGTCGCCAAAGGCTTGCTCATAGGTCAATTCCAAATAATGCCCTTCGCTGGGCGCGAAGGGACTGTTACGCGTATCGTGCGTCAAGCGAAGCTGACCAGCGTAAAGTGAATTGGACCCGAGAACGGAATCTAATTCTTGAATACCGTTCAAACGAGGGCGTGTGATCTTGATGCTTTCGGCTCGAATCCCGGCGGAAATTGACAAATCGGGTGTGATGCGATAACCAAAACTAAGTCGTCCGCCGCCCCGTTCCTCATCCCAGTCATTGTAGCGGCGATCAAACAATGATCCCGAGACCGACATGCTGACCGGCATATATCCGAACAGATAGGGTTCAGAGAAACTAACTGCATAGCGTTTAATTTGGCTTCCAGGTGCCGCTTCGATGCGAAACGTTTGTCCCGCACCACGAAATGCTGTGCCGCCAACTAGGTCCTGAAAAGAGTTGGGAAAACGCGTGATGTCAAAGTTACGTTCTTCAATAGTGATTTGGCCGGTCACCCCGGCATCGCTATTGACCGCACCACCGAACATGATGCGGCCTGTGCGAGCTGGATAGCCATTGACGATAATGTCCGCAGTCTGTGTGCGCGGAGTGTAAGCGGGTGGTTGCCCAGCATTGGCCATCGATAAATCGTCGGCAAATATTTCCGGAAGCGTTTCATAGTTGTACGGCTCCGATTCCATCACGCTGGGAGGCGCACTGGGAGCAAATCCCGAGTATCCATTGGGAGCAGTAGTGCTGGGGACAGTACCTGGATTTGTGTAGATGCTGGCGTTTGGCGGGGGAAGCGTGCCAGTACCGGGCACTCCGTTGTTGGGAGTTGCCGGCGGAGGATTCTGGGCAACACGCGCTGCGGGCTGTCCGCTCACTCCCATCGGCTCACGATCATGACGTCCACCGTCGGCCGGTGTAGTCGAAGTCGGTTCGTCTGACGCTGATGGCACCGAAAATCCGCTATTCTGGCCACGTACGATGGTCGTAGTCGGAGGCTTAGCCACTAAATTATTCGCACCGTCCTGCACCCCCAGCAATTGATTCGAGTACGGACTGGCAATCGGCCCATCATACGGAACCGTGCTCGCCAGGGGTGGTGGAACCGCCTGCATCGGGGAATAAGGAAGCTGACGACAGCCCATCATTCCGCTACCCGCGCCCAACGCTCCTAAGAGCATGGCGATGCGAGCTCTTGCGCGCCAGGCACGTCGGGCTCTCTTCATTTTTGACTGGGGATGGATAGGTACCATTATTCGTCACCCCCAAATTCATCTCGATTTCGCGGCACAACCAAAAGCTCCGGTGGATCGGCCACAACAGGATTGGTTTCCAACAACTCAGAGCGGACCAATCGGCGTCGATTCATTTCCAGCAGACCACGGTCGATGTACTGTCCCTCGACCAAATCGAGATAGTTCAACATCGTGGTCTCACGCATGAGGTTGGGTTCCCCCTCGATCTTGACGAAGATCTGACCCACTTTCCAGCGATCTCCTTCGTCAATCTTGTACACGACGTCAACTTCGTTTTCTGCACCCTCAAGCCAGCGCAATTCAGGTGTCACTTCCGAATAAATAAACCCTAAAGACCCGTAGGCATACGTAATATCAGTGACGTCGGTATTCATCATCGTTCCGTTGAGGAACTCGCCTTCCTTGAGGTTGAGGTTCGTTTCCAATGATGCAGTATCAATGAACCGATTTCCTACAATGCGAATCTCGTTCACACGATATCGCGGCCCTTCTTTAATGATGAAAGTAATATCCATCCAGGTCAGCGTATCGTCGTACTCTAGGACCCTATCCACTTGAGCAGTCAAGTAACCAAGATTTCGATAGTATTCGGTCAATAACAAAACGTCGTTTTCAATCTTCTGCAAGTCGGCGGCATTGCCGATGTAGTAACCTACTTTGAAGAAGGGATCACGCGAGGCAATGATCTTTGACAGCCGTTCGCCACTGACGATGGAATTTCCTACGAAGCTGATCTTGCGAATCCGCTCAAGCTCCCCTTCGGAGATACGAAACGCAACGGCATTTGGATCGGGAGCAATATTGCGATCAGGATTGCCGGCTATACCAACTTTAGACTGTATCGTCGCTTGATTGAAACCCTCTTCTCGATAGTAGTCCAGCAAGCGGCGTCGGGTCGATTCAATTGCCGACT
Source organism: Pirellulaceae bacterium (assembly GCA_041749395.1). Taxonomy (GTDB): domain Bacteria; phylum Planctomycetota; class Planctomycetia; order Pirellulales; family Pirellulaceae; genus Laterigemmans. The sequence goes on from JBGTBJ010000151.1 coordinate 105,090, forward strand.
CGTTCAGAGGATCATCTTTGACAATCCCTGCACGACCCCGCAATTCTCGATCGCCCATCCGCTTGTTGCCATGGAAAATCACTTTGGAAATCAAAGGAAGCTCTTCCACGGTGAAAGTAAGGACGACACCGCCATTATTGTCATCTTGGACCGACTGGCGAACCGTTCGAAAGGCCCGGAATTCGTACATTCGACGAACGTCAGAAAGCACCGTTTGCTCGTCGTAGAATCCATCCACTCGAGTACGCAATAATTGCAGTATCTTTTCGTTTTCAATTTGCTTATTGCCCACGATTCGAATCGCTCGCACCACTTTGTCGCCCGATTCGCGATGCAAATCGGGTCCGCCTTGGCGCATGGCGTGATCCCTAAACCGTGGCTTCTCTAACCCGGTAGGCGCATTTCCAGCACCACCCATTCCACCTCCCATTTGCCCATAGGCATAAGAAGTGAAGAGCAAGAGACAACAAGTCATTATTATCCGCGCCTTCGGCATCGAGGACTCCTTTCCGCAGCCGCGCACGTGTACCAATCCGAACCCTAACTAGTCTTTTTTGCGACTACGAAGCAACCCGAGTTTCTAAGATTACTTTGAGCAAACACATAAAAGCAAAACCCGACGTAAAACATTGTGAACGTGCGCTATTAGGTAAGTACTCGTGCTCGTGCTCGTGCTCAATGAAATGGTGCTCGAACCCGTCGCACATGTTTCGAGTACGATTTGGCTACGCTGCGTCTGGATCGCAGTGTGCTCGCTTAAGCGGCTCGAAGTTTGCGGCAATCTTTTGCTCAAACGCTGGTACGCGTTAAAAGCAATATCGTACCCGTCGCGAATTTGTCGAGCACGAGCACGAGCACGAGTACGAGCACGGCCTGCTATTGGCTGCGCAGCATCATGGTGTGCTCGCTTAAGCGGCTCGTAGTTTGCGGCAATCTTGTGCTCGAACGCTGTTCAGCAAACGCTGGTTCGCGTTAAAAGCATTATCGTACCCGTCGCGAATTTGTCGAGCACGAGCACGAGCACGAGCACGAGCACGAGCACGAGCACGAGCACGAGCACCTCAACAAGTTACGCCTACGGCGCAGTACCTGTTTGGTTGCAAGTAGCGTTTCAAGCGGCTCGCAAACTGCGACTTTCTTTTGCCCAATCGATCCAATCTTTGATTTCCGCTAGATCGGGTAATTTGGCTCCGCGGAGAATCCTTTTGCCCTCGGCAGAACGTGCCACAGGATCCACTTTGGCAAATAGCCATTGAGGGTCTGCTTGCGCCAGTCGTTCTGCCTCAACGATTCCGGCTTCCACCAACAATTGGGCATCGTGCCCTCGCAGCATTGGAACACGACAGACGAGTGTTGCCTGCTGTTGCCAGCCGCGAATGGTCTCTTCCGAAATTTTGCGATTATTCAACTGCGAGGCAACGGTTCCAGGATTGGCTTCCAGGAAATCGCCAACCGTATGGTAACCAAACGCTTTCAGCCGTTCGGCTGCCTTGGGTCCAATGGATGGCGCATCGACGATGGGACTGCGTCGTTCCAAATAGAACTTCAAAGTTCGCGCCGACTCGTTTCCAGCAATGGATACAATGCTGCGGGCAGGCGTTTCGTAACTCCGCTCTTGTCGCTCATGTCGCTCAGCCCGCTCTGGTCGATTGCCATTGCGATGACTATTTCTTGAGTTCTGATAGACCCGTCGTCGTGACGCGTCATCTTGCTCGGCGGCAATTGCATTCAAACGCTTCTTGCGACGCTCTCGCTGCGAATCTGAATGCGAATCTGAATGCGATTCTGAATGCGATTCTGAATGTGGTACAAAGCTGGAGGTTGTGCGAACCGTTCCGGATGAATGCCGGTTTGACTTGGCTACCGATCGGTTTGCGGCGGCAATCCAGCTGGTTATACGTGAGAGCTCAAAACTTGTACCACTGCGTAGAATCTGACGCCCACGCTCAGTGGCCAAAAAGGCTTCCACCTTCTCCAATAATTGCCCCGGATGCATTTCGGCCAACTGTCTTGGACTTTTGAATCCACAACCGACAAGTACTCGCGCATCAAAATTCCGTAGCTGTGGTACTCCACAGACGAGTGTGGCTTCATGTTGCCAACGAGCAACCACGTCAGCCGAGACATCGGCTAGCTGCAATTTCCTTGCCACATCAGTTGGCTCGGACTGCAATAGTTGGCCCACATTGAACACACCTACGGATCTCAAATGTTGCGCAGCCACAGCATCGATCGATGGAGATTGATCCACGGGGCTCGCGTCAGTCAAGAAAAAAGGGCTGGCCGGGCCTCTCGATTCCCGGCTTGAGAAGTCTTGCTGGCGATCCATAACGGGCCGTTCAGCAACTTTCATTTCATGTCTGTACTGTTCTGCTGGCTGGACATTATCAATCCACTCATTTCTCTCGCGATCAACGAATCTTTCCCGATCAACGTATCTTTCGTGATCTACATAACTCTCGCGAACTGCATAGCGCTCGCCATCTGCATAGCGCTCGCCATCTACATAGCGTGTTGGTGGATAAGAGGAACGACTTGGCGCAGGGGCCCGGTATGCTCTCGATTCATAGGGCGTGCGATACCAGAACGGATCATCGTAAACACCATTGGCTTCGCGCCATACGGTATCTAGTTCACGATTGATCTTGCCTGAATTGACGTAATGGTCGTGCACTACTGTAGTTTGCCGAGCACTCGGTTGCGATTCACGGTATCGCATTTGATAGTATCGAGCGGGACGGAGCGAATGCCATCTGCCACCCGTATCGCGCACTCGATCTGCCAAAATGTGATCGGATGTAAACAGCAGACACTGATGTCCTTCATTGGCAAATTGCGAAAGCACCGAGGCAACACGTCGCGAGCCTTCTTCTACGCTCCAGGTAGTCGCTGGTTCGTCGATCAGTAAAGGAACCTGAATTCCGTTTCGCTGAAACGCCTCAACTGCTGCCATGCGAAGCGCCAGGAGTAGGGCCTGTTGCTCCGCATCGTTCCGAGACACAAACGAGATATCTGCGCCTTCGACCGAATCGAGATTGCTTGGTATCAAATGACCCAGACGGCCAGCAGACAGCAAATCCAACCAATAAGCAGTTCGATTCCAAAGAGGTGATTCACGTCGCGAGCCATGCATCAGAGCATCCAAGCGTCGCGACAATTGCTGACGCTCTTCATCCAGCGGATAACGAGAATCCAGCCATCTCAGCCGGCGTTCCACTTGCGACAATTCTTCCTTCAGTTGCAATCGATATTGTTGATCGACAACCACGGGCAAACTAACGGGTAACCCACGCAAACGCTCTTCCAGCGAGCGAATTTCACTTGTTTGATTGTCTAATCGATTTGCAGTGCGGCTGAGTTCATCCAACAACTCTGATTGGTTTCGCTCCAGTCGCCGAAGGCGAGCCACCGATATTTCCGAATCGTTGACGCGTGGTGGAAAGCGATCGCTCAACAACCATTCGTACAAATGAGGCGCGTCGTGGCATTGGCACCAATCACCAAATGCAGCCGTCAATTGCTCGACTGCCAATCCGTGCTCGCCCGCTATCTGGTGCAATAACGTGGTACGAGCTTGCACCAGACGATTGATCGAATGCGTAAGCGAAGATTCACATTGCATCAAATGTTCGCGATGTGCTCTCCAGCCTTGGCTATGAAAATCAACGCGATAGGACTCACCTGGGCTGCGTTCCGAGTTTCGATATTCGTTTCCTTCAAAATCCGATCTCTCCAGTTCACCAATGAGATTTCGTAAGGACGAAATCATGGAATCCAGCTCGGCACGCCCCAAATAGGTCGAATCCAATCGAGCGTATGGCGCTTCTCCGCTGGCATAAGATTGCGACAGCGAACTGCGATGAAAGTTTCGGACGAGATATTCCAAATGTCGACGAGCGGATTCGAGTCGCGAGCGATAGAATCCGCGAGTCTGAACCCACTTTGGCGCTGCTTCAAATCCGATCTCACCATCGATAACGTAATGGCTCTCCGTTTCACGCTTGCCAGCAGTACCATCATGAATGGCGCGAATTTCACGCAGAGTTCGGCATAACCGAACCAATTGGGTATCTAGTTCTTCGAGCTGAACGCGACGAACGGACGCAATGCGCAGCGCCGGGTCAACGGTGGTTCGTGCTAGCGAAATTTGGCTGAGCTCTCGTTCTACCTCTGCCAAATTCCGACGCAGTTCTGACTCTTGCAATCGCAAGCGAGCGAGTTCATCGCGGCAATCCACCAAACGCAGTTCGATTCGCGCACGGCGTCCTTCGTGAGCAGGGGGCGACTGTTCAATGCGATCCCAGTGGGCCAGCTCATCTATCAATTGTAAACGGCGGTTTTCTAGCTCAGCACGCTGGGCAGTGGAGTCGAGATAGCCTGATAATTGGTGCTCTAGCTCAACAATTCTCGCTTGCACACGCGAAATCTCAACATCGTCACGGACGACAACCGGCGTCAAAATCCCGGCGTCACGACATGCTTGTAATATGGTACGAAGAGTGGTTTCGCGATGAGGAGCCACAATGGCGTCCAAGGTCTTTCGGGGCAGATCCACCAGGCGATCGAGGCGATGATAATTATCCGCATCGCGGTAGCCATGATGATATTTGCGGGTCACCCCGTCACGATCGACCACATCGATGGAGAGGCGACCAGCGACCGTGCCATCTACGTCGCGTCGGCAATGCAATAATCCTTCTGCATCGGCCCAAACAATGGCGCCAGACGATCCCACATGCCAACGGCGGTCCGTACCCAGCATCACACTGCGCAGAAAATCGATCGTCGCAGTCTTACCCGACCCTGGCGGACCGTAGACGACATTGAGACGATTATGAAATGGTCCTAATTGAACTCTGTCCAACGTACCACACGAATCAATATCGATTCTTTCAAGCAACATGGGCTGGCTCCTCCTTGGCCTATATCCGTTATGCCCTGTAATCCAATGGGCCGGTCCTGATGGGTCTGTAGAAAACGATCGAATTGCTAAATTGCTTGAAAACCGCGAACGGTAAAAATCGCAAAATTGGCAAAAGAGGCCTGCGGGCATGGCTCCTTCACCGACAGCAACTGGGGGGACTTTAACAATTTTCGTAATATTTAGGAAAGACCGAACCAGGACGGATTTTGTAATTTTTCCAAATTATTGATTGCCGTTTTACTGCAGTCCCATCGGAATTTACGGTGCAAACGGACAGAGTTCACCTTTGGATTAGAAAAATTACACTCTGGCGTAGTGCCCCTACCTCCCTTTGGACCGATGTAGATTCAGACCACACCGTAGAGGATGTCGAGTGGTTTTTGGCACTCACTCGGTCTGAGCTTTGTCAGTAGGGAAGCGACACAATGACGACTCAATCCAAAGACGACGCGAACGCTGCAACGAGACAACTTAGTCCGCACGTTTCAGTTAGCTCGCCAGGCTTGAAGGGACGCTCTCGACGTGAACCAGCCTGGCGGGTCCCCCCCGGTTCAGAGTCCAACCATAGTCAGAGCGCGGCGTCTATTGGCGAATCAGACTCCGCAATATCGTTGGACATGGCGGCACGCTTAATTAGCGAAGCAGCGCATGACATCCGTTCGCCTTTGACGGGTGTCCGCGAAGCCATTCGCCTAGTGTCCAACGGCGAGCTCGGGCCGCTGAATCAGACCCAACAGTCCTTATTAAGCGACGCTGGCAGCCAATGCGATTCAATCCATAATTTGATTGATAACATGCTGCACTTTGATCGGTTGCGAAGCGGTGTTCCCGCGATCGAACGTCATTGGCTGCCACCCAATATATTCCCTGAACAAGTTTCCCGTACGATCGATCCGATTGCTGCTGCCCGGAGAGTGACCGTGCGATGGGACGGATTTGATGGCAGTTTGGGCCCTGTTTTTGGGGATGCCGATTTGCTGCGCCGCTTGCTGATTAATCTCGTGGGGAACGCAATTACAGTCAGTGAAGAACGGACAACGGTAGTGGTGCAATTAAAGCCCGCTATCAATCGGGGAATGGTGCGATTATCGGTCATCGACTCTGGCCCCGGGATGACCAAAGAGAAGCTTGAGAAGTTGGCGGTTCGTGGTCAAAGTGAAACCGGAGGCACGGGGCTGGGGTTGGCGATTGCTCGCGCTTTGGCCGCATTGCATTTTGCTCGCCTGCTGGTGATGTCCACGCCAGGCGCAGGCTCGCGTATGGGAATCGATCTTCCTGCCGCAGGACCAACATCGGTGGCAGATGCGTTTGCTCGGTGGCGTGAGTCGGTTACTCCATCTCGTGGTACTCTGCTGAACCAGCATGCGATTAAACCGGTAAAGGGGGCAGCCGCCGAAATCCGCGTAGATCATGGGGAAATGCTGGGAAGAACAGTCCTTAAAAACGAGGCAGCGATCGCCTTTGACGGTATGCCGCCTCGATATCCATTTGAAACGTCGATGGTGTGCATGCGATTATCGCCAAAGGCTAGCCATGCAGCATCGGACGCAGTGGACAACTTGCTGCAAGCAGATCAGCAACTGCATGAGCTCGCCTATCGCACGTCCGCACGTCGCTGGATTCTCCTTTGGGATAACAACATCGAAGAGGCTCTACGCCGGCGTGCAGCAATCGATCGTCGTCTTTGCGAAGTAGTTGAAAGCGGGGACGTGCAGTGGGGTGAACCTATGTTGCAGTCCGTGGGTTCACTGGGAAACCGGGGCCATGTCCGCGAACTCTTAGTGAGAGACTCCCTCCACGCCTCCAGTCGCTTGCCATTGCTGGATGATCGCTTGCAGAGCAAATCAAGTAACAGCGTTCAGTCCGAGGAAGTCGCCTTGCGTCGCCTGAACGAAGAAATGCGTCGGCTTAGCCAATTGCTCAACCGACAATCCGATCGCCTCCAAAAGCAAGCCCATCGCTATGAACGAATCGTCGATTAAGCCAGCTAACCTGTGATAGATCGACCTTGCTGAATTGGGTCACGATCGGGTACACCACACTTTGGCCAAAAGTGGTTTGGACAAGCCGGATCGATTTCTCAAGCAAGCAGGGAAGCGCTTGTGGACCAGCACAGCAATACAATTGGAATAGCTCGAGAGGCGACGCTGGGCGAGTTGGCCGCAATGATCGGCGGCCAAGTCATTGGAGATGCGTCGCTGCGAATTTTTGGTGCCGCACCACTCTATGAGGTTGTTTCCGGTCAAATCACCCTCGTCGATGGTGTGGGACAGAGCCTGGAAGGTAACGCAGAGACCGGTTTTGCTGCGTCGGCCTTCGTCACGGGTGCTGCGAGAACCGATTCTCCACACCCCCAAATTATCGCCTCCGACCCTCGTGGGGCTTTTGCACAAATTGTCGAGTATTTCCTGCCCGCCGTGGCGCCCCATAGCGTGGGTATTGCCAGCGGAGCTCATGTACACGCAAGTGCCCAATTGGGCGAAGGTTGTGTCATAGAGTCGGGCGTGAACATTGGCCGTTGCGTTCAAATTGGACAACGCTGCCACATCATGCCCGGTGTAGTGGTCATGGATCACAGCCGAATCGGCGACGACTGTGTTCTGTTCCCCAATGTGACGCTGTATGAGCGCACGCAGTTGGGCAACCGAGTGTTGATTCACTCAGGTACGGTGCTGGGAGCTTACGGTTTTGGATATCGCCAACACCAAGGGCAACACATTCGAACCGCACAGCTGGGCAATGTCGTCATTGAGGACGACGTTGAATTGGGCGCCGGGGTCACCATCGATCGAGGAACTTATGGATCGACTCGGATCGGTACAGGTACCAAGATCGATAACCAAGTCATGATTGGTCACAATTGCCAAATCGGCCAACACAATTTGCTCTGCTCGCAAGTGGGTATTGCCGGTTCCTGCTCGACCGGCAACTATGTGGTGCTGGCAGGTCAAGTTGGACTGAAAGATCACATCCACTTAGGCGATGGTGCCATCGTAGGTGCCCAAGCAGGCGTGATGGAGGATTTGCCCGGCGGTCAAGTCTATCTGGGAAGTCCGGCAACAACCCAACGCGAACAAATGCAGATCATGGCCGTACAGCGTCGGCTCCCTGAAATGCGTCGCTCGCTAAAGCACCTCGAACGCAGTCTGGCAAATACAGCCAGCAAAGATACAGCTGCAGGTGAACGTGCGGCATGATTGAGAAACTGGAAGGACAATATCGCTTTCCGATTCCAGGGTATCGCCCCGCACGACGCTTGTCCTGGAAATCGTTTGATTCCCAAAGTGATGCACCGACTATCGGACTCGTTGCTGGCTGGGGTCGATTCCCGGTCCTCGTTGCTGAGGCCCTCGTTCGCGCTCGAAAAAGAGTGGTTTGCGTAGCTTTGAAAGGGCTCGCCGATCCCGTTTTGGAATATGTTTGTGATGACGTGATTTGGTCAGGCGTCGGAAAGTTGGGGGGACACATCCGATATTTTCAGCGACACCGTGCCGACGGCGTGACAATGGCAGGAAAACTCTTTAAAGCAGAATTACTCTTCCACCGCTCGGTTTTCTTCAGTCAATGGCCCGATCTCGTCTGTCTACGAACATTTGCTCCCCATCTGCTGTTCCGCAGTCGTGACACACGCGACGACAGTTTGCTTTCCGCAGTTACCCAAACCTATTTGCGACACCGGTTGGAAGTACGTCCCGCCACCGATTTTGCCCCGGAGCTACTTGTGAACGAAGGTACTCTCACTCGCTCAAAATTGTCCCGCAACCAACGCCAGGACATCCAGTTTGGCTGGGAAATCGCAAAACAGATGGGTGGTTTGGATATAGGCCAATCGATTACGGTTCGCGACGGATCCGTTATCGCAGTGGAAGCCGTCGAAGGGACGGATGCCTGCATCGAACGCACAGGTAAACTCTGTCGTCGGGGTGGTTGGACTTTAATAAAGGTCGCCAAACCCAAGCAAGACATGCGATTCGATGTGCCAACTATCGGCCCACAGACGGTCGAAAAAGTGCATCAAGCGGGCGGACAAGCCATTGTGATCGAGGCCGATCGGACCATCGTTGTCGATAGCGATAAAGTGGTTCAATTGGCCGATCGACTGGGAATTTCAATTGTCGCTCTACGTGACGGAGTGTCGATTGAAGAATCGCTTCCCTTTGAAAATAGGCAAGCAGGGCAAAGAGAGGCAGCCTGATCGCAAAAGCCAAAGCCTGATTTCCGTTGAGAGTTCGGCAGTTTGCCCGGAACAGTCAGAATTCTGTTGACGCGCTTCGACACTCCCATAGAATGCCCCCGGACAGGCAATGCCCCTGGACAGGCAATGAGTGCCACCGGCTGGCTGCAAGAAATCAACATGATCTTTCCAACTTCGCGTATTAGTCTTCCTGTTGGCTTATTAGACAGTGATATCTAAATTTGTCGAAACGTTCCCTCCTGCAAAATTGAATTTGTATTTGGAGTTGCTGGGAAAACGTGCTGACAACTATCACGATCTCGAAACACTGATGATCGCCATCGATCGCTGCGACCGCATGCGAGTTTCCAGGACCGATCATTCAGAAATTAGGCTCGATTGTCGCTGGGCACCTTCCACGACCGCTTGGAGCAACCTTGTGTGGGATTGTTCTCCAGCAAATCTTGCCCTACCCGCACCTCAGCACAACTTGGTTTATCGAGCGGTGCAGAAATTCAGGGACAAGTACCAGGTTGGCGGTGGATTTCACATCGATTTGGAAAAGCGAATTCCGGCGGGTGCTGGCATGGGAGGAGCCAGTAGCAATGCTGCCTCCGCATTGCTCTGTGCTGCAGCCATTACGGGCATCCCCAACGATGATCCTGGACTTTACGATCTGGCTACTGAGCTTGGTAGCGACGTGCCTTTTTTTCTCGGAAGATTGGTGCCTGGAAAATTGGTGCCGACGACTGCCGCGTGGCCCGCTGGAATGGCGATCGCAACGGGGCGCGGCGAGTTTTTGGAGACGATTCCTGGTGCACCCGAGGCTCAATTTGTCGTGGTATTCCCGCCTCAACCTTTGTCGACTGCGGCGGTCTTCCAAAATTGTGCGATCGCATCATCCCCTAGGTCACTGGCAGACATTCGAGCTGCCGTCGGCATATGGAATTTGCCAAAGTTAGCCCATGCGGTATTCAATCGCCTTGCAGAGCCTGCACGATGTTTGTCTCCATGGATCGATCGAACGTTAACGGCCCTGGAGCAAACTGGGTTAACTGGGGTCACGATGACCGGAAGCGGCTCCGCATGTTTTGGACTAGCGTCTTCCGCGCGCACAGCGAGACAAGCAGTTGCGAAATTGGCGGGACGTAGGTGTGGTATTTGTTTTTCTGCGGGCGCTACTAGTTTGCCCGCCAACATACGTTTTTTGACCTAAGCATCTTACGCGACCGGTTAGGGAGGGTCGGAACGTGGAAATCACCGAAGTTCGCATCAAATTGATGGAAGAGTCGGAGGATCGCCTTCGCGCCTTCTGCTCGATTACTTTCGATCATTGCTTTGTCGTCCGCGATCTGAAAATTATCGACGGCGTCCATGGCCCGTTCGTGGCAATGCCGAGTCGTAAATTGACGGGCCATTGTCAACGATGTGGTCACAAGAACCATCTTCGTGCGCTGTACTGCAATCAATGCGGCGTGAAAGTGCGTTCGCACCATGATGGCAACACCGATTCGCCGCAAAAATTGTATGCAGATGTCGCTCATCCCATTAACAGCGCATGTCGCGAGTTGATTCAAAACGCGGTTATTGAAGAACTCCGCGCTGAACTATCGCGCGCAGGAGAGCCTGGATACCGCTCGCGGTATGACGACGAATTCATGGACGCCGGTCCCGAATCGGAAGGCGATGAATCCTCCGAACAAGTGGGCTTGGATGCGGGAATCGCTCCCGAAAACACAGTCGATCCACGGACGACTGCCAACGAGCCGACAACGACGAACCCATCACCACCGTCGCCACATTTCAATCGACCACGCTCTACCGGTGACCAGAAGACCAATTCACACCCCAACGACGATTCTTTCGGGGCAGGAATTTTCTAAGCGGGTACTCATTGGCCTTAGTCGGAATCTGCTGGGTGACGCGAGTTGTAGTGAATCTCCGCTACATCCTCGTGCGTATCGTGAAATTCGTCGTCGTCATCGTCGTCCTCATGTTGGTCGTCGTCTTCAACCTCACGACGACTTTGGGCTGGCGAATCGTCCCATCCGTCGCCCGGGCGAATCGCTTTCCGCGTGCTGGCGGGAGCTGAGGTTGGTTGATCGATTCGGGCCTGATCGATTCGGGCCTGTTGCGTCGGTTTTGGGGATGGTGTTGGTTCGTCATCGGACGATGATTCGAGCCCTTGCATAGATTCCCAATCGGAAATGGACAGGATCACTTCGCGCGCTTGGGAGCCGTTGTATTGTCCCACGATACCGTCCTCTGCCATGAAGTCGATCAATCGTGCGGCGCGGCCGTATCCGATCCCCAGAGCACGTTGCAATAACGAGCAACTACCACGTCCTTCTCGCACCACAACATCAATGGCGCTCTCGTAGAGCTCATCTCGTTTTTTGAACGTCGTCGGGCCTGCAGATTCTTCGTCATCCTCTGCTGCGGCAACTTTCAAGTTCATGAGTTCACCCACGAAGTTCTGCTCGCCACGACTGCAATGGGCGCAGATTCGATCGATCTCGTCGTCGGACAGATAGGTTCCTTGCCCTCGCAGCAGCGTGCTTGTTCCGGGCCACAGGAACAACATATCGCCGTTCCCCAACAATTTGTCGGCACCATTTTCATCAAGCACCACGCGACTGTCGGTTCGGCTGGCCACTTGGAAGGAAATTCTCGCTGGCAAATTGCTCTTGATCAGGCCCGTGATCACGTCCACGGTCGGCTTTTGCGTAGCCAAGATGAGGTGAATACCCACCGCTCGACTCTTTTGCGCAAGGCGAATAATCGACTGTTCCACCTCTTTGCCAGCAGTCATCATCAAATCGGCCATCTCGTCGGCGACAATGACAATGAATGGCATGTGATCCGCAACACCGCTTGCCTGGCGCTCATCGTCAATTCCCAGCCGACGGATCAATTCCTCGCGTCCCAATTCGTTGTAACTGGTGATGTGGCGCACGCCCACTTGAGCCAATAAACTATAACGCTCTTCCATTTTTTCGACCGCCCATCCAAGAATGGCTTCGGCCTTCTTCATGTCGGTCACAACAGGGTGCATCAAGTGCGGCAAACGTCCATACCCCGACAACTCGACCATCTTCGGGTCAATCATCAACATCCGCACTTCGTCAGGCCGTCGAGTCATTAGGATCGATGAAATAATTGCGTTCAAGCAAACGCTCTTACCCGTTCCCGTACGACCCGCAATCAACAAGTGTGGCATCGAGGCCAAATCAACGGTGAGTGAATTCCCTGAAACGTCTTTCCCCAAGAATATAGGAATTTTCATTTTCCGCGCCGCAGTTCCACACTCCTCAATCACGTCGCGCAAACGAACCACTTGACGTGTCTCATTGGGAACTTCGATGCCTACCGTGTTTTTACCGGGGATAGGCGCGACAATACGAACGCTTGGTACTCGCAGCGCGATTGCCAAATCGTCCGCTAGTCCCGTGATTTTGCTGAGCCGTAATCCCGCTTCCAATTCAACTTCATACTGGGCAATGACTGGGCCCGTTTCGATTTCGACCACGCGAATGTTGAAGCCAAAATTCTTGAACGTCTGCTCTAAAATCGTCGCTTTGCGGCGGACTTCCTTTGTTTGATCGTCATAGCAAATGTCATCGGACTCAATCAGCAATTCAATCGGAGGAAGAACATAGTCATCAACATCCTCTGGTAGTTCTTCTTGAAGCGAATCGTAGAGTTGCTGGCGCTCGTCCTTCCGCTTGGAAGGGGTGCGAATTTTCAAATTGGAAAGATCATGTTCGTCATCTTGACGGAGAAGTTTGGTCTCACCGTCAATTTCGAGTTCGCGATAGTCCTCGCCTTCGTACTCCTCTTCCTCGTCGTACTCTGCGTCTTCATCATGGTTCTGGTCTTGAGCACTATTTCCGGACGCTGCACCCGTCAATCCAAGAGCGCTCACCACTTTATTGGTCATATCGGCAACCAGCGACGTGGGAGGGCTTGTTGTGGCCACATCCTCAGGCAACGCGGCCACTACCATCGGCGGGCCGTCATCCACTTGCTTGCCGCGAATTCGAATCGCAACTTGTTCGCCACGATCGGTGGTTTCGCCTGGTAATTGCACTCCATTCTCGACATCGGTGATGCGTTTGCGTGGCACACGATTGGCAGCCACTCGCGCATGACGCAGGCCACGTAGAGAAACGCTCGTCCCCTTGGAAACAGCCGCTTGTCCCCAATGAATTAACAGGTAATCGGTAGCCAGTAGTAAGCCAAACACGAGCAGAGTCAGCGTTAGGATCCAGGAACCCATATTGGCAAAATGATCGCTCAACCAAGTTGCGCCCATTCCGCCAATGGCGCCACCACCACCTAAAACGGGCAAACCTGTTCCAGTCGCTCCCGAGAGACCTGCGGCAGTAGCAAAAGCCACTACGACAAATGTCCAACCCAATGAACGCAATACAGGAGTTTGTATTTTGCCAAACGCAATTAACTTAAAGGACGCAAGTCCCAGCAAACCCACAAACAAGTAGGCGGCAAATCCGAGGCCAGCCAGCATCGCACTGCTAATCAAGGCGCCCCAATATCCACAGGCATTCTGAACTTCGCTGGCCACAGGAAAGACCAACACGTCCGGTTGATACAATGCGCCCAACGGCCATACTGGTGCTTCCACCGGGTCGGCCGGGTTGTGTGATACAAGCGATAGAGTCAAGAGCACCGTCACCGCGGCGAGGGCAATGCCCCACAAATCGGTACGTCGTCCTTGCGGCTGATCGGCCATCGGGTTGCTGCACGGGTGGTAAGTAGCAGCGAAGACTCCTCTTCCTGAGGCTGCCTCGCATTGAAAACTTACTGGCACGGTCCGATCCCTGGTCCGCTTTCGCTATTTGTCGACTGGAAATCCATGGTCGGGCGAGGAAATCGCGCCTTTGTGAATTCCCATTTGGCCAAGCGACGCTAGGTAGGAACAGATTTGCCATAGAATAGGGATGCAATGCTTAATCGGATGATGCAGACGGATCAGGTCATAGCGAAAACAGTGAACGTCACCAGGACAATGCGGTCGTTCCCAAAAGAGAGATTGAATTGAATCCCGAGCCACCTACGGATGTCATTTACTTAAGTCGTGATGACGAACGGGCCAACACGATCACACATGCGATTGGCTTCCTCCTCAGCCTCTCCGCTGCTCCGATATTAGCATTGCACCCGGACCACCCAAGTCGGGGCCTGATCGCAGCATGTATCGTGTTTTCGATTTCCATGGCCGCCGTTTACCTTTGTTCCACAATGTCGCACGCCGTTTATGATCCGGTGCGCAGGCATCGCTGGAGGGCGTGGGACCAAGGGATGATCTATGCACTCATTTCCGGCACTTACACACCCTTTATTTGGCAGAACAGCCCCGCTGGTTGGCGGGTGCCAATGTTAGCGGCGGTCTGGATTGCCGCTGCCCTAGGTTTTTATAGCAAGGTACTAGCCTCCCACCGCATTAATGGTATATCCACTGTCACTTACATAATGCTTGGCTGGCTACCTGCCATACCTCTCGTTTCCAGAACTCCGACGGAGTGTCTCGCCTGGATGGTCGCTGGTGGAATTGCGTATACAGCCGGAACTGTTTTCCTACAACTCGACGCGCGAGTCAAGTATTTTCATGCGTTGTGGCACCTGATGGTCATCGCTGGCTCCACTTGCCATTTTGTCGCAATCTATCGGTTAATCACCATTGCTGCAGGTTGAAGGTGACTTTCCGTGCGACAGACTGGGTCGCATTGAGTACAATGGAATTGGTATTACCAACGCTCTCCGACCTGCTTTGGCTTCCCCCCGGGACTGGATCCGGTGAGGCCATCCCACCACGCAGGTTTGTGCTAGCCCGTCCGCAAGGGAGGATTTCATGCACTCTGACACACTATTCGGTAAACACATGCGTTTTTTTTCCGATCAGGTCACTGCCATGACACGTTGCGTTATTGGAGTCGGCGTTCATGGAGTCTGTCTGTGTTCTTGCATGGCATTACTCGGATTCACGTCTCGTGAATCGCTGGCTCAAGAAGTGCAACCAGCAGAGAGCGACGTCCACACATTAACCTACAATCGCGACATTCGTCCGCTACTAGCAGATAAGTGCTTTTCTTGTCACGGCCCAGACAGTGCATCGCGTGAAGCAGATTTGAGATTGGACAAACGTGATGCTGCCATTGAACGTGGCGCACTTGTCCCCCACGAACCCGACGCGAGCGAATTCATTGACCGCATCATGCGAGCGGAAGACGATGATATGGCGATGCCTCCTGCAGAGGGCCACAAGCGGCTGACTGCGGAACAAAAGGAGATGCTCGTTCAATGGGTGCGAGAAGGTGCCGAGTACGAACTTCATTGGTCTCTCACTCCTCCGGTCCGTGCTGAGATTCCCGCCACGGCAACGGATGCGTGGGTAAAGAATCCCATTGACGCTTTTGTGCTGAAAAAACTGCAGGACGTCGGATTAGAACCGGCCGAAGCAGCGGACCGCAGAACCATCGCGCGACGGTTGGCGCTGGATTTAACCGGCCTACCGCCAACGCCCGCACAAATCGAAGCCTTCCTCGCGGACACTTCGCCCGACTACTACGAACGTTACGTGGACTATCTGTTGGAATCCTCGCGCTGGGGAGAGCATCGCGCACGTTACTGGCTAGATTACGCGCGCTATGCAGACACGCACGGAATTCACTTCGACAATTTTCGCGAAGTCTGGGCTTACCGCGATTGGGTGATCAATGCGTTTAATCGCAACCTACCCTTTGACCAATTCAGCACGGAGCAAATTGCTGGCGACTTATTGCCTGAGCCGACCATGGATCAATTGATCGCGACAGGATTTAGCCGTTGCAACATCACCACGAATGAAGGGGGCGTAATTCAAGAAGAATACAAAGTCTTGTACGCGCGGGACCGAACGGAAACGATGTCTACCGTGTTCCTGGGGCTGACAACAGGGTGTGCTGTTTGCCATGACCATAAATTTGATCCCTTCACCCAGCGAGATTTCTATTCGCTTTCGGCATTTTTCAATAACACAACTCAGCCGGTGATGGATGGTAATATTCATAACACTCCGCCAATTATTCCGGTACCGCGGCTGGAAGATCGGCAACGCTGGGAAGCCCTTGGCGGCGAGCTGGCCGCGGCGCGACAAATGGTCGCTCAAACCAAAGACGCGGCACGAACCACTTTCGAAACCGAGAGCGGTCAGCTGGATGCCAACAGCATGCTTGAGTCAATGCCGCATGGCGCCATGCAGTTTCACGCGCCGCTGAGTAATGGTGCGGGGCCTGCCGTGATTGCCTGGAACCATTCCCAGCTGTCTCAAGCAATCGCAGCGGCCGATTTTGCCTGGGCTGCAGGGCACACGTTCCCTGCGTCATTGCAAGTATCAGCGGAAGCCACTGCACAATGGAAAACGGTTGGCGACTTGGAACGCGATACGCCCTTTTCGGTTGCCGCATGGATCTGGTTACCGTCGGACAATACTGGCGGTTCGATCGTGGCAAGAATGGATGAAGCGGCCGCGCATCGAGGCTGGGATTTGTGGCTTGAGGGAAATCGCTTGGGGACCCACCTCATTAATCAATGGCCAGAAAATGCCATAAAAGTCGTCACCAACAATCCGCTGCCAAAAGAAACTTGGACACATGTGGCCATGACCTATGATGGTTCCTCCAAGGCAGAAGGTGTTCAGTTCTATGTCAATGGTCAGCTTCGCACCGATCGCAATGTCGCCAATGACAATCTGAGCGAATCGATGCGAACACCAGTGGCCTTCAAGCTTGGGACTCGGAATAACTCGGCCCGCGTCACAGGCATGCGGTTGAATGATGTTCGCATTTATGGAGAGACGCTCGAGGCAGCGCAGTGCAATCTGATTGCCAGCGTTTCGCGAGCAAGTTACTTGGTCGCGCGCCCGTTAGAGATTCGAACTGACGCAGAAAAAGAAGAATTGTTTGCTTGGTGGTTAGCCGGAAATCCAGGTGAGTTTCGGCAAGCCGTCAATGCCGAGCAACAATTGGTTGCCGAACAAGAAGCGATCAAACAACGTGGCACAATTGCTCACGTTATGAATGAGGCCACCAGCGAAGCAGAAGCATTTATGCTGGCTCGGGGCGAATACGATCAAAGGGGTGATCGCGTCACGGCAAATACGCCGTCGATACTACCTGCCATGTCGCCAGATTTGCCCAAGAATCGCTTAGGTCTAGCTCGCTGGCTCTTTGATCCCCAAAATCCACTCACGGCACGCGTTACCGTTAACCGTTTCTGGCAAGAAGTATTTGGTGCGGGACTGGTATCCTCTACAGGAGACTTCGGGATCACGGGCGATATCCCTTCACACCCTGAATTGCTCGATTATCTGGCCATCGAATTCCGGGAATCGGGTTGGGATGTAAAAGAATTGTTCCGCTTGATGGTCACCTCGGCAACCTATCGTCAAACGGCGTTTGCCAAACCGGAGAAGCGTGAACTTGACCCACAGAATAGATTGTTGAGCCGTGGGACTCGTTATCGCATGGATGCTGAAATGGTCCGCGATAATGCGTTGTTTGTTACCGATTTATTATCACCCAAGATCGGTGGAGCGAGCGTTCGTCCCTATCAACCTGAAGGGGTTTGGGAAGCAGTCGCTATGCCGGGTAGTAATACTCGCGACTATGTTGCCGACTCTGGAGAAGGCTTATATCGTCGGAGCATGTATACATTTTGGAAACGAAGTGCTCCCCCTGCTTCGATGGATATCATGAATGCGCCAAGCCGCGAAACGTGTACGGTGCGCCGCGAGCGAACCAATACACCGCTGCAAGCATTGGTCACATTAAATGACCCTCAATACTTGGAAGCCGCACGACAAATGGCTACTCTGGCTATCGGCGCTGCGAGCGAACCACAGGATCGCGTGAATTTCATCCTCATGCGACTACTCGGCAGAAATGCCTCGGCAGCGGAATGGCCTATTGTGGCAAACTCTTTGGCAACCCTCTCGGCCTACTACGCAGAACACGCAGAGGATGCAGCTGCGATTCTTAACATCGGACAGTTGCCTGTTGCAGAAGGGATAGAGCCAGCAGAACTTGCCAGTTGGACAATGCTGTGCAATCAGTTGATGAACCTCGACGAAGTCCTGAACAAATAGCCCAAACACTACGAACGAGCCAATCATGATTCCTCATTTTTCACGGCGACGCTTTCTCACTGGAACGACTCAGGGCTTTGGCTATGCAGCCTTGGGCTCGCTGTTGATGGCCGATGGCCGAATGATGGCAGCCAACCCGAATTCGTCTGTGGGTCCCAACGGAATTGGCGGCTTGCCCGCGCTGCCTCACTTTGCGCCTAAAGCCAAGCATATCATCTACATGCATATGGTTGGCGGTCCGTCGCAAATGGACTTGTATGACTACAAGCCCACGATGAACGACTGGTACGACAAAGATCTCCCTGAGTCCATTCGCAACGGACAGCGATTGACCACCATGACCAGTGGACAGTCACGCTTCCCAATTGCACCCAGCAAGTACAAGTTTGCACAGCATGGCGAGAGCGGCGCATGGCTCAGCGAACTGCTTCCCTACACTTCGAAAATGGTCGACGACATAGCGATCATCAAATCGATGCACACGGAAGCGATCAACCACGAACCTGCGATCACCTACATCCAAACGGGAAATCAAGTTACGGGTCGACCCTGCATGGGCTCCTGGATGTCCTACGGCTTGGGTTCACTCAATCAAGATTTGCCGACCTTTGTGGTACTAGTCGCCGAGCCCAGCAATCGCGAGCAATTGCAAGCGATATCGGCTCGGCTTTGGTCTTCCGGACAACTACCAGGACAGCATGCTGGCGTCTCCTTTAGAAGCAAGGGCGACCCGATTCTCTATATCAATAATCCGGCCGGAGTTCCCAGCGAAATTCGTCGCGCTACGCTCGATGGCCTCAATCAGTTGAATCAATTGGCATACGAGAAACTCCAAGATCCAGAAACGCAGACTCGGATAGAGCAGTACGAGATGGCTTTCAAAATGCAATCGAGTGTGCCTGAATTAACGGCCATTGAGTCGGAACCCGAATCTACTTTTGAGATGTACGGTCAGAATGCCAAGCAACCAGGAACATTTGCCAATTCAGCCTTAATGGCGCGGCGGCTGGTGGAAAGAGGTGTTCGGTTCGTCCAAATTTATCACAACAACTGGGACAACCACGGCAATGTTGCGGGACGATTACCAAGTCAGTGCATGGACGTTGATCAAGCCAGTTGGGGACTAGTGCAAGACCTCAAACAACGTGGTTTGCTGGATTCCACTTTAATCATTTGGGGAGGGGAATTTGGACGGACCATCTATAGCCAAGGTGGGCTAAGCCGTGAAAATTACGGACGAGACCACCACCCGCGTTGCTATACGATTTGGATGGCAGGCGGAGGAATAAAGGGTGGCATTGTGTACGGAGAAACGGATGAATTCAGCTACAACATCACTGAAAACCCAGTGCACTTGCGGGATTTCCACGCCACTATTTTGCACTTGCTGGGAATCGATCACGAACAGTTCTCCATCAAAACGCAGGGCTTGGATTTGAAACTGACCGGAGTATTGCCGGCGAATATAATCACCGACATCCTTGCCTAGCGCTAAGGACGAACCAAGCCTGCCTCGATATCCAAATCCAGGGGAGCGAATTCATGGCGGCGTAGTTTCTCCAGAGCAATCGCCCCCATGATCGCGTTGTCAGTACAAAGAGATGGTGGTGCAATGACGAGTTGGAACTCGTATCGCTGCGAGGCGGCAAGCATGTCCTCTCGCAGCTTTTGATTTGCGGCAACTCCACCACCGATACAGAGTCGCTGACGTCCGGTTGCCTTTAAGGCCTGAACCGATTTGGCGACCAAACAATCTACAACAGCTTGTTCAAACGAAGCGCAAATATCGGCCAGTTCTTGCGATGTGAGCTTGACCTGTGTGAAGTCTTGTTTTCCAGGACCGACGAGCGCATAACGCACGGCCGTTTTGAGCCCGCTGAAACTGAATTGAAGATTGGTGTCATGGATCATCGAACGGGGAAACTTGTGCTTTCGCCGGTCCCCTTGCTGCGCCAGACGTGAAATCGAAGGACCGCCCGGATAGGGCAAACCCAGCATCGCGGCCACTTTGTCAAATGCTTCTCCCGCTGCGTCATCGATGGTTCCGCCAAGGGGATGAAGATCCAACGCGGAGAGGGCATCGTACAGGCTCGTATGTCCACCACTGACGACCAGACCAACGCAGGGATAGATATTTTCATCGGCTACCATTTGGCAGGCATAGAGGTGCGCCAGTAAATGATTGATCGCAATGAGAGGCTTTCCCCAGGCGATTGCCAGCATTTTTGCGGCCGTTAACCCCACCAAAAGCGAGCCCGCTAAACCGGGCGCGTTGGCTACTGCGATGGCTGAAAGTTGCTCCCCCGTTACGTTTGCTTCCTGCATCGCTTTCTGAATAACCGGCAAAATTCGCTCGACGTGGGCACGTGCCGCGATTTCCGGCACGACACCATGGAACTCTTGGTGCAGTTCATCTTGGCTAGCCACACAGTGCCCCAGGACCTCACAATCCAAGGAAATTACGGCTGCTGCGGTTTCATCGCAGGTGGATTCGATCGTCAGAATTGGCATGCATCGGCAGAATATGCGTGGTGACCTACGCCAGAAATCGGGCTTCGGCTATAAATTGCAGGTAGACCATTCACACCGCTTGCCCACGAAGCTCACTGTGCTCGATCCAGACTTTGCCGCCGCGCTCGCCCAAGCGGGCTTCGAAATACCCACAGCGCAAGCCGAGCAGCTTGAAGCCTACGCTCGCATCTTATGGCGTTGGAACGAAAAATTGAACCTCACTCGGCACACCGATTGGGAGTTATTTGTAAATCGCGACCTGCGAGACTGCATTCACTTAGCCCCTCTCCTGGATGCGGGCGAGGAGGTACTGGATCTAGGCAGCGGAGGGGGAGTTCCCGGTATTCCTTTGGCGATTCTGCGGCCCGATATCAAAGTCTCCTTGGCGGAATCGGTAGGCAAGCGTGCTTCGGTGTTGAGTGAAATCGTGCAGGAACTCAATTTGGCGGTTCCCGTCTATGCGGCCCGCGGCGAAGAGCTGCTGCAAGATTTTCGTTTCAGCACGATTGTTTCGCGGGCGGTGGGGTCCATTGAGAAATTCTGCCGCTGGGTGGAACCCCAATGGCCGGCCGTGGGTCGGCTGTTGCTAATCAAGGGTCCCAAGTGGGTCGATGAGCGTGGTGAAGCACGCCACACTGGTGCATTGAATGGGCTACAGATGAGACGAGCTGCCGCGTATCCTCTGGGTGATGGCGAAAATGAAGGAGTCATTTTGCAGATTTGGCCAGACGGGGTTCGACGATAGTTGGCATTTTACCGCAACCCAACAAACACATTTCCACAAACAGCTCAAACGGGCCCATGACCGACTACACGCTGACACACTTGAAACAACTGGAAGCGGAGAGCATTCATATTCTTCGCGAAGTCGTCGCCGAGTTTCAAAATCCCGTGATGCTTTACTCGGTCGGTAAAGACTCATCCGTGATGGTGCACTTGGCACTCAAGGCGTTTTATCCCGATAAGCCCCCCTTCCCTTTGCTGCACGTAGACACGACCTACAAGTTTCGTGAAATGATCACATTTCGCGACAGTTACGTGGAGAAAGAACTCGGGTTGGAATTGCTCAAGCATACCAACGTAGAAGGGCTCAAGCTGAATATTTATCCTTGGGTCGACAGCGACCGCCATACGGCGCTGATGAAAACCGATGCGCTCAAACAGGCCCTCAATCAATACGGATTTGATGCGGCATTTGGTGGGGCGAGACGTGACGAAGAGAAGAGCCGCGCCAAAGAGCGTATCTTTAGTTTTCGCGATCGCAGCCATCGTTGGGATCCCAAAAACCAACGCCCTGAACTTTGGAATTTGTACAACACGCGGATCAGCAAAGGGGAATC
This sequence comes from Pirellulaceae bacterium, assembly GCA_041749395.1. Taxonomy (GTDB): domain Bacteria; phylum Planctomycetota; class Planctomycetia; order Pirellulales; family Pirellulaceae; genus Laterigemmans. The sequence goes on from JBGTBJ010000151.1 coordinate 127,184, forward strand.
CATCCGCGTCTTCCCCATCTCCAATTGGACCGAGTTGGATGTTTGGCAATACATTCACTTAGAAAAGATACCGATCGTTCCTATGTACTTTGCTTCGGACCGAAAAGTAATCGAGCGAGACGGCACTTTGATTATGCGCGATGATGATCGCATGCCCCTGCTGCCGGGCGAAGTCGAACAAGTGCGACGAGTCCGCTTTCGCACGCTTGGTTGTTATCCATTGACGGGTGCCGTCGAATCGGATGCGAAGACTCTGCCAGAGATCATTCAAGAAATGCTGCTGACGAAAACGAGTGAACGACAAGGTCGTGTGATCGATAAGGACTCGGGTGGTGCGGGCATGGAGCAGAAAAAGCGAGAAGGCTATTTCTAACGATCATCCGTTCGACCTCTGAGTTTTACTTCCTACACTCTTTGCCCATTGCTGAATCCACTTTAGCTGTTCCTATGTCACATCAATCCGATTTAATCGCCACCGACATCAACGCTTACTTGGCACAGCATGAACGAAAGCAACTGCTGCGATTCATAACCTGCGGCAGCGTGGATGATGGGAAGAGCACCCTCATTGGGCGTCTCTTATTCGACAGCAAGATGCTGTACGAAGATCAATTGGCACAATTAGAGATAGAGTCGAAAACGCAGGGAACGACGGGCGGCAAATTCGACCCAGCATTGGTCACGGATGGTCTCAAAGCAGAGCGTGAGCAAGGCATCACCATCGATGTCGCCTATCGCTACTTTAGCACTGCAAAGCGAAAGTTCATTATTGCCGACACCCCCGGCCATGAACAATACACTCGCAATATGGCCACCGGAGCCAGCACCGCCGACTTGGCGATCATTCTGATCGATGCCCGTTACGGTGTGCTCACGCAAACTCGACGCCATAGCTTCATCGTTTCACTGCTTGGTATTCAGCATGTGGTTGTTGCCGTCAATAAAATGGACCTCTGTGGATTCAGCGAGCAACGTTTTGAAGAAATCTGCAATGAATACCGCGCGTTTGCAGCGAGACTGGACCTTCCTGATGTTCACTTCATTCCAATCAGCGCCCTCGACGGCGACAACGTGGTTGATCCAAGTCCGAAGTCACCTTGGTATCGCGGCAGCACGTTAATGAACTTGTTGGAAAGTGTGTACATCGGCTCCGATCGAAATTTGCGCGACTTCCGTCTCCCGGTTCAATATGTCAATCGACCCAACTTGGATTTCCGTGGGTTTTGTGGAACCGTTGCCTCAGGCACGATCCGTGCTGGCGACGATGTGATGATCCTGCCTTCTCGGCAACGGACCAAAGTAAAACGCATTGTGGCATTCGATGGCGATCTACCCGAGGCCTTCGCGCCACAGGCAATCACGTTGGTCTTAGCTGACGAAGTGGACGCGAGTCGCGGCGACATGATCGTACGGCCTGGCAACGTTCCCAAGAGTTCCGACACCTTGGAAGCGATCGTCGTCTGGATGGACCAAGCAGCCATGGTCCCTGGTAAAAACTACTTGTTTAAACACACGACGCAGACCATTCCCGGAACTATTGATACGCTCCGCTATCGCATCGACGTGAACTCTCTCCATCGTGGCCCTGCACCGAGTTTGGAGCTGAACGAAATTGGCAGAGTCCGCTTGTCGCTCGGCGGACCACTCCATTTCGATGCTTACCAAAGCAATCGTTCCACCGGCGCGTTCATCATTATTGACCGTATCACTAACGTCACTGTTGGCGCGGGGATGATCCTGGACCGCGGCGAACGCGAACCGGGCAAGGCGATGTGGGATGAAGATATTGCCAGCGCTACAAGTGATTCAACGAAGATCAGCGATGTGAGCCAGGAGGAACGTCAGGCACGCTTTGGCCAAAAGCCACTGACGATTCTCTTCACCGGTTTGACCGGCAGCGGCAAATCGACTCTAGCACGAGCGGTGGAAAGATCGCTCTTTGATCAAGGCCGTGCGGTCGCCGTCCTGGATGGCTCCTGGGTTCGCAAAGGTCTCAGCCGTGATTTGGGCTTCAGTTCACAAGACCGGAGCGAGAACTTGCGTCGCGCTGCCCACCTGGCAAATAATTTGAACGAAGCAGGATTGATTTGTTTAGCCGCGTTTGTCGCCCCCGATGAAGACGTTCGAAAAAATGTAGGCCTGCTGATCGGTTCCGATCGATTCTTTGTGGTCCATGTGGCCACACCGATTGACGTCTGTCGCGAAAGAGACAGCTCCGGCCAATACGCCAAGGCCGATCTTGGTGAATTGCTCAACTTCCCAGGTGTCACAGCCCCCTACCAAGAACCACTGGACCCCAATTTGACTATTGATCTTAGTCAAGATTCGCTAGTAGAAGCGGTCAAGAAAGTGGTGGTAATGGTCGAAAATGCCCAGACGGCCTGAGCAAGCCAATAAAACACAGGGGAAGCGAGGTGGTTCCCCTTTCGGAATCCGGCACGGCTCACTATATTCCGGGATTCCTATACACCCTTAACCCGGATTCTTCGGGAAAATAGCAATGGCATCCAAAGTTAAGACAAAGTTGAAGACGCACAAGGGAACCAAAAAGCGGTTCCGCTTGTCCGCAACGGGTAAGGCAATGCACCGTTCGGCTGGAACCAGCCACTTGGCTCTTGGAGTCAGCAAGAAGCGCCGCCGCAACCTGCGTGGTACTACCGCGGCCCACATTGCAATTGAACCCATGATTCAAGCTGCATTGTGCGGTAACAGTTATTAGTCGATTGCCTGAGTTGGCAAGCGAGTTTTGAGTTTCCTTTCCTCAGGCGACTGGGCAAGAACGGCTGACTGGGCATTTGAGAGTGTTCCGTCAGTGGCCCGAGCCGCCACAGCATCTGCCGGAGCAGAAGCATGCGATCGACCAATGGTGCCGCCAGGCATAGATCAAAAAAGCGACTTTTTAAACGGGCCAAAGGATATGTGGGCGGGCGTCGCAAGATGCTTCGTACCGTATCGGAAACCGTTATTCGGGCAGGCGTGTATGCCTACCGCGATCGTCGCAACAAGAGACGCGAGTTTCGTAAGCTGTGGATCACTCGTATCAACGCGGCATGCCGGATGCGCGGCCTTCGTTACAGTGAATTCATCAACGGCCTAATCAAAGCCGGCTTGGAACTCGATCGCAAGACCTTGTCGGAAATGGCGATTCACAACCCTCAAGATTTTGATCAGGTTGTAGAAAAGGCCAAAGAAGCACTTGCTGCTGCCGCGGTCTAACACCGATTGAGAAGTTCGCGCGATTCCATGAATCCGTTCAAAGCCGTCTCGAATTTCGAGGCGGCTTTTTGTATTTCAATCAAATTCTTGTTTCTTCCCTAATCAGCTTTCCTAGCATGTCCACGACGATTGACCTCAACGGCTTCCTCGCTGCACTCGATCGCATCCAAACGGAAGGACTGGCCGCGTTTGCTTCGGTAACAGATGCCAGCCAATTGGAAGCCGCTCGTGTAAAGTACCTGGGCGCGAAAAGCGGCGAATTCAAGGATGTTGAAAAACAGCTAGGGAGTATCGACAAGTCTGACAAACGAACCGCCGGGATGCGGCTGAATGAAGTCAAACAAGCGTTGAAACAGGCACTCGATGCAGCCACTAACAATCTTGGAACGGCTGTATCCACTCACCAAGGTCCACTCGTCGACCTCACCACTCCCGGGACTTCTTTCGAAATCGGACACATTCATCCGATCACCCAAACCATCGAACACCTCAAGGAGATTATGGGTCGAATGGGATTTGCCGCGGCCGAAGGACCCGAGGTCGAAGACCCCTGGCATAATTTTGTGGCGCTCAACATTTCAGACGACCACCCAGCACGCGATCCCTTGGATAATTTCTATCTAGCAACAGCAGCAGTCGCTGGCGGCAAAGGGGAATGGACCGGCCATTTGTTACGAAGTCAGACGAGCACGGTTCAAATTCGAGTGATGGAATCGCGACGACCTCCCGTGCGAATTATTTCCTTGGGACGCGTCTACCGACCCGATGCGGCGGATGCGACTCATTATCCCATGTTTCACCAAATGGAAGGACTCTACGTTGATACCAACGTAACGATGTCTAACCTCAAAACCGTACTGCGAGTCTTCGCGAACAACTATCTGGGTGAAGATGTCAACATCCGCTTTCGTCCGTCATTCTTTCCATTCACTGAGCCGAGTGTCGAAGTCGACTTCTGGTGGAACGACCAATGGATGGAATTCGGCGGCGCAGGGATGGTAGATCCGGCTGTCCTGTCTGCGGTTGGATACGACCCTGAACAAGTAACCGGTTTTGCCTTTGGCTTAGGTGTCGAACGACTTTGCATGCGACGGCATGGAATCACCGATATCCGAGATCTCTACAGTGGCGACATTCGCTTCCTGTACCAGTTCTAATTATTGCTGTTCCCACTTATTCACTTCTCAATTGTCGATTTTCGATTCATCATGCTGGTTTCATGGACTTGGCTGTCGCGTTATTTGGACCTCAGCATGTCGCACGAGGCTTTAGCCGATGCGCTTAGCTTATCGGGGCTAAACCACGAAGAGACATTGGACAAAGCGGGCGAAATCGTGATCGACTTGGAGGTCACCAGCAATCGCGGCGATTGTCTCAGCCACATCGGTGTGGCTCGCGAAATATCTGTGCTCTATGACAAACTTTTGCAGTTGCCCAATCCACTGCCACAAGAAACATCACTGGCAGCCCAGGAAGTGGCGAAAGTCCGCATTGATTATCCCGAATCGTGTTCGCGATATACCGCACGACTGATTAAGGGATGCAAAGTCAAGTCGAGCCCCGCGTGGCTAGCAAATTCACTCAAGGCCATCGGAATTGGCGCTGTTAATAATATTGTCGACATCACCAATTATGTGATGATGGAATGTGGCCAGCCTTTGCACGCGTTTGACTTAGCAAAACTTGCTGGGCCAGAGATTTGTGTACGTCGTGCCAAGGCCGGGGAAACGCTGGAGGCAATCGACCACAAATCGTATCTGCTAGATGCTTCGATGTGCGTTATCGCAGACGCCAAGTCGGCAGTGGCCGTTGCCGGCGTGATGGGTGGCGCTTCGACCGAGGTATCGCCTTCAACACGCGACCTGCTGATCGAGGCAGCCATATTTTCTCCAATGTCGGTTCGTCAAACGGCACGCGGACTGAAACTTCACAGCCCATCCTCGTTCCGATTCGAACGACGCGTCGATCCAGCAGGGGTCGATTGGGCAAGCCGTCGTGCGTGCGAGTTAATTCTAGAACTTGCCGGGGGCGAACTGCTGCAAGGCGTTCTTGAGGCGGGCACCGCCGCTGAATCTAAATCCCCCGTCGTGCTGCGGCTTAGTCAAATCGAACGCATTCTCGGAATCCAAGTGGACCGCCAGATCGTAGTGCGCATATTGACCGCCTTAGGCTGCAACATTGCTGAGCCACAAGCTGACCCGCTCAGCATTGTGGCTCCGTCATGGCGTCACGATCTTTCTCGCGAAGCGGACATGATCGAAGAGATTGCTCGGATTCATGGCTACGATAAGATCCCTGAAAACAGCCCCATCAGCGTTGTCCCAAGCGCGCGACGCGATTGGGATCACGCCATGGACAAAGTGCGATTGGTCATGAGCTCAGCTGGGATTAGCGAAGCAATGACCCCCAGCGTTGTCACGGAATCTCTGGATCAAGCGATGAGTCCTTGGACAGATAGGTCGGCGCTGGAAACAATTACTCCTTTATTGAAGGGAGCCAATCGCTTGCGTCGTTCGCTCCTACCAAGTTTGTTACAGAGCCGCGCAGATAACTGGACCGCCGCAACGCTGGAAGCCAATCTCTACGAGATATCGCACGTCTATTTGCCAGGCTCAGGGCCTCACGAATTGCCACGCGAGCAAACCAATATCGGTGTTGTTTCTGGCCAGGACTATCATGGGATGAAGGGCCTCGTAGAAACACTCGTGAACCGCATGGGTTGTTCGGCCACTCTGTCCGTTCAACCAACGACATCCCCTGGCTTCGATCCGCTGCGCAGTGCAAACATCACTCTTGGCGAACACCTCCTGGGCTACTTGGGGCATATCGACAAATCGCTCGCTCAACGATGGAAGCTGCCCTCACAAACCTGTGTGGCGGAGCTGGCTTTGGATGTCCTTCTGCAATACTCGACTCTCGTTCCACAATTCCGCAGCATCAGTCCTTATCCGTCGATCGAACGCGATTTGAATTTGATCGTTGCCGAATCCATTCGCTGGATGGACATTGAATCCAGCACCCGCGCGGCTGTTGGTCATGAGCTGGCGAGCGTTCAATATCGTGAAACCTATCGTGCACCAGAAAAGGATGGCGCTAATACGAAACGATTACTCTTTAGCGTGCAATTGCGCCGCGATACGGCCACACTGACCGGCGAAGAAGCCGACGCAATGATCGCTGCCATCATTGATCGTTGCACCAAGGAACACGGCGCGAAGCTTTTGGCCTGAGAATTGGATTAGAATAGGTGAGAGACTACGGCGATGTCTGTGGTTTCTGCTAGTTCATTTGATCCGATCGACGCGGGGCTGACGCGATGGTGCCAAATTTTTGTAATAGTCTGTTGTTTGCCTTCATCGGCCTGATCATGCTCGAATCACCTGCATTTGCTGGCGATTCCACAGACGATGCTCTGGGCAAACGGCGACCTAATATCGTGATGATCGCAATTGATGATCTGAATGATTGGGTCGAACCACTGGGCGGACATCCCCAAACGCAGACACCCGCCATGAGCGCGCTGGCTCAGCGCGGTATGGTCTTTACCAACGCACATTGCCAATCTCCCCTGTGCAATCCCTCGCGCACGAGCCTGCTTACCAGTCGACGCCCATCGACATCGGGCGTTTATGGATTGGCTCCTTGGATAAGGCAAGTTCCCGAGCTTCGCGACCTCGTCACATTGCCACAGCACTTTCAAAAAAACGGCTACAGAACATTGGCGGGAGGGAAAATTTTCCATGGCAATTACGGACGTGATTCATCCGATGAAATGAGCGAATGGGGTCCTGTTTCGAGCATCGGAATCACTCCTGATAAAAAACTGATCCCACCGACGCCCATGGGTAATCATCCTTTGATGGACTGGGGCACCTTCCCTCACCAAGACGAACAGAAAGGTGATTGGAAAGTCGCTTCCTGGGCGGTCGATCAGCTGGAACATAAACTACAAGTGGGTGAACAGCCTTTCTTTCTCTCTGTTGGTTTTTTCTTGCCTCATGTTCCATGTTATGTAACGCAAAAGTGGTTTGATCTCTATCCGGAAGATACAACCGTACTGGCACCCTCCTTGGCGAATGATCGCGACGATGTTCCTCGCTCTGCATGGTATATCCACTGGAAACTTCCCGAGCCTCGCACCAAATGGCTAATCGAAAACAACCAACTGCTAAACCTCACCCGATCGTACTTAGCATCCATCAGTTTTGTGGACAGTCAGGTAGCGCGCGTGTTGAGCGCTTTAGAGAATTCACAGCATGCCGATAATACGATTGTCGTGCTTTGGTCTGATCATGGATATCACTTAGGCGAGAAAGACATCTCAGGAAAAAACTCTTTGTGGCAACGTTCGACACGTGTACCGTTGATTCTTGCCGGTCCAGGAATCATGCCGGGACAATCCTGCAGCCAGCCTGCAGAATTGCTGGATGTGTTTCCAACGCTGGCCGATTTGTGTGGACTCGATATGCCCGATCAATTGGAAGGGATAAGTCTGCGACCACAACTGGCCGATCCGTCGCAAGTCCGAGTTCGCCCCGCCATCACGACCCACAACCCAAATAACCACAGTGTGTGCTCAGAACGCTATCGCTTCATTCAATACGCGGATGGCGGCGAAGAATTCTATGATCGGCAACTTGATCCCCAGGAATGGACCAATCTTGCCGGTGATCAACGCTACCAACAACTCATCGCTCAACACCGAGCGTGGCTACCCAAAACTAGCCTGCCTCCTGTTGCCGGAAGCGCTCATCGAATTCTTGTAAGAGAAGGAGATTCCTTTCTCTGGGAAGGAGAATTGATCGACCCAGAGCATATTCCCGAATAAGGCTTACCAGTGTCGGTACGCGACTCCTCTCAGCGGATACTCTTAGGATAGGAACCCAGTATTTCTAGTCGCTGTGTCCGCTTGCTGAGAGTGTGAATGGTCTTGACCACCTGAGGCTCAGACTCGTGTCCTTCCAGTGCAACAAAGAATAGATACTCGTTGGTCGATCCCGGCAGCGGAAATGATTCAATCCAAGTTAAATTGAGTCCACCTTTCTTGAACAAGTTCATCGCGTCTGCAAGAGCACCGGGTTGATGTTCCACTTGGAAGAGTAAGGCGGTTTTATCGTTGCCAGTAGGAGATGTGGGTTCATTGCAGAGTATCGCAAACCGAGTCACATTGTTGCGATTGTCTTCGATGTTTGCGTTGATCACATTGAGTCCGTACCGTGATGCGGCCTCTAAGCTGGCCACTGCTGCAGCACCATGTCGATCAGCCGCTAATTGTGCAGCCGCGGTGGTGCTGCTCATCTCAACTAATTTCGCTGCCGGCAAATTCTGTGCGAGCCATGCGCGACATTGAGAAAGTGCCTGCGGTTTACTATAGACCTCAGTGATCTCCGCGCGCGCAGTACGACTTAGCAAATTATGATGAATGGGCAACAGCAATTCACCGCCAATACGCACTCGATGCTTCAGGAACATCCCCAAGGTATCCACCACTCGACCATCGGTGCTGTTCTCGATCGGGACAACTCCCGCGCGTGCTTCATTTCTGACGAGCGCTTCAAAAACGGCCGCGATGGAAGCCACCGGTGCCAGCCCAGGCACAGGACCGAAATACTTGATCGCAGCCAGATGGCTGTAGCTATCCTCAGGTCCCAGATAGACAACGTGACTTTGAGGCAAACTTGCGAAACATGTGGTCACTACGTGCTGCATGGCGCTTTCTATCGCAGCTTGCATGAGCGGAGTGGGGAGCTTTTGTTTGCCAATAAACTCTCGCATTGAACGCTGCGCATCGGCAACACTGCTGGGTCCAGCACTGCTTGGCTCTGCTGACACGAGCGCTGCGCGTGCGGCCAGCAATTGGAGCAGTTTCAAATCGATTTCCGCGAGCTTTGCGGACGAAGGAACGGTCGATTTGGACTGCGTCGACTTTGCTGGTCGTTTGGTTTTTGCCACGATTTCCTCAATGCGGTGCACATGCGTTGGGCGAACGAGTCGGATATTTGGACAACAACCCAGTGAACTGTCAACTTGGAGCTGAAATCTTCTGGCTACTGGAGTGCTGTCAAATTGACAATTGCCGGGAACCCGTTAGTGGCATCGAATGCACGAAAATGGCAGTTTTCGGCGCGTCGGCACTCATTCTCGCGTCAACCCCCACAAAACAATAATTCATAACTTGTTTCTGGCAAATAACTTACAAAAATTCCAACCCGGGGAATCCTGATGTGGCACGCACTTTGCCTTTCTTCGAGCTCCGTTCCCAGCCGCAGAGTTGGCGAACAACATAGAAAAGATACAAAACCCAGTTTGGGAAATCCGGAGCTGTTTTCGCCTTAGCCGCCAAGCTGAGCGAAACAGTTGAGCTATTCAGCACAGTTGCTGCAATCAGCGATGTGCTCGGCTCTTATCCGCTTCCTAAGAATTTACCGTTTCAATTGAAGAGCTCAGCGGCGTTCGATTACGCAGGAGATGTAGTGATGGCACAAGGTGAGAAGATTATCGGGATCGACTTGGGAACGACCAACAGCGTGGTTGCCATCATGGAAGGTAGCGAAGCCAAGGTCATTCCCAACGCGGAAGGAAATCGCTTAACTCCCAGTGTCGTTGCGTTCAACGACAAAGGAGAGACCATTGTTGGCGAACCCGCTCGTCGTCAAGCAGTGACCAATCCCAAGCGGACGGTCTACTCGGCAAAACGATTCATTGGACGTCGTCACAGCGAAGTTCAATCGGAAGAGAAAATGGTGCCTTATACCGTCACTGGTGGTGCCAACGAGTATGTAAAAATCAAGGTTGGCGACAAAGAGTACACTCCTCAAGAATTGTCGGCGAAAGTGCTTCGCAAGCTCAAGGAGTCGGCTGAAAGCTATTTGGGGCACAAGGTCAACAAAGCTGTCATCACGGTTCCAGCCTATTTTAATGATGCTCAGCGTCAAGCCACAAAGGATGCGGGACAAATCGCGGGTCTCGAGGTTTCGCGAATCATCAACGAACCGACGGCAGCCGCCCTGGCCTATGGTTTAGACAAGAAAAAAGACGAGAAGATTGTCGTCTTCGATCTTGGTGGCGGGACATTTGACGTATCGGTTCTTGAAGTAGCCGACAGTGGCGACGAAGAGAATGAGAGCCGCGTGTTCCAAGTTATTTCGACCAGTGGCGACACGCACCTAGGTGGTGACGACTTTGACGAAGCTCTGATTCACTATGTTGCGGATCAGTTCAAGAAAGACAACGGGATCGATTTGCGAAACGACCCGATGGCCCTGCAACGGCTCCAAGAAGCATGTGAAAAGGCGAAGAAAGAATTGTCCTCTTTGCCACAAACAGACCTCAATCTGCCATTCATTACAATGGATCAGACAGGTCCCAAACACTTGACGATGACCATCACTCGAGCCAAGTTTGAAGAACTGGTTGATGATTTGATCACTCGTTGTAAGGGCCCCGTATTGCAAGCATTGAAAGATGCAGGCATGAAGCCCAGCGAGATCGACGAAGTTGTTTTGGTCGGTGGTAGCACTCGAGTTCCGAAAGTTCGTGCTTTAGTAAAGGAGATTTTCGGCAAGGAACCTCACCAAGGTGTGAACCCCGATGAAGTGGTCGCTGTAGGTGCCGCGATTCAAGGGAGCGTACTTTCGGGCGAGCGTACCGACGTGTTGCTACTCGACGTCGCACCATTGACACTCGGCATCGAAACTGAGGGAGGCGTTTTAACGGCGCTTGTCGAGCGGAACACGACCATTCCCGTCGAAAAGAAAAATGTCTTCAGTACTGCCGCAGATGGACAAACGGCGGTCACGGTTCGAGTGTTCCAAGGGGAACGCAAAATGGCCGTCCACAATCGCTTGTTGGGAGAATTCAATTTGGAAGGAATTCCTCCACAGCCACGTGGCGTTCCACAAATTGAAGTCAAGTTTGACATTGATCAAAACGGGATCCTCAACGTTTCTGCGAAAGAGCTTGGGACCGGCAAAGAAGCGTCGGTCACGATTAAAGAAGCTGGCGCTTTGGATGAAAAGGAAATCGAACGGATGCGAAAAGATGCCGAATCCAATGCGGAGGAAGATCGTCATCAATTCGAGCTGGCAGAAGCACGCAATAAGGCTAGCCAAACTGTTTACCAGCTAGAAAAGACGCTCAAAGAAAACGATGACAAGTTGACCGATAGCGATAAGGAACCGATGCAAAAAGCAATTGACAAGGTTCACGCTGCGGTTAAGACCGATGACCTCACAGCGATTCGTTCGGCCTCAGAAGAATTGGAAGCCGCTTCGCAAGCGTTCAGCAAAGTGCTGTATGAGAAGGCGGGTGCGGCAGGCGGAAGCGCATCAGGAGCATCAGGATCTGCTGCTCCCGCTGCGGACGACGATGCGATCGATGCGGAGTTTGAAGTGAAAGACAACTAGCCTTTCACGGGGTGTGTCCAACGAGTGTGATTGAACTCGAAGCAATCGCAACTCTTTATTATATGCAACCACATTCCGTCTTCCGGTGTCGACGTTTGAAAAAATGCCGCGCCGGAAGGCAATGTGGTTTTTTTGTGCGCTGTCTTGGTGCGCTGATCGATCATTCGCCTCTCGCGTGCCGATCGCTCAATTCAAATCAATCGGTTGTTAAAGGCAAAGGAATCTCGCTATGGCATTTCGATTTGACAAACTAACGATCAAAGCTCAAGAAGCGGTCGCGGAAGCACAATCCCAAGCGAATGAAAAAGGGAATCCCGAAATCGATCCGCTCCATTTGCTCGCTGCGCTGCTGGCAGAAAAAGAGGGTATCGGGAATGCGCTGCTCAAAAAGCTGAGCGTTGATGCCGAACGACTTCGTAGCATGGTCCAAAGCGAGCTAGCCAAACTGAGCACAGTCTCGGGCGGACGACAGGCAGGTGTTGGACCGACACTACAAAAAGTTCTTGACGGTTCAGCGGCAAATGCAGAACGGATGAAAGATGAGTTTGTGAGCAGCGAACATTTGCTGCTGTCTCTAACAGAAGTGGATTCCAAGGCCAAGAGTTTGTTGCAGCTCGTCGGAGTTCGGACCAACGATTTGCTTAACGGCCTCAAGGAAGTCCGAGGAAGTGCTCGCGTAACGGATCAGAACGCGGAAGACAAATATCAGGCCTTACAAAAGTACGGCGTCGACTTGGTAGCATTAGCCACTCAAGGCAAGCTGGATCCAGTTATCGGACGCGATAAAGAGATTCGTCGTGTCGTGCAAGTGCTATCGCGACGAACAAAAAACAACCCCGTGTTGATCGGCCAGCCCGGCGTAGGCAAAACGGCCATTGCAGAAGGTTTAGCCTTGCGGATCGTCGAAGGAGATGTACCGCAAAGCTTGAAGGGCAAAAGAGTGATTGCGCTCGATATGGGTGCACTCGTCGCCGGTGCGAAATTCCGTGGAGACTTTGAAGAGCGACTAAAAGCCGTCCTGCGCGAAGTCAAAGACAGCAATGGCGAAATCGTGCTCTTTATCGATGAGCTACATCTCGTGGTGGGCGCTGGCAAAGCCGAGGGTTCTGCCGATGCTGCGAATCTCCTTAAACCCGAGTTGGCCCGTGGCGCTTTGCGCTGTATCGGCGCTACAACGCTCGATGAATATCGACAACATATCGAGAAAGACGCGGCGCTCGAACGCCGATTTCAGCCTGTATATGTAGGAGAGCCCAATGTCGAAGACACCATTGCCATCTTGCGTGGCCTGAAGTCTCGTTATGAATCCCATCATGGCGTGCGAATTACGGACAGTGCCCTGGTTGCTGCTGCGACTCTATCCAATCGCTATATCGCAGATCGATTTCTACCTGATAAAGCCATTGACTTGATCGACGAAGCGGCAAGTCGCTTAGCTATGGAAAAGGAAAGCGTTCCTGAGCCGATTGATCAACTGCAACGACGCTTGCGACAGCTAGAGTTGGCCCACCGACAACTGACGGAAGAAGAGGAAGCATCCGCAGTGGAAAGGCGTGAAGAAATTGAAGCAGAAATGCAAAATCTGAAGCGCGAACTCGCTTCCCTCCGTGAGCAGTGGGAAGCTGAAAAGATGGGCTTGGATGACGGTCAATCCACGCGAAAAGAGATTGATGCGGTGGTGCATGCCTTCAAAACGCTTGAAGCAGAAATTCGGCAACTGCAATCGGCGGGGCAACCCGTACCCGAAAACAATTTTCAACAGCTATTTGAACTGGATCAAAAGCGTCGCCAGTTAGAAGCATTGCTTGAGCAGCGTGACCTTGAGACGGCGCAAAAAGCGTCCGAATCGGAGTCACCGGAAACTCGACATGACGGGAGGCGACTGCTGAGGCAAGATGTAACCGAAGAGGAAATTGCCGAAGTGGTCAGCGCTTGGACTGGTGTGCCGGTGAGTCGCATGATGGAGACGGAACGAGCGAAATTATTGGTGATGGAAGAACGACTCCACACTCGCGTCATCGGACAGGACGAAGCCGTCGCCGCCGTTTCCAATGCTGTGAGACGAAGCCGCAGTGGGTTGCAAGATCCGCAAAAACCGATCGGCTCTTTCCTATTCCTGGGTCCAACCGGAGTAGGCAAAACAGAACTTTGCAAAGCATTAGCGCAAATCATGTTCGATGACGATCAGGCTATGATTCGGGTCGATATGAGCGAATTTATGGAACGGCACAGCGTATCACGGTTGATCGGTGCTCCTCCCGGCTATGTCGGATACGAAGAAGGTGGCAAGCTAACGGAAGCAGTTCGCCGCCGACCCTACAGCGTGATCTTGTTAGATGAAATGGAAAAGGCACATCCAGACGTCTTCAATATTCTATTGCAGGTACTCGATGATGGTCGACTCACTGACGGCCACGGGCGAACCGTCGACTTTGCAAACACGGTGATTGTGATGACGAGCAATATTGGCAGCCAGGTTATTCAACAAATTGCCAATGAAGGTGGTTCGCAAGAAGAAATGCACGATGCAGTTCAGCAAGCACTGAAGGCGAAGTTCCTACCAGAGTTCCTCAACCGGATTGATGACATCGTCGTTTTCCAACCCCTGCAGCGCGAACAGATTCGTAGGATCGTCCAATTGCAACTACAATCGCTGGGTGAGCGATTGAGTGACAATGGACTCTATCTTGATGTTACCGATGCAGCCATTTCACGAATTGCAGCCGAGGGGTACGACCCACAATTCGGTGCCCGGCCCTTGAAACGAGTTATTCAACGAGAAATTCAAAACCCGCTGGCGACGGAATTGCTCAAAGGAACTTATGGCGAGGGAACAACGGTTCGCGTGGATGCAGTAGACGATGGGTTTGTCTTTTCGGCCTTACAAATTCCCATTCATGAAACGGTCGCCCTATAATCGGCATATACAGAATATTGAGTCGCAACAGCAATGTTGCGGCTCCTTATTTTTGGTGATTTCTCACATATCTAAAATCACAAACTATGTTGGAGGCTATGCAAAAAGCAAGTCTCCTCATTTTTCTGTTGATGGGTGGCAATGCCGTAGCCTCTGATTGGCTAACGGCACCCAGCTTTTATACGCATGACCCTTACACTGGCATGCGGACAAATCAGTACACCTCGCCGCCCCCCGCGATCGTGGCCCAAGCTGGAAATTATCAAGTCAGCGGATATCGACACTTCCGCAGCACGTTGCAGTATGGCCCATCGTCAGACAATTACCATCGCGTAGAACAATGGGGTCCCCCCGTTCAACCCTATGAAGCATGGCGTTTTCCCTATCGACCCTATGGAGTTCCCTACGATCAATGGGGAGCTCCCCTGGCAGGACTCAACATTGGCAACGGCGCACCTTGGTACCAGGGTCCTGGCATTCCACCGGTAAATTATCCAGTCGGTCCGAATCCAAATTATCCAATGAATAATGGTGGGTGGGGGCAAACTCCCGGTGGTGGCCAATTTCCGGGTGGTGGCCAGCCTTGGCAACCCAATAACCCGTATCCATCAGGCCCAGGTCAGGCGTACCCGGCACCACCGTATGCAGACGGATACTATCCCAATTATGACGCTATTCCACGTTTGAACGATCGACAGTTCTATTCCAAGCCAACGCAGTAGTCTATTAATCCGAAAAGTGAGCAGAATCGATAATCTTTTGCGGTTCCGCAAACTCTTACAGTCTACAGTTCGATACAAAGATGTCGGACCACATCTCTAGGGACACCGCCCTAAGTAAAGTGTGTCCGGGTTGTGCCTCCCGCAACATCTTTCGAACTGAAAAACACACATGGTCGACATCAAGCACGATCGTGCTACGTCGTTGCTGCCCCTAGGCTATCGGGCATCTGGAATACTATTGCATGTCACCAGCTTGCCCAGCCAATTTGGCATTGGCGATCTGGGACCTCAAGCGCTGCGCTGGATTGATGCACTCGCTGGTGCAGGACAAAGCTGGTGGCAGATGTTGCCCCTTGGTCCAACCGGTCTTGGTAACTCGCCCTACGACCCTCTCTCCACCTTTGCGGGCAACTTGCAGTTGATCAGTCCAGAAAGATTGATCGAAGACAAGCTGCTATTTTGGGAAGACCTTGGTAGTGCGGAATTTCGAGACGACAAAGTAGATTTTGCGGCCGCTAGAAATTTGAAAAGTCGCTTGATCCACATTGCTTGGGAGCGTTTTCACTCCGCTGCCGGTGACCCATTGCGAGATGATTACGATCGATTTCGCACAGAACAAAAACACTGGCTCGATGACTTTGCTTTATTTATGGCAATCAAAGAAAGCCAGAATGGGCAATTTTTTTATCATTGGCCGAGCGAGCTAAAATGTCGCGAGCCCCTGGCGATGTCGCAAATGGCGGCGAGCCTGAGTCAACGTATTGAATTCGTTCGCTTCGGGCAGTTCTTGTTTTTCCGTCAGTGGCATCAAATGCGGGACTATGCGAGACAACATAAGGTCCGCTTAATGGGCGACATGCCGTTCTTCGTCTCCCATGATTCGGCAGAAGTCTGGGCCAATCCAAGTTTGTTTCTTCTGGACCAATCAAGGCAACCTTTGGTTGTTGCTGGAGTCCCTCCCGATTACTTCAGCGCCACGGGACAACGATGGGGCAATCCCGTTTACGACTGGGGGGCAATGAAGGAGGAAGGGTATGGCTGGTGGATTCGTCGACTCTCCGCCTTACTGGGACTTGTTGATGGCGTGAGGCTCGATCATTTTCGTGCCTTTGCTGCAGCCTGGCATATACCTGCCACTGCCCCCACTGCTGAGAATGGGGATTGGGTGGTCGGGCCGGCTGGTGACTTCATTGGCGCGGCCGAACGTTCGCTCGGGGGTCTTCCCTTTATTGCGGAAGACTTAGGCTTGATTACCGAAGATGTTCGCAAACTTAGGGATGATTTCCAATTGCCGGGAATGCGCGTTCTGCAGTTCGCCTTTGATGGCGATCCAGACAACATTTTTTTGCCCAGCTATTACAACGAGAATAGTGTTGCCTTTACAGGCACGCACGATAACGACACGACTCGCGGCTGGTATCAGACTTTGAACGAGGTGGGCCGGAACTCAGTGAAGGACTGGTTTGGTGCATCTTTATCGGACGAAAATATCACCGATAAAATGATGCAAGCGGTTTGGGATTCTAAGTCCGCATTGGCGATTGCTCCAATGCAAGACATTCTAAATCTGGATAGTAGCGGACGAATGAATATCCCTGGTTTGGCCGATGGCAATTGGGACTGGCGTTATCAAGCTAACGCCTTGACGCCTCGCATGCTGGAATCGCTTAGTGAACGCACGACTCTTACTGGACGGTGGTCGCAATAGCCCGCTGCGATATTCCTTCAATTCCGCGGTAGTATAAATCTTGGGTAAAATGGGTGCTTCGACATCGATGCGGCCAGCGCGTACAATGCTGGTTCGCAAAAGTAACTGAAACATCTCATTGAGGATTTCCCCATGACTCAAATGAACCGTCGTGAATTATTGATCACCGTAGGTGCCGCCGGTGCAATTGCTGTGACTGCAGGATCCGCAAGCAGTGTAAGTGCGGCCGAAGCAACACTCCCAAAGCTGCCCTACGCCTTCGACGCGCTGGAGCCATATATTGACGCCCAGACCATGGAGATTCACTACACTCGCCATCACAAGTCGTATGTCGACAAGCTCAATGCAGCCTTAGCCGATTACCCTGAGCTTCAAAAACTCGAACCCAGCAAGCTGATTGCCGATCTAGATGCGATTCCCGAAGCCATTCGGGGAGCGGTACGCAATCATGGTGGTGGGCATGTGAATCACTCCTTGTTCTGGAAAATGATGGCACCTAATGGTGGTGCGATGAAACGAGGCAAAGTGGGTCAAGCTATCGAGAAATCATTTGGTGGTTTCGAAGCTTTTCAAAAACAATTTGCTACCGCTGCAGGTGGTCAATTCGGCAGCGGTTGGGCATGGCTTGTCGCTACAGATGGCAAGTTAGAAATTGTCGCGACAGCAAATCAAGATAGTCCCATCTCCAGTGGCAAATCGCCATTGTTGGGTATCGATGTCTGGGAACACGCTTACTATTTGAAGTACCAAAACAAGCGGCCCGATTATGTAACCGCTTGGTGGAATGTAGTGAACTGGGATTTCGTTAACCAACTTTATGAAGCAGTTTAACGACTTGAACTCTGACGATTCATTTCGTTCAGGCTAGCTTCCCACCACGAACATCCCTCCCTTGTTTCCAGGCAACATTTCATCATGCGGATTCGATTTCAACAACATTGGTTATTCCTTTGTCTGGCAACAGTACTCTCGTTCAATGTTGCCGCCGCTGATGAAGCGGGAGAAGGCAAGGGAGAATGGAAGCCATTATTCAATGGCCAGAACTTGGACGGCTGGACGGTGCAGAGTGGCACAGCAACCTATCGTGTTGAGAATGGAACCATCGTTGGTACCACTTCGCCAGGAAGTCCGAATACGTTTTTGGCCTCTGAGGAGACCTTTGCTGACTTCGAACTCACGTTCGAAGTGTTGCTAGAAGACAATGAATTGAACTCGGGAGTTCAGATCCGTTCCAAGCTTCGCGATGGACAGTATGGCGGTGTTACGTATGGTCCGCAGGTGGAAATTGCTGCGGGCCCCAGCACATCGGGATTTATCTACGGCGAGTCAGCCGGTGGATGGCAATCCCCCGAACCCGAATCGCCCGATCCGGCCGTCAACAAACACGATTATTTTAAAAACCAGGCCTGGAACAAGTATCGCGTGTTAGCCGTTGGCCGACATATTCAAACTTGGATCAATGATCAGCCGGTGGCCGATCTTCAGTACGACCCCAAACGTTACCAGGATAACGCCGAGGGCTTTATTGGTCTTCAA
Organism: Pirellulaceae bacterium; assembly: GCA_041749395.1. Taxonomy (GTDB): domain Bacteria; phylum Planctomycetota; class Planctomycetia; order Pirellulales; family Pirellulaceae; genus Laterigemmans. Next base: position 145,688 of record JBGTBJ010000151.1, read on the forward strand.
GTTCATGGGGTTGGTGATAGCGGACCCTATCATGTCCGCTGGCGAAATATCCAAATTCGCCCCATTGCTAGCGAGAAGAAGTAGTGAGTCGATCCTATTGGCGGATGTTTTACACGTGCGTCGCGACCCTCCTCATGTTTGTCGTTCCGCAGCAATGCGCTGCTCAAGACGGGGCGACCGTGGTATCGGACCCAAGCGTGCCACTGGATAGCGCACCTTTGGATGGTCGTGACGGACGAGAGTTGTTGCTGCGTGAATTTCGCCCCGCGGCTACTCTACGCGTGAAAGAAACAAAGCTATCGCAGGCCAAGTTTCCGGTGGTCGATGTGCACACTCATTTTCTCATGCGACAGAGACACAATGAGCAGGCACTGGACGACTTTGTCGACATGATGAATCGCCATCAAATCGCCGTCTGTATCAGTATGGACGGTAAACTTGGGCCGACCTTGGACGACCATCTGCAGTTTCTTTGGAAGCGATATCGAGATCGATTTGCCGTATTCGCCTATCTGGATTTCCAAGGTGAGGGGCAAGTTTCTGATCCGAGAAGCTGGGACTGTAACCAACCGGGCTGGGCCGATCGCTGCGCCCAAGCACTTCGCGATGCCAAAGGCAAAGGAATTAGTGGCCTGAAGGTCTTTAAAAGGCTTGGCTTGGATTATCGGGATGAGTTTGGCAAACTGATTGCAATCGATGATCCGAAATTAGACCCTATTTGGCGAGTATGTGGTGAACTTGGTTTGCCTGTACTAATCCATTCGGGCGATCCGCCTGCCTTTTTCCAGCCGCTTGGCCCCGAGAATGAGCGCTGGGAGGAAATCAGTCGTCATCCGGATTGGCATTTCTACGGAAAAGATTTTCCAAGTTACGACGAATTGATGGCGGCTCGCAATCGATTATTGGAACGACATCCGGGCACTCGTTTCATTGGCGCCCATATGGCGAGTAGTTCGGAAGATCTTGCCCAGCTATCCCGATGGATGGATGATTATCCCAATTTGTTCGTCGATCCTGCATCACGGATTAGCGAACTAGGCAGACAGCCCTATACCTCGCGGGACTTCTTCATCAAATATGCCGATCGAATCCTGTTTGGAACGGACGGCCCTTGGCCAGAGAATCGGGTGAGTTTGTATTGGCGTTTTCTCGAAACAAAGGACGAGTATTTTCCCTATTCGGAGAAAGCATTTCCTCCTCAGGGCTTTTGGCAGATCTATGGCATTGATTTACCCGACGACGTATTGCGTAAGGTTTATAGCGATAATGCAACCCGTATCATTCCCGGCATAAAAGAGCGAGTCGAGCGATTTACGGACAAGTGACAATCGCAAGCTAGGGTTCCTTTGATGGATTTCACAAATGACCCCAGGTTTGTCACATGCACGATATTGCCACCCCCAGTACATCTTTGCAGCCGTGGAATATTGATCCCACAATTCCGGTCACCATCGGGGCAACCGTTCGCGAGGGGAACGATTCCGCATTGAGGCCGAATTGCTTGCAGTCGGTGCTGCATGTGGTCAACGGCCAGTATTTTGCGGGGGCCGAACGAGTACAAATGCATTTGGGACGTCAGTTACCCAAGTTCGGGTTTCAAGCAGATTTTGTCAGCCTTTTCGATGGACGATTTGGCGAGCAATTCGATCTGAGTCAAAGCAACCTTTTCACCGAAGTGATGAGAAACCGTTTTGACTTTTCAGCAGCGAAGCGAATCGCAGATCGAGTAAGAAGTCGCGGCTACAAGTTGCTTCATGCGCACACTCCACGATCTGCCATGATCACAAGCCGCTTGGCTCGCTACCTGAGTATTCCTTGGGTGTATCACGTTCACAGCCCCACCGTACGAGATTCATCCCATGCCTGGCGGAATCGCATCAATAATTGGGTGGAACGATGGTCTTTGAGATCTGCGTCACATCTGATCACAGTATCTAATAGCCTCTGCCAACAAATGCTGACAGACGGGTGGCGTCAGGACCAGGTCACGGTGGTGCACAACGGCGTGCCAGCGGTTCGACCTCGCCGCAGTTCCATTCCGCGTCGTGGTGGCCAGTGGAATTTAGGCATGGTTGCACTGATGCGTCCCCGCAAAGGATTGGAGATCGCCCTCGAAGCGGTGCAGAGACTTCGCAGCGCAGACTTTAAGATCACGCTTCGTTGCATTGGCCCCTTTGAGAGTACTGAGTACGAACAATCGATTCATGCGCTAATCAAAAAACTGGATATTGCCGACGCTGTGGAATTCGTCGGCTTCACAAAAGACATTCCCACCGTCCTGGCCAGCCTCGATGCGATGGTATTGCCTAGCCTCTATGGCGAAGGTTTGCCCATGGTGGTGCTCGAAGCCATGTCGGCCGGATTGCCAGTCGTTGCCACCAACGTTGAAGGAACACCGGAGGCCATTCGGCATGGAAAAGAAGGCCTGTTGGCCGAACCCAATTCAGTCGAGAGCTTTGCCCAGCAGCTCCGCGATTTGGTCACCGAACAATATGACTGGATGGACATGTCCAACGCCGCAGTCACACGGCACGCCGAGTATTTTTCCGATCGGACAATGGCTGCAGCAACAGCCACTGTGTACAGTCGATTATTGTCTTAGCATTGCGTGCTTTCAATTCGCATCGGCAACTTGCAGGCCAACAACAAGTGGTTTACCGGTCACGCGTGCCACAGTCGAATCGGCCAGTTCGCGTTGGCTTGCCGTAAGCTCTCGCGCGGTCATGTTCCAGTAGCCAATGTCCGTAACGAGCCAATTGGCGAGTTGCGAAGGTGTATCGCTAGTGCGAGGTTGCAAACGTTTGCGAATTTCATCCATCCGCTGGCGCTGTTCAAAGTCGAGGTCAGCGACGCTTTGAGCTTGCATTAGAGCCAGCGCTGGTAAACCAATCGCAAGCAACTGGTTTTCTGCCTCGGTACGCGCTCGGCGTGTCGGTGCACGAAGTTCATCGATACAGCGCCGAACATCCGCATGCAATTCGGCTGCTCCACGTTGGTAGTTCTCTAGCGCGTGCAGTAGCTGTTCGGCATCACACTCTGCCGGTGGTTGTTCTAAAACTCGATTCAGCAATGGCTGCAAATGCGAAGCATATCTTTTTGGATGACTCGCCCTGAGATGAACAAAGCTTGGCGTTGAAAAATCGTCGTGACTAACCAAGTCTCCTTGCTGATTGGTTACCTTCCAACTGATTTTCATGACTCCTGAGAGACGCTGATCAATATGCATTCGCTCCGTTAATGGGCCACGATGAAGCACCGATTCGATGCGCACGTAGTCCGCATCCGTGACGTCGATCACTGCATCATGAAAAGGAGTGTCGAGCCGATAATGTAGCGATGGAATACCACGAGTTGCCGTGACATCCACAGTCTCAGTGCAGGGTTGTGCCGCGAGACCTTCTGAAGAATCGGTTGGTGGCAATTGCCACGAAACGCTTCGAGAGCACTTATTGTAGCAAGTGCTATCCAGCCTCAAGCGACCCAAGATGAAGTGGAACTTGGCAGCCTTTGTCGCTACCAGCACACATTCGCTTGATGGATTGGGCGGCGAGACAAGCTCTCCACCCTGGCGGTTCGCTTCGGCCAACACTTGTTGACCTTGGACCGCTAGACCCTGGGCATTCGCACGACCGTGGAAAAATAATCCAACGGTAGCCATGCCAAGCAAGACACTGAGCATCAGTCGCCACCTCATCGTATCCCTCCCCTTCCCTGGGTTAGTACGCAATTCAAGCGTGGGATTGTATTCGGTGGACGGCCGGGCGGCCCGTGTCGGGCATACCCGACGATCCAATCCTTAGGTATCGGGTAAGTACCTGTCAGTGCAAGAGGGAAATAGTTATGCCGTGTGGAAATAGGAAGCTTGGCAAACTACAGCAACTAGGCGGACTTTGCCTCCAATTCCGTTTCTTCTGTGTCTAACGGTTGTGCTATTCCGATCGATTGTAAGGAATGAAGTAGGACACATCGTCGTTGGCCTCCCTCTCTCAATACGATCGAACTAATATGCAATCCACCAAACGCGTCTCCCCTCGTCGAAATTTGGCACTTACGTTTTTTTCCGGAGCATCCATCCTTGGCTCGATAGGGATGTGTCAAACGACTCAAGCGGGACAGCCGGAAATGCCGCTGTCCAATCCAGGAGAATGGGTGTATCCCACGGAGTCGCAATACGACGCGTTGCCCTACCCCATCTCATCGCAACAGGTCAGTGGCACACCCAATTACGGTCCACTTTGGAACGACTATCAGACCGAGCGAAGCGCGATGGACAATAGCAGCTGCGAATGCGCTCAATGTACGTCCAAGAAGAAATCGCCGCTGCGTAAAATCATGTCGAAGTTTTCGTCAGGTTTTGATCGAATCATGTTTGGTACGTCCAATAATGGAACATGCGATAGCTGCGATCATGGTGCAGATGTGAGCTGCGATGCGGAGAGCAGCTCAGCCTGCGACGCCATGGGAACCTTTAATATTCCACTCAATCTTGCTCCCATCGAACCAATCGTTCCCATTTTCAACGGTGCACAGCCGTCGACACCACAGCCGTCGACACCACAGCCTTTCATACCACAGGCGCCACATTCACCCGTGCGAACCAAAGCGGCTCAGCCCCAAAATGGGAAACAAAAACCGTCGGCTGGATCATTGGAAAAACGGTTGCCTCAACCTCCTCAGCCAATACCCAGCCAACTGCCAGATCCATTTCAAGATGATCCGATTTCGACCGCGCCCGGCGGTCAATTAAAGAGGGCTGGGTATTTTGATTAAGTAGTGTTTGTAATGCAGTAGTGATAATGCATTAGTGGAATATCAGAGTGTTGCTGTCGACCGCGCGAAAACTATTCGTCGCCAGCCCGCATGAACGGCACCAGCACTGGCGTATACGAAAAAATCTCGCTCTCCTTGAAGTACAAACTCTGTTCCCGAGTTGCCGCCTCTGGTCCATCAGACGCATGTACCAAATTCATTTGGCGACTCAGGCTATAATCACCACGAATGGTTCCTGGCGTAGCCTTTAAACCACTGGTAGCGCCGAGCATATCTCGGACTACGGTGATCGCGTCTAGCCCTTCTAGAATCATTGCCACGATCGGGGCTGAGGTAATGAAAGACTCTAGGCTGGGGTAGAATGGCTTGCTGACGTGTTCTGCGTAGTGTTGCTTGGACAGCTCAGGAGTAACTTGCAACAACTTCATGGCAATCATGTTCAGCCCTTTGGTCTCAAATCGGCTGATGATTTGGCCAATCAAGCGGCGTTCAACACAGTCAGGCTTAAGCAGCACGAGGGTTCGTTGCATCGGCATCAGTAGGGCTCTCTCGTCGATAGGGGAATTCAAATCGATAAACGATTTTGCATTGGAAAGGGGGTCATTGTGGTCGGTACCTGCAAAATCGTGAAGTCCCTTAAAACCGAATCATTCCGTTGTAAGAAAGGCAAGGTATATTACCGCATGTTGATACGATTCGACTGTCGCTAAGGTCGCCGGAAAACGCCGTGAACCAGAAGCCAAGCTCCACCCGATCTCTTTTCTACGAGGCCTCCATCCGGAGTGGCTTGGTTGCACCTGATGTATGGGAGGCGATGGCCGCTAAAACGACAGACCGATCGGACGAGTCCATTGCTCGCATCATGGTTCGCAGTGGACTGCTAACACAGTATCAAGCGGCTCAACTGCGCGGTGGCCGTACCAAATTGAATTTAGGCCCTTACATCATCACGGATTGGATTGCGCAAGGAGGGATGGGACAGGTCTTCAAAGCGGTCCATAAGGTGATGGGGCGACAATGCGCCGTAAAAGTTCTGCCACTTGAGAAAGCAACTGAGGAGGCACGCCAAGGATTTTTGCACGAAATCCGTCTCCAAGCCGGTCTGGATTGCCAATATTTGGTCCGTGCTTTTGATGCGGGGCAAGATGGCAATGTGCATTACTTGGTCACAGAATTCGTTCCAGGCACTGATCTGAGACGGTTAGTGCGACAAAAAGGGATGCTCGATATGGGCGAAGCATCCGCGATCATCATGCAGGCGGCACTTGGATTGGATTATGCACATCGCCAAGGACTAGTGCATCGCGATGTAAAACCTGGCAATCTGTTGGTGACCCCGGACGGTCAAACCAAGGTGTCCGACGTTGGACTAGCCGCCTGGGCCACGGCACTGGGAGACGATCCACGAGCGGGCAAGATTGTTGGTACCGCCGATTATCTTTCGCCTGAACAAATTCGTAGCCCACGCGATGTGGGCCCCGCTTCCGATATCTATTCGCTCGGCTGCACACTCTATTACGCAATCTGCGGCAAAGTACCCTTCCCTGGAGGTGACGCTGCCTCCAAATGTCGACGGCACTGCGAAGAGACTCCTTGGCATCCTCGAAAATTCGCTCCGGATACAAGCGAAGAATTCGTGGAATTGATTGCCGACATGATGGATAAGGATCCCACGCGGCGCATTTCATCAGCGGCTGAAGTTGCCGAGCGGTTAGAACCATGGGCGCAGACGTTTCAAGATCCCGTGCAACGTCCCATGAATCGACGCCCTTGGACCGCTCCCCCGCCGCCCGCAGAAGATGCAGGTCCTCCCCTCCCCTCATCTCCCTTCGATGGAAGTGACACCGAGTCGTCTCATGATGCGGACCGGTCGAGCACCGCTACGGCCAACGCCCTCATCGACACGTTGCCAGGTTCTATGCCACAGTGGGATGCAGTACCTCAGACTCTGCCAACGATTTATCATGGATTTGATAGTAGAAAAGTCTGGATGCGCGTCACCGCAAGCCTTGCCATCGCCATCCCCATCGCAATGTTGGCAGGCGCGCTAATTGGTTTTTACATTCGCGACTTTGTCGAGTGACCGTCGCGCTAGTCCGAAGTCTCCATGCCTAACTGCCGCATCTTGCGATAGAGATTTGAGCGGTGTAGACCTAGCCTCGCCGCCGCGTCGGTCATGTTGCCATTGCACTTATCGATCGCGCGGAGAATCTGCTGCACCTGAAAATCATGAGTGGCATCGGCTAGAGTTCGACCATCAACGGTCACATCCACACCGCCATCGAATGACGCGCCGGTGCGGTGCTCGAGCGAGTTGGATGTGGCGCTGTTGAAGTTGACCGAATTCCGCAAGGCGTGTTGCGCGCCACTGAGTCCCAAATCAGCGTCCGAAATTTCATCACCAGGGCACAAATAGCTGATCCGTTCCACGAGATTGCGCAATTCGCGGATATTGCCGGGCCAAGAATAATTCAGCAAAGCCTCTCGCGCTGCGCGAGAAAAAACAGGCACTCGTCGTCCCACTTGATTGGCAAATTGATTCAAAAAGTGCTCAGCCAAATTCAGAATGTCGCTGCCGCGTTCTCGCAATGAAGGCAGATTCAAGGTGACGATATTCAAACGAAAAAAAAGATCCTCGCGGAATCGTTTGGAACGGACCATTTCGACCAGTGGCTGATTCGTGGCGGCCAATACGCGAACGTCGACGGCGATCGGTAGTGAGCCACCGACGCGAACGATTTTCTTCTCCTCTAAAACTCGCAAAAGTTTCGCTTGCCCACCTTGGCTCAGATCGCCCACTTCATCCAGAAACAACGTACCTCCTTGAGCCAATTCAAATTTACCCTGCCGCGTTTGATGAGCGTCTGTGAATGCCCCTTTCTCGTGTCCAAATAACTCGCTCTCTAGCAACGTCTCCACGAGCGCCGCGCAGTTCACTGCGACAAACGGTTGGTGTTTCCGCTTGCTTTGAAAATGGATACTTCGCGCCAACACTTCTTTGCCCGTTCCATTCTCACCCAATATCAACACGGATAAATCCGTTTCTGCAACTCTTTGCGCTGTTTCCCGCACGGCAACCATCGAAGCATGTTGCCCTACGACCTGTGCTGACTCGGCGGCCACAGTGACAAGGCGATCGCGATTTTCGAGCAATCGTTGACGGCCTTGAGTGTTCTGGATTGCGGCAGCCGCTTGTGTGGCTAATTCTTCTAACGCTGAAATATCCGATTGGGTAAAACCTCCCTGCTTCCGATTGATTACTTCAAAAACGCCTATCGGTAAACGACGACCATCACGTGTTTCCAGTCCGGCCACCGACCACAATGGTACCGCCAACAAACTGGTCGTTTGGAACTTTAACTTGCGATCGACTTTCCGATTTACCTCGGCCTCGATATCGTCGCCCGCTTGCCAACACCTAGGTGTTCCCGAGTGGAGCACGGACCCGACGACCCCTTCATCGTCGTCCACTTCTAAGGCATTCCCTTCAACACCTAGTGCGGGCCGGCCCACCAGCTTATGTCGAGGTCGGTCCCATAGGAAAATACTCGCTCGCTCGGCGTTGAGCAGCTTAGTAGCGGTCTGTGCAATCGCTTCTAATAACTCGTCACAATTATCTTTGTGCGACCATAGCACGGCGATTCTCAACATTTCCTCCAATCGCAGACAGCGCACCTGAACCTCGCTTTGAATGCTGGCCGCTTGCATGGCTTGCCCTAGAACTCTACCGATGCCAGTTAGGACGTGCGGTGTGGTCGTCGCCGCGTTGTTCGTTTCACCTGACAGCAAAAGAATCGAATTTCCTCCTCGGTTCAGGTCGGCACTGGAGTCGCGAACTTCGGGACTGCACGAAATCGCAACCCACTTTCCTTGAATGGCGACGCTGCCACGATCCAAGCAATCTGAGATCAAATCCAATGGCAATTCCTGGGATGGTCCAACCCATACAAGCGTTTTCCATGCTTTTCCACTCTGTCGAACCACGCCTGCAGTGGTGCACTGAAGCGATAGCGAGATATGAGGCAGCACGGCTCCGATAACTTGCTCGTCCGTGCGTCCCTCCGCAAGAGGCGCTAGCATCGCCAGCGCCAAATCACCCATCAATCGGCTGGTATCGTTACTGTCACGCGATTCGGAACGCATCATACCCCGCCCATTGTTGACCGAAAAATAGAAAAAAACTGCCTCCCACCGTGCGAGATGGATTTGACCGATAAATGGTACTCGACCCGCTCAGTTACACGAAGGCAAATAGACGTTCGCACGAATTTGCCGTAATCTGGGCTCTTTAGTAAACACCCAACTAATCACTGAACTTAACAAACGAGGAATAAAACGAATGGACTTTACAGGTAAGAAGGGATTGATTCTTGGCGTCGCGAATGATCATTCCATTGCGTGGGCCATTGCGAAAAGGATCATGGATGGAGGGGGTGTTTGCGGATTTACTCATTTACCCGACCGCGAAGATGATGAACGCCAACGCAATCGCAGACGCGTGTCGCAATTGACCGATGAATATCCCAATGCGGCTTTCCTGGTACCGCTCGATGCTCAAAACGACGATCAAATTCGTTCGGTTGTAGCCCATGCCGTCGAGAAACTAGGAAAACTCGACTTTGTGCTTCACTCAATCGCCTTCGCAGATCGAGAAGACTTAGCGCGAGACACCATCTTTACGAGCCGTTCCGGTTTCAAATTGGCTATGGATGTCAGCGTGTATACTCTCATCGCGGTGGCAGCAGCCGTACGCGACCACATGGCACCAGGAGGCGCAATGGCCACCATGACCTATTTCGGTGGTGAGAAATGTGTGCCCGGTTATAACGTCATGGGGATCTGCAAAGCCGCCTTGGAAGCAACCGTTCGCTACCTGGCCTACGATATGGGTCCACTGGGAGTGCGGGTTAATGCACTTTCGGCCGGCCCTATGCGAACCCTTGCCGGTCGCGCCGCTGGTGTAGACGAGATGCTGGAACTGTACGAGCACATGGCTCCACTGGGACGTAACGTAACCCATGAAGAAGTAGGCAATACGGGCGCATTTTTGCTACATCCTACCAGCAACGGCGTCACAGGCGAAATATTGCACGTGGATGGTGGATACCACGCCATGGGTTCACCGGGCCGATTACTCGATCATATGAAGAAAGTCAAATAGCCGAACTTGAACAGCACGAATTCTTCACGATAGCCCTTGTTATTTCCATAGAGCTGCTGCATAATCTGCGGCTCGACATTTAGTACCCGATTATTCTGGAACCAGTGCCATGGCCCCGCGCCCGATGAGCAACCGGAGTCGGGCCCGCAAGCGATCGCGGGTTCGCTCACGGACGAAAAAGAAAGATCCGATTTTCGTGGATGGTCATCGTCCACGTCCTATGTATATCGATTACAAGGACACGGAACTGTTGAAGAAACTAGTCAACCGGCACGGTCGAATTGTTGGCCGGCGCAAGAGTGGTTGTACGGCGGTCAGTCAGCACGCAGTAACAGCAGCTATTAAACGAGCTCGCTTTATGGCATTACTTCCCTACGTCGGTGAGTAGCTAACTTTGTCCGTACGCTTGCATTAAGCGTAGAAAATCCTAAACGACATTCAATGAACGCGGAGCTACATGTGGCTCCGCGTTTTTTGCTTTGCCATTCGAGCCCCGTGTCACACTAATTCTATGACCGACTCCTCAAAATCATTCTGCGTCGAGAGACGAGTTGAGTTTCGCGATACAGACGCAGCTGGAATCGTCCATTTTTCAGCATTCTTTCCCATGTTGGAATCAGCCGAACACGAACTCTTGCGGTCTCTGGGCTTGTCGGTAATGCAACCCCAAGCCAATGGCACTCATCTAACGTGGCCCCGGGTCGCTGCACATTGCGACTACCTCGGAGCAGCCAAATTTGAAGAGCTCCTGCGGATCGAAGTCATTGTAGAACATCTAGGGAATAAAAGCGTGCGCTACGGGTTTCGAATTCGACGCGATGATGTCGACATCGCACGGGGAAGCATTACGGCGGTCTGTTGCCTGATGGCCTCGGACGGCCGCTTGTCGTCGATCCCTATTCCCGATCATATCCGACAATTACTCAACCAAGCGACGATCGAAGGCCAATTCGGTGCCCTACCTGAGTGATCTCTCGATACGCCTTGCCATTGGTGCAGGCGCTATTCCGATGGAACTAAAGCGGCGTCACTCCGACTATGTGCGCTCATGCCAACAAAGTGATGGCGGATTCGGCGGCAGAGAAGGTGGTTCAGATCCGTACTATACAGGTTTCGCCTTGCGCGCTTTGCTGATGCTGGGTGAATTGGATTCCAGTACCGCGGATCGAGCCGCTAAGTTTTTGGCTTCGCGAATGCTTGGCAGAGAGGGAATTGTCGATCTTATTTCACTGGTCTTCGCCGCTGGCGTCTTGGAGATCGGGGCGGGAGTGAGCGTACTGGATGACGCCCCAGAAGATTGGCCCATTCAACTTGGCATGCTGCTTGAAACGCTTCGTCGCGAGGATGGCGGATATTCAAAAAGCCCCGAGGGTCGAGCGGGCAGCACTTATCAAACTTTTTTGACAGTCCTCTGCTACGAACTCATGGGACTTGAAATACCTCAGGCTGATCGCGCCATCGCATTTCTCAAAGAACGCGAGCATCCAGAGGGTGGATTTCTAGAGATTCGAGTTGGCAAACGCGCCGGGGTAAACCCGACGGCGGCTGCCATTGGCGCACTGAAAACTCTCCAAGCGCTCGATAGTGAGCTCATTGCGCGAACGGTCGAATTCCTTGCAGACCAGGCCGCCGATGAAGGTGGTTTTGCCGCCAACACTCGCATCCCGCTAGCCGATCTCTTGAGCACATGCACGGCCACAATTACCCTCACTGACTTGAATGCAAGTCAGCTGATTGATTACCGACGGGCGCGAGAATTCGTTTTGTCCATGGAGCGTCCAACGGGCGGATTTTCAGGTTTTGCTTTCGACCCAGCAGAAGACGTCGAGTACACCTTTTATGGACTTGCAAGCTTGGCTCTCCTACCGACCCACTCATGACGCAGCGATTGGATTTGCGATTACGTGAAGTATTTTACGCGATTCGCTCTCAAGTCCACATAGACGTGGGCTCCGATCATGGCAATCTGATCCGCGAACTGTTGTTCGCCAAACGCATCGATCGAGGTATTGCCATTGAAAACAAATGGAGACCCTTTGAAAACTCGAAAGCCAATCTCCTGGGTTGCAATGCTGAAGTCCGCTTCGGCGAAGGGCTTGGCTGCACATCTCCCAACGAAGCTGATAGCGTTTCGATCTGCGGTATGGGAGGAAAAAACATTGTGAAGATACTGGAAGATCATCCGCAAAACGTGCCTGAAACTCTGGTCATTCAACCCAACAAAATGATTGAACGAGTACGTGAGTGGGCTCTTAACAACAATTACTTCTTGCGGAATGAGACCATTGTCGCGGGTCCCCGAAACTACACTGTTCTCAGCTTTACCAAGTCTCCGTTTGCCAAGTCCTCATCTACAAAATCACCGTCGGAAAGCGACCCGGCCTATGATGGAATCGACAAGCAATCAGCAGTACTTTTTGGGCCACATTTGCTCAAAGGCAAGTCACCAGTCTTACTCCAACAGCTACTGCTAGAGAGGACCTACTTCGAACGACTCCCTTTCCGCAGCCCGCATGCGACGTGGCGGTTAGAAAAAATTCGGCAAACTCTTCGCGAAGTATGGCAATACGACTGAAATTACCCGGGGTTAAAATGCTGTACACGGCCGCTAACTTAACACGCGTTGGCGTCGCCACAACAAAAAGTGGCCACTTCTTCCATGGCATCAACCCATTCCGCATCGAGTTGATCGAGTTCCTCTTCATCGACCACTACAAGTACTCGTTTTGACCCAAGTAAGCCTTGGGGACTCAAACTGTAATAGCGATCCAGATAGTTCGGATGCTGATAACAGGCCGACAGTAAATGTTCAACGCAGTCAACTCCGATGCAAGTCGGATCACCCAATGGTTCCAAGACAACTTGCAAAGTTGAATGGGGACAGTCTTTCAAAACTTGTGCAATGACTCCCGTCATTCGCTCCGTGTGCTGATTGAATGATTCTCCTGCGAACCACAGCGTCAGCGCTTGGGCGCGCTGGTGGGGAGAGGGGAGTTCAGTTTCCGAACTGGCCAAATCAATTCGCACACATTCCACACAATCGGGGTGATTATCAAAGCGTAGTTTTGGTTCGGGAAATGGATCCCACTCGGTATCAAAAATATCTTGTGCGTCCGCCATTAACTCGTAGAGGTTGGCGGAATTCAGCGTGGGAGTTTCTAGTACGTAGTAGGGTGGACGCGATTGAAAGTTGAGACCTAGCTGCTCTGCCTCGGCCCGGAACGCGGTCCCGGGAAGAATCGCCAAGTTAAATACTTGTGTTGAAGTAAACAACTTGTTGGTAGCCAGATAATCAAAACCTCGCCGAACAGAGTCTACGGTATCTCCGGGCAGCCCGATGATAAGATCGACTTTAACTCGAATGCCGGCATCCAACAGGGCCGCAACACCCCGCTCGAAAGCCTTCATGTTGTTGCGTCGGTCCATGAGATCCTGAGTCGCTGGATCGACAGACTGCAAGCCAATCTCGACTTCCGTAAAATTGGCTTCACGGAGGAGCTTAGCGGTTTCCGCTTTGATACCCTCAGCACGCAGCTCACCGAAATAAGTGAATTGCTGTCCCACGTTTTCACGGGCCAGTAGCTTGAGAAATCCGTCAAAATCGCGGCGTTGGTTTAGAGTCGGATCGAGCAGGACGACCTCGGTAACGCCCGCTTCCCGCGCATGCCTAAGATTCGCAACAATTTTTTCTTCACTAACAAAATACAATGAGTCATAGCTTTTAGGATAATAGCAAAACTTACATTTAAACACGCATCCGCGAATCGTTTCGAGCAACAGCATGCGTTCGTCGGCCGCGTTTAGAATCCCTTCTAAATAAGGGGATGAAACGTCATCTAGGTTTGCAATGGGTTTTCTAAACAGGGGTATTTGGGGATTGGTTGCTCTCCACAGACCAGGAATGAGTTCGCGATCCTGATTGCCTGCCAGGATCGACTCCAGCAGATCGCTAAATGTTTGCTCTCCCTCACCAACAGCGGCAAAATCGAAGACCCCTGAGGCAAAGACCCAGGCGTTGTCGTTGGTAATTTCCGGGCCACCCAAGACAATGACGATATCGGGACATCGTGCTTTTAACTGCGCGCAGATCCACAGCGTGCGATCGATATTCCAGAGGTAGCAGGAAAATCCCACGATGCCCGGTTGCCGCGCCAGAATCGCTTCGACAATTCCCCAATCGGAAAACGTGTTGGCAACATTGGGAGGAAGAATTTCAAATTGAAACTGCTTTTGCAGTCCACGGCGCCGGGCGTGCAAGATGAGATATCCCGCGGCCAAAGGGACATTTCCAACAATAGGGGTTGGACCCGCGGGAGGAATCGGCAGCTGCGCGAAGAGCACAGTACGATTGAGGAGACTCGCTGTTGGGCTCAAGAAAAGTCCATCGATGAACGGTAATGCAACGCCTGCTGCTCAATCGGCGACAGACTAAAGTCCTTCATAATAGCGTTAACTCAAATCGCTGTCACAAACCCGAACTTCCGCCCAATTGTCCCGTTCTTGCTCGATGAAGGTTAAATGGCGAGCGGCAACCTGATACTCATCATGGGCGGCGCGATCAACGAATACCACATGCAAGGACACATGGTATTGTTGGTCATTTACCGGACGAACCAGGTCGGGAGTTCGCTTGCCAACTGCGAAATACACCAGCCCGTCATGATTGTCTAAATACTCTTTGCAAGCCGCAACGAGTCGGTTCTGCGCTTCATCGCTATCGTCGTGCAAGGTGAAAAAGACATGGTGAGCAAGCTGCGACATCGAGAGGGTTACCTTGGACAGTAGTAATTAAGCAACAATCGTTGGCCAAATGATTGACGAACCGGAAGTCAGGCGGTGCCAGCTTCAATCCTCGTCATCTTCGGAACCGAGCTTCGAACGCCGAGTGAGTCCTGCTCGGTCAAGAAGACTGCGCCGCAACATTTCATCAATATGATCGTCATCTGGCGGCGGAGGCCCAAAGGCACCCAAAGCTTCGGGATTGTATTCAATCCGATACTCGTGTTTTGCAATAGACAGCTTGCACCCCGGATCGAGACGTTTGCGAATAATCGTTCGGTCGTCGACCTTAGTACCATTGCGACTGCTCAAATCGTTAACGAACCAGTAGCCTTGTTCGAGCGAAAGCCGGCAGTGTTTTCCAGAAACATTGGCAAACTTCAAGGCAATATCACATGAGTCGCGTCGCCCAACCAGCAAGCGTTTTTTCAACAAGGGGATATTGTCACCGCCACCCGTAGGTATCAGCTCGCCAAACTGTTCCGTTTCAGACATGAACGCGTCTCCGAGAAAAAGCCGCCAAAGATAGCCCGCCGACTAGCGTTAAGCATATCACTGGAACCTCAATAATGCCACTTTTGTGACTTCAAAATAACCAGAGCGTGGTGGGTAGAGTTCTGCACAATCGCTAAACTGCTCGACCTTAGACGACCTTAACGTGTAATACAGAAAGCGAATGGAATGAAGATCAAGTCGATTGACAGCGGCAGCGAAGTCCAAGTTTGCGATTGTCTAGTCATCAGTATCGATACAGCCGGGAAATTAGGAAAAACTGCTCAAGGCGTAAATGACACGCAAGGTGGGTGGCTTGAACGCGCCTTCGCTCGTGGAGACATTTCCGGAAAGAGACTGGATACCCACCTGGTGCCATCGACTATGGATGGTGGACCAGCGGCCTATTTGATTGTGGGGCTGGGTGACGCTAAATCAATGGACGAGGGAGCTGCCTACGAGTTGGGTGCAGTAATCACTCGTCGCCTCTCGGATCGGGCTAGGGAGCGAGTTATTGTTGCGTCGAAGGATTTCTGTACCGAAGATCACTTTCGGGCCTTCGTAACTGGCGCCTGGACGGGAACGGCTGGACAGGATCTCTATCAGCAAAAACCGAAATGCTATGCTCCACTGGAGTTGGTTTTCTTGGACGGCAACGAATCGCTCGCGGCGAGCGGAACCATCCTTGGTGAGGCCATGAACAGCACACGACGGTGGGTGAACGAACCAGCCAATTTCTTATTCCCCAAAGCCTTTGCTGAGCAAGCATTGGCACTGGGAAAACAATATGGGTTTGAAGTAGAAGTTTGGGACGAAGAGAGATTAGCGAATGAAAAATGCGAAGCCCTGTTAGCCGTTGGCCGAGGCTCTGCACACGAAAGCGTCTTGGTAAAACTCCGTTATCGAGGGGGTGATAGTAATGCTCGACCCGTCGCACTGGTTGGAAAAGGGGTCACGTTCGATAGCGGAGGCCTGTCGATAAAACCCAGCCCTTCCATGGAAGATATGAAATGCGATATGGCAGGGGCAGCCACCGTGCTGGGAACGATCGTTGCTGCAGCGCGATTGGGCGTGAAAGAAAATATTTTCGGCTATTGCGGTTTGGTCGAAAACATGGTGTCTGCCGATTGCTTCCGTCTTGGCGATGTGCTGCGAACTCGCAGTGGGAAAACAATCGAAATATTGAATACCGATGCGGAGGGTCGTGTCGTATTAGCAGATGTTCTGAATGTGGCCCTCGACGATCAACCGCAGTGCATGATTGATTTAGCGACGTTAACGGGAGCCTGCCTGGTCGCCCTGGGAACGGATGTGTGTGGTCTATTCAGCAACAATGCGGAATTCGTCGACATGGTCCGCATGGCGGCTGAAATTGTCGGCGAACCCGTTTGGGAACTCCCCATGTTTGACTTCTATGCTGATCAGATTAAAAGCAAGGTCGCAGATATCAAGAACATGGGGGACGGCCGCTGGGGAGGCGCCATTACAGCGGCCAAATTTTTGCAAGAATTCGTGGGCGACACTCCCTGGGTCCATATTGATATAGCGGGACCCGCCTTTGCCGACAGCCCCAAGCCTTTCCGAGACGCCGGTGCAACCGCAGCTATGCTTCGCACCTTAATTCGAATGCTCGAATCTAGGGCTGCCAGCTAGTTCTGCGCGTTGCGTTTTTACTGGCTTACATGGCCGAACAGCGGGCGTTCTTCACCGCATCACAGATTCGTCTAGCGAAGGAGTGGCTGCTTGGCGGCCGCCACTCTTTGCAGCGAATCACCCCAAGTTCGCAGCGTCGAGGCAAGCGACTCCAGTTCCTCGGCTGCCGACTTGAGCACAACCGCCGCGACCACGAACTCTTCCTTAGGTGCAGGGGGTTGCACCGGGTTGGCCGCCGGCACCGGTTTGGCATTCTCCGGAGCGACATTTCGAGCAAGAATTGGCAACGCAGGTTGCGATACTTCGCCAATCTTCTCGCTCGCCAGAACGGACCAATCAGCCGCCAGCCTGCCTACTTTGTCCGCATCGCACCAGGAGACAATTGGCCCTTCCGCAGCCAATAGCTCACTGGTGCGCCAGATCAATTCGTCCATCCAACAAGCTAGGGGGAGTCTTGGCTGCATGGAGCGATAAGTCCGACTTAAGAACTGGAGCTGTTCTTCGCCGGGAATCAATACGGAGAGGTCCAACGATGGGGCAACTACGGGTTGAGTTGGCCGATCTGTTAGAAGGCAGGATTGGGGATAGGTGAAAGGGAGCAAATTCAAACGCACAGGGGGATTCTGTGCGATGACGTAAGGCATGTACGCGTCTTGCTCGAGCGTCACAATCGTGGCGGCTGCGCCAACACGTCTTGCATCAACACGTTTTGCATCATTGGGCGTCGGAGTGACATGTTTCGCAACAACGCCTTTTGCAACGATGGCATGCGCAACAACGCCTTTCGTAACAATGGCATCTGCAACAATGGCGTGTGGAATTACATCGACTGGTTCGGTCGCGGCGAGATGAGCGAAGGGACAAAACGCTTCGGGCTCGCAGGCGAGAGAAGGTTCAGCGACTATCGCTTTGTCGGTGCTTGCTGCAGGGGCAGGGGCATCTGCCAGTTCTGCGCCGCATTGTCCACTCGACTCCTGCATTTGGTCTGTCGCCATATCGGCGGCCAGCACTGCCGCATGCAGTGGATCGCGACCTAGGCCAATCGGCGTAGTCCACTCCAGCAGCATTCCGTCAGCAACCTGACAGCGGGCTTCCAGTGCCACGGGGGCGAGGAAACTATGGCTTCGAAAATTCTGAGCTGAAGCAAAGCTCGGGGCGGCAAATAGGGCAAGCGATGCGAGCCAAGCACAAAGGGAACGGGTCATCTCGTTGTCCTCCTGACACCCAATTTCGAAGGGGCCATACTGGCCCAAATCGCTTGGAAACGGGGTCCGATATATGAAGAATGAGGTGGGTTAAGTTTGCGGGGTGAGAATAAAACCACAAACAAAGCTCCGCTGCGATTCACGTCGCTACGGCATCCTTTCCTGCGATTTCCTTCCTAGAGTAGCTATCGGCCACGCAAAGCTGCCAACGATACTGTGACGCCTAGGGAATAGTTCAGGTTTACCATAGAGTCGCGCGATTACCACGAGCTTTACGATTTGACAAGTTATGCCGACCACCGGGATCGCGACGGATCGGTGTTGAGCGACCAATTCGCGCTGTTGTATGTTGTAGGAGGGAGAAAGACTGAATGGCAGTTATTTCCAATCAGAAAGTTTGTGAAAAAGAGTTGAGTCATGGCATCTCGTTCCGCTTTTGCAGTCCTTTGTTTGTTGCTTCTCAGCGTGGGTGCAATGCTAGGCTTTTGGCTTACCCTTGTAGAAACCCCAGCAATTGCTGTGGAAAATCCACAAGATGGCTCCCCTTTGGCAAACTCCGATTCCGTTGGCCATATCGTTGGCGTAGACGGTGACGAGTATCTAACGCCAGAAGAGCAACGCAATATTGCTGTTTACGAGAACTGCTATCGCTCCGTTGTGCATATCTCGACTCAAGCAGTTCAGATCGATCGGTTCTTTCGAAAGGCAACTCAGGAGGAAGGGAGTGGCAGCGGCTCCATAATCGATGCTCAAGGACACATCCTGACAAACTACCATGTCATCGAAGGTGCAGATCGCTTAAACGTGACCCTCTTCGATGGAAAACAGTTCGAAGCCAAACTCGTGGGGCAAGACCCTCCCAACGACATGGCCGTCATCAAGATCGAAGCGTCGGAAGAATCCCTCATTCCATTACAGCTAGGAAAATCGTTACCACTTCGCGTCGGACAAAAAGTTTACGCAATCGGCAGCCCTTTTGGTCTTGAGCGAAGTATGACAGTCGGCGTGGTCAGTAGTTTGGGTCGCAACGTACCCACACATAACCATCGCGTCTTGAAATCCATGATTCAAGTTGACGCGGCACTTAATCAAGGCAATTCAGGCGGCCCTCTGCTCGATAGCCGCGGCCTGTTAGTCGGCATGAACACCGCCATTGCGACATCGACCGGAGAGAATACGGGCGTCGGTTTCGCTATTCCTGTCGACACCATTCGACGAGTCGCCACCTCGCTGATTCGTGATGGACGAGTAGTTCGGCCATCGCTGGGTATCGCCGCATACATTCAATCCGACGATGGTCTCGTCATCGGTCAACTCGTTCCAGGTGGACCTGCCGAACAAGCTGGCCTGCGAGGAGTTCGTATCATCCGGAGGCGAAGCTATTTTGGCGAACAACGACAAGTCGATATCGGATACGCTGATGTAATTCTCGCCGTCGAGGGGCAACCGGTAAAGACACTCGATGACCTCATGAGCGTCATCGAGAGACTTAAACCAAGTCAACTCGCCAAGCTCACTATCCTGAGGGACGGCAAAGCAGTCCCCGTTGAAATCACTCTAGGCGACGATGCCGACGAATAAACAGGACCGAAACAACGAGTGCGTGTAACCATTAGGAAGCACGTTGACTAAATCTGTATTTCAATTTCGACGACCTCATGTCCCGCTAACCGCAACGCCACAGCCCCCTCCTCCACGGTCATGGCGGCACGGTCATGCACTCGCCATGCACTCTTGATATCGCGGAACATCCTCAAGCTCACTCGAGTTGGCTTACCTGAGGTCTCTACGATACGACATCGCGCCAGGTCGGACCCCAAGGCCTGCCATTCTGTGGCAAGGACGGATTTGGAGTTGAGATCAACTAACCATCCTCGCAACGGTTGCTTGAAACTATCTGCAAGCGGAATGACTGTCGGAGCTTGAATCCGCTGAATGGCTGATCTCAAGGGTGCTGGCACATCAAATCCGTAGGCGAGGCGAAATTTGCGTTGCGATTCATCTCGCACTACAAGCAACGTATCGAGTCGTTTCGATCCCACGCGGCGATGTGCAGGCAAACCATAACTACAAACTTGTAGCTGCCGATCTCCTTCGTCAATTACGACTCCCAGGGGCGATTCCAGGAATTTACCGGTCGCTCGATGGCGCTTACTGCGGATGAGCGGGCGCACCGACAAT
This sequence comes from Pirellulaceae bacterium, assembly GCA_041749395.1. Lineage (GTDB taxonomy): Bacteria > Planctomycetota > Planctomycetia > Pirellulales > Pirellulaceae > Laterigemmans. The sequence continues at coordinate 165,929 of JBGTBJ010000151.1, forward strand.
GCGTCACTGGACCAGGCGGCTCGTCCAGCCACATAAGACCGCCATGGATTTGCCTTGAGTGCATTGGAGAGATTCACTTCGATGGCGATGTCGATCCATCGCGAGCCCGTTTCGACACCGTACTGAATGGAGAACTCGCCAACCGTTTTCTTGTCTTGAATTAAACGACCCACCGCTTCGATAGTACCTCGAGCAGTATCGGCTGAAAGGACTCGCAATTTTTGGCACTCCATCTGAGAGTATCCATCGCCACTTGCCTCCGCGTCGTAATGCGCCAATTGCCATGAATATCGATTGCCTCGCTGCATCCCACAATGCACCGCAGCGATTCCTCCCGATTCCGGATGAATCGCGACATCGAGAAATTCATTGGTCAGCGAATTTCCATGAGCCATTTTTTTGGCTGGCTTTAACCAACCGAACCAACCGGGGTTATCACGTTGGTTCTTGGAGCTGGCAAGAAAAGTACTGAATCCAATTCCCGGTGTATCAACCGTGGCCAGCGTGCTGCCTTTTACTTTCGACGCACGAAACAATCCCGCTGCATTTGCTGGTGGGGCACTCTTCATTTCTATGGACGACCGAGTCGGTCCGCAGCTTAGGTTGACCACTGCGAGATGCGCAGCAGTCCCGGCGTTGCTTGTTGTCTCCATGCCCAGTGCTTGGCAAAGCCGAGTCACGGTTGGGACAAGCGCAGAAGCTTCCCCGTCGCCAGTCATCAGCCGCAATAGTGTTTGTGCGGTCGCGAGTGCCTGTTGTTCCATCGTGTGAGCAAACGCACTCGCGGTGGACGACAGCGGATTGGGAATTTGCTGCTCCGTTGCTTGGGTCAACGCTGCACCATTGCAAGTCGCAGCAGGAAGCGTGCAGGTATGATAAGGCCGTTCCCCTTTGGTGAAGAATTCATCCAGGGTCCAGAACCGTCCCATCGAGAGACCAAATTTTGCCACACGGCGTAGCGCGTCGAGATAGGGAGAGTCGATTCCAGGCCAGCGAACGAGTAGGGCTGCGGAGACTTGGCCACTATCGGCTGCTTCACCGAGTCGCGGACCGATGCCCAGAAACGTATGGGGCTGAGTAATGTCTTGAGGCTGCGCTGTGAGCGCTTCGATCTCAATTCCACCGGCTTGCCACAGCATTTTCGACTCGGACTGCGAACCCGTGCCGGCTTGAAAATCGGACGTTACGGCGCCGCGAAAACCAGCTTCGATGAGCCAAGGAGGCAGGTCCCCGGGTATCCCACCGCCAAGCCGAGCAAACACGATGGGGCGAATCCCTAATGCGGCCTCAGTCCTGTCCAGAGACTTGGCTAGCCAGCAAGCCAGTTCCGTTCCATCCATGACTTCCAAGCGATCAAGATCATTGGGACTCCCTCCGATCACGGAAAGAGTGCCCTCCGCATGTCGCAGTCGAATGCGATCGGCAATGGCAGGAAAGTCCTTGGCAATTTGCTCGGCCACTGCTGCGCATACAAGCAACGTTAAGGGAGAATCCCCTTGCAGGGACTCAAGCAATTCGGGTCCTGTTGTTGATTCAGCGACCAACATCAAATCGACAAGGTGCGGATCAGAGGAGAAATAATGGTCACGTTCTTCGGCCAATCGATCGAAGGCGCTTTGCAGGTGCTGACCGGTTAACACATCGTCGGCCGCAACCCATGCTTTGGCAGCCTCGACCACGTGCTCAGCAAATACAACGAGGTCCAAATTACTGCTGTAGCGAAGCTGCCGTGTCATCAATTGAACTTGTAAATACGCATAACCCAACGCTCGGAAGTCTGCGATACGGTCGTCATAATCGCGCTGCGCCTGCAAAGTGACTTGTGGAATTTCAAGTATTTGCAAAATTTCTTTGGTGACGTCTTCAAGCGTGGTTACCCTGATCATGCGAGTAGATAGCGCATCACCTACGCGCTGTTGTAAATCACTCGGCAATCGACTTTCGGCGGCCGAGGGTATCAACAGCAAACGGTTTTGAAGATCCACTGGCGGCGTATCGGCGCGATTCCATGTAGGAATTGCCGCGATTGCCGCGATTGCTTCGGGATGCCAAGGAGCAAGCCAACCCGCGAGAAGACCATCAGCCGAGTCATCACGAAGATGAGTGGGAAAATCTTCCAGCGTGTGGCAAGGGAAAAAGACGCAGATTTCCTTCGGTATGGGCATCATCAATGGAGGGGTAGGCGTCCAGCGAAGGACAGGAGGAAAGTCGTCTTCAGGCTCCAAGAGCGCTGGAAAATTTGACAGTAGGGGATAGCAGACATTAGATTACTAAGTTGAGCACTCACCAGGAACTATGCACTCGCTTTTCGTCTTTGATAATCACTCCAACTTGTCTCGCACTCACCGTACCCCCGCGAACGATCGCGGGTCTTATTCGTGGCAGCTTATCCTAGGGTAGCACCGTTCACTCGGTCCGAACACCCAAAACGAGGAATCGTATAACACATGGCAAACCCGACCGCTGTCTGGGGAATCGAGATCGGCCAGTCCGCTTTGAAGGCATTGCGATGCCGTATCGAAGAGGGCGAAGTCGTTGCCGATGCGTTTGATTTCATCGAATATCCCAAGATGCTGAGCCAACCTGAAGCTGAACCCGAAGAGCTGATTCGGGAAGCTTTGGAGAAGTTTTTGGAAAGAAATCCCACCCGCGGTGACCGAATCGCAGTTAGCGTTCCGGGCCAAACGGGATTGGCGAAGTTCTTCAAGCCACCGCCGGTTGAAGCTAAGAAAATCGGTGACATCGTCAAGTACGAAGCACGCCAACAGATTCCCTTCGATCTTGATGACGTCATTTGGGATTACCAAATGATGCCAGGGAGCACGATCGAAGAGGGCTATGCATTGGAGACCGAGATCGGCTTGTTTGCGATGAAACGCGAGCAATCCTATCGACATCTCGAGCCCTTCATCGCGGCCGGTTTGGAAGTTGATATTATTCAGCTCGCCCCATTGGCGATGTACAATATGCTGGTCTATGACCGCATGAAAGAACGTGTGGACAACGGCACCTTCGACGCGGATAACCCGCCCGGTTCCAGCGTTATTTTGGCATTGGGTACGGACACGACCGATTTGATTGTGACCAATGGATTTCGCATTTGGCAGCGAAGTATGCCGTTGGGTGGTAATCACTTCACACGTCAGTTGACGAAAGATCTCAAGCTGACCTTTGCAAAGGCAGAACATCTCAAACGCAACGCGCGGGATGCAGAAGATCCCAAGCTCGTATTTCAAACGATGCGGCCCGTCTTCAATGACTTAGTCACAGAAGTTCAACGATCGATTGGTTTCTTCCAGAGCATCAATAAGAAAGCCAAGATCGAACAGTTGATTCTCGCTGGCAATACGGTCAAGCTCCCTGGGTTGGCTACCTATTTGAGTAAGAATCTCGGCTACGATGTGCAAACGCTGGAGGGATTCGAACGCTTAGGGGGTGCCGATATTGTCGGCTCACCAGCATTCAAGGACAACGTCTATACGTATGGGGTGTGCTATGGCCTGTGCCTGCAAGCCCTCGGGCGAGGTCCCTTAGAGACCAATTTGGTCCCTCAAGAAATTCTCACAGAACGCTTGGTTCGAGCCAAAAAACCTTGGGCTTTGGCCGCCGTTGCCGCTTTGCTCGTGGGACTCTCGGGCTATTACGGCATGGTCCAGTGGAGCTGGAAACAAGTGCATCCCGATGATTGGCAAGCCGCATCGTCGCAGGTTCAAACAACCAAGACTTATAGCGACGGTAAGAAAAGTGCAGACACCACTCAAATGGCAAGTCTGAGTTTTCTCAAACGAGTCGGTGAAGAAGTTTCTGGTAACGTTGATCGTCGCTTGCTGTGGCTGGAATTGATTAAGGCCGTGCATCAATGTTTGCCGCGGACGGAGCTGGTAAACGGTGAAATGCCGTCGGTCAAGGATCTTCCTCTGGACGAGCGCGAGGACATTTACTTGACCTCCGTCGAAACGCGTAAAGTTGCTGATGCGCAGACGGAATGGTTCACCGAGCGAATGAAGGAAAAATACCAAAACGAAATGCGGGACTGGCAACGGAAAACCGGCAAGTCGCTTCCTGAAGACTTCGATACGGATACCGGACCAGCCGGTGACGGTTGGGTGGTCACTCTGCACGGTTATCACCTTCACAACTCGTTGAAAAAACATGTGGGTGATGAAGGAGGTGCTTACGTTCGTCGCACGCTCATGAATGAATTGCTGGAAGGAGTTGTCGAACTTCCCATCGGTGAAGGCAAAACAGAAAAATTCACCATGAAAGAATTGGGGATTGAGTACCCCATTCTCCAAGCCGACTTAACCCCCGTAGAAACCAATTTCCCTAATCCCGACTACGAGCCGCCCACCTCCGGTGACGGCATGGGGGGTGGCTACCCCGGAGGCGGCATGGGGCCAGGTGGCGGCATGGGGCCAGGAGGTATGGGACCAGGAGGACTCGGCGGCATCGGGCCAGGTGGTATGGGCGGCATGGGGCCGGGAGGCATGGGTGGCTTAGGCGGTGCGGGCAACGGGTCCGGCAAAGGCAGCGGAGAGAAGGAACCTGACATTACCGAAATGCCAACCATCAAAGTACGGAAATTTGACTTTAGCTTTCAATTCTTTTGGAAACCAAGGCCACTGACTTTCCGGTTAGAAGAAAAGCGTAAGGCGGAAGCGGAAGCCAAGGCATCTGAAGAATCCGGTGGAGAAGGGGAACCAACTCCCGAGCAATCCGATACTGTGGCTTCCAATCCGTAATGCTTCGATTGGCTACTCAAAGTTGCCAATCGATGTGGATTTGCCTAATCATCATCTGTTTCGTCTTTTCAAATTTCAACGGTTACGTGCGATGGATCAGCTCAAACAACAGCTTGCCGGAGTCATCAAATATGGCTTTTGGATTCTTTGCGGTGTGACCGTGGTTGGCTCACTCGGTGTTGCCTTTTGGAGCGCATCAAATCTGACGGCGGATCGAAATACGCAAATCGACAAGCTCAAAGCTGACAAAGCAGCAATGACTACGATTCAAGGCGCAATGGCGACGCATCCGAACGACAAAACAAAATCAGAGATGGAGACGTTGATTAGCGCCCTGAAACTGGATGTCGCCGATAGCTGGACCAAGCAATACGCGAGGCAAAAAGCTCTGCTGATATGGCCCGTCAACGAATTGAAACAAGATTTTGTTGACGCGTTCAAGAACTTTGAGCCTATTGAATTAACGGTAAATTATCCGGTTGAAAAGGAAGTGGAAGTCGGCCTATTGCGTCGTTATCGCGATTACATTGGTCAGGTACTTCCAGAAATTGCCGAAGTGGGTGGCACGGAATGGACCGCTGATTTTTCGGCTCCCAGCACTGGTTCAGGCGGATACGGTTCCGGTCCTGGTGGCATGGGCGGGATGCCTGGGATGGGCGGCGGCATGCCCGGCATGGGGGGAGGAGGTCTCGGCGGCGGTGGACTTGGTGGTCTTGGTGGGGGTGAATCAGGAGGCTCTGGTTACCCTGGTGGTCTCGGAGGCCTGGGAGGCCTGGGAGGCAATACAGGATTAGCCTTGAAGGATCCGCCCTTGGTTAAGTGGTCGACGGCCAGCCAAACTGCCTTGATCAGTAATCTCTTTCCCTGGCGCGGAAAGGATCCCGGAACTCTGGATGTGCTCTACTCTCAAGAAAATCTTTGGGTGCTCCGCCAACTAATGGAGGTTATCGCCAACGTAAATGGAGATGCGAAACAACCCTTCCAGGCAACCATCCGTGAAATCAACGAAATTGCCATTGGTAAAGCCGCCTCTCGCCTTGCCGGTACCGGCGGCGGTGACGGCATGGGAACTGTTGGCAGCGGCATGCCAGGAACTTCAGCCTCAGGCTTCGATCCAGGCGCAAGCTCAGGTGGTGGTGGAGAAGGAGGTGGCGCGGCAGCCGAAGCGGAATCACCAGATCCCGCCGACATGAGATACGTAGATATCAATTATGAACCGATTGATGCGGCCACATTGCGTTCTTCGATGAGCAGTGCCAGCCCCGAAAGTGCGTATCTTACCGTTGCAAAGCGAATTCCAGTCCGCATGAATCTCAAAATTGATCAGCGAAAAATACCTCTGCTTGTCGCGGAGTGCGGCAATGCAGCAATGATGATTGAAGTGCGTCAAGTCCGTGTCAATCCACGAGCAACCACCGGTTACGGCGGCGGCGGCGGCATGGGGGGTGGCGGATTATTGGGCGGTAGTGGTGGCATGCCAGGCGGTGGATTGTCCGGTGGTGGAATGACGGGCGGCGGATTGTCCGGTGGCGGAATGTCGGGTGGCGGAATGTCAGGTGGCGGAATGTCAGGTGGCGATGAGTCCGGCGGTGGTGGAATGACGGGCGGCGCAAACCGAGCGGGTGGCGAATTTCCCAATGATGTCACCGTCGAAGTTTCTGGCATTGTCTATATCTACAATCCTCCCGATATGGAAAAACTGGGAATCGAAAAAGTAAACGAAGATACCTTGGTTGAGGGTGATACAGAAAATCTTGCCGGCGAAGCAGTCGCTCCTCCAGTGGTCGCGACGGTGGAGGAAGTCGACACGGATTCTGTCGCTACCGATGACGCTGGCAATGCAGTCGACGCAACTGATAACGGATCAACTGCAGGAGACACAAACCCTGCGAATACTAATGACGCTGGTCCAACCGATACACCAACAGCTACACCACCAACCACCGATGATACAACGAACTCGGGTGCTCCCGCTGCGGCCCCCACACCCAGCAGTGGGCCAGGAGCTGCACCCGGTGGTGCAGTGGAAAATGGCAACGGGGGCGGAACAACGCCTCCAATTGACAGCCCATAGTCTTCGGATCGAATCAACAATCGAAGTTCTGTTAGCACAACTGGCAGAGCCTTTATGAAACGGTTCATTTCCGTTTTGAAAATGAACCTCAATTTGAATTCACGAGTTAACCCGTCCCAGCGTTTGAGGAGCAAATGATGGCAGGAAAAAACAAACCCAATTTCCTCGCATTGCATGTCGAGAAGATCGCCTTGGGTGTCGTTGCCGGTGCATCTGCCTTTTTTCTCTACTTAGGAATGGGGCAGCCAAACTACCGCGACGAGCAACAGCCCGATGCGCTAAGCTCTTTGGCAACTACCGTTAAAAGTTCTATCGATGGCGATCATTGGGACGCCATGAAAGAAGAACGTGTGGTTACCACCAATTTCGGTTCTCGGGTCGAAAAATCGCAGCAATCGGTATCCACGGCTCCCTACGAAACGCCCACGCCTTGGGAATGGAAAGGGAAAGTGCAAGGTGCACGTCGCTCGGACCCGGTACTTGTCACTCCTGGAAAACCGCACATGGTTGGCGTTCTTGCAGCGATCGCCATTGCCTACGAAACCGAACAAAAGTATCCGCTCGAAGCGCTCGAAGATGCTGATCCCATCAAAGCTCCGGAAGTACGAAAGAGGAAACCCCGCACACGTCGTCCCACAGCCGGTGGAGGTGCCAGCAGCAGCGGCGGCTCAGGATATCCAGGTATGGGGGGCGGTGAAGGAGAAGCGGGAGGCGGCGGAATGCTGTCCGGTGGTGGCGGAGCTCCGGGAGTTGGTAGCGGTCCCGGCGGTATGGGTGGGATGCCCGGCATGGGCGGGATGCCTGGTTCTGGTGGTATGTCTGGTGCAGACCCCTCCAAACGACGGCTAGAATCAAAATACAACCTCGGCTTTGATCCGCTCAAGATTCCCAAGTTGGTGGAACCCTATGTCGTTCCTGAAACAGGACATTTTATTGCGGGAACCGCGCTCATTCCTCACCGTGAGATGGTGAAGGCTTATGAACTGGCCTTTGAAAACGCAAGTGGCCGCAATCCGCTTCGGGATAGGCCAACTTACTGGGAATTCGAAATTCAGCGTGCAGATATTACGGATAAACCCGCTGACCAATTGACAGACCAAGATTGGAAACAGGTTGTCACTTTCAAGGAATTTGAAAAACAATACAAGCGTTGGGCTGGCACGGCCGCAGATACCACGCCGTTAATTTACGCCGACCGACAGCTCACCATGCCGATTCCTCCCGTAGTGTTGGGAGACCCGATGCAGTTTGCTGTTCACCCGAATCTGCCGCTGGGCTTGAAGGTCTTCGACGTCGAAGGAGCCATTCCAACGGAGCCCGATGCCGGCGGGAAAAGTGGGGCCGAAGAGGATGGTGAAGATGACACATCCAATGGTCCACCAACCCTAGGCGGACCGCCTTCCTTCGGTGGTTCACCCGGTGGCTTTGGAGGAAGTGGATATCCAGGAAGTGGCGGAGCGCCCGGTGGCTACCCCGGCAGCAGCAGCGGTGGAGAAGGCTATGGAGGTCTCGGTGGATCAGGTGGTGAGCTTCCCGGAATGCCTGGTATGCCAGGATCTGGAGGCGGAATGGGAGGCATCGGAGGATATGGTGGATACGGCGGCGGGGCGGCGGTAAGCAGCGCTTCCGCACCTACCTACAAACAAGTTCGTTTCTATGACTTTTCCGATGCCAAGAATGCCAACAGTCCAAAAATTGGTCGCAAATATGTGTATCGTGTTCGCGTTGCCTTAGAAGATCCTAACTTTCCCAACTCGCCGCTGATGCAACCTGCACTGCGTTATCTGAGTGCTGAAGTCTATGCTCGAGTGGATGAAAAACTTCGCGCCGCAGAAGCCAAAGATGGCAAACGCGATCCGCGAATTTGGACGCCCTGGAGCGAGATTAGCAATCCCGCTGAGTTGCCAAGCTTAAGCCGCGTTTTTGCCGGTCCCATTACTCCGGCTGAATACTCCAACATGAGAGTCGCAGGTGGCAGCACTGTGCCCGTGGAACGCAAACCTGCGGAAGCAGAATTGGTCGCGCTGCAGTGGGACATGGAACTAGCAACAGAAGTGATTCTACCGTTAGAAACAAGCCCTGGAGCGGTGTTGGCAAAATCTGCCTCGCTAAGTGTCATCAATCCAATTGACCTAACCGTTCTCAAAACGGAAGAGCGGTTCGTTGATACACATACGGTGGTGTTGGATTTGGTGGGTGGCGACGAACTTAAGTTGTTAACGGATAAAGAAGAGGAACTTCAATCTCCCGGATACATGCTATTATTCCGACCCGATGGTAGTATCGCGGTGCATTCGGAATTGGCTGATACCGAGATGTACAGGGGTTACAGTTTTGCTGATGAGCGTGAACGTGCCGAAGCAGCTGCCGGAGCAAGCAGTGGTGACAATGGATATCCAGGAGGAGCCCCAGGAGGTTATCCCGGTGGAGCACCTGGTGGATACCCCGGCGGCGCTCCAGGTGGATATCCAGGCAGCGCACCTGGAGGCGCACCAGGAGGCCGCGGCCGCTAGTTGACATAGTTCTGTTCCTCCAGAAGCCTTTTGAATTTGACGAACAAGCCCAGTATTTTACTGGGCTTGTTTTTTGCGCTTGTTGTTTTGGGAAAAATGCAATGGTCCGTTTTTGACGGTTACTACGATCGTTACTTCTCGCTGTCCCCAGAGCTCCGGTTCGCTTCGTAGTTCGCTTCATTCGGCAGGGTCTGTAGTCGATAGATCGATTATTCCTCCAATGACGGAGGATCCGACTCTATGGACACGGACGAATCGATGGACACTTTCCAAATTTATCGAACAATCTACTTGCGCCGCTCCAGCGTGTTGGCCTTGACCCCTCTAATCGCCTCCGTTGGTTGTACCGCGCCCCGACAACTAGCCCATCAACCCAAGATGAACGTTGAAGCGGCGTCTGCAGAAGAGCTTGCCCAACCGAGTCAAACCCAGGTGGCCATTGCCGAACAGAACGCCTTAGTAACTCCGGTTTCCCACATGTCGGGGTTAGTCACCGAAGCCTATGCACCCAGCTTGTATCGATTCAACGAGCAAGAAAAGACGCTTCTTGATCAAGAAAAATTCTCGTCGAATGCGATGACCCTTGCTGATTTCGAGGCGATTGCCTTGGCAAACAATCCAACCCTGCAACAACTTGCCGCAACCACACAGAAAGCTGCCGGTTACCGAACTCAAGTTGGACTTCGTAGCAACCCAACCATCGGCTATCAGGCAATGCAATTGGCGGATGCTGGAACCGATCAGCATACTGCATTCATTGAACAAGAAATTGTGACCGGCAATAAACTGGCGCTCAATCGTCAGGTGTTGAACGAAGCAGTGCGGGTGCAATTGTGGGAATTGGAAGCCCAGAAGTATCGCATTACTACTGACATCCGAACCAAATTTTATGAAGCACTTGCGGCTCAGCAACGCATTCGGTTGGTTAACGAATTTCAGAGCGTTGCGCAGAAAGGTATGGAGTTGGCAGAGCAACGCAAGATTGCGATGGAGGGATCTCAAGTTGACGTCTTGCAAGCGAAGATCCAAGTCAATGAAGTTCAGCTATCGAGGCAAAAAGCAGAGGTCAGCTTTGTCTCTGCTTGGCAATCACTCGTCGCTTTAAGCGGAGCACCGCAACTACAACCAACAGTGCTGGAAGGCGAGCTGCCCACCAACTTCGAAAAAACAGACTGGGACAATTACCGGGCCACGATTCTCGCCACAAGTCCAGAGTACATGGTCGCACAAACGCGTGTTCAACAAGCACGTGCGAATTTACTTCGGCAGGAGGTTCAAGCGACTCCCAATTGGACCGTGCAGCTGGCAGGCGGAAAAGACAATGGCACGAATTCAGGGATGATGAACTTGCAAGTTGGCGCACCCATTCCGGTGTTCAATAAGAATCAAGGCAATATTGCTGCCGCACGCGCAGAATATTGTCGAGCCGTAATGGAAGTACAACGTGTGGAAAAAGCAATCGCTGCAAGGATCGCCGAATTGAGTCGCGATTTCGATTCTGCACTAGCCGCTGTTAACCAATACCATGTGGAGATTCTTCCCAGTGCAAAGGAAACGCTTAGCCTCGCAGAACAAGCCTATACTTCCGGAGAATCTGGCTTTCTAGAAGTCCTCACGGTACGCCGAACCTATTTCGAATCGAATCTTCAATACTTGCTCGCTCAAGAACATTTGGCTCAAGCCAACGCTCGCAAAGAAGGCCTTGTGCTCAGCGGTGGATTGGATCCTGTGAACGACCAAAGCGGTGACGATAGCTTGCGGGGCGCCACCTTTAGCCAACAATAGCTCAGTCGATGACAATCTCTCTCCCCGGGACGTCGGTTCCGCGGTAGTTGGCGATGGCTCTTAAACGAAGAGGGCCCGAACCAAGTGGTTGTCGATCGAAATCGACTTGTCCTTTTTCACTTTCAATATGCGCAATTTCTTCTCCCTGATGCATGACGCGAATCGAGTCCGCCCCGAGAGCTTCAAGTTGCAAGCGGATGAGTTCAGACAGGGGCGTTTCAGCACTTGCTTCTGCTGCTGGCGGAGTTGCATTGAGGGGCATGCGCACGATTGTTGGCGACGGTAAAATGCCATTCGTGTCGATCCATGCTTGAATGGTCTTGCGTGGTGCTAAACGAGGTTCACCAACAAGTACCGACCGAACTTCATAACTACCACCACCCAGGTTGTCCAACGTGATTTGATACTGATCTTGCGGCGGACTGCGGTAAATCAGTTTTCCATCCACGTAGAACTCCACTTCACTGAGAGGTGAGGTGCGGCTCGTTTCGATGCTCGCTGGTCGAGTCGATTTTGTTTGCATCACGATCGTTGGCTTTCCAGCGACTTTATCTAATCTGCCGGCCATCTGCTCGACGGGTGCTTTGGCAAAGGGTTGACAAAGGGGATCGCCCACCATTAGCAGCTGATACGGATTGGCCACAGAAAGATAGAAAGCCTCCACAGCTGTCGTCCCCTCTTCGTAAAATGCATGCATCTGAGGCAGAGGAAATTTAAACTGCAATGCATAGGGCTCTGTGACTGTTCCTGACGCTGCCGCAGCACCTGCCTTCAGTAACTCGGTCAATTTTGTCTGCCCCTTCGCATGCATCTGCCCGCCAGTACTGGTCAAATTGTCTGCCAATGCGCCTGGCAGGAAAGTACTACCGGAACTTTCCCAATCAAACGCGGAGGCGCCCATAGTAATGCCCACGCAGTCACTTTTATTCGCCGGCAGAACCGCACGTTCAATTCTCCCATCCCCACCCAAGTCCTTCAGGCGCAAGAGTGTTTCGGGAAACGAGCCGGAGCGAGTGGTCGTGCGGACATCCTTAGTAAGCATCAGATAGACCATCCCCTGAGGAAAAGTGCCATCCGCATCAGTGGCGCGCTGGAGATAGTCAATGGCTTGCGAAACTGTGGTTCCTTCCCAGCGAGTAACGGCCAATACAAACGAGGGGAGATAAGTAATTCCTGCTTGATCAGGCCTAAGCCACCAGCCATTGGAAGTCCAGCCACGTGATGATTCAAAGCCAATTGCATCCTGAGTCATGGCAGGTGCATCGCTCAAGTTTTCTATCATTTTCTTGAACCGCGCGTCCTCGCGCACAGGATCGTAAATCTTGTTGCCATCAAAGTGCGAACGGAAAATCCAACCCGACGCGATGGCGCGTTCCAACATCTTGAGGGCCGCCGGCGTGTCATTTGCGCGAAGGTAGGCCTCCGCCGCAAGGATGCCAAGTGGCGGCTGAGTCGGGTACTTGTCAAAAAGCGCGGCATAACCAATGCCAGCAGTGGCGTAGTTAGCTTCATTGACGGCCTGCTTGGCTGCATCGAACGCACTCCCATCATCACCTAAAAATGGATTGATGAAATGTCTTTCCCATGGCGAACGCGCATAAAAATTGGTCGAAGTGTTAAGGTATTCTTCTTTGTCGGCCAAGACGAAACGATAGAAAAAAGTGAGGCCATTGAGTGATGCAGTTGGGGTAAATACCTTCTTCAATGTTGCATCTTTGAGTCGATCATGATGTTCGCTAATATTCACTGCGTAGGGAAAACCAGACGAATAGGCAATGACCCTGGTTTGCGGTGCCAACCCACGCGCATCGATTTCTGCCAACAGGGGCTTCAGTATTTGCTCGCGAAATTTTTCTAATGTGGTGACGGGCTCCGCCGGTATGTTCCTCAGTAGCACTATGTTTCGAGTGGGGACTTTTCTCATTTCTGCGTAGCTATTGGCAATCGTCCGCGATTCCCAAGATTCCGCGTTTACAACCAAGATGAGATTCTCTGGCCCGACGCCTCCATCACATGTTCGGGGTAACATCATCAGGCCTACGAGTCCTATTAGAAAACACAAGTGGCCGCGGAGAAGACCATTGGAATATCGGTAGGAATTAGGATTTACTGGCATGGACGACTCGCTAGTAGTGAGGAGGGCGATCATCTTCGAGGCTGCGAGGAACTGCATTATTGGCCGAGTTTCGCAGAATTTCGACTTGTTGCTGCAATCGAGTAAAATGGCTCCGATAGCGGTCCAGCAAGCCTGCTTGCTCAGTGACCACCGAATTTAGACTATCGTAGTCTCGTTGCAGATGCGCCATCGCTATTTCTAGCTTGGCCATCCGATTTTCAAAGTCCGGCGGGTTCATATTTCATTTGCCTAAGGGTTATCATTGATGTGGCTTCCCAACGTCCTTGTTCATTCTTTTTCTGTGGTACTGATCTTGATCGCATCTTCGTCCACCGCACTAGCACAATCCAGCCCAGCTCCCCATTGGGCCATAGCGATTCACGGAGGTGCAGGGGGGGATCCTACGAAATGGAGCGATCGGCAAAAAGAACTGCGGCGACAGGGACTGGAACGCGCATTGACAGCAGGCAAAGAGATTCTCGCGGCAGGAGGCACTTCCCTGGACGCTGTGGAACAAACCGTACGAATCCTCGAGGACGACCCCACCTTTAACGCTGGACGTGGGGCGGTGCTTACCTCCGATAAGCGTGCAGAACTGGATGCAGCGATCATGGATGGGAGCAATAAAGCTTGTGGAGCGGTCGCGAGCGTGACCGCGGTTGCGAATCCCATTTCACTAGCCCGCAAAATTATGACTCAAACGCGGCATGTGCTGCTCGTGGGGCCGGGAGCGGATCGCTATTCGGCCGAGATCGGCATGCCTCAAGTAGATCCCAGCTATTTCGTGCTCCGCCCCAATGAAGCCGATCAATCGCTCTATCGCACCAGCGAAGGGGCCTATCTGGGAACGGTTGGCTGCGTTGCCCTAGACGCTCATGGAAACTTGGCGGCCGCTACCAGCACGGGAGGACTCGGTGGCAAAATGCCAGGACGCGTCGGCGATTCGCCCCTCATCGGTGCCGGGACCTATGCGGAAAATAGTACCTGCGCCCTATCGGCTACGGGCGTCGGTGAGGAATTCATCCGCAATGCAGTCGCCTTCGATGTGGCAGCCAAAATGAAATATGCAGGTATGTCCCTGGAAAATGCTGTAGACCAAGTCATCTTCCAAACGCTCAAGCCAGACACGGGAGGTGTCATTTCTGTTGCCGCGGATGGGTCCACTGTGCTAAAACACAATACCCCTGGAATGAGTTGCGGCGTGGCAGACTCGCGGGGAAGATTTGACATTATGTTGGCCATCGAAAACAAGTGACCTACGTTGTTCCGTTTCTCCAAACGCGCTACTTGCCAACTTCCCAAACGACGACGTCTGCAGCTGCAGAATTTAGAGTCTCGACGACTGCTGGTCAGTGAAGGGGAAACCTACCCGCTCACTCAGAATATCGACGCGATCGACATTGTGGGGAATCTATCCGCGTCGATCAACTGGGGTGATGGTAGCACCTCCGCAGGGACGGTTGAGAGTGGTGCGCCGCTGAATAAAATTTCGGCAAAATTCGAGTATGTCGCCAGTACAGCGAGTTTTTTTACTACGGCCCGTCGTCAGTTACTTGAAACGGCGGCCGACATGGTGCTCGGTCGTCTGAGCGACACACTGAAAGCGATCCAACCAAGCGGTTCAAATACTTGGACGGCGAGCTTCTTTGATCCGCTCACTGGACGGGAATCGAGTCGATCCAACCCGACAATTGGAGCGGACGAGCTGCTGATTATCGTCGGTGCACGCGCCATGCCTGGCCCCCAATTAGCCGAGGGCGCCTATGGAAGTTATCTAGGGGCTAATGGTTCCGCTAGTTTTCTCTCCGATGTGGCGACTCGAGGACAAGGGACAGTCACGGGCGCCAACGCGACAGATTTTGGGCCCTGGGGAGGCAGCCTCGCCTTTGACAACACGGCAGATTGGTATTCTGGAATCGGCACTCCCTCTCCCACCTCGGGGCAAGCTGATTTCTTAACGACGGCGGTACACGAGCTTTATCATTTGCTGGGCTTCGGTATCGCCCCTTCCTGGCAACGCCTAGTCAGCGGAGGTCGTTTTACCGGCCCGAAAGCAGTCGCAGCCTACGATGGATCCGGAAATGTTCCTCTCAACACCGATCTGCAACATTGGCAAACAGACCTTCAGGATGCGGGCCGCGAATCGATTATGGACCCGGAGCAATTGTCGGGAACTCGCAAGACTCCTACACCTTTGGATCTGGCCGCACTGGACGATATCGGCTGGACCGTTCAGAGCACCACGGCTCGCGTCACCGCGAACCATGTGTTTGCGGATAACGGCTCGTATCCTATTTCGGTCACCTTGAATGGGAGCCAATTTGGCAAGCAAGTTGCCGAAAAAAATGTCGCGATTGCCAACGTGAGTCCAACCCTTGTGGTCACAACGGATAAGACTGTCGCTGCTGGTGCTCAGTTGAATGTGACCAACATCGCCAACATTTCCGATCCCGGCTTTCGTAATACGGCCGTCTCCCCCAGTACTGTCGAGTCTTTTACCTATTCGATCAATTGGGGAGATAATTCACCGGACGTCACGGGCGATGCGACCATTGACCAAATTGGTAACTCAACTCGTCCCACGCTTGCCTCTTTCGATGCTTCACACACTTTCACTGCGGCTGGAAATTTCACCGTTCGGGTCACTGTGAAAGATGACGACAATGGTCAATCGGTACAAACTTTTCGCGTCAATGTCACTGCGCCCGCGAAACTGAGTCTGGCTTCCACCCCGTTGCGTATTTCCGAAAAGGGTAGCGAAACCGCAACTCTTACGATTACGCGGAGCGGTGGAGATTTGACTCAGGCATTGTTGGTGAATTTAAGTTCCAGCGACACGAGCGAAGCTACGGTAACCGGAACCGCAACGTTTGCACCCAATTCCACCAAGACCACGGCCACAATCACTTCAGTCGACGACAATTTGCTCGATGGCGACCAACCTGTCCGTATTACCGCTACGTCGAGCGGAATCGAAGCGGTTTCGATCGACATGGTTATTGCCGATGCGGAATCACTTACCGCTCAGTTTGTGACTGCCGAGATTCACGAAAACGATCCCGTCAATTCCGTTCGCCTGAGGCTGACACGAAGCAACACCGATATCGATCAGCCCCTACTAGTCATTGTTTCTGGTGGCAGCGCACTGGAACTCGAACTGATCAATTCAATAACTCTACCAGCCAACGCGAAGTCGTTCGACGTGCTGCTCGACCCCGTCGATGACAAAATTCCTGAACCAACACACATCGTAAACCTGCAATTTTCCGCGCTCGGATATTCGGGAGCGGCTGCAAGCTTAAAAGTCCTGGACGACGAACCACCGGCATTTCAAAACCAAGCAAACAATTACGACGTCGACAATAACGGCAATGTTCGCCCCATCGATGCCTTGCAAATCATCAACTTCTTAAATCGACAAGGGGGACCGCGCGAGCTAGTGTTCGGGTCCGATTCGAGTCCGCCCTACTTCGACGTTTCAGGAGACTATCTCGTCTCACCGATTGATTCGCTTCGAATTATCAACGCGATCAATCGTGGAGGTCAGTCCCCGGAAGGAGAACTAACGAGTCGTGCCGCTTCACCAATTGACCCAGTAGCTTCGGACTGGGTCATGCAAAATTGGAGCGAATCCGAGCGACGCAGAAAAAATAATTGGCTTGCACCCTAGCCGTGCGCACTCTAGCCGTGCGTCGTGTCTTCCGGAGTTGTTCCTAGAACCATTTCAAAGTGAGCCGCCAACTCACCAATCGTTGATTTCTCGAGAGGCTTGAAATCGACCAGCACTGCCTGACGAATCTTAAGATCTGTAATGTCTCTGAAAACCCCATCACGCTCGTTTTGCGGATGGCCATTAATCAACATTTGCGTAGTTAATAACCGATTCTTTCCTTTGCTTACTGCAAAGTGAATGTGGGGAGTTCGCCCCGGGTAGGGAACTGGCTTAATCGTGCGAAAGTAGTACTGCCCTTTGGAATCAGTCAAAAAACGCCCATATCCTTGAAAGTTTCCATCGCGTTTATCACCATTACCTGACCGCGAATGAATATAGGCGCCGTTGTTATCGCATTGCCAAATTTCTACCAATGCGTTGCGAACCGGCTGCCCAGACGGACTTAACACTCTGCCGGTGAGATGGGTAACCTCACCGACACTGGGATTGATTTTGTCTCCGATGATCAACAAATCATTGTCGGTATCTAACGGCATTTTGTCTGGATAGAACGGACCTTCCGTCATTCCAGGTGTTTGTGTCAATTCGTCTGCGAACACGCCAGGCGAATAGAGCGCAGGAACGCACACCGCACTACTTGCAGCAGTTCCGTAACGCAAGAAAAGTCGACGATCCAACGGTGCCATTCTGCGAGACATTTAGAAAGGTCCAATGCGAAGAGTAGATAGAATTGCGAGACGAGAGAAATTTTACCGATTCGTCCAGCCTCCAGCGTAACTATTGAAACCGTCACTAGAAAGCTAGGTTTCGTCCACCGAAGGCGAAATCAACCCGATTCTGGTTCGCTATCTCCTATTTAGCAAACAGTTGACTGGGATCCTGAAATGCTTTGAATTCCAATGCGTTTCCCGATGGATCGAGAAAAAACATGGTTGCCTGCTCTCCGGTTTGACCCTGAAATCGAATGTACGGCTCGATCACAAACTGAGTTTGGGCCGCCTTAAGTCGCGCTGCCAACGAATGCCATTTTTCCCATGGCAACACAACTCCGAAGTGTGGAATGGGAACGTCATGTCCATCGACTGGATTGTGATCGAGCGGCGATTCAGCATCGATATTCGCCTTCCAATGAGCGACAAGTTGATGTCCAAAAAAATCAAAGTCGACCCATCGCTCGGCACTACGTCCCTCAGGACAGCCCAACAATTCCCCATAGAACTTCCTTGCTTCGTCAATGTCGCGAACAGGAAACGCCAAATGAAAGGGAGGAATTTCAGCCATGCTTGTCACTGTCCAATGGGAAAGGTTAAACCAGAATTCCCATTAGACAGCAGGATTCTTTTGCTTGACAAGCTGTTAGCTAGATGGCAATAGGCTCGGCCGCTTGTTCCGTTGCTTTGCGGATGACGTCTTCGGCCGTGGAATCTTGGTCCAACAGACTAATGCCCAGGGTCGCACTGAGGCAATTGACGTCACCGCACAACTCTTTCAATGCTAAATTTATTTCGTCCAACAATTCGTTGGCGCGTTCCACAGTTTTACGCGTGTTCGATGTAACCATGAAGGATAGCAATGTCCGCTGGTCATCAAAGCCGACTTTGTCGACCGCTCGCAATAACCCACGAGACCGACTAAGGAGCATTTCTCGCTGGACCTGGGAAAGATCGAGATGGGGCAAACGAATGGCTACGGCTGCCAGGCTAACGTGCTCAAGATCAATATTGTTGGCCATCGTCCGCATCTGAGAAACTAATGACAGGCGAGCTGCCATCGTACTCCTGCCCTCTGTATCTGCTTGCTCCTGCGATCTCAATGACTGTGGCACTAACTCCACCGCTGCTATTGGCAACGGAGTTTCAGCCGCAACACTCTCATCATGGAAGCGTACCGGCCCTTTATCACGCGCTACAAACACGCAATTTCGGCCACAGTTTTTTGCTGTATACAGTGTCTGATCACAACGGCTCAGCCACAGCTCTACTGTTTCATTTGGTAATCGACTGCAAACCCCCGCACTAAAGGTCACTCGGCGCTCCGTATTCTCAGCAATGAGCTCTTGCTGACTCAGCTCCTGCCTCGTTCTGTCCAAGTGAGCGGCAAGTTCGTTGGCATCTTCGACTAAGCCGACAACCGCGAATTCCTCGCCACCATAGCGAGCACAGAATGCCGCGCCGCCCATCCGCGTCTCGAGCAAGTTGGCAACGTGGATTAACACGGCATCGCCGACTGGATGACCATAACAATCGTTGATGGACTTGAAGTGATCGATATCAATCAACGCAAATGCTGGACTACCCTGAGCCGAAGAGGACGATAACATTTCTGATAATCGCTGATCAAGCGCGCGTCGATTGGCTAACCCTGTCAATGCATCTGTATTGGCCAATTGCTGCGTTGACTTCAATTGGTGAGCCTGTTCGCGAATTCGAATTTGAGATTCGTTCAACTTCACTTGCATTTCTAAGTTGGCAGCAACCAACTCTGCAACCGTCGCAATTATTTGTTCTGGCTCGACCGAATTACCGGAGTCCTGGAGGTCATTAGTAATGTCCAACATCTTGGATTGGTGCGCCGTAACATCTGCGGCTACATTCAAGGTTAATTCGCGAATCGTCCGAGCGACTTCTTCAAGCCTCGCTGTATCGTCGTGAACAGGTCCTTTGGACGCGGACTCATGACCATCCAATTCATGTCCAGCTTCAGCTTTATTTCCTGAACCTGCATGGTGGCCTGCCACCCATCCAATAATGGCGCCAGCAACGGCACCAACAAGCAGCATAGGTAGGAGATCAAACATTGAGATATCGGGGCGATATTTGGGAACGGTAAGTCCAGCCTGACACTGCAGACTCTCACATCTCCCAAAATCTAGCCCTCGACATTGCGCAACTATGCAACCCGCAGTCGAATTGCCAAACTTTAACCAAACGACTGTTCGCCCATAAACGGCTGTATCGATTACTCCAGCGTCAGAAACCTGCAGAAAACCACCCCCCTCAAACACGTCGCCACTTGGAGGGGCGTGGTGAATCCTGCATTTAGTAAGGCAAATCCTAAGCTACAATCAGTTATTCTCCGCCTGCCTCGACTGGAACCGGCGCATCGGATTCATCTATCATATCGCCTTCATCAATCGTGAAGTCACTTGGCTCATCAGTCGTCTCATCTAACGACAGCTCCAGCGATCGACCGTCGGACGTCTCCAAACTGGCCGTCTCAATCTGATCACCTCGATTCCGCTGGGTGACGACAATGAAAGTCCCTTTGCCATTAGTCCCTTCCACTGGCATCACGAAAATCGGCTGATCACTTTTGCCTTCCTTGGTCCGATTTATGCTCGCCATTGAATCAACCCGCATGGATGTAATTGTACCAATCTCTTCGACGACCACGGGATTGGCCTGAAGTTTTGATTTGAATGCCTCTGCCATGGCCTGCTCGCCCGCAGACCAGCCAAACCAAATGACAGCCGCGATGCCAGCACAAGCAAGTGCGCCCAGTGCAAAAATAATGGCAAATACAATGAGCACGATTTTTCCGGTGGATGATTTTGCAGGTTTCATCGAGTCCGGTTGAATTGCGGTTGACATATCAGGCCTTTTCTTTGGTGGGATCCGAGTGTGGGCAAAGTTGCTGAAAGAGCAACAAGTTTCCGATAGATTCAAATTGTGACGAATGCAGGGATTCCCACAAGACACGTCCAATCAACATCTTTCGCAAACTATTCGTTAATCCACCCACCATTCTTGCGTCCTAACGCGACAATTTCTTTGCACCCCCAGCAGGCCAATTGAGCCCCAAGTTGCCAACGGCGTATAATACCGCATAGCTGCACTAGCAAAGGCCCCCACTCTGCCATCGCCTTCAGCTTCGTTTTCCTAAAACACCGACCTTCGCGCCCTGGAGCCTATTAATGTCCGCTACCCTGGAACCCGCCGCAGTCCGCGCACGAATTCAACATACCGATTGTTTTATCAATGGAGCTTGGGTACCCGCAGCAAGCGGCAAGACGTTTGCAACGTATAACCCGGCCACTGAAGAAGAAATCGCCCAGGTCGCTGAGGGTGACGCCGAAGACGTCGATCGGGCAGCAAAAGCGGCACGCCAAGCGTTCGACCATGGTCCTTGGCGAAGCATGAATGCACGCGATCGCGGCAGACTTCTCTACCGGTTGGCCGACCTCATCGAGGATGAGATCGATGAAATCGCTGCTTTGGAAACCCTCGATAATGGCAAGCCCATCAAGGAAAGCCTGACGGGTGATTTGCCGCTAGTGCTAGAAGTTCTACGTTACTATGCAGGTTTCGCTGACAAAATTCACGGCAGCACAATCCCCATCAATGGCAAGTATTTCTGCTATACCCGAAAAGAACCCGTTGGCGTTGCCGGACAAATCATTCCGTGGAACTTCCCCATGCTCATGACCGCGTGGAAATGGGGTCCCGCGCTGGCCGCCGGCTGCACAATCGTGATGAAGCCAGCAGAACAAACTCCGCTAACCTGCTTGAGAATGGCTCAATTGGCTCAACAAGCTGGCTTCCCCGACGGAGTCATCAATGTCGTTCCAGGATTCGGACCAACCGCTGGGGCCGCAGTGGTGCGTCATCCTTTAATTGACAAAGTCGCGTTCACCGGAGAACACCGAACGGCTCAGATTATCACGCGAGATTCTGCCGAAACGCTAAAGAGATTGACGTTTGAATTGGGAGGGAAAAGCCCAAATGTCGTCTTCGCAGATGCGGACCTCGATGCCGCCGTCAAAGGCGCCTATGACGGCTTGTATCTAAACCAAGGTCAATGCTGCTGTGCAGGAAGCCGAGTCTTCGTCGAGTCTTCTATCCATGATGAATTTGTAAAACGTCTCACTAAAATGGCGGCAAAGCGACGCATTGGCGATCCCTTTGATCCAGAAACTGAACAAGGTCCGCAAATCGACCAAGCCCAGTTCGACAAAATTCTCTCCTTCATTGAGAAAGGTAAAAACGAAGGCGCCCATTGCGCATCGGGTGGCAAGCGAGAAGGAAGTCGCGGGTTCTTTATCCAACCAACGATCTTTACCGGTGTGCAGGATTCGATGAGTATCGCAACCGACGAGATCTTTGGCCCCGTCCTTAGCGTTCTCAAATTTGACGATATGGATGAAATGATCGAGCGAGCCAACAACACTTTCTACGGACTAGCTGCGGCTGTTTGGACCAGCAACCTCGTTCGCGCCCATGACTTCGCTGCGCGCGTTCGCGCGGGAACCATCTGGATCAACTGCTACGACGTCTTTGATGCAGCCGCTCCCTTCGGTGGATTTAAAATGAGCGGCTACGGACGTGAACTGGGCGAAGAAGGTCTCAAGCCCTACCTAGAATCAAAGACAGTAACAATCGCCATGTCTTGATCACATTGCATGAACAGGCGGTTCTAGGGGATCGAAACGAAGTTGCCCGAATGGATACTCTCTCCAATGCGTTGGCTCAACACCAACGCATCCGCAGCAAGATCGCCTCGCATGGCAGCCGTTGCTGTCCCACCTTCCACTGCGGCTACCGCGGCATTGATCTCAGCAACGAATGCATCAACAGGGTCACCTGCACCAAGATTGGGACGTTCAATACCGCCCGCTTCGTGCAGGATTTTTAACGGCATCGCTTCGCTTCCATCATCAAAACCCGCGGACACAAACTGCACGGTCGCGCGCTCAAAATGGGCTTCAAATCCGTGCGTAAAAGGACGGCCGTGCTGTGAGATGACTCCGCCACTACTGGCCACAACTAAATTCTTGTCCTCGAAGTCATACAACGTTTCGAAATACTGCGGCACTCCATCATGCAGTCGACCGCGTGAATAAAGCCGCGTTGGCATGCCAAAAAGTAAGCGAACGAGATGCGTATCGTGAACATGCAAATCGACGAGCGGTCCGCCTACTTTTTTAGGATCATAAAAATCGGGATTCCAATCAACTGGCCCGATCGTTCGCATAAAATGGCCACCCAATATTTTTCCCCATCGCCCATCTGCAACTGCGTCTGCAAGCAATTTGAATTCCGACATGAATGGGAGCACATGCCCAACCAACAACAGTCGCTTCGCATCCCGTGCCGCATCCACTAACTTCAACGCGTCATCTCCAGATAACGCCAATGGCTTCTCGCACAAAACATGCTTTCCAGCTCGCAAAGATCGCAATACTTGATCCACATGCAAATGAGGTGGCGTGCAGATATCAACCAACTGAATCGAATCGTCGGCCAGCAACTCATCCAAGGACTCATAGGTCTGCATTCCAGAAACATCGATCTGCTCTCCAGGGGGCCCGAAGTTCCCCTGAATTCCTGTCCAATCTCCAGCTCGCTTCCGCGCATCGCGACTCGCAAATCCAGCCAACTGAGCACGCCCGGATCTTTGATAGGCAAGATAATGAATCCAACCCATAAACCCCACACCAACTAATCCTACGCGTACCATCTGGTAACCCATTTTTTTCGAAAGAAATTCGCTTGACTAAAGCGCGCTATCGCAACTCAGATCTGTATTCTACGAGCTGTTAACTTTCCACAATAGTCAACGATCGCGGATCAAGACGGATGTAGGAATCTGCAATCGCTGGACCGATGGCATGATCTGCTCCAAAAAGCGTATTGCGTCTACGGGGTATCCAGCGGTGGGCACTAGATCCGGACCATGTTCGGATCGCCAGAACTGATTAAATCGCTCCATCATCCGCTCCCGCAAGTACTTGGCAAACATCGACGCCAGCCCCACAGGAAGGAAACGGTCCCCTTGAACCGTGAATCGCCAATCGATTGTTTGCCCAGAATGCTGCACGCGATAACGACTTTGCTGTGTCGACTCAGAGACAATCTCTGGCAGCCCATCAGAAAAATACTGCTGCAAAATTGGCGCATATCGCTGCCGACCTCCATGGCGATCACTGTAAACCATTGTGAGCGACGCAGGCGCCAGCGGTTCCAAAGTCCTGCGCACGAGTTCCACCGTGGTTTCCGACAACACCGTAGCCTTGTTGCCCGCCTTTGCGCACAGGGCGTTGAAGGGAGCAACCTCTAGCACTCGTGCCACCACTGCAACACAGCGAATTCGCTCTATTACCAACGCGCCGTCAATGGACTGCAAACAACTCGCCGCCTCGTTTGCTACCTGAATCGATTGCGGAAACGGGCCGGTTAAATCCTGATTCCACGGTGCTTGCCCCAAATCGTCTCTATCCCAAGGGGCAACACAACTCAAAAGATCGTCCAATGTTTGAAGACGAATATGAGGAGCAACAAGGCGAGAAAAAACAGACACTGCCTGTTCCAATGAATCAAGCCCACCTTGAGCCCCACGTCGGAACAACTGCTTTGAATCACCTATGGGCAAATGCCGGTCATCGGGCAAACCAAATCCGCCGTCGAAAACCGCCAAGCGTTTTTCCGCCAGTTCGCACGCTTGGAAACCATTGGACGATGCATCATCTTTCCCACCTTCAATGAGTTCCCACACTGTGGCCGTAATGACCAATGGCCCAAGCTTTGGACCATACCCGGCTTCATCAGTTGCAACAATTCTCAACAATCGAGTGCTCTTCCAAAATGCAATGTCATAGTCATAGTCATAGTCGCCTTTCGCTCCGCGAAAGTAGCGTAGATAGTCACCTTTAGCTCCGCGAAAGTTCTGAAAAAGCAGCCAACACAAACGCTACTTTCGCGGAGCGAAAGGCGACTATCGCAATCTCATGCTGTTCGCAAAATCTTCTCCATCTTTCGACCTTTCGCCAACTCATCGACTAACTTATCCAAGTATCGGACTTTTTGCGTTAACGGATTCTCAATCTCTTCAATCCGATAACCGCATATAACTCCGGTGATGAGGCTAGCGTTGGGGTTCAGCTTGGCGAGTTGAAAGAACTGTTCAAAGGTCACTTTATCTTTGATCAATTTTTGCAGCGACTTGTCATTGAAGCCTGTCAACCAGCTTATCACCTGATGCAATTCTTCTATTGTCCGGCCTTTCTTTTCAACCTTTGCAATATAGTGCGGATACACGGACGAAAAAGTCATTTTCGCCATTCGTTCATCATGGTCGTTAGTGCGGTTCATGTTCATCTGCACGTGGCCTTTGAGCACATTGTTAGCTATATGTTTATAGATTGCAAATATGGATTTTAGATCCATACTACCAGTTGATGCGATTCAGCCTATGACATTCCCCTTGCAAAATAGCATGCCCAGCAAGTGAACGATCTTTCGACTCCAACTCGCCAACTTCACTCAGGCGGTAGTTCCGAATTCGGTTCACGGTGCAACTTTCCTAACTCTCGAACCAATGTATTGATGTCATCCGGTGTTGCCGTAAACGTATCGATTCGCGAAACAGACAAGACGCGACCTCTTACGTAGGCCACAACTACATTTCCATCGGCATAATCGATGGTCTCACGCCAAAATCTGTTGACCGCAAAGCCGACAGTTGAATTGCGCAAACCAATCTCCAGCAAAGACTCCTTACGAAGACGGATCAATTGCTCGGTCTCCGTTTTATTGTAGTAGTTTTCTGGGAGATAGCCTTCGTCATCATTAGCAGCGATTCCTTTTGCCTCGGTAAATGTCACGAAGCACGGCAGGCCGCTGAACGCAGAGCACATGTCGAGTGACAATAGTAACTTAGCAGGGGTGCGATCTGCCTGATGCGTCTGCGGTGACACTCATGACGCTGCGTCCAAGTTGATAAGGTTGCTGACAGTCGATTTTGTCGCAAGCCAAGTCTCATAAACCGCATCCCAGATTCCACTCAGCAGAAGGCAGCGAA
>JBGTBJ010000152.1:0-5656 GCA_041749395.1 Pirellulaceae bacterium
GGTTAACATGCCTACGACCTCTGGTGAAGTTCTGGAATTCAAAGCAACGCACATTGTGCGCGAAGTGCCAAATTTCACCGAGGTCATTTTTTTTGCCCAAATCGTGGCCCCATAAGAACTTACAAACTGCACGACCTCTCTTCGGGAGGGTCGGGGCGAGGAACGAGCCCCGGGGAGGGTTTGCCCAATCTGTGGCGGGTAAGTGCCCTCCCCGGGCTTTAGCGCCCGACCCTCCCGCTCGCCGCAGACGGCGACTCGGGAGGGTGTATTGCTTGGCTCGATTCGCAAGTACGCAATGAGTCGCCCTTTCGCGAAGGTGGCGCACACCGGCCTCGATGTTCAAACACCCGTTTGTTTGTTAGAATATCAGCCAAGTCGTTGCGTTGATTTGTGGGTGCGTAAATTTGTGACCGCGAAGAAACGGGTGCATTGTTTCACTAATCCAGTGTCGAATCGAAAAATAATATGCGAATAATTGCTAGCTGTTTAGCGATTGTGTGGTGTATTGCGCTCGCCGCATGCAGTGGCAACTTGCTACCCGAAACGAACTCTATTGGCGAGTCTAGCTGGTCCGAAATGGAAGCCAGCGCGAGCAACACGATAGTACGGATGGCCATGTGGGACGGTGACCCACTGGTCAATGCTTACATGCGTGACTTTGTAAAACCATCACTAGCGGCCGACTTTGGTATTCAAATTGAAATCGTCGGGGGGAAGTTGAGTGCCGCCTGCACCGCGGGAAGCAGTAACCCGACTAGAATTCCAATAATGGCAATGACAACCAGTAGTTCGACGAGCGTAAAGCCAAGCCGACGAATGCGGTTTCTATTAGACAAAAAAAATTCCGTTGGCCGCATGCACATGTGATATACCCCAACAAACCTAACGAATCGCGACCCAGTCACCATTACCCTCAAGCACTCGTTTGATTGTCTGTACGTAAGATTGTCGTGTCAAGTGGCAGGTTTTGGAAAAGCCACTACGAGCACGAATGGGAACTTGCGAAGTCGAGCGTCCAGTAGAAATGGTCTCAGCTTGCAGATGCAGAGTCAAAAGCAGAGCGGCGGATAATTCGGCAAGCATGGCGAAAAAACCGCCGCAGCCAGATACCGCAGCCAATCGACTCTCATGCACCTCGTGGAGCCCAATTTTCCGCTCTGATCGCATTGGCATTAATCCATTGAAGAGCAAGTGGAGCGAACGTGGGTTTGGTACACGGAATGCACAACAGAACGCGCAGGAAATGGATACATTAGACTGCAGAGAAATTGCAGGAAATTCTTCGGGCGCTTACTAGGAAACTCTGAGCTAAGCACCACCGCACCCCCAAAGCCAACGTTGGATTGACAAATGAAAAGAACCTTTCGGAGCGCGATGTATTGTTTTGTGCTTGGACTCGCTTGCGCGACGAGCACTGGATTCGCCCAGGAAACCAAGTCAGACTTGGCAGAAGTACGGCAAAAAGCCATCGAGTTTCTCAAAGCTCGAGGCCAGAACTCGGATGGCGCGTATAGCCCCCAAATTGGCATCGGCGTTACAGCACTCGCCGCGACTGCTCTTATGGAGAACGGGGTTGCCAAGACGGATCCGGCTGTCAGTAAGGCCGTTGAAATTGTGGCAAAATCTGCGCGTGACGATGGTGGTATCTATGCCGATGGATCTCGCCTAAAGATGTACGAAACTTGTGTGGCAATCCTTTGCTTGAACAAGGCAAACGATAAAGGTCAGTATGACGATTTGCTAGCGAAGGCAGCCGCATACGTAAGGGGAGAACAATTTGACGAGGGAGAAGGGAGAACGCCATCCGACTTTGAATATGGCGGCGCTGGATACGGTGGCGGGTCGCGACCTGATCTGTCGAATACGAGTTTTCTCATTGAGTCGCTGCAAAGTCTAAAGTCGTCCGAGAACGATGATGCCATTGCCAAGGCGTTGCAATTCGTTTCGCGATGTCAGAATTTGGAGTCCGAGTATAACGTCAGTCCCGATGCAGCCAAGATCAATGATGGTGGTTTCTATTACACGGTGGCTAGCGGGGGTAACTCACCGGCAGGGACAGACGCCGATGGCGGCCTGCGAAGTTACGGTTCGATGACTTACGCCGGGTTTAAGAGCATGATCTATGCGGGGCTCGAGGCGGACGATGCTCGTGTCAAAGCGGCTCAAACATGGATTCAGAAGAATTACACCGTCAAGACTAATCCCGGAATGGGCGACGCCGGTTTGTACTATTACTACAGCTTGTTTGCCAAGGCACTAGCGGTCTCTGGACTCGACACGATTCAAGACGCGCAGGGTGTCGAGCATGATTGGCGAGCGGAGTTGGTCGAGCATCTTAAGTCACTTCAAGCGAAAGATGGATCGTGGACCAATAAGAACACCAAGTGGATGGAAGGTGATGCGAATCTGGCAACAACCTTTTGCCTGCTTGCCCTTTCTAGTTGCGATACGGCTGAAAAGTAGACCACATATATCTTGCCGTTGACCCTTCGTTTTTATATGCGTCTGAGGGCCATGAGCCTATACATGTCGTTAGCAACAAGACTTTAGCCATCGTCCAGCCTGCAGGTGACTCGGGACTTGAGATGCATTGTCTGACATCGATGCAGGGAAATTCCCCTACCACGAACGGATTTGAAGCGTCTTCCGGTGTAATTTCTTAGGCGTACGCGTAGACCAATCCGATAGCAAAAGCGCTCAAGGCGAACGGCATTGTTGCTTCAAGTTGCCAATGACTCCGAGACGGGCAAAATCTCATGGACGGATAATTCATCCGGCAAGTAATGAACAGCAAATCTTTAGTCGCCGCAACTGCTTGACCTTTGGTCCAAGAAAAGAAAAATGGCACGGTGGTTCTCCAACATTTCACATGATGGAGTCCACTGTGCCACAAACTGGTGGTCTTGCGAAAACACTCTTGCGAATGTTGATGTAGAGATTTAACGCTTTGTGTTGGGAGCCGTTGTCGCAGTAAGCTTGGCAGGCACAGCCTGTTTGCGAGCGGTTCTCAATTGCTTCACTTGTTCTGAGGTGAGTGTATTTTCGATTTCGTTAATTTCCTTTGCCTCAAGTCGTACTAGTTGCTCGTGCAAACTGCGAATCTCTTGATGCAGTTGAACAAGTTCTTTGTGGTAGGACTGACAAACTTCGTCACATTTGATCTTCTGTGCATCGCTCATTTCGCACTCACTGTACTCTTCTTGAGCGGGAACGATCACCATGGTCCAAACCACGGTTTCGTCAGCATCGGCTGTGCCATCCCGATTGGTGTCCGCCGCAGAAGTCTTTGCGTTTGTGACTGTATTGCCGTTCGCTGCCGCTTCATCGTTCGGTTGCGTTTTAGCGTTCGACGCATCGCCTTTGGTTCGTGATGAATCAGCGGTCTGCTGTGACTTCTTATCCGTACTTGCGGAGAAGTTTGCTGACGACTTAGCTGTTGCAGCTTGCTCATTCTCCTGACGTTTGGCCTCAACCTTTTGTTGCTGATTCGGTTCCAGGATGTCATCCATCGCGGCAACCATTTCAGCTTCCATGCTAATCATTCTCACATGATCACTCGCAAACTTTGCCCACGTTGCGGAAATGTCCGCCTGATCGGTATTCATCACCGACTTGATTTTGCCCTTTTGTTCGGATGTCAGCTTAATGCTCTCTCCGAGCTTAGCGATTGTCGCATCATAGCGTTGCTCGCTTTTACTAGCGTCATTCACATCGTTAGAGCTTTGTTGCGTTTCAATCGCAGGCTTCGGCGCCGGCGCCTGAGCCATAACCAGCGGTGCAGATAAAGTACCGCATAGCAGGGCTAGAGCCGAGCATGTGATTGGCTTCTTCATAGTGGATCTCCTTATAGATCACGCATCCATTTCGTGCTAGCCAAAGATAAAATCCCTTTGACCAAATGCAAAGCATTCACACTTTGAATACTCCGTAATCTTAGGTTGGCACGACATTAAGAAAATCGCTATTTCAGCCAAACCACGGTAGCGGATTTCACCACTTCAAAGCGATATTGGATTTCAGAGTTGTTTGCGGATCTCCTTCAATTCTCTGCGCCGTTCAGCGGTATTTTTGGGATAGGCCATGTCAAGTTCGCTAAACGTCTCGAGAAGACTCGTCCACGTAGTCGTCCAAAAGCTTGTGATATTGCTTCTTTGACTTGTAGAACGGTTACACTTCCGTAGGCCACTTCGTCATACTGCTGTCCTTGCTTTTGCGGAAGACTAGGCAGTGCGAGGCTCGTCCTAGCTGCATCTTGCTCGACGATGCCGCATTTGCCGTGCCATACCCGAAGCGCAACTTTCTAAGCTAGAAGTACTCAATTCCGCTTTCGGTCCTCATTCATCCGCCTGTCGTGTAAACTGGCAAACATCATCCGCTTCTTTGCCCCTCGTAGGTAGGCTAATTACATGCGACCCCTAAAAGTCCGATTCGTGGGCATTTGTGTTTTTCACGCTCTACTCGGCTCACACCTTAAGTTGCCTACCTGCGACGAACTGCAAACAAAAAGAGACAAACTTTCTGAGACGCCGGCAGCCGTCATGATTGACCTCCATGGAGCAAAAATAGGGAGTCTGATTCTCGAAGATGACATACCGCCGCAGAGCGACACCACAAGTACATTTGTCACCACGCGCGCGTTGAGGGCCAGCGATCCAAAGGAAAAGAAACCTGAGCAAGTGATTCCCTTCCGTTTGACCAACTGGAACAACATTTCGGTCCCTGTGACGATCAACAACACCATAGCACTCAATCTGATGTTTCACACGGCGGTCGACTCCGTGTCGCTGACGCAAGCAACAACGGAGCGATTTCCAGAGATCACTTTGGATCAGGAAGGCGATTTGAAGAGTTGGGGTGGTCAATCAAAGACGCGGTTCGGAACTGGTCACTTTCTAAAAATTGCAGAGCTGGCTCCTCAACAGGTCACAATCTTTGAAGACTTGCATTCCGGTCACGGCACGGACGGTAAGCTTGGTCCGGCACAGCTTTCATCCCGCTTTTTGGCCATCGACTTTGATCAATCGGAGATTCGCTTGTTATCCGATTTGCCAACCAACGTTTCCGGGTGGCAGAAAGTTAGCTTTGAAACCGAACAGGGAATGATATTTATCAGCGGTACTGTACATGGTGAAGACAAAAGTGCCTCGCACAAATTTATGATTCATTCTGGATACAGTGGATTTGCGTTGCTTGATGACGCCTTCGCCGCGAAGCACCCCTTCCTAGCGAACCTTGAGATTATCGACAAGAGTGAATTGACCGACTCGGCTGGAAACAAACTCGAAACCACAAAAGCCAAGTTGTCAAAATTCACGGTGGGGGAGAGCGTATTCGAAGATGCTCCGGTGTCATTTTTTTCTGGAGCCATTGGCCAGCAGAAATTCAGCCTGCTCGGCGGCGACTTTCTAAAACGATTCAACTATGTCTTTGATTTCGACACCCACAATTTATACATGACACAAAATAGCCTGACCAAAACCACCTATTTTCCGGTCGACTGACCCATCACCCAGAGAAAAGGTGTCAGACACGAATGGCACGGGCATAAGCCTAAACTGCTGTGGCGTAACGGTTTCGGTTCGGATCGCGTGGACATGTCATGAGTCTATAATTTTTCGGCCGACGCTTAAGTTCTCTTTTTTCTTGTCGGCCTGGG
>JBGTBJ010000153.1:0-22087 GCA_041749395.1 Pirellulaceae bacterium
TTCGTCAGTTCCGCCGCGAGGAACAGGCTGACCAAAGCGAGCGATCACGCTACGTCAAAGCCCGTCGCCGCATCGATGCGCGGCTGCGCCGCAGTCAGGAATCGCCACGCGCCGAATAATGGTCCTGCCGGGCGCTTACGGTCAACTCAAGAAAACCACTCAGGGTTGTCGTTCGGATGGAGGGTCCAAATCGGGACTGTTAGTTATTGTCCTTCTAGTAGACGTATGATTGACCCAGCTTCCAGTATCAACTGTGAATCGCCACAGCTTTCAATGATTTTACTAACATCATTGTAAATGGTTTCTAACTCAATAGGACCCAACAGATCTAAGCCATTATTTATTAATAAATTATACAACGCTACAAGTGAACGACGAGCAACTCTCGAATCTTCTAATGACGACAACTTCGAAAACGTCGAAATTAATGCTTTTCGTGCGTTATTCGACGTCGGCTTATTTATTGCATTCAATATGTTAGTGTTGTCAAATTGGTAAAGACCTCCGCCCACTGATCGAATTACTATATCAATCCCGTCCACATCGACTACTTCATCGAGTACAGTGCTTATATCAATTGCGTC
The DNA here is from genome assembly GCA_041749395.1 of Pirellulaceae bacterium. Taxonomy (GTDB): domain Bacteria; phylum Planctomycetota; class Planctomycetia; order Pirellulales; family Pirellulaceae; genus Laterigemmans. The sequence goes on from JBGTBJ010000153.1 coordinate 585, forward strand.
TGAATTTTTTGGGGAACTAGATATCACGCCGACGACATATCCCAATGCGCAGCAAAGCAATGCAGCGATCAATAAACGGACTGTCACGTTCGAAATCCACTTGTAAGTTTATTAATGAGGTTCACCCGGAATCCAAATAAGAGGCCCTTCAGCCCCGATCTCAAGGCCGAATTCCTTCCATTCGTCCGGAGAACATGGAGTGTCTCCATATTCAATTGTGCATTTCGGCACTCCGTTGGAGTGTCTGCATTTTTGCTTGACGAATTTGATGATCGAAAATGGGCACGAATCGCAACTTCCACTTACCACTACTTCAATGCAAAGCAATCTCGCATCTCCGTCCCGTTTTAGCGATGCAACTGGGCAGTCGTGAAAGATGGCGGAACTTCTGTTAGAAGGACATTTTTTATTTAAGTCTTTTCGGTAATTCTCGAAAATCAAGGCGTTTTTCGTATGTGGGTTTCTTGAGTTGTCAACTTTGCGTCCTTTGAGACCGATAATTGTCCCGTCATCCCAAATTGTGTCCTCTGTCGCGGCTTCGAACCACTTGAAATCGCAATCTGATTGCACGTTGGATATGTGCGTGTTGAAGGTCAGGGCAAGCAAGAATACATGACCATACGATCCTTCCGCAATCTGGTACGGTTCATGAGCACAAGTGCTATTAACGTCTTTGGGATTGAGCTCACGTATCAATAGAGAAGTCGAATTTGTCCGGACAGCAGCAGCACGACGTGCATTGCCCTGTTGGATCTGTGCGGTGACATGCAATTTTAGAATTGTATAGATTCCAACTATCCGCAAACAAAAGAGGATCTCTGCCAAAAAACCTCCCCACCCCTGCATCATACAATCTCGCCCTGAAATGATACAGCTTCAGCTCCCCATCACACTCCCTCCCGGTATATAAGACGCGATTATCTTCAGCCGAGGTGCCAATTTCCGTTCCACTCGCATTGCAGAAGACCGGTTCACCGTAAGCCGAGTAAGCGTACCTCTCCGTGATCGCACCACTGCCATCCGTTAGCGCAATAATTGAGAACTGCTGGGAGCAGTGGAAGTGTCGTTTCAGCTTTTTCGGGGCATTCTGAAAACTCAGCTTGCAGTTTTCCTCTCCGGCGCGGACGCATGACAGGACAGGCCTGCGTGCAGTGGCGCGGCGCGTGGGTCGTGCGAGGCGGCAGGCGGCGTGAGTTGTCATTCCACCAAGTATAATGTCCGTCGCTCAGGCAATGCTAGCTTGGCGACGTATGCGAATTTCAATTGCCAAAGAGGCGAAATCGGTGAAATGGAGATACTGGTGGCAGATCACCTGGGCGAATTTCGAGAGTCCTTTAAAGCAGCGGATAGCCTGTCTGTGATAGTACCCCCAAAAAACAAATCACGGTTGTCGTTCGGACGGAGCGTCCAAATCAGGGCTGTCAGCTATTGTCCTTGGATTAACGGAATAGTTGAAACGAGCTTCTGATCACGCCAGTACTCAATTCGCTGTCCGGATACAACGCGAACTTGCTCGTCTTCTATCGAGTATCCATTCGAATAAAAATAAACGTCGCTCCAATACTTCACAAAAATCAGTGTCACGTTATTAATGCTTATCTCAGCATCATCACCATACCATGCGACATTTAATTCTGGAGGCCAAACGTCAAAAGTTAAACCGACTGGGTATGTCTCATCGCAAAAATTGCAATCTAAATACTCGTACCCTAGAGGATCGTCTGCATTCGCGAAGGGCGTCTTGTTATAACGCCTTCCGAGAGAATGCAACCCGGGGTCATATTCGTCGTCGACGACGAATACAAACCATTCGCGATTAGCCTCAGGAAGCAACTTATTGGAAAGATGCTCCGCTAAACTCTCTGGTACTTCGAGTAATTTCAGGCGAGAACCATGCAGCTGGACTGGGAGAACTAACGCCATAGCCTCCATTTCTTTTGCGTCTAATCGGTAAGACGAGCCTTCCATCGAGTCGATTGTGACGAAACCGCGTCGCGGAAAACGAAGGTAATTCAAATCTACCGATGTATCGCCTTTCTTCAAAAATACATCTGCGGCGCCGACAAAAAATGCGTCTCCATCTTCATAGCATACTCGATATTTCGGCTGATATTGAAATTGCACTGATTTATAGCTTCCGTCTGAAGCAATAACGGTTCTATGGCGTTGTAGCACTATGTGCTCTCGCTTAACAATTGCGATTGACACTTCACCAGTCACTCGCAATCGTTCTGCGCTCAAAACTTTAACGGGAAGCGCAGAAACGCTATTCGCAGCACGAGTAGATAAGTTCGCGCTCCCTGTGGGTCCAAAGCAATTGCCCAGCTTCTCTCGCTTGCGTGCGCGGAAGGCAACCTGTTTATTGTAAGGAACACCCAGCCAAAGATTCTCGAAATTGAAGTCACTGGAACAAATACAAACTAAAACAGCAGCGTCTTTATCATCATGTAGGTAGCCTTGAATTAACTCTCTTGCCGCAGCAAGCTGCTTAGGCGGCAAATGCGATAAGTCAATATCTGATCCTCGCGCAGTGTCAGGGATCCGTGCACAACAAAATGAATTCGCGGAACGAATAATATCTTCACCAGATAGAAAAGGTGAATACAATCCGACAATACCGACGAACGATGCATCTCCTGGAACGAAAAAGATTTGATCAGCGGTTGCATCAGAAAGACTCGTCGCTATGAGCAGAAAAAATATCGATAACTTGAGTAGCATATTTCCCTGTCCATATTTTTATTGAATGCGAGGATGATAAGGAACCATCGGAAACGGAATACACCAACCCGGTTCACCCGGAATTGGCTGCCAATCCTTTGGATCAAATGAATGACAAATTGGTCCGCCTTTTATTTTTCGCTGTTCATGACCGCGTGGCAATAATTCGAGAATGTAGCCCGCGCGACTAATGTCCGTTCCGCTCGCATTACAGAACACAGGTTTACCGTAGGCCGAATATGCATATCTCTCAGTAATCGCGCCACTACTATTTGTCAGCGCCACAACTGAAAATTGCTGGGAGCACTGGATGTGTAGTTTCAGCTTTTTTGAGCCATTCTGAAAACTCAGCTTGCAGCTTTGCTCGCCGGCGCGGACGCATGATGGCACACGCCTGCGCGCGGAGACGCAACGCGTGGGTCGTGCGGGGCGACAGGTGGCATGAGGTTTCATGCCACCTAGTATAATGTCCCTTGCTCAGGCAATGCTAGCTTGGCGCCATAGGCGAATTTCAATTGCCAAAGAGGCGAAATCGCTGCAATTGAGACACTTGCGGCAGATCATAAGAGTAGCTCAACATAGCGAACAGCAGTCTGTGATAGTACCGTAAAAGGAAAACCCCTCAAGGCTGTCGTTCGGACGGAGGGTCCAAATTGGGACTGTTAGTTATTGTCCTTCAAGACGATGCCTAGCGTATTGAGTTCCAGGACACCCCTCTTTTCCGAACCTTAGCTCAACGACATCAAGAAGCGACAATAATCTTACTAAAAAGCTGCGTTGCTCCGACGACTCTGAAGGAATTAGCAAATTTGTCAATTTGTAAAGTGCTCGGTTAACGAATTCTATGTCGCTCGGGTCAGTAATTTCTTTCTCTCCAATTACTACTTCCTTAAGCGCAGCCTCAATCGCGGAATATAACTCTGCAATTGGAATCCCTTCCTCATATTGGAAGGTGACCGCATAGCAACGACGCTTCGGGTCGCCGCTAGCAAGGTACTTGAATATTTCGTCCTTTTTCATATAAGTTCTTTCGAATGAGAACGTTAAAACGGGTATCGATGATTCGGATCCTCCAATGGCTCTTTACCTATTTTTGATTCAGGTGAGGCACATTGCGTTAATGGATACCCGGCCCATCAAGCCTCTGCATTACTCCAACTACATTCTTTACTACAACTTGGGTTACCCTGTGGGTACTGCCACATTTCACAACAATAGCAGTCGTCGGGGCCTCCTTGTCTAGGTGATTGGGGTGGTTAAGTTCCAGGAGGTTGAGATTCCTGCGATGGACTGGGCTCGCTAGGTGGACTTGGATACGGATCTGGCAACGGATTACCCTGATCATCGTCGCACCACCACTCAACTACATTTGTGCAAAACGGCACGGTTGTGTGTTCCGAGAGCCATCTTCCGCACCGATAGCTGCCATGTGCAGTAGAGACAACAAGCACTGGAACACAGACTCTACGGACAGCAATCCCACAAATTCGTCCACCGACCCCTGGCGCTCCCGGACGGAGGTTGCAAATCTGGGCTGTTGGTTATTGTCCTTGGGCGAACTACGATCGTTCTCACATTTGCAGCCGGTCGGATACTTTTTTCATTTGCTTCGCCTCAATTTCACTCAAATCTATGGCCTCAGGAGTTCCTTCGAACCAAGATCGGACTAAATGAAATAACTGTAGTGCTTGCATTGCTTCGCCTACGGCATGCTTCTCGACTGGAACATTTGATAGATCATATAGGTCCAGCTGCAAAACTCGCGACTTAGTAATTACAACAAGTCGACTTTCCATACCGCTGACAACGGGCATTCCGATTTCAACCTGACCGGTACTAGTCGAAACTCGCGACGCCAAGTCTAGGAGTTTTTTCCTTTGCGCTTTTGGAATTAAGCTGCGATAGACTTTGGTTCCCGCCACAGTCCGAACCGTAAGCTCTGACGCGTCTGATGATGATACGGTAAAAAACCATGTTCCGCCTCCATCGCCACCACGGAGGGAAGCAACTACAGCGCAATCCGGTATCATCGAGATACCCTGTTCCGCATCGGTGACGCTACGATTGCACGAAGGCGATAATAGTAATGTAGTTACAACTACCAAGCCCGAGATTTTAGCTCTAGTCATTCCTATCGCTCCGGCCAACTCGGTAAGTCAGATTCATTGCAATTATAATCGTTAACAGTGAAAACCTAGTTTCAGTTTTTTTGAGGCATTCCGAAAATGTGGCTTGCAGCTCTCCTCGCAGGCGCGGACGCATGACGGCACGGGCCTTCGCGCGGATACGGGGCGCGTGGGTCGTGCGGGACGGCAGGTGGCATAAAGTGTCATGCTTTTCAGCAGCTACCTTGATTGCCATAAAATTTGTCAGTTGTCAAAGTTGAGTCCTTCTGCAATAAAAGGGAAAAGCCGCGATAGTGTCAGATTTGGCTTTCGGTTTCAGAGGAATTGGCTATGAATCGATTTAGTTGCGTCTTGTCAGTTCTTTTATGATACAACAATACATGTGATGAACTCGGCTCTGGCGGAGTGACCTGCGTTCCTCAACTCTGCTAGCGAGTCCGGCTTAGGTAGCCCTCAGTTCATTGAATACGAAATTAATTCACTCGTCGATTGGTCGCATCCCAAGAGTCGAGACTCAAGTTGGAAACAAGACCGTCTTTGGTAACCCACAGCGCAATTGGGGTGCTGCGTGTCGTGTCCTCCGAAATCGTGAATTGAACTCGCCATATATCGTAAGAAACGATCTCTCCGGTGTTGCGGACGCGTACGGGTATTTGCAGCAGAGTCTGATCGTGAAAGCGAAATTGTACTGCTAATTTGTCCTTCAATGCTTCAGTACAAAACGAGTTTACCGCAGCTCGCGCGAGCTCCAGCACATTTTCACCATCTAGGAGAGGTGTGTCCCTGGATTTGTGGGTCAGGTCCTCGAATGACAGAATGCTATAAATTCGGCTGCCGTGGTGCAGGTTCGCGCAGGATAAAAGAAATCGATCGGCCTTTATTACCGAACCGTCACCCTTTACGTAAGCAAGAAAGGTAGGCGGCAAACCAGTAGATCCACCTCTGACAGGAGAGATCTCATGTTCCACTTTCCAGATAAAGCCAGAACCTCCGAAGTTGATTGCGGCTAACTGACTGACGCTGGTTTGCATTTCCCAATCGTGACTTTGATTGATCAGCTCTTGTTCCGATTGGTCTGGAGCCCCATGAATGGCAGCTCGATCGACCCCAATCAACTTCGCGAGACTAAACACCGCGTTGTCCGATCCGGGTAATTCCGAATCGCGAAAAAGGTACGCGACATTCCCAATAACGAATCCATCGAAGACGTCGCGGTCCGAGACGTCGTCTAAAACATCAGGCTCATTGCTCTGGATGCCCACAAAGTTGAGACAAACCAGAAACGCAGACAATAGGTTGGCAACAACGCGGAAGTTCATCGAAAGTCATTCTCCACGGTAAGAGGGCTCTGGTCCAAGCCATTGTACGTGATCGTCGGCTCCAATTCCGATAATCTCACGCCGTCCAGTTTCATTTTCGCTTACCGGCCAGGTACGGCCAAATTTCCACACCGAAAGCCGCCCGATCGAGATACTCGACAACACGCTGCAGTCACTCGATCATCGCGTACCAGGTCCAGTAGATGCGATCACGAATCCCTACGCCATTGATGCGGCCTGCCATCATCGGATCATGGAACGGTCCATCTTCGATCTGATGACGGTGAACAACCACCGTTTGACGCTGCCAACGATTCAGCCAGAAACGAGCCCTTGCTCAGTCGGCTGAATCTGCTTGATCTCTTGACCGGTCGATGGATCCCGAAAACCACGAGTGCCATGCCAGGATGAACTGACGCGAATCCCGATTTGCTCATCGTCCGCCGTATAAGTGCCATCGTCGTATCGGAAGACCAGCTTGTCCCCGTGCCGCGGCCTGTGGTCGGCTGAAATCGTACGGAATTGGCCTTTGACTAGTCCCAGCCGGTACTTCACCGCGCTGGCATAGCGACCAAACCAAAGGGCTTCCAGCAAATACCGACGAAACTAAGTGAATCGCGCAGTCGCTGCAAGGATGTCATTGAGAACAGCCACCTTGGCGACTTCATCGCGGTTGGTCTGATCCTCGGCCTCGACGTGCCAGTTAAGCAGTGCAGTCTCGTCGTAATTGTGATACGACTGCGAGACTACCCCACGCCGACCATTGACCGTGTAGATATGGGGCAGCCACTCTTGACCAAACCCTGGAGGTGCCCCGGTTATACCTTCAGCCGGATCCCGCTGAGATTGAGCGAGCACTCGAGCTGGAAGGAAGCGGGGATCAGTCGTCATCGAGCTGCCTTAAAACAAAAAAAGCCCGTGTAGGAAATGAATCCTGCAGGGGCTCCGGTCGATGAGACTTTAACTATGACATTTGTGCCCTAGTTGAACATCATGGGGCGAATTTCACCTTAATGAAGGAGAGTAGTATGAAATGTATAGCATGCGGGAGCACTGCACTTGCAACGGGATCCATCGTAGAAAATTCTGGCGGTGGAACGAGTATGTTCCGGCCCAATGGTGTGTCTATTTGGAAGAGTATATTCGGCGTAGGCACTCGTGAGGTCACTGCGCTGGGATGCCTGGAGTGCCACCACCTTCAACTCGCCGTCAATTTTACGAACGAAGATTTGGAGCGTTACCAGCTTCTGGGCTGCCGAGTGAGCGAGGCGAGCAGAGTCAAAAGTGGATGAATGATGGCGGCCATCTGAACTGCAAAGACCTTGCAAAGCTCGGGAAAATCGAAGTGGCGAGGTTTTTGTACCTCGCGGACTATCGCGATTATGGAGAACCACTGGGGCCTTCCCTTGTTTCCAATTCGATTGATTCGCCGGCAGCAATAGTTATTGACCTAGACCAAGCGGCACCTTCATTCTTTTGACCTGCGAATAGTCTGTAGGTACCCGCAGGCAATGAACCGATATCTACAAAAGTCGCAGTGGTCAATTCAAAAGTCTTATTGACAATTACCGCAAAGGGATCCGTTTTTGCTTCCCCCGATTGTATCTTACACCACCAATTACCATCAAATTCGGGTGAAGCATAAATTCGAAGTCGCGATTCTGGTTCAACGGTAATTTTCAACGATGCCAAAGCAACAGCATCGCTGTTAGGCGGCAACATCAGTCGGGCGGGCGCTATTCCCGTTCCTGAGTAAAAAATTTCAGTCCAATCTGCCACTACTAGCGGTTCAAACTGAAACGCTCCCTGTTCATCAGCACTGACCGATTGGAATGCCAAACAGTCAAAGGACTTATCAATTCGATCCGCGAGGAATGAATTCCAATGATAGCTGGCAACTCGCCGGAGACGCTGATCCAACTTCATTAATTCTGCTGGGCCAATTCCATGAACCACGACAGATAGCTTTGCCGCTGCGACGGGCGTGCCGTCTCCCATGACAATGCGTCCTGAGATTGATCGTAATTCATTGTCTTCAATCCGCCGCATAGGGATAACAACGTGATCCTCTAAGCCAACTGAATCGCCGATCGTGTGTATTAGGAAAGCAGGGTGATAATGGGGGGCAATTAGCTTCAAATCCACCTTTCGATCTGAAGTGACGCCAGTAACCAGGAACTCATGTGGTTCAACGCTGATGTCGCGCAAACTGCCCGGTGAAACCTCCGTAACGGAAACTAACAATTCGGCGCCAGCTTGCGGCACCATCCATAGTCGGGCGTTGGCTACCGGGGCACTATTATCTGCATCCACAGGAGTGACCCGCAGGATTGGCCATTCCTGTAGTACTATCTCGTCGGCTTGCCCCGAATGCACAGAAATAGAAGCAAGGGGTTGGTACCGTTGGTTCGCTCGGATTTGCAAATAGGAGTTATAGGATTTATGGCGAAACGAATACCTTCCTTCCTCATCGGTATAAACCCACTCGTGTTTACCCATGATGTCACCCGGCGATCTACATTCCACAATGACACCGCTTATGGGCTGTCGCAATTCGTTTAAGACAACGCCGCTAATTTCGACACCTTCGCTCATTACGATCGTCACCTGGCCAGGCTCTTCTGCTGAACCAGGGATTAGTTCAAAAGACTGTGTTTCATAGCCTTCAGCTTCAACCGCCGCTCTAAACATATCACCAAAGATTGGCAAGTCAGCGAGTGTTGCTTGCCCCAGGTCATCGGTGAAGGCAGCTCGAGTATCTAAGGCTTGAATGACTGGGGGAGAGACCACACGTGCATTTGCAATGGGTTGGTTGTTTTCATCAATGACCGTTACCCGGCAATTCCCACCATACTCTTTTTCTTCCATTTTGAGTTGAAGCTCGTCGTTGAGATTCTCCGCGCTCCGGTTAATTACTAGGGACTTGTCTTTATACCCTCTAGCGGAGACTGCGATCGAAACCTCGCCTCCAGATGGCATGCAGTTGACCTCCCATTTCCCATCTACGGCAGTTTGCACTGCAATCAACGTCGTATAGACATCGGGAACCAGAGAACAAGTCACTTGTGCATTGTGAATGGGACCGCCTCGTGAATCCACAACAACCCCCATTAATCGAGCACTCTCCACTAAGCGAATCGTCTCCTTTCGGCTCTGGCCTGGAGCGATCGGCTGGAATTGGAGGATACGCGTGACGTAACCGGCGGCGGATACCTTGAACTTCCAATCCCGCGAACTTAGCGAGGTTGATGAGACAATCCCTTGTTCGTTTGTAATAAAGCGGTGATCGGTTTCCGCAACGCAACTCTCTACGGTTGCATTAGAAATCGGAACGCTGGTGATCTCGTCTAATACTTCGAACACGTACTGGCTGGCTGGTTGCAGTTGAATCTGCTCGTCTATCGCATTGCGATGATCGCGGTAGCGAATAATCTTCTTGCCACTGAATACCTTACCGCCCAGGCTGGTCCAGTGTTCGCTTTCTGCCCAGAGAATAAAGGCTCCGGGACGAATAGAGTTGAATTGGAATCGACCAGCAGCATCGGTGCATGCCTGAATGGTTTCAATAGGCCACAAGATAGCCCCACTGACATACGAATCGCGGCGGTATAAGTAGACCCTTGCATCCGTAACAGGCTTGCCATCGGGAAAAATCACCGTTCCATGCACGTCAATATTGCTCCGCGACTCAACAGGCAATTGAGCCGGAAGCGTTGACGAAAAAAGCAGAGATGCAAGAACTGCCAAATACGGTAAGCGAGCCAATTGCGTTTGGGTTATGGGATAGTGCGTCATGTGTTGCTGCAATCCTTATTGTGGGCTAACGGACTGTATAAGGTGTCTTGCGATTGCTACAGCGAATCGAGCCGCTCAATCCTTCGACCTATCATAGAGTGTCTTCTAATCGAAAGTGGTCCTCACGTCAGTTTGCAAAAATTATTTCCGACCTAGTCGTTGATCCATTCTGCCCCAATGGAACGGTTAAAATTGTTGAAGACGAAACCGTCGATGTGCCGCGCGATACAAAAAATGTTGCCACATTTTTGAGCCGACAAAAATCGAACCAATTTGAGTACCGCGATGCATGGCTGCAGCAACTTCGGATAGCCGAGAGAGGAACAAGCAAGAGCGATGAGAAACAAATCAAAATTGCGTGCTTGCTGGGCTGTCCAATCGCGATGTTCCAACTGCTGCCACGAAGCTCGCCTGGCCATTGCCTTATAGACGAATCATGGGTCCACTCATTGGGATTGCCGTGAATGTCAAACAAGCCGCCAATGCTCGGTCTTAATCGGCTCGATTCGAGAGACCAGTCCTCAGAGTTACCTTTGTACCAAGCGTACTCACCAAGCAAAGCTGTGCTACTCCCAAAGCTGAATGCCGTTGCGGTCTCTGCACGGGCGACATACTCCCATTCAGTCTCCGTCAACAAGCGGAATCCAGAGCGGTTCAAGTCAAACCTTTCAAACCATATTGTATGAGCTGGTAAATCAATCCATCCAGTTTTGGATCTAGTGTCGCCAATATGCTCAGAGTAAACAACAACACGTAAGTTTTTGATTGCAGAGGACTTGTTCTTCGTCAGTTGATTTGCCAGGGGCTTTCGTCGATCGGCCCTCAAGATTGAAAGTCGGACATCAGACGAGAGCCAAAGGTAAGGGATCAACTGCTATCTTTTGAGCCGTCTATCACTTGTACTGTTTCAGCATTAGCCGACAAGTATTGTTGAACCAGGTCCGAAGCCGCAAGGGCTTATGGCTGATAAGCTGCTTTGCAGTCACGCGGCACACTCAGAGCGACCCACCGAACCGGTCTCGAACTCGAAAAGTCTTGCAATTTACGGTGCTTCCGAAATTGGGTTCTCAGAAAAGGTTCGTATTCAGAGTTGGTACGGGGAGATCGGTGTCGGGCAGATTTAAGGATATTTGCTGGAGTGCCGTCATCACTCAGGCTGTGTTGGCACGACATTCGCTTTGCCCAGTGGCGGGCAACGCATTCATCCAAGTCGCGTCACTGACAAGAGCGCTGAACGCCAAGCTCCCATTTATTGAACGTCGATAGTCCACTTTGGCGTTTAAACGCGCACGCCGACTCCGCTGAATGACACTTTGGTTTTCAGGGGTGCCAGCACAACACTCGCGTCAAGCGAAGATAGGATCCGATATGAAGAATGAAACACGAAAAAGTACCGCTGCCACTTCCAAAACTGTGGACATGGCTGGCAATGCCAAGACACAAGACGGCAAGGTTGTAAGTGTCGTGGGAGACAAGTTGACATCCACCTGTAATAAAGGCCAAGAGCATCACCACACGGTCACCAAAGACGCGCAAATCACGTGTGACGGCAAAGCAAGTAAGTTGACAGATCTTAAGGTGGGAACCGATATTCGAATGACTTGTTGCAAGGACGACGAAAACAAGTTGATGGCAATTGAATATGGTAAGCACCTTCAAGCGGCTGCTCATTGAGTGGTACGAAAGTTGCCACAGAGTTAGGGCTGGCGCTAAACTCGCCCTCTTTATGGTTGCCGTGTAGCCGATCTTTATTTTTCTTTCGCGATCTTACAAAAAGTCCCACAGCATGAGCTTCTTCATCCGCACCAACGTTGGCAATCCCCTATCACGGCAGAGACGCTCACGACGGCAATTGCGTTGCGAGCCTCTGGAGGCACGTCGGCTGCTTACCAGCTACCTCGTCGACTCATTGGCCGATACGATCGCGGACGACGGAATGTTGACGTTGCGGGAGGCGGTTCTGGCGTCCAACACTAACGCGAGCGTGAATGAAGCCGCGGCTGGTCAAAGCGGGTTAACCGCCATCGATGCAATCACCTTCGCGTCTACGCTGAGCGGTGGATCGATCTCGCTCGGCCTTGGCGAATTGATGATTTCGGATTCACTTCAAATCTCATTGGGTGCTGCTCAGGGTTTGACGATTGATGCATTCGCTGCAAGCCGTGTGCTGAATGTTGGCGATGGTGTCGCAGACTTCAGTTTGCGAGGTTTGACTTTGAGCGGTGGAAGGGCCGACTTGGGCGGCGGTCTGCTGGTCGGTTCCGCAGCCCACGTGACGCTGTTCGACGTGAACGTCACCGGTAACGTAGCCACAGGCACCGGAGCTGCCGCCGGCGGGGGCGGAATCTACAATCGCGGCGGTGAGCTGTCGATTTTAGGCGGCTCCATTCGCAACAATATCGCGTCCGGTGCAGGCGGCTCAGGCGGCGGCTTGCTATCGACAAGCGGAAATGTGGTGATCAGTGAAACATTGATCCAGAGCAACATTGCCAATCGCGCCGGCGGTGGCATTGAAATCATCATCGGATCAGTGACTCTTGACGATGTGGTTCTCGGCGGCCGGTCGGCCGGTCAAGGCAACACCGCAGGTCCAGCCGGGTCTGCTGCACCAGGCAACGGCGGCGGTCTGCATGTCAGCGGCGACGCAGGTGCCACTCAAACCTTGATCACGATCTCCGGAGGTGAAGTGCTAGGTAACTTCGCGGCCTCGGAGGGCGGCGGCTTGTGGAACGCATCCGGTGCCGCGATGACGATTACCGGTAAGACACAGATTTTGGGAAACAGGGCTGCAGGTGTCTCGAATACAGAGGGCGGCGGAGGAATTTTCAACAACGGCGGGCTGTTAATCGTCACTGACGCGGCAATTCGTAACAATGCGGCTACGGGCGCAGCCGGAGGCGGTGGCGGAATCGCCAGCGATAACGGCACAGTCCGCATTGACAATACATTCATCGAGGCCAATTTTGCGGCCGGGGCAATGGGTTCGGGCGGCGGACTGCTGGGAATCGGAACCAGTCGTTTTACCGTCGTCGATAGCGAGATTGCGGGCAATGTCGCCAGTCGCGCCGGTGGAGGTATCGAGATTAACACATCCGCGTCTGCGAGTCAGGCGTTGACACTCCTTGGCGTCGCTCTGACGGACAACAATGCGGGCGTTACCGACGAAGACGCAACTGCATCGGCACCGGGCAATGGCGGCGGTTTGCATGTCACCGGTTCGGCCAACGTGTTGATCATTGACAGCAGCGTGACCGAAAACATTGCTGCCCTGGAAGGGGGCGGCTTGTGGAACGGCGCGGGTACTTTGCGGCTAGAAAATACATTGGTGTCGCGAAACTCAGCGTCCGGTAACTCTGCGGATGATGGTGGCGGTGGCGTCTTCAACAATGGTGGGCTGGTCATCGCTCAGGGCGGCGTGATAAGTCTGAACATCGCCGATGGAATCAGCGGCAGCGGCGGTGGATTGTTCAATAACGGTGGCCGAATTCAGTTGAATCAAACGCATGTCGATGCGAATGTGGCCAGCCGTGCCGGCGGCGGCGTCGAGGCTGCGGGCGCTTCCTCGACGTCGTTCATCGATGTCACGCTCAGCAACAACACGACCGGCCTGACTGGACCCGCGAACCCAGGCAACGGCGGTGGACTTCATATCTCAGGTGCGGGCAGCGCGTCGTTCTCCGGCGGCGTGGTCCGTGGCAACATCGCCGCCAACGAAGGCGGTGGTTTGTGGAATGGCTCAGGCACTTTGACGGTCACAGGGACCGACATCATATCCAACGTGGCGTCGGGCCCCAATGTCGACGATGGTGGCGGCGGCCTGTTTAACAATGGTGGCACGGTGAACATTACCGGCAGCATGATTTCCGGCAATGTCGCCAATGGCCCAAGCGGCAGTGGCGGCGGAGTATTGAACGCGCTCCAGGGTGCCGTCACGATCACCGACTCCACCGTCTCGGGCAACATTTCCAATCGGGCTGGCGGCGGCATCGAGGTCTCCGCAGGTTCAGTGACGACACTCAACAACGTCAAACTTGATTCGAACAATACCGGTGTCAATGGAGTGATCGGCAATCCGGCCGCCTCACCCACGACTCCGCTGCTGTCCTACTTCTTCGACGGTTCCGGCGCGTCGGTTGTTGCCACAGGTTCGGCCGCCGCCGTAGGAAACCCTAGATTGCTGTTCACTGACAATTCGGGAGCGCCTGCGGATCTTCGCGGTGGTCCCGGTTCAGGCGTCTCAGGAGCGGCCAGCGATCGTGCGTTTGATAACACTTTTAGTAGCGGTATCGTCACGGCCAGCGGCGCCAGTAACGCAACGGATTTTAATGCGATTGACGCCCTCAGTGCGTTCACGTTGTCTGGCTGGTTCCGCTTGCCCAGTACCGCGACGGAAAGCATCGGACGACAGGATGCACTGATTGAGAACGGAACTATTTCCGCTAGCGACCAGCCCGGTGGGTATCGACTTCGTGGCGGCCCGGCAGCGAATTCGGGAACGCTCGAACTCCGTATTAACCGTGATCGCTCCATCGAATCGTCAAGGGCCTACACCGAAATTGGCGAATACGTTTTCTTCGCTGTGTCCTACGACGGAACCAAGACGACGGACAACGTAAAGTTCTACAAAGGCACTGTTGGCGGCGCGGTCACGTTAGTCGATACGCTGACGCTCGACGCCGGTCCAGTGTTGCAAGAAAACATACCGCTGTCGATCGGTGTCACCAAGACGAGCGGCTTGACTTTGAATCCGTTCAATGGCCAGCTCGACGAAATCCGCATTGACGGTGCGGCCGTTTCGATTGGCGAACTTGAGGCACGCCGTTTTGCCATCACTGGGCTAGCCACATCGATCGTCGCCAATCCGGGTAACGGCGGCGGGCTGCACATCAGCGGCGATGGCATCGTTCGCATCAACGGAGGCACTGTTACCGGAAACCTAGCGGCCAATGAAGGCGGCGGTTTGTGGAACAGCGCGTCGGGCCAATTGATTGTCGACGGAACTACGATCAGCCGGAATATATCGGTTGACGGTGGCGGCGTTTATGGCGACGGAGGTGCGGTCACGTTGCTGAGCACTACTGTTTCAGGCAATCAAGCAACCGACAGCGGCGGCGGAATCTTTACGGCTCCCGACGCCCAACCGTTCTTTCCACTGCTGCAGATCAATGACAGCGTCATTGATGGCAACATTTCCGGGGCAATGACCGCAGGCAGCGGTGGTGGTGGTATCTTTGCCGCCGGGTCCGCCGTGTTGACGAACACCGACGTAATTAACAACCGTGCGACCCAAGGCACCGCAGACGGCGGTGGCGTGTTCATCGATACCGGTGCCGACTTCTCGTTTACCGGCGGCATCGTCAGCGGCAACCGCGCGGCACGTGCTGGCGGTGGCATCGAAAACAACATGGGATTCTTTTCCACAGATGGCACTGATTTCATCAATAATTTTTCCGGTGTAAACGGCGGTGCGGTTCATCAATCTAGCTTCGGATTCACCGTGATCGCCTTCGGGGATGTCATCGACAACCAAGCAGCCAACGAAGGGGGTGGGTTATGGAACAGCGACGGTGGCTTTATGTCGGCGATCGGCGTTAATTTTGGGAACAACTCCGCGACTTTTGGTGGTGCGATTTTTGGCGACGGACTCGGCGGTGATTTATCAATCGATGACAGTACCTTCATGGGCAATTCCGCAAACGTCAACGGCGGAGCGATCGCGACTGAAGGCGGAACGCTATTCATCGCGACCTCGCTGTTCAACCAAAATACCGCCGCGGGTAACGCACCGGGGCTGGGCGGCGGGGCGATCTTTACCGCAGCGGCAAATCAAACTGCGACCACTGATTTGATCAACAACAATGCCGGGATGCCACAGGGAAATGGCGGCGGAATCCTGTTTGCCGCCGGAGTGACTGGCACCTATTTCGGCGGCACAATCCAAGGTAACCGTGCAGGTCGCGCTGGTGGAGGAATTGAAGTCATCGGTCAAATTTTCATTGATAGCGACGTGATCAGCGACACCGATTTGGTGATTGATGGAAACGTCGCGGGCATAAACGGCGGTGGGCTTCATATCTCTGGCACGGGCGATGTGCGGATCAATCGTTCGACCGTTTCGTCAAACGAAGCGGTGTTCGAAGGGGGTGGTTTGTGGAATAGTGCCGCAGGCACTTTGGACGTCAGCAACACGAACGTCACTGGCAACGTCGCTCAGGGCAATGACGCAGATCAAGGCGGCGGCGGAATCTATAACGATGGCGGCACCGTCACGGTTGCTGATTCGTGGATCACCGACAATGCGGCGAACGGCACCAGCGGCAGCGGCGGCGGCATCCTGAATGTAGGCGGCACGATCAATGTCTCGTCCAGCTTCATCACCACCAATCGTGCCAATCGCGCGGGCGGTGGAATCGAAATCAGTGGCGCGTCGATCTCCAACCTAGTCGATGTCAATCTCGACGGCAATTTGGCTGGAATACGGCCCGCTGCGGGACCGCCACGCGACTCCCTACTCAGCTATTCATTTAACGATATGGGAACCTCAACTGTGGCGGCGGGAACCTCCGCCGACGCGACTGGAAACCCAATGTTAAACTTCGTTGGAAACAACAATCAACCCACGGATTTGCATGGTGGGCCGGGTAGTGGTGTCTCTGGGGCGGCAAACGACATTGCATTCGACAACACCGGGGCGAGCAATGGTCTGTTCGGCTCCAGCAGAGCACAAAACGCAGCCGATTTCGACCCGATCGATGGGCTCTCCGCGTTCACACTGTCTGGCTGGTTCCGCCTGCCATCCTCGGCGACGCAAAGCATCGGCACTCAGGACGCACTCATCGAAAACGGAAACGTATCGTCCTCCGGTGCAGGTGCTGGTTATCGCTTGCGAGCGGGTGCATCGTCCAATGCAGGCACTTTGGAACTACGCGTGAATCGAGACCGCTCGATCGAATCATCACGTGTCTACAGCGAGATTGGTGAGTAAGTCTACTTTGCAGTCTCCTACGACGGCACTGCGGCAACCGACAACGTCAAGTTCTACAAAGGAACTGTCGGCGGACCAGTCACGCTGGTCGAGACCAAGACGCTCGACGCAGGTCCCGTCGTGCAGGACAACATACCGTTGACGCTGGGCCTGACGCGCGGCTCTCTGACGACTGGCTCCTTCAACGGACTTCTGGATAACATCCGCATTGATGGCCGCGTGATTCCCCTGGCAACGCTTGAAGCGGATCGGGTGGCGGCGTTGGGTGATGCGGCCCCATCGGTTGCTAATCCCGGCAACGGCGGTGGACTGCACATAACCGGTCCCGGCGTTGTCACTATCGTCGGAGGCACGGTCAGCGGCAATGCCGCAGCGGCTGAGGGTGGCGGTTTGTGGAACAGCACGACAGGGCATTTGACGGTTACCGGTTCCCGAATCGAAGGCAACGTCGCGTCCGGTAACGACCCGGATCAAGGCGGTGGCGGTATCTACAACGACGGTGGCACCCTGGCGGTTACGAACACGACGCTCTCTGGCAACAAAGCGGATGGTACCAGCGGCAGTGGTGGTGGCGTTCTGAGCGTTGCTGGTAGCGTGACGCTGACCGATTCATCGCTCGAGTTTAACGGCGCCAAACGCGCCGGCGGCGGCATCGAAATCGTTAACGGCTCGTTGACGTTGACCCAAAGCAATCTGATCAACAACGACGTCACCGGTACCGTCACCGGAGGAAGTCCATCACCTGGCAATGGCGGTGGCCTGCATGTTTCTGGAATCGCAACTACCTTGATCGACGGTGGCGTGATCTCGGGTAATGTCGCCGCAAACGAGGGTGGTGGGTTGTGGAACCAGGGCGGCAGCACGCTGACCATCCGCAATGGCACTTTGATTCAAGTCAACCGGGCGCTTGGCAACGCGGCGAGTCAGGGTGGCGGTGGCATTTTCAATAACGGAGGTACTGTGAATATTAACGACGCCTCCATCGTGTCAAACTTCGCCGACGGTACCAGCGGTAGTGGCGGTGGACTGTTCAATGCATCCGGCGGCACGATGTACGTGACCGACACATTGATCGCCCAGAATGTCGCCAGTCGAGCCGGCGGCGGAATCGAAGACGCATCGGTGACCAGCGGTTCTGCTACGGGCAATTCGATCACTTTGACACGTGTCGATCTGATGCAAAACAATGCCGGTGTGATCATTCCGTCGTCGCGTGGCGGTGCGTTGTTTTCATCACCCGGCAACGGCGGTGGGCTACATATCACTGGAGCGGCAAACGTAGTCATTGTCGATACTAATGTTGTCGGCAACATCGCCGCGAACGAAGGCGGTGGGCTGTGGAATTCAACTGGAGTGCTGGCCGTTGTCGGGTCAACGCTGTCCGGAAATTCGGCACCGGATGGCGGTGGCATCTTCAACGATTCGCCCGCGGGCGATGTGCGGTTGACCAACAGCACCCTCAGCAGCAACGGCGCCGCGCGGGGTGGTGCCATCCGCAGCGAAGGTGGCAACGTTTCCTTAACCAGTGTTACGATCGCCTTAAACACCGCGACCACGCAGGGCGGCGGATTGGACGTTGTGGCTGGTTCCGCTTCGATTTCATCCTCGATCATCGGCACCAACACTGCGCCCGCGGGCCCAGATATCAATGGGGCTGTGACCAGTGGCGGGTTCAACGTCATCGGCAATACCTCCGGAGCAACCATTGGTTCAACTAACGCCAGCGATCGATTGAATGTCAATCCGCAGCTCTCAGCACTGGCCAATAACGGCGGAAGGACTCAAACCCATTCGCTGAGGTCGAACAGTCCCGCGCTCGGAAACGGCAATCCGTCGGGCGTAAACGTTGATCAACGAGGCACGGCCAGACCGCAGGGCGGTGCAGTGGATTCTGGTGCTTTCGAATCAAATCTTCCGACGAGCAGTCCGGCGGCATCGGACCGCATTTACGACGTCAACGGTGATGGAATCATCAGTCCGCGGGATGCTTTGATAGTGATCAATTACATCAACCGCAGCCGCACCGAGGGCGAAGCCGCGAGCTCTAAAGACTCTCGATCCCCCGCCGCGGCTACAGATGTCAACGGAGATGGCGTGGTCAGCCCCATTGATGCGTTGCTTGTCATCAACTTTATCAATCGCAATCGCAGCGGTGCGACATCCCCCGCGTCGGACCTTGTGTTTGCAGAGCCGGCAGCGAGCCAAGAATCGGTGGTTGACCAACGCAAACGCCAAATCGATGACTTGCTCTTAGATCAACTTGCCTCGGACGTAATCCGCCTGCGCGGCTGATGCCGTGAATCAACCTCTTCCTTAATTCTCTCTTTAATCCCCAGAACGAGTCAGATATGAGAAACACGCTTTATACGCTTTCGTTGATTTGGATCTTTGTAATGCTTCCGAGCGTAGGGTCCGCGGCACTAATTAGCGAATTCACGCCCAACCCACCAGGACTTGATTCGCCAACTCAAACGGTGGAAATCAGTGGACTGGCGGGTAACAGCTTCACGGGTTTCTTATTGGGAATCGGCGGAGAATTCGGCCGCTACGGCATCGTCGATTCGAGTGACGCAGTGTCAGGCACGTTTAATTCCAGCGGCCTATTCACCACGACGATTAATGATCTCTTCAATCCGACGCATACCTTGGTGCTGGTTACTAATTTCACCGGTACTGTAGGCACGACAGACATCGATGCAAACGATGATGGAATGACGGACAACATCGGAAGCCTAATCGGATTTCAGGACGCAATTGGAGTTCCCGATTCGATGGCGGACCAACAGTTCCTCTACGGTTCGGATCTCGGCGGCCAAGACTTTGCCTTCACAGGAGCCGAACCAACGCTTGTATTTCGAGATGCCAGCGTTGGTAGTTGGTATGCGATCAACAATCCAAATAGTGGACAAATTTTCGATATTGGGGGCGAGAATATCGCAGGGTCAACTACCTTCACCGGCGACCCATTCGTCCCCAGCTTTGGGTTCATCAACCCGAGTGGCGCGGCAGCGGTACCTGAGCCTGGGTCAATGGCATTGCTTGGATTGGCGGGGCTTACGACACTCGTTGTAAAACGCAGACAAGGCCGTAAGACTGTCAACGTATAAGCAACTAGTGCTTGAATCGACGCCGCCTAATGGCTACTGTCACATTCCCGGTCTTCTGCGCTCCTTAACGTCGCCTAGTCAACGATGCGGCAAGTCTGGATGTCCGATTTCGAGAGCTTCAATCCGCAGCCCCGGGGTCGTCTGCGAATCGTTGGACCACACAGTAAGGTTTGTGGGGCCTGGCTCACGAGGGTGGTCGTCTCGCCATTATTCCCCCCGGCTGGTTTTCTTAGGGCTTGTTTTAAACTGCCCCCGCACAGGTCTCGAACTTTGCTAAGATGTTTCTGGCTGTTAAGCTAGTTTTCCGTAACGCGGCATACTCAGAACGACCAACCGGGGTTGGTACGGGGAGGTCTGTAGCCCTGCCAAAAAATCGCAAATTCTAGACCGGACCGCGTTTTTTCGTCTGCAACTCTCAAATTCTTTGTTTGACAGAGAACTTTGGTTTAACAACCAAGCGGTTGCTGGATGAAAACGATCTACAATGCGATACTAGCCTTCGACGATTTATTGCTAGTCGATCGCTTCTTCGAATCGTTTCGTGGAGGCCTCTATGAATTGGCAAGAGAGAATTAGCGTCGACCCATTGTTTTGCCACGGGCGCGCTTGCGTTATTGGCACAAGGGTCATGGTCTCTGTCGTAATGGATAAGTTGGCAACGGGAGTCACTCGCAACGAAATCGTCGGCAGTTACCCGAGCCTGAAAAATGATGCGTTTCAAGATTGACGAAAACTTGCCTTACGAAGTTGCCGATCTTCTGCGGGCTGACATGCACGATGCAATGACGATTTTCGATCAACACATGATAGGTGAGCTCGACCCAAAAGTAGCCAGTGTTTGCAAGTCAGAAGAACGTGCAATCATCACGTTGGACCTCGACTTTTCTGACATCCGGACCTATCCCCCGAGCGAATATCCAGGAATCATCATCCTTCGACCTCGCACCCAGTCAAAGCCCGATGTACTTGCGCTTGTCGACAAGCTCATTCCGTTGCTCAATGGCAGTGAAAAACTATCCGGGAACCTATGGATCGTTCAGGAAAATGGAATTCGAATTCGCGAAGGGGCCAGTTGATGCCCGCTGAATCAGTAAAGAGTAATTACGGCAAATGAGCGAATACCAAGTCGTCAAATTCCGTGCCATAGATCGTCCACTCTCGGATAAGCAATTGGAGTTCATGGAGCAGCAGTCGTCGCGCGCTGAGTTCACCAAATGGGAATTCAAGGTGGAATACCATTACAGCTCGTTTCGCGGCGACGTCGATGGAATGCTCCGCAACGGATACGACATCTTTTTGACCTATTCCAATTACGGCTGTCGCGAGATTCGAATGCGGTTGCCGGGTGGCTTGCCCTTTGCAAAGAGTGTTTGGTCAAAGTATATCAAAGCCGAGGGGCTCAAGTGGACTGCAGACAAGACTGGCAAGTCAGGCATACTTACCGGTTACG
>JBGTBJ010000154.1:0-25871 GCA_041749395.1 Pirellulaceae bacterium
GCTCGTGCTCGTGCTCGTGCTCGTGCTCGTGCTCGTGCTCGTGCTCGTGCTCGTGCTCGCGCTGGCCATTTGAGCAGATCGGGGATGTTGGTGGACGCACGTTCCGTTTGGCATGAGGTGCTGGGACAGGACGGGGACCAGGAGCGGTTCGAGCACGAGCACGAACACGAACACGAACACGAACACGAACACGAGCACGAGAGCACGAGCACGAGCACGAGAGCACGAGAGCACGAGCAGGAGCACGAGCACGAGCACGAGCACGAGTTACCCTGGAGTCATCAGAATTTTTCTAATTTCACTATGAGGGGTGTTTTTATTGCCCTTGAATGGGGGTGGTCTTTGGGGTTATGGGCCGGATAATTGTTAACGATTCACTTGACTGGTGGGGATTTTCGCGTTAGCGTAAGCGCTTGCGGAGTTTTATGCTCCCTTCCGTACGTGTTCGGGTTATCATTAGAACTCGCCGTATAATTCGGTCTTTTCTGTTTTTTTCATCGTCCTTGTTGTTTCGGAGATTCTTTTATGCAGAAACGAAAGCATGGTTTTACGCTAGTCGAGTTGCTGGTGGTGATCGCCATCATCGGCATCTTGGTTGGCCTGTTGTTGCCAGCGGTACAAGCGGCTCGTGAAGCTGCCCGCCGCATGAGCTGCAGCAACAACCTTCATAATTTGGCGTTGGCTTTCCATAATTACGAAGGCACGTTCAAGCGAGTTCCTCGCACCTCCAGTGAGGTTTATGGTGATGGCGTTTACAACGGATCGAACTGGCGCGGTTATTCCGCACAGACGATGATTCTGCCCTACATTGAGCAGGACAACACGTTCAATCTGTTGAAGTTCAATCAGTCGCACTATGAAGCCAGCACTACATTCAGCAATCCCAGTGCTTTGGCTGTTAGCCGAACCAAGATTGACTTGTTCCTTTGCCCATCGGACCGCGACCACCCCAACACCACCGACATCGGTTGGAATAACTACGGTGTGAGCGAAGGTTCGAACAACGGTTGGGACGTTTCCACAGCAGACGCCAACGGTTTCTTCCAACGTGCTCGCGACAACAAGTTCGCCGACTGCGTCGACGGCTTGTCGAACACCATCATGATTGCTGAGTTCATCAAGGGTGATAACACGGACGCCCGCTTCACCGTCTTGGGTGACGTTGTTGCTGGTCAAACCTTCCCTGGTGGATGGCCTGCACAGTTCGCTTCCCAGCAATTGGTTGATACCTACGGTGCTCAGTGCTTGGCAGCTTCTGCAACTCACCGCAGCTTTGCCGGTTTCCGCTGGATTGCTCCTGGAGCCTACAACACCACTATTAACACGTTGGCAACTCCAAACTGGCGATACCCAGCATGCATGCAGTGTGCTGGCTGCGGACAAGCCGATTCGCAAGGGGTGTTTCCTGCTCGTAGCCGTCACGCCGCTGGTGTGCAAGTTGCTAACGGCGATGGTTCGGTTAAGTTCCTAACCAACACTATCAACTTCCTCGTTTATCAAGGCCTTGGCAGCGCCAATGGTCAAGAATCGGTTCAATTCCCATAAGGCTTAAAAAAGCCGCTTATGCGATCGAATCTGACCCCGTCTGTCGCTATGACAGGCGGGGTTTTTTCATATAATGTTCAACGACACGTAGTTCATACCTCAATAGTTTGACGAGAGATAAGAAATGAAGTTTGCAAAAATGGTTGCCGTGGTTCTGTTGTCGCTGGTTATTGCCGGTTGCAATTCGGGCCCTGAAGAAAATCCTGTGGATGTTGCTCCACCGAGTGCCGTCGAATCGCTGCGCACCGGTCTTACGCAATTGGCCGAGAATGGGAAATCCATTGGCAGTGGAGCGCAGACTTTCCAACAATACATCGAAGAAATCAAGAAGACCGACAGTGCCAAGGCTGCCAAGTTGCAAGAAGGATTGGACGCATTAATGCCATTGCAGGATTCAGCCAAGATCAAGGCTAAAGCTAAAGAGATGCTCTCGAACCTGTAATGAACGTCTCCCGTTGATTGACGCGGGATAGCGTTTCAGGACACTGGAGTGCAGCTGAGGTGCTTGCCAAATTGCGGCTGGCACCTCTTTGTGTTGAATCGTATATCCCGTTGGCAGTTTCGATGGTCAACCGTTTTGTGGAATTGCCTCTTCCACGATGACGGCCCGTTGATTGAGTTCTGGGACGTTGATGCGTTGTGTGTTTCCGCTTGGCCAAGTGATCGATACGCTTTTCACTTGTACGCCAGCAGGAATACCAAAATTAACGCTATACGGGTTCTGTGAGAGATAGCTTCCTCCGCCGACAATCGTTCTCATCATCGATCCGCTATCGGTGTCGACGACAACTCGTGCTCCGATCGCATCACGATTGGATTGGCGGCCCACGAGAGTGTATTCCAGCCAATTACCAGCGAGCTCCGTGGTTTGTTTCAAAAGAGTTGCTGGTTCTTGAACATGCGAAAACACTAAGTCCAGCTTGTCGTCTTGATTTAGGTCTGCGACAACGACGCCGCGTCCACGGTGTCCTAACGTAAAGTAATCATCGAGGGGAAATTGTAGGCGTTCCAGTTTACCCTTGCCTTGATTGCGAACGTACAAGGCGGGCTGTTCAATCGGTGAATACCGAGGGTAGAGCATGACGTGGCCGTTGGAGACCACAATGTCCTCACGTCCGCTGCGCGTGAAGTCGGCGGCGGCGGTTCCGAACCCGACGAAAAGAGAGCCAATCGCCGTTATGCCTGTGCTCTGTGTGACGCAGCGAAACATGCCACGGTCGTCGTTGTGATAAAGGGCAAACGTCTCGTTCTCGTAGTTGGTAACCCAGATGTCGGGCTTCAAGTCATTGTTGTAGTCGAGAACCGCTAGACCCATGCTGCCATTGGCTACGCCTCGCTCATCCAATGCTGTGCCACTGATGACTCCCATCTCTTTAAATTTCCCTCCACCCTCATTCATGAAGAGCAGATTGTTGGTGGTGTCATTGGCAACATAGACATCGAGTTTGGCGTCTTGGTTGACATCCACTGCGATCACACCTAGTCCTTTGCCGGGTGTCTTAATGCCGACCGTTTGATTAGCCGCACTGAAAGTGCCATCTCCGTTGTTGAAGAAGATCGTATCGAGCAGTGGGTTAAAGTCCTGCGGCGAGCAGACTTCACGCTCATTGGCTATGGGCGCATCACAAACGGGGTTTTTCTGCCAAGACCAATCGACGTAATGCACAACGAAAGCGTCGAGTTGACCGTCGTCGTTGAGGTCGCCCCAGGCTGCGCTCGAGCTCCATGTGGGGTCGATAAATCCGCTAGTTTCCGCACATTCCAGAAATGTGCCGTCTCCTTGATTGTGAAACAATTGCAAGCCGCCGTAGCCCGTTACGAGCACATCGGGAAACCCATCACCGTCATAGTCTCCCATCGCACAGCCGTGAGTGTAATACGGAGCTAGATCCAAATGCGCCACTGGAGCAACGGAGGCAAACTTCGTGTCGCCAAGGTTGCGCCACAATGTTCCAGGTACTCCTGGTAGCGGTTGATCGCGAATGATTTCACCGCCACCCGGAAAGAACAGGTCCCAGCGGCCGTCCATGTCGTAGTCGCAAACACCAACACCACCTCCGAGCGATTCCAGAATGCTTCGCTCCGCTGACTCTTCGCCATTATCGTAAATGCTAACCACGCCTGCTTGGCTGGTTATGTCTTGAAAGGTAACAAAGTTTTCGGACGCGGGTGATCGAGACTGTGTGGCTGTCGTTGAATTGCCTGTCGCCGCTGCAGAATCGCCTGTTGTTGTTTGTGTCTTTGGAGGGAGCGTTTTGTTATTCGAGTCGTTATTGCAGCCGGGAACGAGCGATATTGCGCTGACAAGCAAGATTGCCAAGAGCTGCCGCCCTGCCCTACTCCTCCGGACTTTGCGTCGAAGCTGGCGATTCCGCCTTGCTGCGATGGTAGTCGGAGAGGCGGCGAAAGCGGGGGTCGGTACTCGCTTGTTTCGCATAATAGTCTGCTAGTAGTTGATGAGCTGGGCGGTAATTGGGGTCGATCGGAAGAATGGAACGAATCCAATATAACCCCATTCGCTCTGACTCGTTCTCTAGAATCAGTTTGCCCAAAAGATACCGCGCTTCCAGATCATTGCGATTGGCCTGGGCTCTCTCGTTTAGCGCAGTTGCTGCCCCCATCGCCTCACGCGCCGCGCGAACCCGTTCAAAATTCGCCTCTGCATCGTCCATTTCGCCCAAGCCTCGTTGCGCTACAGCAAGGGAATAGCGAACGGTCAGGTCGAGAGGGTTGGCCTCAATCGCCGCTAGCAACCATGGTTTGGCATCAGCGAAATTGCCCGCGTCCGACTCCAGTCGCCCGTATTCGGCCGCAGCGCGAAATCCTTCGGGCTGTTCTTCGACACTGCGATAGGATTCGTTTTGAAGCTCGAGCCCTGCCTCAAGTACTTCCTTTAGTAGTGGCCTCGCTTCTTCGGCACGCCCTAGTGCCTTGAGCGCAGTGGCCGCTTCAATTTTCGCTGCCTGCGGATTTTCCATCGCAAAGCACCTTCCGAATTGCTCCAGTGCTTCGTCGGCGCGTCGTTGGTGCAACAGGACTCGACCGAGGCTGAAAATGGCCGGGTAGAAATCGTCCGACTTGGCGATCGCTTCGCGGTAGCTGGCTTCGGCCTTATCGTACTGTTCTTGATGTTCGTGAATTCGGCCAATTCGATAATCGCATCTCGGGTCATCCGGAAAATCGCTGCGCCAAGCTGCAAGAACTTGCATCGCATCGTTGAATCGTCCGTTGGCAGCCAATCCATTTGCATAGGCATCACAAATTTCAGGCGCGTCGTCACCGGGCGATGCTAGCCAGCTCATCACCTCGGATTCGTATTCGTCGACTTCCCCTATTTGCACCAACGCCAGCATTTCTTCGCGATCAATGCGTTGGCGATCCGCTCCTAGGCTGCCGGCGCGAGCTAATTGAGCTTGCATTTCCAATGCGTCGCCGCGATGGCGGGCCAACCGCGCGGCGAGCA
The DNA here is from genome assembly GCA_041749395.1 of Pirellulaceae bacterium. Taxonomy (GTDB): domain Bacteria; phylum Planctomycetota; class Planctomycetia; order Pirellulales; family Pirellulaceae; genus Laterigemmans. The sequence goes on from JBGTBJ010000154.1 coordinate 5,009, forward strand.
ACGCATTCTCCACGCTGCTGCGATCGAGCCGCTGTGCAATGCCAAGCCAATACTCGGCTTTCCCATGGGCGCCAGCTGTCAATGCCTGCTTCGCTTGCCATCGCGGGATGATCGACAGTCCACCGCTCAGCCAGACAACTACCACTAAGCTGGCGAGCAGGACCAAGAGGATCGCTAATCGCGATCGACCTCTGTTGGCGGGCTTGGCGTCGACGGCTTCATGGGTAGCGGTTCGTCCTCTTCGCTTGGCCATCGCGCTATCGCTTCTTTCCCGTAAACTATGATTCCAAACACTTTGTCATAGTCCAACAGTGCGACTGGTGCAAGTAACGCTATGCCAACCACTTTCTAGGGATTCGAGTTCGTCCCCAAATTCACTTAGGAGCTGAACCAATTCCTGCCAAGACCGAAAGGGTGGGTCAGGCCGTTCCAGCTGTTCGATACAGCAATCCAGTTTCGACAGCAATTCGTTGCTCTCGCTTTTCCATTCTGGATTTTCCATGAGCACTTCGTCGTGGGTCTGCCAGTATTGGACCAGCGATTTACGGAGTTGCCGCAAGCGGTACCCTGTCTCGCCAAACTTTGGGATGCCACGTTGGCCAACGTCGTACAGCCACTGCCTGAGGTCGTCCACGAAATTCGTGACACCGGGGGTGGTGGTGGTGGTGTGCGGAAGGTGAGTGTTCATCAGTGGGCTCCTTGTAAAGCGATAACGAAGGTGTTTCCAGAAGGCCCTTTATCCGTGAGCGTTGGGTTTGCAACTGATGTGCCGCAAATAAGATGCCATCTGTGATTCGGATGTAAAAGTACATACGATTGGCCCGTTGATTAGGCTGTTTCTAGTTCTTTTCTGGCTACAAGACGTATGCGAGATGTGCTTGGCCGCACGTCAAGGTGCTCGGTTTTCGCTCTGACTCCAATAGGTTATGAGTCAGATAGTCGCCTTTCGCTCCGCGAAAGTAGCGTTGGTATGCGATGCTTTTTCAGAACTTTCGCGGAGCGAAAGGCAACTATTATTGCCTTCGATTAATAAATTCACAGCCTATCCGCGAAAGTAGCGTTGGTATGCGCTACTTTCGCGGAGCGAAAGGCGACTATGCGCTACTTTCGCGGCGCGAATGGCGGCTATACGCTACTTTCACGGAGTGAATGGCGACTATCTTCCACCTACAACAAAAGACGCAACCAATGAACCAACGCTTCACTATGTTCTTCGTTCTTTTGCTCATCGCTATCGGCTTGTGCATGCCCTCCCCTGCTCTCGCGGCGGAACGCTTGACCCCCGAGAATCTTTGGCAGTTAAGACGTATTGGCGAGTCCCAGGTATCCCCCGATGGAAGCCAGTTGATTTATACCGTGACCCACTATGACTTGGCAGAAAATAGTGGCACAAGCGATCTGGTTCTGGTGGATTTGCCCAAAACGGGTGAACCATTCACTGCCTCCGGTACTGCGATTGGGTTTGATACACCCCAATTCGCAACTAACAAACAGGTTTTACTCAGCAATATCAAGGGACTGAATTCCATTGGTTGGCTGGCTACTTCGGCAGGTACTCGCATCACCTATATCGCCCCTGGAGCGGTCGAAGGTAGCGAGGACAGCGTGCCGCAGGTCTGGTTGTTAGACATGGGGACCAATGAAGCTACCCAATGGACCCATATTGCTGAGGGGGTGGCCAATCTGAAAGTGTCGCCAGTCGGTACTCACTTGGCTTTCACGATCGACGTCAAGCTGGATGAGACGGTCAATGAGCTTTACGACGATCTCCCCAAAGCGGATGCAAGAATTATTGATTCGCTATTATATCGCCATTGGAATCAGTGGCACGACTTCGCCTACAGTCATGTTCACCTCGCATCGATCGAATCCGATGGTTCGCTGGGAACGCCGCGCGACTTGATGATTGGTATGCGAGCGGATTGCCCACTGGCCCCTTTCGGTGGCAGCGAGCATTTTGCGTTTTCGCCCGACGGCAAAGAAATCGCTTTAACGATCAAGCTGGTTAACAATCCTGCAGAGTCGACGGACAGCAGTATTTTTGTGGCAAGCGTTGCGGGTGGCTCGCTCAAGAATATTACACCGGGCATGCCTGGTTACGATACCGAGCCCTCCTATTCACCCGACGGGCGATACCTTGCTTGGCAATCGATGGAACGAGCGGGCTTCGAGGCTGATCGCAATCGCATCATGATGCTGGATCGCAATACGGGAAAGACAACGGAGCTAACGGCAGGTTTGGATCAAACCACACACAACGTCCGTTGGAGCGATGGTGGAAATCAACTGTATTTCGATAGCGAACACTTGGGGACTCAACAAGTTTATCGAATGACCGTCAATGGCGAAGCGATCGAGCAAGTAAGCGACGGTTGGTTTGATTTTCATGTCGTACAACCGCTGAACGGGAATCGCGTTCTAGTGACTCAACAGAATACGCTCCGTCCAAATGAACTGGCAGTCATCGATTGCGAAACTCGCAAATGTTGGACGCTGACTGGTGAGAACGACGCTCCCTTCGCGTCATTGGAGTTACCCAAAGTGGAGCAGCGTTGGGTGCGAGCAACGGATGGGGCAAGTATTCACAATTGGGTTATTCTGCCTCCCGATTTTGATCCAACCAAAAAATATCCATTGCTGGTTTATTGCCAAGGTGGACCGCAAGGACAAATCGGACAGTGGTTTTCTTACCGCTGGAATTTTCATTTGATGGCTGCCAAAGGATATATCGTATTGGCCGTGAATCGTCGTGGGCTGCCCGGCTTCGGACAGCAATGGAATGATCAAATCAGCGGAGATTGGGGTGGCCAGGCAATGCAAGATATCCTGGCAGCCACCGATGAAGTTTGTACAGAAAGTTATGTAGACGCCAAACGCGTGGCAGCAGTGGGCGCCAGCTTCGGTGGCTACACCGTGTATTGGCTGATGGGAAATCATCAGGAGCGATTCTCGGCCATGATTGCCCATTGCGGTGTATTTAACCTGGAATCAATGTATGGTTCGACCGAGGAGATCTTTTTCACTGATTGGGACCTCAATGGACCCTATTGGAAAAGTGCTGATGCACAAGCGGAATACAATGCTTTCTCACCCCATCGATTCGTCGGGAAATGGAGAACTCCCTTGTTGGTGATTCATGGCGAAAAGGACTTCCGCGTCCCGGTGACCCAAGGCATGGAAGCATTCACGGCGGCTCAATTGGAAGGTGTTCCTAGTCGCTTTCTCTACTTCCCTGGTGAGGGACACTGGGTTTCCTCTCCACAAAATAGTGTTCTCTGGAACCGCGTCTTTTTTGATTGGTTAGACAAGTACTTGAAGTAGGCGCCAAGATAGTCGCCTTTCGCTCCGCGAAAGTAGCGCAAAATAGTCGCCTTTCGCTCCGCGAGAGTTCTAAAAAAACAACGAATGCCAACGCTACTTTCGCGGAGCGAAAGGCGACTATCCGCGATTGGACGGTTGTAACGATTGTAGTCTTGTTAACGAACGTAGTGGCTCTACCGCCAGTCACCCTCTGGTGTGTGGAGTAATCACACTAATTGGAAGATCGGTTTCTAGGGATCGTGCCGAAACAAGCGTAAAGGTAGCTAAATCGGTGTGAGGGGCGGTTCCTTTGGCAATCTGCACCCAGCCCGAAATTGGATTATGGCGTGATTGCTTGTGGACCCACCTCGGACTTTGCAGATCGGAAATTATTCATGCGAGATAAAAACGCCAATCGTTTTGTCATTGCTGCACTTACTTTGCTAGCGACAAAAGGGACCGTATCAGCACAAGAGAGCATTCAATTATTTGGGCCGAATCAGCAAACAACTTGGGAAGATGAGTCGCTAAGAGAGTTGCCATCAGTATTGGAGTCCCCAACCGTTTCGAGAACTCTGTCACTGCGTGAAATTCCTATCTCGATCCCAGCGAAAATCATTGAGCCTCAATGGATTGATCGTGCGGCCTCGCCGCTGGACGATGCTGCGGCTCAGCCACAGATGATTCGTGATCGCAACGCTAGCGGTACGGTCACTGTGGAACGTTGGGTTGTGGAATCAGCTTCCGGAGACTACGTCAATGATGGTGACTACACGGCATTTGGTGCGACAGGCAAGCCTGAGATGACGGGCCGATTTGAAATGGGTCAAAGAGTCGGTGAATGGAAACAGTCACTCGCTGCTACACAAATTGCTCATCTGGTAACTAACCTCGATCGATCTTTCCAATCGCCCTTTCTGTCCTGCGGCAATTTCGTGGCAGGTCAGTTGGATGGCGAATGGACGATTGCGGACGCGGACGGAAGACCAGTAGTAACATGGAATTTCGTGAGTGGAGTACGACAGGTTGAGTCGATTTGGTTCAATGCCAAAGGGGATGCCATTCAATCGATCCAATATGAAAACAACATTCCTCACGGTCCAGCGATAATTGCTGGAGTAGCAAGCGACTCGGGAGTTTCATTTGTCCAAGGGAGCTTGTTGCAAAAAGTAGAGACTTGGCACGACGGAAATCGCAAGACACAGAAGAAGTCGGAAGAATGGGTACTTGGACCCGCAAACCTCTCGATCGTTTCGCAAGACTGGGAATCATCGACTGTCGTTTATGCTGGTAGCAGTGCCACACAACCGATCCGGCATGGCAGCCTCAGCACTTGGTATTCGAATGGCCAAAAAGGGCACCAAGGTTCTTATGTGAACGGAATCCCCGAGGGTGAATTTTCTTGGTGGTACCCAACAGGACAATTGCAATGTCGCGGAAATTATGCGGATGGTATTCAGCAAGGGGATTGGACTTGGTGGCATGCGAATGGCATGAAGAAAGTCCAGGGAGCCTTTGAACGTGGCGAGCGAATTGGAACTTGGTCGCACTGGAGAGTTTCAGGCGAATTGGTTGCCCGCACGGATGGAACTGAGTTCACTGAGGTGGCTGCTCCTCAGATCACAGTAAAGCCCTCTGCGAAACAACCTACCAATAGCGCCCGACTTCGCATACATCACAGATAGTCGCAGATAGTCGCCTTTCGCTCCGCGAAAGAAGCGTTGCTTTCTTAGAACTTTCACGGATAGGCTGTGAATCGAAGGCAATCATAGTCTCCTTTCGCTCCGCGAAAGTTAGGAAAAAATAGTCTCCTTTCGCTCCGCGAAAGTTAGGAAAAAATAGTCTCCTTTCGCTCCGCGAAAGTTAGGAAAAAATAACGAATACCAACGCTACTTTCGCGGAGCGAAAGGCGACTATTTGCGACTATCACTACCCCCCGTGCGTGGTCGCTATTCGAAGTCGTAGTGAATCCCCGTCGATATAATTGGCAGTTCTAACTAACATGAGTGCGCCTCAGATGATTTCTATTGTCACCGTACTCGTCGCTTGATTATGTCTTTCGAACTAATCTTTACGCTGGGCATGCTTGTGTGCCTGATTTTGGCTCTTTCGCAGGATAAAATTCCTGTTGAATTTGTCATGTTGGTTGCGCTGCTGGGTTTGGTGTGCGCCGGTGTCTTGACGATGGATGAAGCGTTGTCTGGGTTTTCAAATCCTGCAATGCTGACCATTGCCGCGTTATTTGTGATTGGTGCTGGTCTGCAGGCGACGGGTGCGATTGAGACTTTGAGTCGTGCTTTTTTGGGTCAACCCAAGAAAGGGACTCCGTTGCTGCGACTGATTGGGCCCGTTGCAGGCCTATCGGCAGTTATGAACAACACGCCACTCGTGGCATTTTTCTTGCCAGTGTTCGTTCAGGTTGCCAAGAAGCTTCGAGTCGCTCCATCTAAATTGCTGATTCCTCTTTCCTATGCTGCGATCATGGGAGGGACTTGTTCTTTAATTGGTACCAGTACCAATTTTGTCATTGATGGCAAGATGCGGCAGTTGGGAATGCCCGGTATGGGAATGTGGGAGGTAGCCTGGATCGGAGTTCCGGTAACTTTGGTGGGGCTTTTTTACTTGGCTACGATTGGACAGAAGTTACTCCCCGATCGTTCGGATGCATTGCAATATGCTGAAGCGCACCCTCGCGAGTACACCCTTGAATTGATTGTACGATCGAGTTGTCCTTTTGTTGGCAAGACAATTCGCAATTCAGGACTACGAGATTTACCCGGATTGTACTTATATGCGATCGACCGCCGAGGGAATCGATTGGCACCGGTTTCACCTGACGAGGTAATTCAAACAACCGACATTCTCTGTTTTTCAGGGATCGTCAACACCATTATTGATGCGCAGCGAATTCGCGGGTTAGAGCCTGTGGAGCACCAAGATGCCGAAAGCGATCTGCAGGGCTTGTCACTCGATTCCATGAGTGGTGTTGCCATGACCGCTGCGCCTCGGATGGGTCAGCAATTGTGCGAAGTGGTTATCGCTCCTGCCTCACCGCTGGTAGGTCAAAGTGTTAAGGAATCGGATTTCCGGACACGCTACCAAGCATCCATTGTGGCAGTTCATCGCAGTGGAGAGAAACTACAGCAGAAAATTGGCCAAATTGTCCTGATGCCAGGTGATACGTTACTGGTGGATGCACCGAAAAACTTTTCGCGACGTTGGGCCAATTCTCGCGATTTTATTCTTGTTTCAGGGGTTGAAGATTCTGCACCAGTAAAACATAAGCGGGCTTGGCTATCGCTTTCTATTCTTGCCGCGGTCGTTTTGGGAATGAGTCTCTTCACGGAGCACGCAACTCTTGTTGCACTCATTGGAGCAACGTTCACGGTGCTCAGTGGTTGTTTACCAGCACGTGAAGCACATCGTTCGATTGAAATGCCCATCCTGCTTCTAATTGCCAGTGCACTAGGGGTCAGCAAAGCGCTTGATACAAGTGGTGCAGCGAATTGGATTGCTGAAATTTTGCTGATCGGGGCACAACCGTACGGCAAAGTGGCCGTGCTTGCGGCGATTGTCATTTTGACTGGTGTGCTAACCGAGTTGTTGAGCAACAACGCATGTGCAGCGTTAATGTCTACCCTGGCACTAGCGACTGCCAATCAAGTGGGCATGGATCCGCGTCCCGTTTTGCTAGCCGTTGCCGTCACTTCGTCCTATGGTTTTGCAACTCCCATTGGCTATCAAACGAACTTGATGATCCTGGGGCCAGGTGGCTATCGTTTTGGAGACTATCTCAAGGTGGGCATTCTGCTCGATCTTATTTGCTGGACTATGACAGTGGTTATAGTTGCGTCTCTCTGGGAACTATGACGCAGCACGGGGGAAATCAGGGATCTTTGTGACAGCTTTGCTTGCCGAATCCCAGAACGGCTATACTGAGCTCTTCCCAGCCACAAAATTCCCCCACCTATCCCACCCGATACCGAGCTTTTCCCAGGTCGGTTCCCGAGAACATTTGCAGGAGTGTTGCTGTGCACCACTGGCCTCGAATCCTCGCACCTTCACACTTTGCCCCGCTAGTCCTCGTTTTGTACCTGTTGGTAGCGGAGACCATGATCAGGGCCGACGGAAGTGAAGAAGGGCCTGCTCCGAGCTTTACCGAAGTGATACTCCCCTTACTGCGAGCCCAGTGCATTTCGTGTCACGGCCCCGATGTACAGGAAGGTGGCCTGCGGTTGGATTCCTTCGACGATGCGCTCAAGGGAGGCGATCGTGGATCTGTTTTCGCGAGTGGAGACATGGCGAATAGCCTGATGATTCAGGCAGTTTCGTTTGTGGACCCCGACTTACAAATGCCACCTAAGAACAAATTATCTGACGACGAGATCAGTTTGCTGACACAGTGGGTTCTCTCCGGTGCAGAATGGACAGAGCCTGCGACAGTCTTGTTCGATGAGAACGCTTCGTTTCTACAGTTACTCACCAGCGGAAATGGCAACATCCGCATCCTCAAGGCCGATGCCTACTCAGGAAACTTGGCTTTCGGAATCACGCCTCTGCAAAGAGATGCGGTGAACATTCCAGGTTGGGACTATCCAATACGTGAGACTCCCGGTCCTGGGGAGTATCGATATTTGCGCATGGCTTGGAAGAAGCAAGGAGCTGGCAGCATTATGCTTGAGCTTGCTGCAAACGGTCGTTGGCCGGAGGCCGCAACCTCCGCAGGACGATACGTAGCGGGACCCAATACCACGGGATGGTCCGCTATATCCGTCGCCGAAGCGGCGCCGACGGAATGGACGGTGGTGACGCTTGATCTTTGGAATGATTTAGGCGATGTCGCCCTGACGGGTTTAGCTCCGACATGCGATGCCGGTGACGAGGCGTTTTTCGACGCGATACTGTTGGCTCCCTCTCTTGCATCGCTTGATACCTACGAAATCAGCGCAGCCAATCCTACATTGCTCGATCCCATTGGTGACGCGTTTACCGACTTGCGCAATCCCGTACGCAAAGCGTTTCGGGGCGAACGATTGGACCTCTGGTCGCTGCGCCCCTTGCAACCCTCGGTTCCCCGCACGCAAGATAATTTGAGTTCGGCGAAAACGACCTTAGAAGTCCAGCCACTCTCTGAAATAATTGATGCACATGTCGATAGTCGATTGCAAGCAGTGGGTTTAACGCATTCCCCTGAAGCCGACAAGCGTACGCTTCTCCGCAGGCTTTACTACGATCTCACTGGCCTTCCGCCGACGGAACAGGAAGTTCAACAATTTCTGGCCGATCAGTCCGAGCACGCTTATGAAAAGAGAGTGGATGCCCTCTTAGCATCTAAGCATTACGGCGAACGACAAGCTCGCTTATGGCTTGATGTAGTGCGTTATGCGGATACACATGGTTATGAACGGGATGAATTTCGACCCCTGATGTGGCGTTACCGCGACTATGTGGTTCGCGCATTCAACGATGATAAACCCTACGACCGATTTGTCTGCGAGCAACTTGCAGGAGACGAACTGGTGGAGAGTTCTCCGCGGTCTAGCGAAGATCAAGACGCTCTGATCGCGACAGGATTTTTGCGGCTCGGGCAGTGGGATAGTACAGCGGCAATTTTCCAAGAAGAAGAACGCCTACGCGCTGAAATGCTCGCCGATCTAACCAATACTACGGCATCCGCATTTCTCGGTCTGACGATGTCGTGTTGTCAATGTCATGACCATAAGTTTGATCCATTTCTACAAGCGGACCATTATCGTTTGCGTGCGTTCTTTGCAAATACACAGCCCAAAGATGATCTCATTCTTTCCACTCCTGAAGAGCACCATGAGATTGAAATGCACAACGCCATGCTTGATTCGGATCAGCTGAAAATCAAGGATGAGATCGAATCACTGAGTGAAAGTGACAGCACACACAAGGCACAGCTCACAGAGAAAATAGCCCAACTCCACGCTGCACGACGTTCGCCGGAACTAGCCTATGGAGCTATTGATGCAGGCCCACATGCACCTGCTACTTTGATCTTTTATCAGGGAGATTTCCACTCGCCCCGGGAGCCAGTGGAGCCTGGATTTTTGTCAGTGTTTGACCCCAGCGGCAGTGAAGTAAGCGCGCCGCGAAACAACACTACAGGTCGACGTCTAGCACTGGCTCAATGGATCGTGTCGGCGGATAACCCGTGGACTTCACGCGTCATCGTCAATCGTATTTGGCAGCAACACTTTGGTACCGGAATCGTTTCCACGGCGAACGATTTTGGTTTCAGTGGCGGGCGACCCTCCCATCCAGAATTGCTGGACGAACTTGCCCTGCAATTCATGGCAAGTGGTTGGTCGATCAAGCAATTGCATCGCCAGATTGTGATCTCTCAAACGTATCGCCAGAGTTCTCAAGAAACACAGGCAGGATTACTTCACGATCCAGAAAATCGATTGCTGCATCGTCAAACCGTCCGACGACTTGACGCGGAATCCCTGCGGGACAGCCTTTTGTCGGTCTCTGGCTTGCTTCTTCCTTACCAATGCGGGCCACCACGCTGGCCCGAAGTTCCTGAGGAATTGCTCTATGCCCAACCCGCGATCCTCGAAGCAATCGAAGGAAAAGACGAAGGTCGACAGCAAGGATGGTACGCCCAGGCCGCGGAGTTGACGGATGTTAGAAGCCTGTTTTTGATTCGAAAACGCTGCTTGCCCATCCCGTTTTTGCAAGTGTTCGATTTGCCCGATACGACAGTCTCATGTGCGAGACGAGATGCGACTGTGGTAGCGCCACAATCCCTCACATTACTGAACAGTCCCGAGAGCATTCGTTGCGCAGTCGCTTTGGCTGACAGCGTTATTTTGCAAACTCAGCTTCAATCGTTCGACAGCGAATCCCACCTTGACAAGGTGATTACTTTCACCTTTCAAACGGTGTTGCAACGAGCGGCAACAGAGAGTGAACTAACACTCGCGAGTGATTTTCTAAAACGCCATCGCGCCCACCACGCTGAGACGTACCCGAATCCTATCGCTTCCGCACTGGATCAAGCATCGCGTCAGGCAGTCATCGATCTTTGCCGAGCGATGTTAAACCTCAACGAATTTACCTACATCGATTGAGTCGAAGATATGACACAACAGCGAATATTTGGGATGACCGAAGCACCTTTTTTGGGTCAATCGCGACGCGACTTTCTGGCCCGCACCGGAGGTGGATTTGCCACTGTGGCGCTCGCTGCATTATTGGCGGAACAAGCAGCGGCTGATGATCCGCGGTACGACCCCTTTGCACTTCGGGCCCCTCATTTCAAACCCCGAGCAAAGCAGGTCATTTTTCTCTTTCAGTATGGAGGCCCGTCGACCTTTGATTTGCTCGACTACAAACCCGAGTTGATTCGACTGCACGGCCAACCCGTTCCCGAGTCTCTGAAGAAAAATCCAGATCGTGTGGGAGGTGTCTTCAAACACTGCAAAGACGAGTTGATGGCTGGTCCCTGGAAGTGGGCTCAGCATGGGCAGAGTGGTGCCTGGGTATCCGATCTGTTACCCCATACGGCCAAGCATATCGATGACCTATGTCAAGTTCGATCGATGTTCAGCGAGAGTTCGAATCATGCACCAGCGACCTATCTCATGAATACGGGTGCAATTCTTAGCGGTAAGCCTAGCATGGGATCTTGGATTACTTATGGGCTAGGATCCCAGAATGCAAACCTGCCGGGCTATGTCATGCTCTATAAAGTGGCAGGCTTAGGAGGTTCCGCGAATTGGAGCAATGCGTTTTTGCCAGCAGCTTATCAAGGAACGCAATTTCGCCAGGAGGGATCACCCGTATTAAACTTGCAACCGCCAATCGATCGAACAGATGTGCAACGGTCAACCATCGATTTCGCGCAAGCACTGAACCGCCAGCATGCGGCCGAGCGACCGGGTGTACTCGATCTTGAGGGACGCATCGCGTCCTACGAATTGGCCTATCGAATGCAATCGGAGGCTTTGGACATCGGCGAGCTTTCTCTGGAATCCCAGCAAACGCACGAGGCCTATGGACTAAACGATACGAATAAGAACAAGGCTCTTTTTGGACGCATGTGTTTGCTATCTCGACGTCTTATCGAAAAAGGTGTTCGGTTCGTGCAGCTCTATAACGCAGTGGACAAGTTAGGTTGGGATGGTCACGAAAAAAACACGGAATACCACCAACGCAACGCCGCACAGACCGATCAACCTATAGCTGCGTTACTGCAAGATCTGAAGCAACGTGGATTGTTGGATTCGACCCTGGTCATTTGGGCCGGAGAATTCGGGCGAACGCCGATGATGCAAGGGAATGAGGGACGCAATCACAATCCTTATGGATTCACAATCTGGATGGCTGGTGGTGGTGTAAACGGTGGGACATCGGTAGGCGCGACCGATGAGATTGGGCTTCGCGCGGTCGATCAACCCCAACCTGTAAAGAATCTACACGCGACGATTTTGACTGCGTTGGGTTTGAATCCCGATGATTTGTATTTCGAACATGCCGGAAGACAAGAAAGACTTACCGGAGTGGCACAGAGTTGGAAAACAATCCCCGGGGTGCTGAGCTAGTGAGTTAGTACTTGGCTTGCTATTGAGTCGATTATCGCCTCAACCGGTCAATTCGAGACTTTTTTCAAGCCGGAGGGTGTGGAGGGATGTCCAGTCTGGCATAATGGCAAGTCTAAACCCGGTAAGTGCTTGGCATATACTGTGGTGCCCGCCTGCGTTCCTCATTAATCCCTGCCCTCCCCGTCCCACCTCGAGTCGCGCGCATGATCGTGAATCGCCGACATCTATTGTTGCTGGCTTCAGTGTTTTGTCTCGCTTGGCTGTGCGGAGCTGGTCTACAGTCCAACGCGATCGCTGACAATGCAGTTTTCTTTGAATCGAACGCACGTGCCGTTCTTAAAACGCATTGTTGGCATTGCCATGGCGAAGAGGAAGAAATCCAAGCAGGGCTGGATTTGCGACTCGTAAGAACCATGATCTCGGGTGGAGACTCGGGGGCGGCGGTCGTTGCCAATAATAGCGCTGCGAGTCTGCTGTTGGAGAAAATCCAATCAGGCGAAATGCCTCCCACGGGAAAAAGGCTCTCAGAGGCAGAGATCGAACTTTTGCGATCCTGGATCGATCAAGGCGCTCAGACGGCGCGACCCGAACCTGAAACGTTTGACGCGAGTAATTTCTGGACTGAGGAGGAAAGAAGTCACTGGGCCTTCCAACCGGTAAGACGTCCTACAGTCCCTGCAGTCGTTGGTCGCGAGTCGGTTCGCACACCCATCGATGCATTCGTGTTAGCGGAACTGGAAAAGCATGCATTGTCGTTTTCACAGGAAGCGGATCGTTGGACGCTTTTGAGACGCTTGACGTTTGACCTGCATGGTCTGCCGCCAAGTCTAGAACAAATTAACCAGTTCTTGCATGACGAATCCCCGTTGGCTTACGAAGAGTTGGTGGAACGCCTCCTCGCTGCGCCCGCCTACGGCGAACGATGGGCCAGGCATTGGCTAGACACGGCCGGGTATGCCGACAGCGATGGATACAACGAAGTAGATCGAGAACGATTGTGGTCCTATCGGTATCGCGACTATGTAATTCGCGCCTTCAATTCCGATAAGCCGATCGACCAATTTGTGATCGAGCAATTGGCAGGGGATGAACTTGTCAAACAGCCTTTTAGCAATCTCTCTGCTGACGACTGTGAGAAGTTGGTCGCTACGGGGTTCTTACGACAATCTCCAGACGGTACAGGGCAAGGAGAAGCGGATCCGATGCTGACGCGGAACGATGTTGTCGCGGAGACTATCAAGATAGCGACATCTTCGCTGTTGGGGCTGACTGTTGGTTGCGCACAGTGTCACAATCATCGCTATGACCCTATTTCTCAGGTTGATTATTTTCGTCTGCGCGCATTATTCGAGCCAGCACTGGATAGCAAGAACTGGCGAAATCGCCCCGCGCGTTTGGTTAGCACCTGGCAGGACGAGGAGCAGCAACTTGCAGCGAAAGTTGACGCTGAACTTGCAGAAATTGAGGGCAAGCGCGTTGCCGAGCTCGATACGCTAGTAACGGAAGTGTTTGAAAAAGAGGTTGCCAAGCTCCCAGAGGAACAGCAGGATTTGGCAAGGCAAGCGAGGTCAATAGCGGCTGATCAACGGAGCGCCGAGCAGCTTGCCCTGATGAAAGATCATCCAAGCCTCAATGTGGATCGCGGCAGCGTTTACCTCTACGAGCCAACTAGTATGCAGGAGTTCAACAAGAAGTACGAAACGCTCGTTGCCGAGACTCGTGAGAAGCGCCCGCCGGAAAGCTTCATTGATGCACTCACCGAAGTCCCTGGTCAGATTCCCACGACCTATTTATTTTCACGTGGTGATTACAATCAGCCTCGTGAACCTGTTGAACCTGGTGACCTGAGTGTATTGCCAGAGCCGGCTCAAATTCCTAGCGATAATGTCGAATTTGCTACGACCGGACGTCGATTGGGTTTTGCTAAACACCTTACCAATGGGCAGCATCCTTTGCTCGGACGAGTCATCGTCAATCGAATGTGGATGCATCATTTTGGACGTGGAATCGTAGCCACACCGAGCGATTTTGGTGTGCAAGGGGAACGCCCGTCGCATCCCGAGTTGCTTGATTGGTTAGCAAGTGAATTAGTAAGGAGTGGCTGGAGCCTGAAGCATTTGCATCGAACCATCGTTACCTCGGCTACTTATCGCCAGCGATCGCAAAGACGAGATTCGCTAGAAAGGATAGACCCAGACAATCGACTGTTGGGCAGGATGAATGTTCGTCGTCTAGAAGCCGAGGCGATTCGTGACGCCATGATTGCTGTGACCGGTTTAAGTGAATCAAGCATGTTTGGACCGCCGGAACCAGTCAATCCTGATGAAGTCGGTCAAGTCATTATTGGCCAAGCGACTCGCGATGGGAATGGAATTCTGGTTTCTAAGTATGAAGATGGTCCACGACAGTATCGCCGCAGTATTTATGTGCAAGTGCGTCGCTCGCAACCGTTGGGCGTGCTGGAACCATTTGATCTTGCTGCGATGACTCCTAATTGTGATCGACGCAGTTCTTCCACTGTCGCTCCTCAAGCACTGCTCATGATGAACAATCGTCAGACGGTAATTCTCGCAGAACGTTTTGCCAAGCGGTTGACTCAAGATATTGCCGAGAACAGAGTAGATCGAATCGCCGAACAGACGCGACGCGGATGGCTGCTAGCTTTGGGAAGTGCTCCATCGACAGATGAAATCGCACGTGCAACAGAATTGATTTCCGCACAATTGGAATGGTTGCTCGAACGGGATCAAGCGATCGCTGAAGGGCGAATTTCTAAGGAAGCGAAGTCAACTGAAATGACGCCCGAGGTCGAAGCATTGTCGTTGTTTTGCCAGGCATTATTTTCCGCTAATCCATTCCTCTACGTAGATTGATAGCGATGGGACAATTACCTCATAGAGCTTGTTCGTCGCGACGCCATTTCCTTGCGCAACAGGGGTTGGCGCTATCGTCGGTCGCCGTGGCGTGGCTGTTGCAGCAGGATCGTGCACACAGCGAGCCTCCTAAGCCAGATTTAGAGAGAAAAGCACACACCTTGTTGCCCAAGCAGCCGACCTATGCGCCGCAATCCAAAGCGATGATCTCCATGTTTATGCAAGGAGGCCCTTCTCACGTGGATTTGTTTGACCGAAAACCAGAACTTGAAAAGCGTCATCTAGAAAACTTCTCCGGTGAAATCAAGTATGACAATGCTGCCGAGTCGTCAGCCAAACTATGGGCAGGACCTTGGAAGTGGAATCGCTATGGCAAGTGTGGAATGGAGCTTAGTGAACTTGTACCAGGCCTTGGGTCTATCGCAGATGACATTACGCTGATCCGTTCCATGCACACTGGAGTCAATAATCACGGTCAATCGATCTATGCTTTACATCATGGACGAGTTACTGCGGGTAGACCCGTCCTTGGGTCCTGGTTGACCTATGCTCTTGGCAGTGAAACGCAAGAATTGCCAGCTTTTGTTGTCTTATCGGACCCAGGTGGCTTGCCAGTCCTTGGCACCGATTGCTGGTCCAACGGTTGGCTACCATCTCTATACCAAGGAACGGTGGTTCGGCCGCATGAACCACGCATTCTCAATCTCGATCCACCTAGTCGATTGGCGGGTGAGCCACAGCGGCGGTATTTGGAGTACTTGCAGGGACTCAACGAAACACATTTGAATGCTCACCCTGGCGAAACCGAATTGTCGGCGAGAATTGCTTCTTATGAACTGGCGGCTCGCATGCAAACGGCTGCCAAGGAGGCCCTGGATCTATCACAAGAAACGGCTGCGACGCATCGTGCCTATGGATTAGATCACGACGAAACCCGTGAGTATGGAAGTCGCTGTTTGATCGCTAGACGATTGATTGAGCGAGGTGTTCGTTTTGTCCAAATTTATACATCAACTCAGCAGTGGGATCATCACGGTTCCATCCAAACCGCTCTGCCCAGCACTTGCAAAAAAGTGGACCAGCCCTCTGCGGCACTTGTGAACGATCTGAAGCAACGAGGGTTGCTCGATACGACTCTGGTGCATTGGGGGGGCGAAATGGGCCGCTTGCCCGTCATTCAAAATGAAAAGAATGTAGGCCGCGACCATAATACATATGGCTTCAGCAGTTGGTTGGCCGGTGGTGGTGTCAAAGCGGGTCACATTCATGGTGAGACGGATGAATTTGGTCACAAAGCAATCCGGGATGTTGTCAATCATTTCGATTATCACGCCACGCTACTGCACTTGTTTGGTTTGGATGCCAACACTCTAACGTTCACTCGGCCCACGGGGCCTGCCACTCTCCTCGATGGCCAGCCAGGACGAATTGTGGCGGAAATTCTTAACAAAGATCCTCGTATCCCCGTTTAATTTTGTAATGTCTTATCACGCAATCGTTTCGCATCGGTTCTTGAAGAAAGCCATCATCATGACGTTTTGGTTTCCGCGGAGGCACCTCAAGTTGGCATTTCCAATCTTGAGTTGGGTGCTGTTGGTTGCGTGCATTCCAGCTATGTCATTGGCAGATGAACAAGAGGATTTCTTCGAGCAGCGAATTCGGCCGCTCCTTGTGTCGAAATGCGAATCGTGTCATTCGGAGGCAACTGGGAAGACGCACGGAAATTTGGCGCTCGATTCTCTGAGTGGCTGGAGTCGCGGTGGTGATTCTGGTCCAGCGATTGTGCCGGGCAACGCTGATGAAAGTTTGTTTGTTAAGGCGATTCGATACAGTGAAGATGGACCGCAAATGCCTCCGCATGATGCGGGTGGACCACTATTAGAGAGTGAAGTTGCCTTGCTTGTTGAATGGGTGAATCGTGGTGCGCCCGATCCTCGTATCTCAGAGGCCAAAAGGGGAGGATTAACCGAATCTCAGATTCGCAATTGGTGGTCCTTTCAACCGCTCTTGCAATCGCAGGTGCCAGAGGAATTTGCAATTTCGTACGGCCATGAAACAGGAGGCAATGAAGTAGATTACTTCGTTGGAGAGCGGCTTCGATCAGCCAACCTCAGCATGTCGTCCGAAGCGGATCGTCGTACGCTTATTCGGCGTGCCACGTATGATTTGCATGGCTTGCCACCGACTTATGAAGAGGTTGTATCGTTTGTCGAAAACACTTCGTCCACTGCCTATGAGGAACTGATCGAACGACTTCTGCAATCGCCTCGTTATGGTGAACGATGGGGTAGGCATTGGTTGGATTTAGTTCGCTATGCAGATACCGCAGGAGAAAACAGCGATCATCCCCTGCCCCACGCTTGGCGTTATCGCAATTGGGTAATCGATGCCATTAATAAAGACATGCCATATGACCAATTCTTGAGTCAACAAATTGCTGGCGATATTTTGGCTATGCAGGGTTCTGACGCCGATTACTCTTCAAAGATAATTGCCACAGGTTTTTGGGCATTGGCGCGTCGGTTTGATCATGACAGCGATAAATTCATGCACCTGACGCATGAAGATGGAATCGATACGCTGGGTAAAGCATTTCTAGGATTGACTATTGGCTGTGCGCGTTGTCACGATCACAAATATGATGCAATCACTGCGAAGGACTACTATTCTTTGTACGGCATTCTGGCCAGCACAAAGTTTGCTTTTCCCGGTTGCGAGGCAAAACAGCAACCGAGAGACCTTGTTCCACTTGAATCTCCGGCTCTCTGGGAGGAACGTGTTAAGCCCTATCAAGATCGCTTAGCAGCAATGGATGCTGAGCTACAAGAACTAGCAGCACGACAGACCCAGCTTGCTAGCAGTATTCAAAATCGCTTCGCCACAAACCGAGAGGTTTTATCGACGGGTGAAATTGCCGAAGGAGGAGAAGGAGCATTTAGCCTCGATGAGAAAGGAATTGAAGTCCATGAAGGGGAGCTCTTGTTGTTGTCGATCACCCCGCTCGGAAACCATGGAGCGGATAGCACCCTCGTAGAATGGGAAATCTCGCAAGCTGACGGAGAGCATACATGGCGCGCTTCTGAGGATCTCTTGGACGATCTCCTTGCTGGAAACCCTCATGCCGACCAATTCGGGAACGCATTAGTTTGGTGGATGCTAGATGCGCGAAACCAACCGCTACCTCTCTCCGAACCGGTGCGTGATCTGTCGGGCAACGCAGGTATTCATGTGTGGCGCAGCGGTGAGACCCCTTCCGTTTTTGTGAATAGTGGCACAAGTGATGTTACTATCTGGACCCCTTTGTCCTCCCGTTCGCTATTCGCACACCCTGGCCCCGATGGTAACGTAGCGATTGGCTGGTTAAGTCCCGTTTCAGGAAAGGTGAGCATCAAAGGGAGACTAAAAGATGTCCATCCTGGAGGACCGAATGGAGTTGGCTGGATCCTCGAGCGATTTGCGGAATCTTATCAGGAGCAAATGACGGAGCTGGCTGAGCTTTCCCGCCAACGTCCCCGGCTAGAACAACAACGATCGGAGTGGATGCGAAACGCGCCAGCTCAAAACGTTGGTTATGCGGTTGTCGAGGGAACACCGGGAGATGCCAGCATCCAGTTGAAAGGTGATCCCGAGAAGCTGGGCGACCCGGTTCCTCGGCGCTGGCTCGAAATATTGGGTGGCGAACCAATTGCCGATCCGACGACTAGCGGAAGATTGGACTTGGCACAGTGGATTGCATCGCCAAATAATCCACTGACTGCGCGCGTGATGGCCAACCGAATCTGGTTGCATCATTTTGGCAAGGGGCTGGTGAAGACGCCCAATGATTTTGGAACTCGAGGAATTCTACCAACGCATCCTGAATTATTGGACTGGTTGGCAAATCGATTGATTCGAGATGGATGGAGTCAAAAGGCCCTACATCGCGTCATCATGCTTTCCAAAACGTATCGACAATCGAGCGAGTCCACTGATACAGGTTTGGAGACAGATGTTAGCAACGATCTCTATTGGCGATACGATCGACGCCGACTTAGCGCAGAAGAATTACGAGATTCGCTCCTTTTTGCAAGCCAGCAATTGGATCTGTCTATCGGTGGGCCACATGACATCCCACCAGCCGAGTCGTGGTCCTACACGCAACACGTGCCGTTCAGTGGTGTGGCCGCGACGAATCTACGCAGCGTATATCAGATCAATATCCGCAATCGCAGGGACCCCTTTCTGGCACTCTTTGATGGGGCAGATCCGAATGCCACGACGCCACTGCGTCAGGTGACTACGGTACCAACACAATCGCTCTATTTTTTGAACGATCCAACCTTTCACGAAAACGCGGAACGATTGGCGGATCGAGTCCTGGCTGATGCATCCGCTCATGCTGGGAACGCAACGAGTGATGATTCTGAGAGATTAGAGTTACTCTATAAAATTGTCCTTCAGCGTTCGCCCACTTTGGAAGAACAGCAAGCGGCGGCAACATTCTTTGCAAGTTACTCAACGGCAATCGAAGATGCATCCATTGAGAGTAGGTCCCGAGTCCTGTGGGCTGCTTGGTCGAGAGTACTGATGGCCAGCAACGAATTCTTTTACTTGGATTAATGACGATGAAACCCTCAAAATGCCATGAATGCGGCCCACGTCGCCAATTTCTACGATCTGCTGTTGCCAGTTCGTTGATCATGCCAGGTTTGATTAGCGAGCTGCTGGCGGCCGATGCAGCCAGTGGCGGGTTGTCTAACCAGAGTGCTGCGGCCAATCCACTTGCACCCAAGGCGCCTCATTTTCCCGCCAAAGCAAAGTCCGTTATTTTCATGTTCATGAGCGGTGGTGTGTCGCATGTGGATTCGTTTGATCCTAAGCCCCAGTTGATCGCCGATCATGGTAAAGAAGTTGTTTTTGACCATCCCGAAACGCGAAATCGACCCGGTTATGAAAAGATATTTTTGAAACGGCCTGATTGGAAGTTCTCACCGCACGGACAAAGTGGAATCGAAGTGAGTGACTTGTTTCCATTTGTTGCAGAGGAGATTGACGATATTAGTGTCATTCGTTCGATGCACACGAGCCATTCAAATCACTACAACGCCACTCTAGGAATGCACACCGGTTCCTTTGCCTTTGCCCGGCCCAGCATTGGATCATGGCTGAGTTATGGTTTGGGAACAACAAATCAGAACTTACCTTCCTTCTTGGTGCTCGCGCCGCAAATGCCGTATGCCGGAACCCAGGTCTGGGCGTCTGATTTTTTGCCAGGTGCACACCAAGGAACGCGAGTTATGCCTGGCGCCGAGCCGATTGCCAACCTGGTGCGGAGAGTGCCCACCGAGCAAAGACAGGAAATGGAACTCGCCGCAATAAGAGCCCTTAACGAAAACCATCAGAAGCAACGCTACGATGACCCGCAATTAGCTACTCGTATCAAAGCATTTGAAACCGCGCATGGGATGCAGTCGGAGATGCCCGCCGCACTGGATCTTTCCCAGGAGACCGATGAGACACTCGCACTTTATGGATTGCAACGAGGAGCGACGGAAGGATTCGGATGGCAGTGCTTGGCCGCGCGGCGATTAGTGGAACGCGGAGTGCGATTCGTGGAGCTGATTCATACCGGTTCCAGTGGAAATTGGGACTCGCATGGCAACATGGCCGATCACGGAAGGTTGGCGAAAGAAGTAGATCTTCCCATGGCGGGATTATTGAAAGACTTAAAGCGATTGGGAATGCTAGACGACGTGTTAGTGGTTTGGACCACAGAATTCGGACGCACTCCCTTCAATAATCTCGCTGACGCCCCAGGGCGTGAGCATCACAACTGGGGTTTTTCTTCTTGGTTGGCAGGAGCGGGTGTGAAACGCGGCTATGTGCATGGTGCGACGGATGAGCACGGCATTCACGCTGTCGAACAGCCCGTACATGTGCATGATTTTCATGCAACTATTTTACATCTGATGGGGATCGATCACGAGCGACTCACCTATCGGCACGGTGGTCGCGACTATCGCCTCACCGATGTCCATGGAAATATAGTCAAAGATCTCTTTAGCTAAATCCGCTCCGCATAGTCGCCTTTCGCTCCGCGAAAGTAGCGTTGGGATTCGCCGCTCCTTTTAAAACTTT
>JBGTBJ010000155.1:0-18248 GCA_041749395.1 Pirellulaceae bacterium
CGACGTCTGGGCGCAATCGCACCCGGGTGCAATTCGCACCTATCGCCAGACGGAATCGTTAGCTCGCGCCGCCCAAACCAAAGCTCGCCGCGCCCGCCGTCGAAAATTAGAAAACCGATAGTCGTACCGAACGCTTACGAACAAACGAAGCAGCGACTGGCATACCGGCGCCGGTGCAAAGCCAGCTGGGAGCAACACATGCGGCTCCATGATCAATCTCATCATGCTCATCGACAAAGTGCAACACAAACTTGTGCTCAGATCACAATATCATTCAATACACGACCGCAACTCACCGCATATCACACTAGGCAATCTAATAGCATTCTCGCGCAACAATCTCATCGTTGCCATCCGGTCTTACCACTGAGTGATCGGCCAAATCGGGGCTCTTTACCCTAGAAGATACAGGCTGCCACCAGCGGACAACCTGTCAGTGAAAAACGGTGGACATCTCAAGAAAACCCCTCAGGGCTGTCGTTCGGCCGGAGGGTCCAGATCGGGGCTGTTAGTTACTGTCCTTGAACATTCCGATATTCGTATAGTGATCCCTGGATCTTTTTTTCCACCTGACACGGTCCACCCATGCAATCAGCCATAGAAATACTAGCCCATTTAAGAAAAAGAGCCGCAAAACAATTCCGAACGTTCCAATTCTACCGTAGGACCCATCAACTATAAATGGATGGACGTAGTTTACAGGATAGGGCGAAGGTTGCTTAACTAGAATATGGAGCCTTTTTCCGACTGGAAAGTCGCGTTCCAAATCTTCGAAATTCCAACTTGGCCACCACGGTCGATAGCCAAGTGACTGTGGGTCCGCCACAAGCGTGCCCTTGGAAGTTTGCACTCTTAAAAGTTCTTGGTGGCGAGCTCTGCCACCGCGTTGTTTTCGCCGCTCGCTAGTGTAGCCAGCTACCACACCAATCTCTTCAAAATAGTCCCCCTGGTAAAAGGCATAGTATCCTAGTCGCATTTGATACTTGTACCCAGCAAAAAACGCAATACAGCATGGGATTAAAAGTATTGGAAGCGGTATTCCACGCACTGATCTGACGAGTTTCCTAATTGCTGCAACAGCCATGTTCCGCAACCTGTAAATTACATTCGCCGGAGATACTTCCCCCGATATCAATTGAGGCGCCTACATTTCCTGATATTCCGACTCCCAATGAACCTTCTAAACCATGTGGAAATCGTGTTTCGGGGCCAACTGGAAGAGTAAGTGAGCCTTGAATTCCTACAAAAATCCCCGCTTGTGCTCGAATGAAAATCGAGCCACTTATTTGACATCCCGAGTCTGGACAGCCCTGATTGCCATTAGTTACATTTCCCTCGCCGCCCGTCTCGGACTTATCAGGACAGTCTCGTTCCTTAACGCGGTTGTAGTCTTTGCGTTTGATAGTCGCTCCAGGAGTGCATGGATGAGGTATTCTATCATTTCGTGCGCTGCCGCCTTTGTGCGGCGGTTTTCGCGGTCCAACTGATGCACCTAGTTGATAGAATGCCTCTCCGCTGAAGCTGACCGATGCCCAGTCCTGATTGACATTTGCATCGCTACAACAAGTAGATGACTTTACTTCAAACGTTATCGATAAAACTGAAAAACCTGGACCAATAGGAAATCGCCACTCAATTGAACCACCAACACTACCGGTCTGAGAATTGATCAAATCGATCAGGCGAGACGTTCCCAGAGGATCGACAAATAGTAGCCCTATGTAACATGCATTTAGGTTGTTTCCATCAACGTACCCTATCGGATCCCGTCCAAGAAACCTTCCAATCCCAGTTTCATACAGCCTTGTCCGGAAATGATATAACCTCAGCCCTGCGTCCAACTCCCGCCCGGTATACAGCACCCGGTTATCTTTCGCCGATGCACTAATATCTGTTCCGCTGGGATTGCAGAGCACAGGCTCACCATAAGCCGAATTTGCATATCTCTCAGTAATCGCACCACTACTATTAGTCAGTGCCACAATTGAGAACTGCTGGGAGCAACAATACTCGCTATTGCTTTCCAAGCTATTTGCTCGCTCAACTGTCGTTGAAATGAACGCACAAAAGTGCATTCTCAGCCTCTGGGTTGCTTAAGAACGTGGCTTTATCAACGAGTTTACTTTCGACGTGTTCTGCTTCGATAACAGCTACTGGGTGGTTTTTGTGGTTTGGTTGTGTAGTTCGGTGTGCTGCCATTATTGATCAGATGCGATTATGAAACCGCGTCTTTTATCGCACGTAACTGTTTGCGGATGAAGCTACTTCTTTGTCGATTCCCAGTTCAAATTGCACTCAAATAAACGCAATATCGAGCAGGGCGGCACAACTCCGCCATTTTGGGTGCAATTCTATCTCCAAAATATAGCGAGTACACCCCGGTACACCCGCTAGGTCGATTTTTTCGCTTTCATCGACTTTTCGAGCCGCCGATGAGACGGCAAAACGCGGTATTTTCATTGTTCCACAATTCGCATAGACCGACTTCTAATCCGCAGGTCGGTGGTTCGAATCCAGCTGGGCGTACTCCCGCCATTGTTCGCCAAGGCCCGCTAAATACCGGGATTTTTTCGTTCCCGTTACCTTTCTATCAACGGAGATCCGCAAAGAATTTATGGTGCCGACTGCGAATCAACTCGGAGGGTTTAGCCGAAAGAAGCGACAGAAGGCGAGAAACTGAATATGCAAATTGCAATTCTATTTCGTCTGCTTTTCGTACTTTTCGGCTTAAGTGACGAGTTTGGTGCCACGCGTACTTCGCGCCAATATTTAAAACAGTGTGCAATACTGTTCCTCAGGGTCACTGTTGCCCAAAGCTCGCTACAATGGCGACTCTGAAAGTAAAAGTAGCGATCGCTGTGTTTAGAAATCGGACCAAGTGGACCAAGCCTAATGATCGGTTGGTGATCAGCACTCAAAAGTCCGTCGGATCGACTTGTTTCTGCCAGTGCAGTGCCGCCTCGACAAACTGTCCCTCGCCTGAGATTGGACTGGTCTTCATATTGCGGTGCGAGAAGCTTCAACACTCCGCTACGTTGGTCCAACGTGGAATCCGCGCGATAGGAACCTGACGGCATAGTGAATCATCCGTTTTAGCCAGGAAAGCATCTGACCCATCGATGGGCACTTCCAACGAGCCTGGAAGCTCATTTGTTGTTTGGGAAACTTCCGTCGAGTCCGGAGCTGCGATCATGTCAGCAAGTATTGATCATTGACTGAGATCACGAAGTTGTTTTGTTCAATTGGTTGCGACCATCGAGTCGCAATGACAATTAGTCAACACCCGAACTATGGACAACCGACGGTGCGCTCGAGTTGCGCCAAGCGTGAGGCCAACGTTGACTCGAGCTTGATGACTTGTAGCTGGTACATCAACAGCTCGGTGTAATTTTCCGTGAGCTGTACAAAGGTCGTTTTGCCTACAGTGTACTCAGACAAAGCAATCTCAAGAGCTTGGTCGGCTCGTGGAATGATCCGTTCTCGATAGAGTGTTAGTTGTTGATCAAGCGAGTCGATTTCACTAAGCAAGCGTCTCAATCGGCCTTCAATCGTCAATTGCTCTGACTGGCGAAGCCGTGCTGTGGATACTCGATTCGCGGCGGCTTCATTGATGCCGCTCTGAATTTTATTGCGGTAAATAGGCAGCGATAAACCCACAGAAAAACTAATGTTGTCACTACCATCCGCGACGGGGCTGACCGACTGATCGCGTGTCATGAACCCATACTGTGCGCCGAGCTGAAAGTCCGAGTACCGCTGTAGAGTCGCGAGTCTTTGCTTTTGTAGGTCACGCTGAATCTGATAACCAAGGCCTTTTAGCTCGGGATTGCATTGCTCAGCTAAGGAAATGAGCTCATCAAGCTGTGTGGGCAGGTCAGTCAGATCCAGGCTGGCTGCGGTTACGATCGAAAAACTTTGAGGCTGCTGCAAGTACGCCGCCAACTCTGCTTCGGAGGCGGCGCGTTGGCTGGCTAACTCAAGCAACTGCTGTCCTAGTCTTTCACGTTGGATCTCAGCGTTTAGCACGTCCTGCTGGGAACCACCGGCTCTATAACGAGCTTCAGCGACTCGAATTAGATCGTCAACCAATTTCTGATTATCAATCAGAATCGCTGTGCCTCGCTGTGCGAACCAGACTTCGTAATAGGCCAATCGAACGGCCTCAGCAATTTCGCGTTGGATCGATTCGACTTCGGCTTGCGCGATATGGACTTCTTGGCAAGCGATCGCCGCTCGCGCCTTCAACTTCTCGGGCCAGGGAACATTCTGTGTTAGCCCCATTGTGTTTTGCATCCGTCCGCCGGCAGTTTGCAACGCATTGTCGGGGAACGGGAAAAAATTGTTGCCCAACGTTGGGTCCTCAAGCGATTTCGCTTGCGGAACGCGATTCTGTGCTGCTTGTACGCGGTAGCGAGCCGCAACGATTTTTGGATGGCCTGCCAACGCCATTTGAACGCACGATTCAACGGATAACACCGAAGGCAATCCGCTCGACAAATCAGTTACCAATTGAGGCGTACCTATTTCAGCTTCATCTTCACCTCGCCAGTTTGCTAATTGGAACGGTGTGGCGGGTTGGACCACCGCCGACGAAGATGCTATCTCCGAATTGACTATCGGTAGGATTGAACCGATTGTAGGAGATGTAGGATGCGATTTCGTAGACTGGCATCCGGCACAGGCGAGCAGTTCGAAAACTGCTAGCCACACGGCAGCCAACCAGGCGGCTTTGCTATAATTCATCCCCCCGCTCCTGTCACTGGTATTGCCCTCATCGCACGATGATTCAGTTATCGGACCTGTGACGGTCTTTTCGCCGCGATATCCAGCAAGGCACTATCCATTAGCACAATCAGCACAATTGCACGGGCCATAAGCACAATTGAATGGGTATTTGATCCAAAAAACCACAAAATCGACTAAATTCGCGATTGCCGTGAAGGCCCGCGACTTCCCAAGCATCAAACAGGTTGACGTAGGTTTCCGCGAGTGTCTGCGGTCACGCAACATGGAGATCAAATGTCAGCCCATGATGAATCAGCGGAAGAGGACTTAGTTTGCCGAGCGGCAGGCGGGGATCGCGATGCGCAGCGACAGATCTACGAGACTTATGGCGACCGTGTCTATCGGACGGTTGAGCGAATTGTTGGTAAGAGCGACGCGGCCGATGTGACGCAAGGTGCATTCATCCAGTTGTTCCATAAGCTTCAGACTTTTCGTAGCGAATCATCTTTTGCTACATGGCTGCATCGCTTGGTGGTCAATGAGGCTTTGCAGCACCTCCGCAAGCGAGGACGCCGCACCATGAAAACACAACCGCTAGTGCGGCAAGATGTGGCCGCGGAACCCACGTCGTTGGCAGGGGAGGTGGTCGAGATTGTTACCAAGGCCATGGAGCGGATCGAACCAAGTTTGCGATTGATTTTTGAGTTAAAGGAAATCGACGAACTGTCTTATGCGCAGATCGCCGAAATAGTTGGGATACCCGAGGGAACAGTCGGCTCGCGGTTAAATCGAGCGCGAAGGGAGTTGCGAGAACAGCTTTTTAAACTCGGATGGGACCACTGAACATGACTACAACTAATATGACTGACTGTTCCTTTGTGCGAGACCATCTATCGGCATTCATGGATGGTGAGCTGGCGACCAACACAGCCGAGAAAGTCGAACAACATCTGGCGACTTGCGCTACGTGTTCTCATGAACTTGCGCAATTCCAGCAGCTGAGTGGTCTGGTCAGCGGGGCGGATTTGGACGCAGGCAAAAACGCGAAAATGATTAATTTGCCGTCGTGGGAATTGCTTGAGAAACGAATGAACTCAGGCCGTTCGGCTCTGCCTGTCGACTCTGCAATCGGGAGTCGCGTGACGCAAGTCGCTGCGCCTAGGTCCATACACAACTGGACGTTAAGAGTCGGTGTAGTTGCGGCACTCGCGGCGTCGTTACTGATCATCGCAGGCTTGTTGCTTCCTCAAGGCGGCGATCGCTTAGCTGAACAGCAGGCGAGCACAGCATCCATCAATCTACAGCCGGTGCTCGAATCATTCCAACTGGACCCCGAGGCAGCATTAACTCGATTGACCGATAAATTCACAGTCAGAAACATTCCCTTGACTGAGGCGGATACCGATTTAGGACGCACTACCTACGTCAACGCTGCGGCGAATGAAAATGCTTTACCTGGCGGTGCAAAACTTGCTTCTGCAACGCTGATCTCCCTCCCGTTTTGCAAGTGTCCTCCGGGGCAATGCTCCTGTTTAGGCGGCTGCAATTGCGTGGCGTGCTTTTGCGAACGTCCAGACGGTTCAACCTACTTAGTGCTCGAACATTGCAAGTCTCAAGGTATAAGCTTTGGTGACTTACCGGTAACACAGATCGTCCGCGATGGTCATCAACTCCAGCAAGTGACGGTGAACGGAACGCAGACAATCTCTTTCGATCGGCCGACTGGAACGATTACCGTTGTCGGCCTGCGCAGCGATGCAGAAATCGAAACTCTTCTGGCAAGAAACTAATAATGAGCACAGAAAGGTCGCTCCAAAAATCGCGTTTTGCGGGCGTGTGGTTCGCCTTGCGCATGTTTGAAGTTCGCTTGCGTTTCATCGCGATTCTAGTGGGCCTGGGGCTCGTTATCGGCTACTGGGATACGATTCAAAACTATTGGGATCGCTACACCAAGCCGGCTGTATCAACGGCCAGCAATGTCGCCAGTGACTCTGAGTTTTATTGCCCGATGGACCCATCGGTGATCCGCGATAGTCTTGAGTCTAACGGAGCGGTGCCTAAGTGCCCAATTTGCGGCATGCCATTGTCGCTTCGCAAAAAAGGCGTCCCAATGGTTTTGCCACCTGGTGTCGTCGGTCGAGTCAGTCTATCGCCGAATCGCGTTCGGATGGCTGGCATCCGTACGAGCGAGATTGGTTTGCGGCCGATGGAAATGTCCATTCGTACTGTCGGCGTAGTTGCCTACGATGAGAGCCATCAGTCGCAGATTGTCAGTCGCATTGGTGGCTACATTGAAAAGCTGTTCGTCAACAAGACCTTTGTGCAAGTAAACCAAGGAGACGCGCTGGCCGAAATCTACAGTCCCGAGTTGTACACTGCCGTTCAGGAACTGAAGGTTGCTAGTCAAATTACCAATAGCAACCTCAGCAAACTGGCCCGTGAAAAGGTCCGACTACTTGGCATCCAAGATCAAGAAATTGATGCGATGCTCCGCAGCGTTGATGGAAAATACCGCGTCGTGGTTCGCTCACCTGCATCGGGGTTCGTGATCCAAAAGATCGTCCAACAAGGTTCGACCGTCTCTCCTGGGCAGATGCTTTTCGAAATTGCGGATCTCGCCGCGGTTTGGATCGAAGCGGATGTGTATGAACGCGATTTGAGTCTTATTAAAGTCGGACAGCAGATTGAAGCAACAGTTGACGCTTATCCCAATGAAAAATTCAAGGGAACGGTCAGCCTCATCTATCCAGAACTCGATCCGGAAACTCGCACCAATCGCGTTCGGTTCGATGTCAACAATGTTGGGCGTCAGCTTCGTGCCGGTATGTATGCGACGGTGACGCTGTCGACTCCGGTTCAGCAGACCGAACCGTTTGAAGCGATGCTGGTTTCAACCCAATCGCCGCCCGCTGATCGCGACGCAGCCATCATCAAACAATCCGTCTGCCCGGTAACGGGTGCTAAACTTGGCAGCATGGGGGAACCTATTGACGTACAGGCCGATGGTCAAACGGTATATCTGTGCTGCACCGGCTGTGAAAGTGCGATATCCAAAGACCCGCAAAAATATCTGTCTCGGATTCGCACCGTCTCCGACAATGCAGTTTTATCGGTTCCTGAAACTGCTGTCATTGACACGGGTGATCAAAAGATCGTCTACGTTGAGCGCGAGCCCGGTATCTATGAAGGGGTCATCGTGCAGCTTGGCCCAAGATCCGATGGCTACTACGCAGTGATTTCGGGCTTGCTGCCTGGCGATCAAGTGGCAGCAGCGGGTGCTTTTTTGATCGACGCGGAGACACGCTTGAATCCAGCCGCCTCGGCGAGCTATTTCGGCGCCAGCGGTGGACCATCTAATGGTGGATCAGATGGTGCGAGTAGCGATGCCAAAGCTGCGATGGCTATGGATTCGCCAATGAACACTGTGCCAAGTGAATCAGAAAAAATGGACTTTGCAACCTCTCGTTTGACGGAAGAAGAGCTTGCCCAAATCGGCATGCTTTCGCCTGAAGATCAAGAGCGCGCAAAGCGTCAAGTTCTCTGCCCAGTGACCATGGAGCCACTTGGTTCGATGGGTAAGCCACTGAAAGTTGCTGTTGGAGACGACATCGTGATGATCTGCTGTAAAGGCTGCAATAAAGCTGTCAAGAAAAACCCAGAGAAGATGCTCGAACTTGTTCAACGTTGGCGAGAGGCGAATGCGTCGCCATGATTGAACGCATTGTCGAATACTCCGTCCGCAATCCGCTGATCATTCTGTTCATCTCGGTCGGCGTTGTTATCTGGGGATTGCACTCATTACTTAATACACCCGTTGATGCAATTCCCGATCTATCAGAGAACCAAGTAATTGTATTTGCCGACTGGCCAGGTCGCAGCCCGAAAGAGATCGAGGACCAGGTTACGTATCCGCTGTCGGTCAATCTGCAGGGCCTGGCGGGCGTCAAAGCGGTTCGTGCAACCAGTGAATTCGGTTTCTCAATGCTGAACATCATTTTCGATGAAGACATTGACTTCTATTTTGCACGACAACGGGTGCTCGAAAAACTATCTGTCGCAGCCACTTTCTTACCTAAAGACGTTGCACCCTATTTGGCACCTGATACGACTGCGCTCGGACAGATATATTGGTACACGGTTGAAGGTGACGGATACGACACCGGACGTTTGCGAGCCATCCAGGATTGGTACGTGCGGTATCAGCTCTACAGTGTTCCGGGAGTTGCCGAAGTTGCATCGGTCGGCGGATTTCCAATCGAGTACCAAATTGATGTTGATCCCAACAAGCTGAGATCCTACGGAATTACTCTCGGCGAACTGTATTCGGCTGTCGCGCGATCAAACTCTTCCGTCGGCGGACGTGTCGTCCAGAAGGGCAACTCTGAGTACTTGGTGCGAAGTACCGGGTGGATCAAATCTTTAGCCGACGTCGAACACACGGTCATCAAGTCCATTGATGGAACGCCGATCCGTGTGAAAGAGGTTGCCGTTGTACAGTTCGGTTCCAGCCAACGTCGGAACGTACTTGAGAAAAATGGAAGCGAAGCGGTCGGCGGCGTAGTCCTCATGCGGTTCGGCGAAAACCCGCTCGTCGTGACCGATCGCATTAAAGCGAAGATTGAACAGCTGCAATCGGGGCTTCCTGAAGGCGTTCGGATTGTTCCATTCTACGATCGTACCGAGCTAATTCACAGTGCGGTCAATACGGTGACTAGCGCGCTAATTGAAGAGTCGCTCGTGGCCAGCGCAGTGATATTCCTTGTGATGTGGCACCTTCGCAGCGCTCTCATTATCTGCATCATGCTACCGATGTCCGTACTGATCTCATTTATTTTAATGCGTCAACTCGGCATTTCATCCAATATCATGTCGCTGTCCGGCATTGCCATTTCGATCGGAGTTCTAGTTGATGCTGCAATTGTGATGGTGGACCAAGGTGCCCACACATTGCATGAACAATTCGGCAACGACAAGGTGCATGGCGATACCCGCCACTTTTTGATTCCGGCGTTGCGAACGGTTGGTCGACCCATTTTCTTTTCGCTTGCGATCATGATTCTTAGTTTCATTCCTGTGTTCGCAATGACAGGCATGGAAGGCAAGATGTTTCACCCGCTGGCCTACACGAAGTCATTCGCACTGATTGGCGTCTCAATTCTCGCCATCACGCTGGTTCCGGCGATCATTCCGTGGCTGCTTCGCGGACGCATTCGACACGAATCCGATAGTTGGTTGGTACGTCGAGTGATTGAGATTTATCGGCCCGTCCTCAATTTCGTGATGGACCATCCCTGGCCAGTGGTTTGGACGGTGTCGACCATTTGCATCTTGGGTTCAATCCCAACCGGTTCTAAGCCCGTGTTTCTCGCTGCATTGACGCTTGCTCTCGGTATGTCCACTTGGGCATCATGGGGCGAAGAGGCATCGTTTCGAAAGTATTGGAAGATGGTCGCTAGTGGTTGGACCCTGGCAATTGCCCTACCACTGCTGATCGCAGTCCTACGCGGCTGGAGTCCAACGTTCTTGCCCCCTGCGCTCACGACAAACCCTTGGGGCACTGCCGGTGTCCTGTTATTGGGCTCTGTAACCTGCAGCGTCATACTAGTATGGCTGCTATCCCGATTGCGTTACACGGCGGCTGCGTCGATGTTGGGCAGTTTGGTTGTGGTTGCACTTGTGGCGCATCAAACGATGATTCCGCTGGGACGCGAATTCATGCCACCGCTTAACGAGGGCTCAATCCTTGATATGCCGGTCACAATTCCACGAGCCTCAGTCACAGAAGTTGCTGCTGATCTAAAGGCTCGCAACGCAGAAATTCGCGCATTCCCAGAAATTGAATTGGTGGTTGGCAAAGCTGGCCGCGCCGAGACACCAACGGATCCCGCACCGCTGGACATGGTGGAAACAGTCATCAACTTGCGAGATCGAAAGTTTTGGCCAAAGCGTGAACTTCGATACGAAGATGCTCATCGGCAAATTACTCATGCTATCGAAGCGATGGCCAATGCCGGTTATATCGATCCGGCTGTCGATCAAGACGCTCGCGGCCAATTGACTAACGACGTCACCATGCTGGTACTCGAAGACTTCGATGCCATGATGCGATCAATGGTATTACAAGAGCAGAATTTATTTGAGGAACAGCTTTCAGGTGACCTCGTCAAAGTTGCTGTGGAGAAAATTCTGCAATTGATGGAAATCAACGGCAGCATGGTTGAAGACGCATCGAGTGACTTAGTCGCACAAATATCGACTTCGATTCCCAAAGAAGTGCGAATTGGGCTGACTAGGTACGCAGACGTGCCTATCCTTCAAAAGATCATCGCACAGTCTCGCGAGTATCTGGCGCAGCGGTCGCTGATCGCTGATGGGTCCGATCCAAGCGTTTTAAAGGCTGGATACTTTGCGACGGCCATGCAATCAGCGGCTGAATTGCTCGGCGGCAGTCGTCCGAGATTTGAGACCGTCGTGCTCGATCACGTTGCGAACTATCGGGACCAGCGCTGGGGCAGCTTTGTCAAAGAGCTCAACTGGCGTCTGCACGATGCTGCTGTGCCAATGGTCAACCAGTTCGCCATCGACCGCACGAGTGAAAAGCTATTGGAGACCGATGATTGGAATCCGCCAACAGCCGAATCCGCACTACTTCAACTCAAAGAACAGCTCCAGAGTCCTTTTGCGGAAGAACTCTTTTTATGGCAGAAAGACAAGTCGAGTTTGCTCAACGAACTTGACAGCGTTGTGCGAATGCCAGGATGGGGAAATATCTGGACGCAGCCGATCATCAATCGAATTGACATGCTCGCGACTGGGGTCAACACCATGTTAGGCGTTCGCGTCTTTGGTGATGACATCAACGAGATTTCAGAGAAGAGCAATGAGATTGCCGCCGTGTTGAAAAAGCTTCGAGGAGCAGTCGATGTTTCGGCAGACCAAGTTGTTGGGGAAGGTTACCTTGAGATCGACATTGATCGCGAAAGAGCCGCTCGTTACGGTGTTAACATTGGAGACATACAGGACACTATCGAAACTGCGCTCGGTGGTCGCGTAATTACGACGACTGTCGAAGGACGCGAGCGATTTCCCGTTCGCATCCGCTATGCGAGAGCTTTTCGCGACGATGAAGAGTCCGTTAAAAACCTTCTCATAGCTGCGTCCTCAGGTGGGAGCGGCATGACAGCTGCGATGCCTTCTGCAACAACTGTGAATGCAACGCCTGGTACCAAAGTTCCGCTGCAAATACCTCTATCAGAAGTTGCCGACATTCGAATCGTTGCGGGGCCTTCTATGATCCGCAGCGAGAACGGTCTATTACGATCGTACGTGCGTTTGAATGTTCGTGAACGCGACATTATTGGCTTCGTTGAAGAGGCTCAAGCCACGGTGAATTCCTCTGTCGCAATGCCATCCGGTATGTACATTGAATGGACCGGACAATTTGAACATGAAGTTCGTGCCAGACGAACGCTCTCTATCATTGTCCCGGCTGTTGTGCTCACTATTTTTGTTTTGCTTTTTGTTGTCTACCATGACTTAGCCGACACTCTTATTGTGATGTGTTTAACTGTGCCGGGGACCATCTTTGGTGGAATTCTGTTTCAGTATTTGTTTGGTTATAACTTCAGCGTAGCGGTTTGGGTTGGCTTTATTGCCTGCTTTGGACTCGCCACAGAAGGCGGTTTGGTCATACTTGTTTATCTGCGAGAAGCGATCGAGCGGCGGGGTGGACTTGAAAATCTTACTTTAGAGCAAGTTCGCGAGGCTGTTATGGAAGGTGCGGTCCATCGTTTGCGTCCCAAGTTGATGACCGAGTTGACAACCATGATTGGCCTAGCGCCCATGCTGTGGGCGACGGGGACTGGTTCCGAGATCATGCAACCCATGGCTGCGCCAGTGCTTGGTGGTATTCTGGTAGCGGACGAAGTGATCGATCTGCTGTTGCCCGTGCTCTTTTATCGAGTTCGTGCCCACCGTTGGCGAAAAATGCACAGGAATGACAAGGCGGCTATTTCTTCGCACGCCGATTTAACGGCTCCAGCGGCAAAAGTGGAGATGTTTGCCAATTGAGTCTGAAGGATTGGGCGTTGAGGAGCATCTAACCATCGGACGGATAATCTTTCACTGGTTCAAGAAAACGAAGGCCAAATTTATGTCTTACAAATGGATCGCATTGTTTTCGCTCACCTCATGCTTCGCTTTGGGTTCGGCAGTCCACAGCTATGCCCAAGAAGATGCTGTAGGGTCGCAAGCGAAGGAACACGAAGTTACAGCTGACGACGCGGAGAAGGAGATCACCGACGCACTTTCCAAGCTATCAAAAGAAGATCGCGAATTGGCGGTCGCCCAGCGATTCTGCGCCGTTATGGAATATGAGAGACTTGGCGCTATGGGAACTCCTTTAAAGTTGGTACTCAACGGCAAGCCAGCATTCGTTTGCTGCAAAGGTTGTACCAGCGACGCACAGGAGGATCCTAAAGCAACATTGGCCAAAGTTGAAAAACTGAAAAAGTCAACTGCAGAACTAGCGAAGCTTTCTCCAGAGGAGCGTGCCAGCGTTGAAGGACAAAAGTATTGCGCAATCGCCAAGGGTAGCTTTCTCGGTGCCATGGGCGCTCCAATCAAACTTGAACTGGAAGGCAAGGCCGTTTACCTTTGCTGCGAAGGCTGCGTTGCCAAAGCCAAGGCCGATCCACAAGCTACGCTGGCGCAGGTTGAAGAACTCCGTCGTCCTGGGTTATCAGATGAAGAAGAACCTGATCACAAATAGCCATAGTTGAATTTCAGTCGGAGTGGGCTTCCATGATTTTGAACACGGTTCATCCCAATTTGGTGGCATGCGGTTAAGAGGGCGAGTGTGAACTTGCGGCGTAGCTTGCGGTTATATAAAATTGACGCATGAAATCTCCACTCCTCATTCTGCTATTGATCGTCAATTTATTGGCGTGTCCGTTGCGTTGCCTTTCTTGCGGCGTGAATACGGAACGGAGTGAGGAAATCGCTCCGGCAGCGTGTGCTTGTTGCTCACATGACGACGAGGCTCCGGTTTCGGAAACGCCCGAGCCGTGTGAGGATGACTGCAATTGTCAAAATTGCATCTGTGACGGTGCGGTCATCGATGCCGCCGCTGAACTGCCTGATGCTGATTTCTTGGTCAGCTGGGTGCAGCCCATGCTTTTGGCGACGCGTTCGTTTGTCGGACATTGTGAGTTCTTGACGCGACGCGCGTGTGACCCGTGCGGGTATCTTCAATGCGGTCGCGATAGGTGCGCTGCACACCAGTCTTGGCTGATCTAAGACGCAGAAGGTCTGGGGGCTTCGACCTGCGATCATTTGGGTTGCGCCGTTGGTTTCCTCTTCTTCATCCTTTGCCTTTATAGTCAGTGGTTCAGCATTGCTTGATGCTGCGCGCAGTTGATGTACGAGGCTGATCGTCTCCCTGGTGATTCTTTCCTGCCAACTCACTCAAGATTCACGCAATGCTTCTTCCTTGGGAATACAGTGTTCGAAATTTGGCTCGACGGCCGGTGCGAACGGCATTGACGCTCGTTGCTTTGGCAACGGTCGTGATGTTGGTATTCGTCGTGGTAGGATTCATTCGTGGACTTGAACAGTCGCTAGCCGTCAGTGGAGACGAGAACGTCGTATTGGTCTATTCGGTAAACTCAGAAGAGAACATTGAAAACTCGTCGATCGCTGCGCGGACTCCGTCGTTATTGATTGCGAGTTTACCTGGAATAGTGACGCGATTCGGCGTAGCACACATTTCGCCGGAGCTGTATTTAGGCACGCGAGTACAAAACGCGGAAATTGATGGAGGATTGGGATTGGTGCGTGGAGTCACCTTTACGGCTCCTTTGGTTCGCCGGTCAGTGAAGCTGATAGAAGGTGACTGGCCGGGCGATGGTCAAGTCATCGTGGGCCGATTGGCCGCAGCAAAACTGGGAAGCTCAGTCGAAACGATGAAAGTTGGAAAGCGAATCGAGTTTGAAGGACACAGTTGGAACATCAGTGGCCAGTTTGTCGCCGGTGATGCCGCATACGAATCAGAGATATGGTGCAGACTGAGCGATTTCCAAACGGCGACAAAACGCCAAGACTTGAGTTTAGTGGCAGTACTGTTGTCTCCGACGAGCTCGCCTGCCGAAGTCGAGCTGTTTTGTAAAGAACGAACCGATCTAGAACTACGGGCGAACCGCGAAACAGATTACTACGCTTCGTTACAACAACACTACCAGCCGGTCCGACTATTGGCGTGGCTCGTGGTGGTTATGGTGTCAGGCGCGGGAATCTTTGCCGGATTGAACATGATGTATGGCGCGGTGGCCGGACGGACTCGCGAGATCGCAACGCTGCAGGCGATCGGATACCGCCGTCGCGCGATCTTGATCAGTTTGGTTCAAGAAGGTGCTTTGTTGGCGGCGGCCGGATCGCTGTTGTCAGGAGTGATTGCGTTGACGATGCTCAACGGCGTAGCGGTTCGATTCACGATGGGTGCGTTCACGCTCCGCATCGACAGCGTTGCGATCTTGATCGGTTGCGGCGTTGGATTGTTGTTAGGCGTCTTGGGTGCGTTGCCCCCGGCGCTCAAGGCGTTGCGAGCTGAAGTCGCAACGAGTTTGAAGGCTGTTTGATTAAACCTTTTGGAGATATGAAATGAAGATACTGTTCAGTTTGGGAATTGCTTGTTTGGCATTGCTTGCAATTGGCTGCGGATCGTCAGAAGTGACCACGGCAACAAACCAAGGTGTTACAAAATCAAAGTCGCAATATGTCGCTGACACTGAACCGGTCGGCGCAATGCCAGTCGGCGAAGCACGCGAGAAGATCGAAGACGGACAAGAGGTCACGTTGACGGGATTGATCGGTGGGTCGAGTGAGCCATTTGTGGATGGCTTAGCAGCCTTCACGATTGTCGATCCGAAGGTGCCCTACTGTGCGGCTGATGAGGGCTGCCCGACGCCATGGGATTATTGCTGTGAATCCAATGCCGTGAAAGACAACATCGCCACGATCAAGGTTGTGGATGAATTGGGAAATCCAGTTAGTGGTAACGCGAAAGAGATGCTCGATGTCAAAGAACTTTCAACGGTTGTCGTCAAGGGCATGGCGAAACGCGACGAACAAGGCAATTTGACGGTTGCGGTCAGCAAAATCTTTGTGAAGAAGGACTGAGGATGAACGATCCTCTCGATCTCCGCCGACAGCAACTTGACCTCAGTCAACTGGCACTCGATCGCGCGCCTCAAAGCGGGACGATGTCAATGAAACTCCATCAACAGCGACGGATAACTCGGTACGTTCTGCCGGGCGGTCTCGTGATTGGTTTTGCTGCCTTGTTGGCTGTGACAGCGGGTCGACAATGGTGGCCGTCAGCATCCGTAACCGTCATCCCTGTGATTGTAAAACGAGCTGTGGTGCAGCAGGCAGGCTCGACGCTGTTCCAGTCTCCCGGTTGGATCGAACCGCGGCCGACGGCGATCAGCGTTGCAGCCTTGGCTCCGGGAGTGATCGAAGAGTTGTTGGTCGTCGAGGGGCAACTAGTTAAAAAGGGAGAAGCAATTGCGAGGTTAGTTGCAATCGACGCAGAATTAATGGTCGAGCAAGCGAAGAACACGCTTGCCATTCGTGAAGGCGAACTGAATCTCGCGAAAGCAGAAATGGATGCCGCAAAGATTCGTGTCGAAAACCCAGTGCATTTGCAAGTGCAATTGGCGGATGCGAAGAGCACGCTAGCGAAAGCTCAAACGGAGTTTGCCAAGTTGCCGTTCTTGGTAACGTCGGCCGAGGCAAATGTCCGGTACCAACTCAGCAGCTTGGAAGGAAAACGCTCGGCCGGAGAAGCAATCTCCGGCCGAGTCCTTGCCCAAGCCGAAAGCGAGCATGCGACAGCCCATGCCGAACTAGAAGAATTGCGCAGTCGTAAGCCGAACTTGGAACGCGAGATCGATGCGTTGACTGACAAGGTGGAGGCGATCCAGAGTCAACTACGATTGCTCGTCGAAGAGACTCGTCAAGTCGAAGAGGCAAAAGCTAAGCTGCAATCAGCTGTGGCTAGGCGGGAGGAGGCCAATTTGCTTGTACGGCAAGCCGAATTGGCGATTATACGAAATGTCGTGCGTGCCCCGATGGATGGACGGGTGTTAAGGCTGGTCGCAGCGCCGGGTTCTCGCGTGATGGGACTGGAGGCAACCGCTGGGCAAAGCTCAAGCACGGTGATTGAGATGTACGATCCGAACCGGCTTCAAGTGCGGGCCGACGTCCGATTGGAAGACGTTCCGATGGTGACGCGTGGTCAAGCGGTGGAGATCGAAACGGCGTCAAATGCGGGTCTGATCTTAGGCCGTGTTTTGCAAATGACTAGCTCGGCCAACATTCAAAAGAATACGCTGGAAGTGAAGGTTGAACTAATTGATCCTCCGCCAACGGTCAGTCCTGAAATGCTCGTCACAGCAACCTTTCTAGCTCCTGTCCTAAAGAATCGATCGCACGAGGCAACCGCGACGGAACGCCTGTTTGTGCCAAGCCAACTAATCAAGTCTGGCGACTCCGGGGCATTTGTCTGG
The DNA here is from genome assembly GCA_041749395.1 of Pirellulaceae bacterium. Taxonomy (GTDB): domain Bacteria; phylum Planctomycetota; class Planctomycetia; order Pirellulales; family Pirellulaceae; genus Laterigemmans. The sequence goes on from JBGTBJ010000155.1 coordinate 17,292, forward strand.
ATCGTGGATGCGAACGACGCTGCCCAAAGACGGAGCGTTGAAGTGGGAATCGCCATTGAGGGTGGACTGATGGAAATCAAGTCTGGCCTGATCACGACCGACAAGTTGATCGCTAGCGACGTCGATGGATTGAAACAGGGCGGTTTAGTTAATGTAACGGGCGACGATCAAACGTTGGGGATGAATTAGATGGCCTTGGTCGAACTGCGAAGTGTTTGCAAGAGCTTCCGAAAGGGTGATGAGACAATCACTCCGCTGGACAGCATTGACCTGAACATTGACGCTGGTGAATTCCTATCGTTAATGGGCCCAAGCGGAACGGGCAAGAGCACGTTGTTGAATCTTGTTAGCGGCATTGACCGACCGGATTCCGGCACGATCACTGTCGCCGGAACTGAAGTGACGAAGCTCTCGCGCAGCAAGCTGGCGGACTGGCGGGCGGCAAATCTTGGCTATATCTTTCAAACACACAATTTGATCCCTGTACTAACGGCCTATGAAAACGTTGAATTGCCGACACTACTGTTGAAATTGTCTGCAACGCAGCGTCGGCAACGAGTCGAGTTGGCTCTAGAAGCCGTTGGACTTAGCGATCGAGCCGATCACTACCCGCGACAACTCTCCGGCGGACAGGAGCAACGGGTCGGCATCGCGCGAGCAATTGTGGCTCATCCCAAAGTCGTCGTCGCCGATGAGCCCACCGGAAGTCTCGACGCCGAAACAAGCGAACAAGTCCAGGTCTTGTTGCAGCGTCTCAACAAGGAACTCAATATCACCATGTTGATGGTCACTCACGACAGTAATGTGGCGAGCATTGCGTAAGCGCCCGGCAGGACCATTATTCGGCGCGTGGCGATTCCTGACTGCGGCGCAGCCGCGCATCGATGCGGCGACGGGCTTTGACGTAGCGTGATCGCTCGCTTTGGTCAGCCTGTTCCTCGCGGCGGAACTGACGAA
>JBGTBJ010000156.1:0-13219 GCA_041749395.1 Pirellulaceae bacterium
CAGATTCTCACGACCTTCCAGACTTTCGTGCGCGTGTACTCGTTTTACCCGTCCTGTCTTTCTCTTGCAGTTATGCCTGCCGTACTCTTGCAATTATGATTGTTCGATCATGATTGCTACTCCTCGAATTCAACGTAAATACGATCACCGTCTTAAAGCGATGGTTAAAAGTGCTGGAAGCATCGAGATGGCTCTCGAACACGGCATTCCTCGGTCTACAGCTCGCGGTTGGCTGGAGTGTCTCGATTCTCCTTCAATCGTTTCGTCCGATGTCGTTGATCAAGTTGCAACATCGCTCCAATTGGAAGTTCTGGCGTTGCGGCGAAAGGTCAAGCGACTGACCGCACTCTTAAGATTAATGCTCGTTGTTTTCAAGCTCTCGCAAATCCCGTTTGCTAGAATCCGGGTTCAAGAAGTTAAAGATAAACGGAGATTACTTAAAGTGATCGACCAATGCCAAGAGCACATGTCGTTTCGAATGGTCACTCGAATTATCGGGCTCTCGCGAAGCAGATACTTTCAATCCAGCCGTGACTGCGTCCTTACTTCGCAAATCGTTAGAGGGTTCAGCGACATCAATTCCTACTTTGATGGTCGACGGTGGAATCGAAAACTATAATGCTTCTGTCGGTACGATTGTTGATGAAGGCCTGCTCAAACGAGTGCTCGCTCAAACCGAGATCAGCTTTTCCAATTCGATGATCGAATCATTCTGGAAAGCAATGAAACATCAATGGCTCTATTTAAACACGCTCGGATCAGTAACAGACGTCCAGAATCTTGTTTCATTTTATATTTCGGAGCACAACACCAAGCTTCCGCACTCAGCGTTCAACGGACAGACGCCGGTCGTGCGAAGACTCGCCTTCCCGAAGTGCGTGAATCGAATGTTCTGAATTCAAAGCTCAGCATGCGTCTCGCTGAAGCTCTGTACCTGCAGCCCGAATCCACTTGAATCAGGCGAACATACAACCGCATTCGTCAGTTTCCAATGCCGCAAAGCCACGGCCCTTGCCTCTAGGAAAAGGAATGTGGCGAGTACTCGCGCACTTTTGTCCAGAATGTCGTGACAAGCTGCAGGGCAGACCTTTGCGGCGGATGGGGAAAATTTATTAACTGCTAACGGAATGATGTCTTAGATACGGCTCACCATGGGAGAATCGGGATGTGGTAGACTGTCGCGGAGCAAAAATGGCTTTTTAAATGCGACCTCAGGTCACAGCTTCACGTATCGACCATGTTTTTGACCCCAGCAAGCTTGCTCTATCGACTCCGGGATGGGGACCAAACCTTGGCCTGGGATAGATTCGTAGAGCTCTACTCTCCGTTGATGTTTCATTGGGCAAAGAAGCTTGGTTGTCAGGAGGCGGATGCGGCCGATTTGGTTCAAGACGTATTCGTCATTCTGTGGCGAAAGTTGCCCGAGTTTGAATATGACTCGGGACGCAGTTTCCATGCTTGGCTAAAGACTATTTTCGTAAATCGATTTCGCTCGCATCTTCGCAAGCGGAGCCCCACCACGATGGAATCTGGAGCGAATCTTTGTGATCCTGACTGGCAACAGAGCATCAGCGATGAGGAGGACAGAATTTACTTACTTCGCAAAGCGCTCCATTTAATCGAGTGCGAGTTTTCGTCAGCCCATCAACGAGTATTTCACACATACGTTATCGAACAGCGCGATCCAAACTTGGTAGCTGCCGAGATGGGAATTTCAGTGGGGACCGTATACGCGATAAAGTCGAAAATTCTCAGCCGATTGCGACAAGAGATCGGACTGATGTTCGACTGACGAAAAAGGGGGGGCAGGAGCCTTTTTGTGGTGAAACAGGTAGTAACAATCGCCATGCGGTTGTTATCGTTTCACTCTGGCGACTCGTAGGCCCAAATCGTAATACGTCCAGGGTTCGGTTGGTTCGAGTACAAAGGCCGCTCTGCACCTTGCTTCTTCTGCTTCCCAACCACCTCCATGAATCCATCTCGCTCGTTTGTTGGGTATATTCGCCAAATCGTCACACCATTCGAAAACGTTCCCATGCATATCGAACAGTCCCAAGCTATTGGGCGCATAACCGCCAACTCGACACGGTCGACTAAATCTAGTCAGCCTTGTATTGGCATGATAATGCGATAGCGTCTTAGAAGGCTGGGAAAAGTAAAAGTTATTTTCGGGGTCGAAGCCTGCAAGCATGGGCCCTCCTTGACAGGCAAAGGTCCACTCGGCTTCCGTGGGCAGTCGATACAGCCAATCCTTGCTGTCGTCCAGTTCATTGAGCCGCCTAAGAAATTCTTGGCAGTCAAGCCAAGAGACACGCTCGACCGGGAACCTCGCCAATTCTGCATCGCTACGGCAAGTCACTCTATCTGCTCCAGGACCTTGGCGGGAAAAGTAACTGGGGTTTTCTCCCATCACCTTGATCCACTCACTTTGAGTCACTTCGTAGCGACCAAGGTAAAAATCAGTCGCAATCTCAATCTCCTTTGAACCGAGATATTCGTCAAAGTTTCCTTTGCCGCGCAGCGTTTTACCGTGTGGTATTAAGGCAAATTCCATACCTATCGTGTTAACAAATGCAGTCTCGTGGGCCAGCCGTTTTTCGGGGGCAAATTCAGCTAGCACGGTTGCCGCTGGTTGGTCTTGAATTCGCTCTAATGATGGAATGTCGCTTAACGCCTGGTGCCAGTCGATGATATCGTAGTCGAACTCGATCGATACTAATGGCCAACCCTTGGCGATCGAAAGATTGTTCACGCAGGTGTCTAGCACCGCGATCTCCGCGATGGGTGCATCTTGTAACGGCGACAGATCCGCGACAAGCGTATCATTGAGGTAGAGTTTGCTCAGGGGTATGCCTTTCAGAGGAGAAAGGTCGGAAACCTGAGAGATATTAAGACAGAGGAAATCGAGCGGCGTTCCTGCCAGTGGAGCCAAGTCCATCGGTTTACTGTTTCCACCAATATTCAATTGTTGGAGAGGCATGCCATGCAATGGCGCAAGGTCATTCCCTCTCCAGCTCCATAGCATAAGGATTTTCAGCGGCATTCCGGAAAGGGGCGTCAAGTCAATAACCGGGGAATAATCCAGGCTAAGTTCTTCGAGCGGCATTCCTCGTAACGGTTCCAGATCATCAACCACATATCCCTCGGCGAGGCCAAAGCGGGTTAGGGGAAGACCCTTTAGTGCGCTCACATCGACCGTTGTCAAAGTGCCATTGCTCACCCCTTGAACAGTCAGGGACCGTAGCGATTTCAAGTCACGCAGCGAATCCAGATTGGCGATGTGTGTTCCCCAAATTCTGAGACCAACGATCTCACCATGTTCAAACGTGGGTCGAATGGTGCCTTCGTATTGCGGATTACCCGCTTTGAACTCGTCATAAAGACGTTGCGTAAGCTCGTTCTCTTGATCAGCCAGTGCAGCGGAGAGGTCCATTTTCGAGTTGGATTCCTCTGCGGCTACCGGCTGGGAAGTTGACCGCGAGTTCGAGTTAGTCAACCAAGCTGGCACTACGAAAAGGCTGACAATTGCGATCACCGCTCCAACAGCAGCAACAACGGCAGTCGCAACAAAAGACAAGGGATTTCGGCGACTGGTCCGCTCGTTGGCTAGAACATTCTGTTCCTGGGAAGTGGGCAAAACAATTTCGGCAACACCTGTTTCCCATTCGCGTCTCAATTGCTGCAATATGGCGAGCACGTCGTGGGCCGTTTGTGGTCGCTGGGCGGGGTCTTTCTCCAGCAGTTGCATGGTCAATCGGGACAACTTCACAGGAATCGCAGCGTTACGTTCGTGAGGCGATTTTGGGGTACTAACGGCTAGCGCCATCAAAGTCCCCAGGGTTGACTCGGCTTTGAAGGGGACCTCGCCCGTGCAGAGGTAATAAAGGACGCACCCTAACGAAAACAAGTCAGCGCGAGCATCCGCCGACTTGTCGCCCCGAGCTTGTTCTGGGGCCATGAATGCGGGAGTACCCACAATCGCGGTAACATGAGTCAAATGGGTGTCATCCACTTGCAAACGAGCCAAGCCAAAATCCAATATTTTCACTTTGGGTAAACCATCCTGCTCCCCATCAATCCAAATGTTGGCTGGCTTGATATCGCGGTGAATTAGCCCCTTTTCGTGTGCATACGCCAGTCCTTTGGCAACTCCGATTGCGACCTGAATAATTAGCTCGACGCTCAACTGCGGTTGGGTGAGGATAACTTCTTCTAACGAGTTTCCTTCCAAAAGCTCCATCGCCAGATAAGGCGTTTCGTTTTCTTCGTCGACCTGGTACACGGTCACGATATGCTCACTGCGGAGACTCGCCGCGGCGCGCGCTTCGCGCAGGAATCGCTGTCGAGACGTTGGATCCGCAGCGATCTTTGGCAACATTACTTTGACGGCCACGTGACGATGCAGACGGGTATCTTCGGCAAGAAAGACCGAGCCCATGCCTCCGGAGCCCAGCATTTTGAGAATGCGGTAATGGCCAAGCTTTCCTAAGCCGCCAGGTGTGGGGTCGGCGGAGAAACGAACAGAATCCAGAACAGCCTGTGCGTCGCCGCGGTCCGACGCCCGGGAAATGCCAGCGACCGAGTCTAGCATCGGGATTCGTTTAATCCAATCGACCAAAGGTCGCGGTGCTTGATTGGCGATCCTTTCGAAAGGGAAGTTGCAACCCTGCAACGACTTTGCAAAAACACCCCCGTTCGGCACTCGACTAGCTCGCTTCTGGCAATCAGTGCAGTGTTCGAGATGTTCAGCGAAACTGGAGAGCTTCGGGTCCACCAAATTGCCTTCCAGCAAATCTACCAGCTCGGTCTCTGTAGGGCAGATGGAGAGGGAGTTCATTCGAGATCGAGAGATCGCAGGTTGAAGGGTAATCGGCAGTAGAGGTTATAAGGATACGTAGTCTCTATGCGCGGGTCAAAGGAGAGGCGTCGGAGTTCGTTGCGTAGCGGAATTCGCAAGAATTTCGTCTTCTATTCCCGAAAGTCTCGCGACTTCCGCTACCAAATTGAGAGTACGCGATCGAAACCCCATTTCTTGCGGAAAAGTGCGAACTGCGTGCAAAATTGAAAAAAATCCAAATTTTGCGGAAGAACTCTCGCGCTGGGGAGTAATTGTACCGTCTGGGTTTCGCTGCGGCCTCAATTTACGTCTCCAAATCGGCGAGTGCATCGATTATGTCGTCCTCCAAAACTGTACGGGCACTGCGCCCTGCTCAAAGCCGTTCTAACGCACGACGGGAAGCCTCAAGGGTTGCTAAGCGAGCCAATTGCCGCCGACTTTTCCTCGAAACGCTGGAATCTCGGCAGCTACTGGCGGTCACTGCGGTGATCGATATCCCTGGGATCAATGGCGGTTCGGTGGTTGAAGGTGCCACCAGCACCGATAGCAATATCTCTGGTTTCAATTGGGGTTTTCTGCGTGAATCAGTATCCGCTCCTCCAGAGTTTTCCAATTTGGAAATTCTGAAATCAATCGACACTGCCAGTCCCGATTTGATTACCCAATCGCTGTTAGGCCCGGTTTACGCCAAACCAGTGGTCTTGCGATACCTGGAGGGCAGCGACGTGATTACGCCTGGCACCGAAATCCTGAAGTTGGAATTTAGCAACGCGCAATTGACTTCTTTCGCGGCAACCAACGACATCGACGAAGTGGCCACCCTCTCGTTCGGTAGTCTAGCAATGTCCGAGTCCTTTGCTAAAGATCCAGCCACCGGAAAATTGCTTCCGGGTAAGCGAACGGCCTCCTTCAATTTGTTAAACGGGTCGGCAATCGGTGGGAGCATCGTCAATCCTAACCCTGATCCCGCTACGACCATCACCGATCACACCACGCTTAAGATCGGTGGCGCGACTCTCGAGATTGACTCATACGAATGGCGTGCGAGCAATTTCATAGACTTGGAAGCTAATGCGTTTGGAAGACCTGAGTTTAGCAACTTGGACATTACCCGCGTCCTCGATCAAGCCACTGCAGGATTGCTTTTTGCTGGCGTCAACGGGCAGACATTTCCTGAGATTACGATCGAGGAGCGAGAAGCATTCACAGATCAGAGCGGCAAAACGGTCTTTCGAACGACCTCAGAATGGAAGTACTTCAATGCCTTTATCTCTGGATTTGAGCTCCAAGACAATTCGGTAGGTGACTCGCCGCCAGAGAACAAGTTCTCTTTCGGATATTCGAAAGTCACAGTTCAATACAACCAATTCGATACAAATGGTATCGATTTAGATCAATCTTTAACGTGGGAGTATGACTTAGTTACGAGAGAATTGGTTGGAACAAATGATTTTGGGCTTGAAAAAATTGGTCTTAGCGAAAATGCTGAACCCGTTTTCGACTTCGACGGTGATCGAAGCAGTGGAGAGGGTGCCTTGGCCTACCATACGCTCGACTGGCAGCTTTCCAGAGACCCGGTTGACTCAAAAGGGCGATTTGGCTCATTGTCTGTTGAAGCCGATCTAGAAGTGTCCACTCCCGCCATTCTAAATTTTTTGAGCCGTTCCAAACCCGGATTTAAATTCGGTGTCGATACGAACCAGCGACAAGACCAATGGGAGCTAAATACAGGTTTTGTTACGGGCTATCGGGTGAAGGGGACCGGAAGGACTGCCGAGCCAACGATGCAATTCGAAGTCCAATTCGAAAACGCTACCCTGAATTGGAAATCAGAACTGGACGCGGAAGGCAACCAAGTCACTCTTTCAACTGGCAACTTTAATCAAATCACCCAGAAGGCATCGACGCCATTGAATCTGGGCAAAGCCGTCATCGAAACACCATTCGAGCTCGAAATTACGGATAGCACGGGTGCAAAAAGCGAAATTCCGATCTTGGACGCAGTTGCGAACTTCGAAGCCTCGCAGGGGCAGGGAATACCAGGCAGGTTTGAGTTCGCTTCGCCCCGCGGGATTCATTCATCGGGACTGTTTCAAGCGACCGCAACAGGCGCTACGCTCCCTTCGGCAAATCTAGTGCGTTATGAGACGATCAATGGTCAACGCACCGAGCAGTACCGCTGGGATATCACCGACACCTTCCTTGCCGATTATTCGACCAGCTTAACGGAAGTGCCTGCAAACGACCGCGAGTTTTTCTCGCTCGCGCTGGAGCAATCCAAAGTCTCCGTGGTTTATCGCGACGTCGATGAATCCTCAACGAAAAACTATTTTGCAGGCTGGGATTTTCAGGCGAACAAGAAACTGGCGATTCCTCAGGGGTTTGTGGCAGGCCCGCTGGGGCTGCCGCTGGCGGATGTAGAGGCTTCTCATGCCAAATTCCCGGACAATGCTGGCTCAGGAACACCTACGCTGGCTGGCTATCGTTACGGCGCTTCGTTGCCAGTATCGAGTCCAGAAAGCGATGGAAAAAGGACTGTTGGGGAAGCAACCTCGTTGGGGAGTAGCCTGTTGATTCAAGAAGGCCCGCTGCCAGCTTTGTTTGGCGCTCTATTTGATTCGAAATTGAATAGCGTCGAGTCCTTGATTGGCCGAACGGACCAGGAACGTCAAACTTCTACAATCTCCCGGTTCGGTGCAGCTGTATTGAACGGAGCGTATTCGTACAGCGATTCGATCGATTCCCAAAATCCAGCGGTTGGCATTTCGTTTTCGGGCGAAAACAAGGTGACATCGAAACATAGTACAAAAACTACTTCACCAGAAATGACGTGGAACCTCTCGGACAACAAGACAACGCTCGCCAGCGGATTTGGCGGATTTCAATTCGCTGCGGGAAAAGAGCCACTGACTGTGCTGGAAATTCCCGCTCAAGCGACGATTCCTGGCGCAACAGAAATCACAGAACTGAAGATTGATAGTTATGACTGGTTGACCAGCAACTTCGTCTTCCAGCCTGTCGGCACCAAGAGTGCGCCGGTTCCGTTGGCTACTCGGGAGGGCATTGCGCAGCAAGTCACATTCACCTTGCTTGCAAATTTAACGAATGCTTATCCGGGAATTCTGTACTCGCTGGCGTCGGGGCACAAGTTCCCAGAACTGAAGATCACGCAACGCAGAGACGTGTTCCTTCCCAGCGGCACCACGAGTTATCTCCCTTATCGTGAATGGACGCTGCAAGATGTGTATCTAACGGATCTGTCTCAGTCGACCAACAATACAGCAATGAGTGTCGCCGGATCCGAGTTGCTTTTGAGCCTGAACGTCGGCAAAGTGATCTCAAAGTTCTTCGATTACAATCCGATTGGCAAGTCAGGCAGAAATGTCGATCCAACGTCGACCTTCACAAACTCAGTGGATTATATTTCGCCACCGATTTCGTCGGGAATTGGTGATCAGCAAGCCTCCAGCACCAGCATACGCATGATACCCTTGTTAGACTTTTATAGTGACGAACAAGAACCGGCGGCAAAGCTGCGGTACTCGTATGCGATTCTCGAGAACGAGTCTCTGTTTGATGCGGTCGAAATAAACAACAACAAAGAGTTGGTACTTGACTTTGCCAATGGACTGTCGGGATACGCTACGATTCGCATTGATGCGATGGATGCTTTTGGTTTGATTGGCAGCGACACGTTTCAGGTGGCCGTGGATGCGAACGGCATTTCTGACGCGCCTGCCGGCAGCGATGGAACGATAAGCCTCGATGAATCAAGGTCGCATGTGTTTTCTGAGGCCGATTTTGGTTTTACCGATCCGCATGACGTTCCGGCGAACGAATTTACTGCCGTCTTGTTTTCTACGCTTCCGGCTGCGGGTGTTCTGTCGCTCGATGATGTGCCGGTAACCCAGGGCCAAGTGGTATCGGTAACCGACATCAATCTCGGTTTGTTGAAGTTTGCACCGATCGGTAAAGAAAACGGTACGAATTACTCGGCGTTTACTTTCCAAGTTCAAGATGATGGTGGCACGGCGAATAGCGGAAGCGATCTTGATTCTTCGCCCAACACGATCTCCATTAATGTGAATCCACTCCCAGAAGTAAGCAATTTAGTTTTTGGTGACGGCACGGCGCAGCGCTCGATGGTGCGTTCGATTACGGTCGATTTCGATACGACCGTGAGCATCGATTCCGCAGCGTTTTTGCTGCAAAAGAGCGAATTGGGAGGACCACTGGTCTTTTCCACGCCCTCGGCGGCCCAGTTGAGCATAAACGTCGCGTTGTCGAGCATAAATGGCGGTACGCAGACGCGTGCTACCTTAACCTTCACTGGGTCGACGGTGATTGGCGGCTCGCTCCCCGATGGAAACTATCGGCTGACCATTAATGGCTCAAGCGTGATGGCAACATCCGGTGGTTTGCTGTTGGATGGAGATGGTGATGGCAGCGGCGGGGATAACTACGTTCGCGGCGAGGTGCCCAGCGACAAATTCTTCCGACTGTTTGGGGACTTGAATGGCGACCGTACGGTTGGATTAGCGGAATTCAATGCCTTCCGTGCAACATTCGGTAGGAACCAAAACGATAGTGGTTACAATGGGGCGTTCGACTTCAATGGTGACGGGTCCATTGGTCTAACCGACTTCAATGAATTTCGCAGACGGTTCGGACTCTTCTTTTAGCGCCCGGCGCGAGAGGATCAGTCCCCTTTTCGGATAGGCTCAATGAGGAAGTTGCGAATTGGACATTTCCAGTAGTTATGACGAAGTTCTCTATCCGAGTTACGTTCATGCCCAGACGCATCCTGATCGACTTGCAACGATAGCGTTCTTGTTTGGTATGAAACCTGTTCCAGTTCCCCAGTCGAGGATACTGGAACTGGGTTGTGGACAGGGGAGTAACTTGATTCCTTTGGCAGTGAGTTATCCTCACAGCCAATTCTTAGGGATCGATCTATCGGCTCGGCAAGTTGCCGAGGGCCTTAAAGTGATCGCTGAGCTGCAGTTGAAAAATATTGAATTGCGGGCCCAGAGTATTTTGGATTTTCCGTTGGACGATGGCAAATTCGATTACATCATTGCCCACGGTGTTTACTCTTGGGTTCCTGAACCAGTACGCCACAAAATCCTGCAAATTGCTCGCGATCATCTTTCGGAACAGGGAGTCGTGTTTGTTAGTTACAACACCTATCCAGGATGGCACCAACGGCGCATGATCCGCGATATGATGTGCTACCACACTCGATCCTTTGTAGAACCACAAAAACGTATTCAGCAAGCGAAAGCCTTTCTAACGTTTATGACCAAGGCTGTTCCCGAAGAGAGTGCCTATGGCAGATCGTTGCATGAGGAGTATCGCTCCCTTTCCAACGTCGATGAATCGTATATTTTTCACGAACAATTGGAGGAAGTGAACGAGCCGATCTACTTTCACCAGTTCGCCGATCTTGCGAAGGGGCAAGGGCTGCAGTATGTCAACGAAATCGAATTATCGAACCTGCGATTGGATCGTTATCCGCAACAGGTTGCCCAAGTTTTGGCCAATCTCGAAGTTGTCGAGCGCGAACAGTACCTCGATTTTTTGACGCGACGCACCTTTCGGCAAACGCTGCTGTGCCATCAGGAAGTGACGTTGGATCGCGACGGAATGGCTGACCGCATATTGCAAATGCGAATTGCCTCACCAGTTTTCGTAGGTCGGATGCCGGATGCCAGCGCGATTGGCAAGTCGATGGTACTGGATGGTCCGGGAGGAGCGAAGCTGACAATATCCGACCCGATGCTTCAGATTGCACTCGTGTTGTTGGCCAAGGCCTGGCCTGGTTCGATTCCCTTTGGCGAGTTATTAGCATCGGTGCGGCGTGAACTGTCGATGGGCAGATTGGTCGTACAGAGCCAGGATCAATTCGATCGCGATGCCAAAACGTTAGCCCATTCGCTAGCACATTGTTGTGTGGTAGGAGTCGGTCAATTGCACGTGACCGAGCCGACGTTCTCACTGGCCGTTCAAGACAAGCCGAAGGCATGTCCCCTGACTCGCCTACAGGCAGCAAGCGGTGCCTCGGTAACGTCTCGATTGCACACGCCGGTCGAATTGGACCCGATCGGTCGTAAGTTATTAACCTTGCTGGACGGTACGGCCGACGAAGCAGAATTGCTAAAGGAATTGACGTGTTATGTAAACGAGCAAGGGATTACGCTGCAACAGGACGGTAATCGAATAACCGACCCGACAATCTTGCAAGAGTCATTGCACAAGGCGATTGGATCAAGCCTTGACCAGTTACGACACGGGGCTTTACTGGTCGATTAACCGCTACAACGGCACAGGCGTTGCAGTACAGGTGATCGCGTGCACGAAGAATCAAAGGGGTCAGGCCTCTTTGAAGAATCAAAGGGGTCAGGCCTCTTTGATGTCGGATTTGGGGAAGCGGACTCGTTTTCGACCTCGCGGTCGCATCGTCGATTCCAGATTGAGTGGTCGGGCGATCGACTCGACCCACCTTTCATCTCCGAGCGGCTTTCCTCGCTGGGCCGATAGACGCACTGCGGCGAGTTCCACTTCCGGTAGCGCGGTATTTACCCGTTTCGTCCAACCAGGAAGTCGTGCGAGCGGCCAAGGCGAAAGCAGTGGCGGCATCGCATGATGTGAAGTCGCTTCGCGAATCACGTGACTGACGGGTATAGATGGCGCAGCGTTGGAGAATCAATTTCGATCAGGCTAGCCCAAAAGTTCTTTCTTTCGGAGCGAAGACTTAAGTACGTTGAGAGTTGGATATTTCTGAGCAAGATGCTCTGCATGCTTGCGAGCGATTTTGTTGCCTTGCTCGCCTCCTACAGCATCGCGCAAGTCGGCGAGTATGCTGGCTGCTTCGCGGTAGTTATCCGTGCCACGTTCTTCAACAAGCTTTGAGGCCTTCTCCAACCACGAATCTGGAGCCGACTGCATCTCGACAAATCTTGCTAGACGCTGCTTTTCCACTTTATCGGCTTCTCGTTTGGCTTTAGCGGCGGCTTGTTTCTTCTCTTTTTCGTCTTCTTTCTGACGCAAGGAATCGCACATTTGAAGCAGTTGTGCCACGGTGCGAGTCGGCGGTTCAACGGGCCAACTCGGCGTTTGTTGACTATCGCGAATCTCAGAGAGCAACTCGGCTTTCAAGGCAACGGGATCTTCAGAGAGCATTCGTTGAATGATTTCATCGCGACGCGCATCAGCAAGTTTCGTCAGCCAAGCATTTACTGCATCACCTTGCGCGCTTTGAGCGTTGAAAGCTGGTATGCCGATAGCTGCAGCACGGACAAGCAATGGGTCAGCTTCGAAAAAGGCTAGTAGATCAGCGGCTTCATTTGGAAGTACGCTCAGTCCATGAGGTACAGGCGGTTCCATCAGTTCCTCATCATCTTCGTTTGATGACATCGCATTACACAGCCAGAGAACATACAAAGCGCGAAGATCACCAGCGATCAGTATTTCTCGGAGCTTTGCGGTCGCATCCAGGTAGTCATCGAACTCCCAGACTGGATCGTACGCTTCTTCAAGATACGGTGCTAAGCAAAGTATGCCAGCCTTTCCACTTTTGTCTGCACTCCATGTCAGCTCTTCGATGCCGATGTACTTTGACCAAACGCTTTTTGCAAAGGGCAAGCCATTTGGCAACCGCATTCGAATCTCGCGGCAGCCGTAATTGGAATAAGTCAAAAAGATATCGTATCCGTTGCGGAGCATTCCATCGACATCACCACGAAACGAGCTGTAATGGTATTCAACCTTGAATTCCCATTTGGTGAACTCAGCGCGCGACGACTGCCGCTCCATGAACTCCAATTGCTTATCCGAGAGTGGACGATCTATGGCACGGAACTTGACGATTTGAAATTCGCTCATTTGCCGTATTTACTCCTTACTGAATCAGCGGGCATCAACTGGCCCCTTCGCGAATTCGAATTCCATTTTCCTGAACGATCCATAGGTTCCCGGATAGCTTTTCACTGCCATTGAGCAGCGGAATGAGCTTTTCGACAAGCGCAAGTGCATCGGGCTTTTGACTGGGTGCGAGGTCGAAGGATGATGATTCCTGGATATTCGCTCGGACTGGCTACTTTTGGGTCGAGCTCACCTATCATGTGTTGATCGAAAATCGTCATTGCATCGTGCATCTTAGCCCGCAGAAGATCCGCAACTTCGACCGGCAAGTTTTCGTCAATCTTGAAACGCATCAATCGGCTCCGGACTGTAGCGGAACCACACGCTCGCGTGTTAGCTCGGCCGCATATGCGATGCACCCATCGATATCTTCATTTTTCAGGCTCGGGTAACTGCGGAGGATTTCGTCGCGAGTGACTCCCGCTGCCAAATTATCCATTACGACAGAGACCATGACCC
>JBGTBJ010000157.1:0-14903 GCA_041749395.1 Pirellulaceae bacterium
CGAAGGCAATAATAGTTGCCTTTCGCTCCGCGAAAGTTCTGTAAAAGCAGCGAAGACCAACGCTACTTTCGCGGAGCGAAAGGCGACTATGGGCGACTATGTGATTGCCCATGTCCTAGCCTTGCAACGCAGAAATCGACATAATCTTTGCTGGTATCCCCCTCCCCTACCCTTTTGTTCGACTGAATTTTCGACGTGACGCTGATCTGGGACTTGCAGCATTTTCCTGAACAAGCTCGGGGTGGTGCCGTGAGCGTCGGGAACTTTGACGGAGTCCATCAGGGACATGCGGCCCTGGTCTCGCAATTGACATCTCTGGCTCGCGACATTTCGGGGCCCTCCGTCGTCATTACCTTTGATCCTCACCCGGCCGCCCTGCTCCGCCCCGGTTCTGAACCGATTGCTTTGACGGAGCTCCCCCGCCGGGCCGAATTGCTATCGGATTTGGGTGTCGATTTTGTCGCAGTATGCCAAACGAACCAGGCTCTGCTCAACCTTTCGCCTCGCGAGTTTTTCGAACAAATTCTGATCGGCCAAATCGGCATGCGAGGAATTGTCGAAGGGCCCAACTTCTTCTTTGGAAAGTCCCGTGGCGGCGACACCCACACTTTGGCTCGATACTGCCAGCCACTGGAAATTCCCTTCCACATCGTGGAGGCAACCAATACCGACGGTGGCATGGTCAGCAGCACGGAAGTGCGCCGCAGAATTGCCGCTGGCGACATCTCCCAAGCCAATCTTTTATTAACCGCACCCTATCAGTTGTCTGGCATCGTGACCCATGGTGACGGGAGGGGAAAACAACTCGGCTTTCCCACTGCCAATCTCGAACAAATTCGCACGTTGATTCCAGCCCACGGTGTCTATGCGACGCGAGTCACGGTGGCAGACAAACCGTACGCGGCGGCGACTCACATCGGCCCCAACCCTACCTTTGATCCACTTGGCACACCGAAGGTAGAGACCCATATTATTGACTTTAGCGGCGATCTCTACGATCAAAGTTTGGCGGTCGAATTCATCGATGGTATCCGTACAATCACGCGATTTAACAGCGTTGGTGAATTAATCGCACAACTACACCTCGATATCGATGCGGCTCGCCGCCTGACGGGCTATTCTTTGTAATTCGTCCCCCTCCCCCCAATCCACTACTGACCTGAATCTGAGTTATGAGCGTAAATTGGCCCGCTTTTGTGAAGGTGATTCACGAGCATCAAAGTTTTGTTTTGACCAGCCACATTCGGCCTGACTGCGACGCCTTAGGGAGCGAACTGGGGATGGCCGCTGTCTTGCGGACCCTCGGCAAAGATGTGCAAATCGTCAACGCGCATCGGACTCCCCCTGCCCTGCAATTTTTGGATCCTGCAGGTCGTATTGATGTCCTTGGTGATTCCATTGAAGCCGAAGATGTTCGCTCCGATTGTCTGATGGTGCTCGATACCAGCGCTTGGGCCCAACTTGGCGACATGGCCGACGTCGTGCGTAAAACGGCGGCTCACAAAATTGTCTTGGACCACCATGTTGCCGAAGACGAACTCGGAGCAATCTTTTTTAAAGATGTTTTCGCAGAAGCAACCGGACATTTAGTTATTAAGGCTGCTGATGCACTGGGAGTTCCCCTCACGCGAGAAATGGCAATTCCACTTTTCGCAGCCATCGCAACAGATACGGGCTGGTTTCGCTTCGGCTCCGTTACAGCCGAAACCTATCGGGTGATCGCTAGGCTGATTGAAGCGGGTGCGGTTCCCAGCGAGGTTTACGGAGACCTCTACGAACGAGACACCTTGGGCAGAGTTCGTTTGCGTGGACGAATTCTTTCGCGAGTCACCAGCATGCGAAACGGCAAACTCGTTCATACCCATGTCTGCAAAGAGGATTTCGCTGAATGCGGTGCCGAGCCTAGCGATACCGAAGATGCCGTTAATCTGACTTTGGCAATTGAAGGCACTCGAGTGGCCGTGATCATGGTCGAGCAAATTCGCGGTGGCTTTAAACTCAGCTTCCGCAGCCGCTGCGGCGTCGATTGCAGTGCAATCGCTAGAAACTTTGGCGGGGGCGGCCACCGAGCTGCGGCGGGCGCATTCCTCGAAGGGAGTTTAGCGGAAGTACAGGCCCGCATTCTGCCAGTCGTCGAAGCTGCTATGCAAGCGGATGGCTGCTAATCTCGCCGCCACATTGCTTGGAGCTATTTACGCAATAGGAAATAGGTGGTCGACCAACCCAGGTCCTCCGTGACGACGAAACCACCTGCTGGCTGCAAGTACTCTTCTACTTCAGAGAAGGCAGGCAGCTTCGACATGTCGATCTCTACACTCTCGGTCGGCTCGGCCGTCTCGTTGGTCTCTTTGATGCGCCGCAGGATTGCCGCCAGCAACGAATCCGATTCAACGAACTTTCCTTCACGCAGCAATTGATATTTGATCCGCCATGACAAATCGGTACGGATAATTCGCTGGAACGAACGAGATTTTCCACCCTCACGCTCCATCGCCTCGATCACTCGCTGATAATTCGCGTCCTGCCCCAAAGTGGCCTCAGGGTGCTGCGCTTGCTCGATAATATCCACCAACAGTTCCGGATGGCTGGACACCATCAAGTAATCACCAAACACAGTAATTGCGCTGCGATCAAGCAGCGGCTTTCGCTCCACCTGCTCCTCGTCTTCGTCTGTCTCAAAGCCTAGATTCCCGCCATCGACTTCAAATATTTCCTCATCCACTGCCTGCGGACGAATCTCCCAGACCGGGTGCGCAGGATAATCGAATAGCTGCGCGTCTTTATCTCCATCAAGAGCCTTATTGAGTACTTCCGCCACTCGCTCAGGATTCTTGATCCGAATCGCACTCACCGCTCGTTCTTGCGTTTCCTCGCCATCAATACGATTTTCACTCATGATATAGAGATCCTCCGTAAAGTTGGCGACGACGTCCTTTTCAATATCAATCTGCGTGTCTTCGTCGTCGCGGATTTCGTCTAGCATTTCACGGAAAAATTTGTCGACGCCAAAGGCCTCGTTGACCAGTGTTTCCGTTGCCCAGAACGCCTCTTCTATTTTCCAACTGACTTGCAAGAAGGTTGCCGCTGTGGGCAGCACCCAAGCAGGAGGATCCTTCATTTCCACGTTAGGAAACTGCAGAATTCGGGCTGCCAATTTGTAGCGTTCAGGGGTGGACACTGTCGGCGGCGCTAGTACATACGCGCGGTGCAAAATGTCATAATGTTCTGTGGCCAAATGAAGCTCACCACCAATCGACTTGACCGCATCAAAACCTTGATTCTGCATTAACTTCAGAATGTCAACCTGTCGCCCACGATCGACACCAGCCAACTCGCGTGCAATCATCCCCATGCCAATCGGCCGTGCAAACCATTTAATACTCGGGGAATCTGATGCAACCGTTTCACCCTTTTCCCAAGATTTTTTAAGCTGAGCAAAAACATCCACAAAATCTTGCGAGGCAACCAGCCCTGCTCCCTTTCCGCTAGCTTCCGCAGCGACCAAGGCTTGAACCGTCTCAGGGCGATCACTAAAGATCAATCGTCCCTTCACGTCCACGGCAACAATTCGCTCGACAATTAACTGCCCACGCTTTTGTGGCATCGTGTAAACACTGGCTTTAAACGATTCGTTTGCCGCACCACGAATCTCTAACTCGGCGACCGTTGCATTCCGTTTACGCAACTCACTATCCATCTTCTTCAGCAGAGATGTTCGCTGCGCATCGCGACCACGCGTGTCAGCCAGAATTGCAATACTGAATGGATGCTTAGGCGCCTCAAATCGCATCCAAGCAAAAACCAATTCTCCCGAGACGGCATCGGCCAAATCCCGAAAACGAATTCCCGTGCGCAGCCCCATCTGAGCCAGCTTTGCTTCGATATTCGCCTGATGCAGCTCAAAGAACTCCCTGAGCGATTCATCCTGCTGCATTTGAGAAAGCGATGTTTTTCGCCAAGCCTCCCTTAACTTGGGAACGTTATCGATCGACACCATCCCCTGCGTTGAGTCACTCAGCAGCGAAACGGATGAAAGATACGAATCAACAGCCTTCGTCGAATCAACCAGTGACGCGTTCGTGACACCCTCTTGGCCACAAACGGTGCGACTACTTAACAGCAGCCAACAAGCACACCCCAACAGCATCAGCACCTTGCAATGCTCAGTCAGGAATAAATATCGACGATTGGGAGTGCCACGCCGCATGATCGCAACTCGCACATTATCACTTAGCACCATGTCTCCTAGCACCGTGTCACCTATATATTCAGATTTAATGCAGAGCGAGAGGTACTTGAGTGCATCCAATGCAACTGCGCTATCCGCCTGTGCCCATCCCGAACTGCTTCGTATGTTATCCGATCCAGGAAAGATGGTAAAAGCCGTCCCACCCTCTCAACCAAATTTTCAAGCCGACTCCACTAGCTTAACTAGCATGTCCGACCAAGCCGTATACCAAAACCCACTGATCAGCCGCTACGCATCCCACGAAATGTCCCTCTTATGGGGAAACGAAAGGCGTTTTCGCACTTGGCGACAACTTTGGATCGCACTCGCCGAAGCTCAACGCGAATTAGGTTTACCAATCTCAGAACACCAAATCGAGCAGATTCGGTCGTTTCGAGATCGCCTGAACCTCGATGTCGCCGAAGCCCATGAACGACGTCTCCGCCACGATGTCATGGCCCACGTCCACGCCCTGGGGGATCAATGCCCCGACGCCAAGGGGATTATCCATTGGGGCGCAACAAGCTGTTTTGTGACTGATAATGCGGATCTCATCCTCATTCGTGAGGGTTTGACAATGCTCGCCGCTCGACTGGCTGCAGTTATTGATCGCTTGGCCCAATTTGCCGGCCAGTATCGCGCCCTACCCTGCCTCGCTTTCACCCACTTGCAACCCGCCCAACCCACAACCGTCGGTAAACGGGCTTGCCTGTGGGCCTACGACTTGGTCCTTGATCTGGAAGAGATCGAGCATCGCTTGGCCACCTTGCGGGCGCGCAGCACCAAGGGAACAACGGGAACACAAGCTAGCTTTCTCGAACTTTTCCAGGGTGACCATCAAAAAGTTCGACAACTCGAAGCAGCGGTTTCTTCCAAACTCGGCTTCCAAAGCTCCTACGCTGTCACAGGACAAACCTACACGCGGAAAGTCGATTCTCAGATCCTCGACGCACTCTCGGGCATCGCACAAAGCCTCCACAAGTCGACGACCGATCTGCGTCTATTGGCCAGCCGCAAGGAAGTGGAAGAACCGTTTGAGAAAGATCAAATTGGCAGCTCCGCGATGGCTTATAAACGCAATCCAATGCGCAGCGAACGAGTCTGTTCGTTAGCTCGATTTGTGATGAGCCTACAAAGCAGCACAGCCGCCACCGCAGCAACCCAGTGGATGGAACGCACGCTCGATGATAGCGCTAATCGTAGACTCGTTATCCCTCAAGCCTTTCTAGCCATCGATGCTTGTTTAGTGTTGATGCAAAATATTACCGAAGGCCTGGTTGTCTATCCAAAGACGATCGAGCGACACTTGCAGGAAGAACTTCCCTTCATGGCAACAGAGAATATTCTCATGCGGGCGGTTGCCGCTGGTGGCGATCGCCAGGACCTGCACGAGCGGATTCGACAACACAGTGTTGCTGCTGCCTACCAAGTCAAATCGGAGGGTGCGGCCAACGACTTGATGGAACGACTCAAGCAGGATCCAGCATTCGCCACAGTCGATCTGGATGCAGCACTCAATCCAATGGAATTTATCGGCCGCGCTCCGCAACAAGTCGACGAGTTCATCGCCGAATGCGTGCAACCCATTCGCGCTCGCTACCAAGACCAACCGAGTTTATCTGCTGATGTCTTTGTGTAATGCCGCCCTGCGCGGCACTTACAGTAGCGGCACTCACAGTAGCGGCACTCACAGTAGCGGGACTTACTGAAGCGGGACGCCTGAACTGTGCGGCTCAAATGTCGTAGCGCGTGAACTCTGCGCGCTGATCGTCTCATGGACCGCGCGGTCATACAGTTTTCTTTGCGAGCGAAACGCCGACTCCGGATCTTTGGGTTGCAATCTTTGGTACGAACCATCGGGCAACAATTGCCACGAGACAACGTTGTCGTGAAAATACGTATCCATGGCACGGCTAAGCTTCTTGCGACAGGCGGGATCTAGCACCGGGATGAGCAATTCAATGCGGCGATCCAAATTTCGCGGCATCCAGTCGGCGCTGCTGATAAACATCGCCTCTTCTCCACCATGGTAAAAGTAGAGAATTCTCGCATGCTCTAAGTATCGATCGATAATCGATGTGACCTCAATATTCTCGCTCAATCCGGGTACTCCTGGACGCAAGCAACACACGCCTCGAATATTGAGCCGGATCTTCACACCTGCTTGGCTCGCACGATAGAGCGCGTCAATCATCTGTGCGTCGACCAGTGCATTGAGCTTTGCCATGATCCTGGCGCGCTGACCTTCTTTGCTCCTTCTGGCCTCTTCATCGATCATCGCAATAGCTCGTTTCCGCAGAGTCATGGGCGCCGCAGCTAAGTGTTGGAATTGCTGCACTTGGCTTGCTCCAGTAATCGCATTGAAAAAGGCTGAAGCGTCCGCACCTAACTCATCGTTGCACGTCAACAGAGACACGTCGCTGTACAATCGCGATGTTACTTCGTTGTAATTCCCCGTACCAAAGTGGAGGTAACGGACGATGCCTTGTGCCTCGCGGCGGACGATAATGCAGACTTTGGCGTGAGTCTTCAGGCCCTTCACTCCGTAAATGACCTGCACACCAGCGTGCTCCATTTCGCGTGCCCATTCAATATTGCGAGCCTCATCGAACCTCGCTTTCAATTCTACGATGACCGTGACGTACTTGCCCCGTTCGGCCGCCCGCATCAAGGCGGCAACGATGGGGCTCTGCCGACTTGTTCGATAGAGCACTTGCTTGATGGCCAAGACGTCATTATCTGCGGATGCTTCTTCGATCAAGCGGACCACTGGGTCAAAGCGTTCGTAAGGATGAATGAGCAACAGATCTTGTCGTGCAATACTAGTAAACATCGACTCGCGAGGATCGATCTGGGGATGCCCTTGCGGTGGCCAGGATGGATCGCGATAGGCATCAAAGCCGCTCAACCCGGACAAATGAAACAGGTAAGCAAGATCCATCGGCCCTGCTGCGGAAAAGACATCGTCTTTCTCTAGCTCCAACCTCGGTCGCAAGAACTCCACCATTTCGTGGCTGGCACGCTGATCAATCTCCAAACGAACCGAAGCCGACGCCTTGCGACTCTCCAACACCTCCCCCATGCCGGCCATCAGATCGGCCGCGCTATCCTCTCGCAATTCGACGTCCGCATTGCGAGTAATCCGAAAAGGACGGCATTCCAGAACTTGACGACCAGGAAAAAGCTGCTCCACCGAACGCATGACTACATCTTCTAACAACGCCCAAGCGTAACCAGTCTCGGCCGGCAATGGCACAATGCGCGGCAACACTCGACCCAACGGTATGATCGCGAAATCCCAAGCCGACGGCGCCAGTTCCTGGCTTGCCTTCGCGTCTTTCGATTTCGATTTTTTCTTTTTCTTCTGACTCTCCTTGAGAGCGGCCGCAGAAGATCGCGCGTTGGCTTCCTCCATTCCCCCAGTAATTTGCAAACGCACACAGAGATGAAGCTGGAGGCCCAATAACTGAGGAAATGGATTCTCATCGTCAATGATTTGCGGCGATAAGATGGGAAGAATGTCACTTTGAAAAAAACTATCTGCCAGCTCCTGGTGCCGCGCGCTGGCCTCGCTCAACTCGATGCGGTGAATACCAATCTCCGCCATAGCCGGCTCAAGATTCTCAAGCAATATTCGATACTGGTCTTCCTGAAACCGCCGGCAACGAGAGGCCACATCTCGCATTTGTTCAAATACATTCCGCCCAGTCAAATCCGTAGCACTCGGATTGTGCTCCGCTTGCATCTTCAGACTGCCAACTCGCACCATAAAGAATTCGTCGAGATTCGAGCCAGTAATCGCCAGAAACTTCAGCCGTTCGAGCAGAGGTTGGCTATCGTTATCGGCTTGCTCCAACACCCGTTGGTCAAATTCCAACCAACTCAATTCACGACTAAAATACCGATCTGCGGGCAATGTATTGGAAGTAGTCATTGTCGATGGGGCTGAATGCTCTGCCAGAGAAGCGATCTTACGGAAACGTCGATTGACTATTCGTCTCGTCATTAAGGAATGATCGCCAAGTCTACGTCAAGGCGTCAACAGGCATCAGTGGTTCAGCCCAATGCCTTAAAAGTCGCAGCACAACCAGCAACTGCGAGCGACACCACGCCTGCACAGAAGAACACATCGCAACAACAGCACCCCAAACGCCACGAGCCTCATCAGCAAGCCGAGAAATGCAGCAATCCACCCATAAGTGGCAAGCCGTAGAAAAAGTATACTTTTCCACACGGATCAACCATCGAGAAACATCTTTGGTTTCTCTACGATTTAATAATAGTGAATTAACTGATCCTGTGGAAAATCGTACTCGTACTCGTTGTCTTTTCTCTTTGGACCGATGTGACCTCTGTGGTTCGTCCATCACGCGTCAGCTTCGCTCGCATATCGGATTCCGTAATTGGCATCACTCTGCAAGGCTGATGATGGCTAATCAACTTGGTTTATTCAATGAGGCAAGAAAGCGTCGCGAGAACACACAGCAATTGATGCTGTAATGCTCGCCTGCAATCCGACACGTTCTTCTAAATGTCTGCACTACCCCTATGCAAGCTTCGCGTTAACTCAGGTTCTCTCCCATTCGTGTTATTCGTGTCATTCGTGGTTTACACTCGATCACTCCGTCGACCCTTGGGCGAATCCCCTTTTCCATTAGAAAGACATTTCGCACCGAACAATCCGTACCAGTGAATTTGGTTGAAATCAGATTTGCGAGGCGATAAATTTGGATTGACCTATCGGTATGCGCGCCTTCTCATAGAAGGCAGCGCGAGGGCAGGAAGCATGGGATCTATTCGATTCACCTCGGCCCTCGATTATTGGTTTATATGTGGGTTATATTGTCTCCGCGAGAAAGATGATCGATGTTGATCAGACTGAACTTAACTAATGACTAATCCGTACTCGTCGCCATCCGTTACGTCTCCTGCTAGCGCAGTGAAGCTGATCGCCGATTCGCGATACGCGATGCCGGCAGTCTTTGTCAATTGTGGCACCGCTCTCGTCGCCTGCCTCTTGATGATTTGCTATGCATACGACAACGGTAGCTTTGGCGCGCTTTGGATCGCATGGTTCATTTCTCCCTGTGTTAGCGTCGGTCTAATGTTCGCCTCGTTCTGCGCTATCCCGCTTGTTCGACGATTGTTCCCTGACGCGACACTTACTTTCTATTCGATGGCGGCGATCGTCGCCCCAATTCTTTCGGCTGCTTTGGTGTATCTCTCTGTGACGCTCATGGACCTACACGGATGATGACGTCCCTTACCAATCCGTAATCTCGGACGAATCTGTAAAATGCAACCATCGCATGCAACGGAAGAGCGATGGTCAGTTTTCACGAATAGATACTCAACTCCCGGCACCCGGTGATGCCATTGATTTTGGGGCGGCATTGGGACATTATGCGGAATCTCAACAATCTAAACGTTAAGGGCACATAAATAACAACCGCATCCGAAACTGCTATTTGCTCCTTTCCACGACTCGAACAGTTCTACGCATGGGATACAAAGATGGACTACGATACTATGGATCGGATCGAAGTCTTCACCGATGCCAAACCCGTTAACGCCACCGCTCGGCATTCAAACGATAGTTACAAGTCCGTTACACCATTGACATGGGACGACGAGTACAATTCGATTTGCAAACCCTATCAACTGCCTTCACCAAACGGATCCGCTATGTTTCTTCTTTCACGCCGTGAAGTTTATGGGATGGTTTCGGCCGCCATCGCCACCATTGTGATAGGGCTCAATTGCGCGCAAGCCAGCGACTCAACCGGAAAGGACTCCGTCAAAGTCGAGGTGGAAGGACAACTCGGTTTGATTGTGCGTCAAGAGAATAGCGACTTTGTGACTGCCACCATCCGCGCTGGCGGTGGAGAGTTCGTCGTTGATGGCAGTAAGAGCGACGCGGCCAAAAAAGTTCTCCTCCGGTTGGCAGACTCGGTAACCGAACTCGGGTTGCCAGCGGCGAGATGAGCGGTTTTGAAGTTGGAAAGTCAAGCGTTGGTCCCTCATGATACCTAACGTTCCCGACTAACTTACTATGGACAACAACTGTTTTTCCAACCGTACGGGGCACATTTAAAACTCATGGTCATACGCAGCGCCTTCGCCGCTCTTGCGTTTCTCGGTGTGGTACTGCTCTATCACGATCTCCCGGAGTACCAAACGACAATCACGTTAATCGTTGGAGCGCCAATGGCGATGCTCGTGATGATCGTCCGCCGAAAGCACATCTTCCCGATCGTGTGCTGCTCAATCGTCTCTCTCGTCGGGGCTCTTCTCAACACGCCGGTCTATTGCACGGGCAACGGCACGCAAATCGATTCCGCATCAATGATATCTGGTGTAATTTTTGGAGGTGTATTCGGTATGATACTGAATGCGATACAGCGTCAACGGAAAGTCGTGAATCGTCAGCACAACGCCAGTTCAGTTTCAGAGCACGAAAACGTACGATGGACAAATTGAGATCGACAATAGCGGATCGCCATCAGACGCGATTGAGTCAACAGTTGATGCTACTCGGCGCTACATTGGCAATCCTCGCTGCCTTCGTCGTTTCTGGCCCCGCTTTTGCTTCAGTCTGTTGGCGGTTGGGATTGTTTTGATCGGAGACGTTATTCGGGCACGCACGCAAGCGGAGACGACTCACGGGCCTCGGTGACTTTCCCACCGGAATTCGCGCCTTATCGACGCTCGAATCGTGCCGATGGATACAACGCTTTTTCTGTATCCAAGGGACGCTCGAATGCGACGCAACGAAACTCCGTTTGACATTGCCGATTGGCTGAGCGATCCTCCGTCCGGTGGTCCTCTCCAGATGTGGTCCGTTGGGGCGATCCTCGCCTCGATCGTCACCGTATACGGACTTTCTTGTTGCTTGACGCAACGAGCAACAACACTGAACATTGCCACGAGGGGCTTTCCATCTCTGGGACGTGGCCTTTTGATGGACATCAACGGTATTCACGCTATCACATTTGGCCTGGTGATCACTTGCGTAGGGCTGTTCATTCATTTCCAATGGTTCTGGGGCAATCACAGGCGTTTGTTGCCATATCACGAATTGGGCAAATACATTGCTGCCATTGGCGTCGTCGTCGCAATGTTGGCTCACGTATATACGATGATTGCGTGGACATGAGCGACAGTTCGGGATCAAAACTAACAGCCTCGCGAATCAAGTTGCCCCGCGGTGTCAAAGCATCTTAGCGGCAAATGCGATCTACATTATGGCAGTTCAAGAAGTCTCTTGGACGAGCTAATTGGTTCATCTCTGCTTAATGGCTCGATCCAAGTGATAGATGCAGAGTAAACCAAGAATAATCGGTACCAATGAATTTTGTTGAAATCGAAGCTGCCTGGCGGTAGATTTGTGCTCTCCATCGATGAGCCGCTCTTCCAGTAGAAAGCCGCGTGCGGTCTATCTTGTTGCCTTTTGCAGGGTGATCGATGATGTTCATCATTTGAGGAACGTAATTTGCGCAGTCGACCTTTAACAACGAAAAAGATGTTGGCCGCTACCACGACTGTCGCGGGTACGCTGTTCCTCGCAACGAGGTTTTCGGACGAGCCAACTGCAGAGTTCCTTTATTTGACATACATCACGGGAGCCCTACTTTCACTTTGGGTAATTGGGTTCCTGCGAATTGCCGACGTTCCTTTATTTGCTTTGCTGGTAACTCCATTTGCTTGGGCTGCGGCCATGGCAACGTTGCAGAATGCACTGTTGGGTGGAATTGCAATTTCTCCTTTTACATATGCAACTCCATCCTTTGATGGCATTTGGCGAATCGGCTCTCCCGCAATGCTATCTCTTTTGTTGCTTGAGCGATCGCAATGGGTTTACGAATCTTGCTCAATGGGCAAGAAGAACACAGAGCCGGGGATGGATCAGGAGCAATTAGTGGAGGCGGTTCGCATGCTCCTCGAAAAACAGATTGACGAACCAAGCCAGGATGATCGGTGACATATTTTATCATTGGTTACATTACCCGGTTAGCGATGGAAGGGAGTTCTGATCATGAGATATTTAAGCGTTCCTCGATTTAGGCTATCAACGCTGCTATTGATCGTTGTAATTTGTGCTCTCATCGCCCGCGTGTACATTCAAGATCGTCGCTGGAATCGTGTGCAGAGCTTGAGGGCTCTAGACCTACTCGCCGTGCAAATTCCGGTCATTTTCGGTACGGTGCCGCTGCAAAAATTCGCGGTGCAAGACGCGGAGGGAGAACGAGTGGTGAATGGGTTTCCGGTCGTGGTAGACAAAGACGGTTCCCTAGGGCTTCCGATGATTGGCAAAATGCATATCGCTGGAAAGTCCCCCGAAGAGGTTCAGCAAATGATTGTTGACGCTTACCAGAAATTCGGACTACAAATGGTGTCCACAGATGTCAAAGTTACTCCCATATCAAAGAGGGCCTCAAGCTTTCAATTGATCGTAAAATAAGTGTCGCTTGAATTCTCGAGTTGTGTGCATCACGGAATCTCTATTCGAGGTGCGCTCATTTATGGCGTCGGCGGTGATGCGTTCACCGCAGTTTTGTATGCTGACTCCTGTAAGAAATGTCGGAACTGAACAGTCGCCTGGGACAGCGGAGAATTCGTAGAATCGGGCGATGTATTGAACCAGACGGAACTGTATCTTGGGGTTGTCGCCGCACTCCAAGAACAAGTTGCTGCTGATGGCGATGATACGTATTGGGTCGCGTCCGCAATCGGTGGATTTACTGAGTACTTCAAACGGACCACCTACACGGGTACTCAGCGTCAACCAGGAGCAGAACAATGACCTGCACGAGAGGTCGGCGTGCGGCTTTTTCTGAAATAGATCGCCAGCCCTTCGTTTGCCGCGACGTCCGCCCTGAAGCAGCATAGAATTGTACCTTGGAATTCAACATGAAAATAATCGTAATCCTCCTTCTTCCGCTGTTAATCACCTCTTCGGGATGCGAACCGCATGAAGTGCAGCAAAGCGAAGACAAAGCGTCTCCTGCAGAGGCTGCGTCCACTGCTGCGGACGGCGAAACTTGTGTCATCAATTTAGGCACTCGGCGAAAAACGTTTGATGAAAAGCTACCGACAATTGGCGTCATCCTGTTCGATGATGTCCTGATGACTGAGGTCACTGCACCAATCGACGTGTTTTCGAAACCACGCGAGAACGGAACGCAATTATTCAACGTCATAACGGTTGCCGAAACATTGCAGCCAGTTGCCACTGAAAGCGGTTTGCGAATGCTCCCTGACTACACATTTGCGGATTGCCCGAAACTAACAGTATTGGTTGTGCCGAGCGCCTACGACATGACTGAAACTGTCCGCAATGGCGAGATCGTGCGTTTTATAAAAACACAAAACGTCAATTCTGAATTCACGATGAGCAATTGCGCTGGCTCTCAATTGATTGGTGAATCAGGAATTGCAGACGGTCACAGGATTGTGACGTATATCGGTGGTGGCAAGGATCTCAAAGAGAAATACCCCGCGTTAAAGGTTCAAGATGACCAGTCGATCAGTTTCGTGGAGGATGGAAAATTTCTTTCATCTAATGGCAACCTTGCCAGCTACATTTCCGCGCTTGAGCTGCTCGAAAAAATGAGCGATAAAGAACATCGTGAATTCGTTGAATCCTATCTATATCTTGAACGATTGACTGGCTGGTCCAAACAGAAAACCCAACCCCAATAATCGCGAAACTATGAAATGCATCCTTTCTTTGCTGCTTCACTGTCTGTGCTCATGCTTGCTGGATGCAACTGGAAATCTAACAGCGAAACGACACCTCGATACGGAAATTATCGTGCTGTCGGCAGTCGAAGACACTAGTAAATAGGGAAACCAGTCGGATGCACGAGCCCTCGGCGCACTCGGATCTGAAATCAAAGTCAGCGGGCTCAATCTTATTCTTGCTCCGATCTACCAATTGGCCGGTTCATTTGCTTTGCTCGTTCTGGCTGTTATCGTTGATCGCGTTTGGCACGGTGGTCACCGTTGTTGATGTGATCATCGACGCTGAAGGCAAGATAGCCTCCAACTCGATCGACGACATCCCGGAAATACTGGCTAAAGGGTCCACTCGTTAGTCAACGAAAGAACCACCAATAATTCGAATGACGCGAATTTCAATCGTTGAATTTGATTGAAAACAAAGTTGCCCGTCGTTAGACTTGCGACGATCCATTGCACCTGCATCCTCGGTAATCGGCTTACATGCGGTCAATCTTGACACCTCGGGTGAGGTGATCGGTGATGATCGACAGACACGGCAATCTCAATGAATATTCTTAGACGCGCTTCGCGTTCTTTACGATACCGCTCCGGACGCCTAATATTCGGCAACATTGTGCGCCGAAAAGTTTCAATGTATCTCGCTTCGAACGATTTAAACAAAGTTCTCGACGAAGCTCGCAGTGCTCTTGAATCTACCGGCGCTGATGACTCAGACTACGTACTCCTGCACTCTTACATTCGTACCCATCGTCCAAAATACGTGCTGGAATGTGGTACAGGGCTTACAACTTGGTGAAGTGGACCCCAATTTTAGGACCACAGCTTAAGATAGAAAATCGCGTTTTCTCCGGTATGCTGTTGAGGCGAAGCCAATTCGGTCTACCAAGGAAGAACCATGACAAGGAAGCGACGATCATTCACACCTTCTTTT
>JBGTBJ010000158.1:0-31970 GCA_041749395.1 Pirellulaceae bacterium
GTAGCGTATTGTGTGGACGACGCTACTTTCGCGGAGCGAAAGGCGACTATCTGCGAAAGCTTTGTAGGGACGACGCTACTTTCGCGGAGCGAAAGGCGACTATCTGCGACTATCTGCGACTTTGTTCTTGCTATTTGTCGATGATTTTTCCGGTTACGGTTGAAGTCGCAGTCAGTTCGTCACCTGCATCGGTGTAAACGATGAGGTCGGATTTTACGTCGCCAGCGTTTCCTTGAGCCACCAATCTCACATTGACGATGTGAGCGGCCTTCGCCTCATCCGTTGGCGTGAAGTCTACCTCGAAGCCGGCGCACTCAATCTTCGTGATTTTGAACGGGTTCGATGAACGAACAATTAAACGCTGCGCGAAATCCTCGCCTGCCTTGAGCGATCCGATTGCAAAGGTTTGCGGCGCGAGCGACAAGGCGGCTTCCACCTCGCCTCCCATTTGCACGGGCACGCGTGGCATTGACCGATCATTGGTGGTCACAACAAGTTCGTTGTTAATGAATCCAACGGGAGCGTCTGCGGACATGCGCACCACTAACTCGTAGTCGACCCGTTGACCACTACGCGTTTTCTCAACAACTTGTGTTTCAATAAAAGGAAGTGGCGATTCGACACCTGTGATTTGCCAATCGCTGCGACCCGCATAGGCAATCGCCACGCGACGTTCTACTGGCTCGCCGGTTGTTACTTTGCCAAATTCAACAGAGCCCGGGTTCAACACCATGTCCTGGCGAATGTAGCCGTCGACTCGCAATTGAACTTCTGCATACACTGGGCGATCAATAACCACCGTGAGTGTGGCTCCCTTCTTGCCGCGAAAAGAACCCGTATTGAATCGCGCCGTCAAATCACCTTTTTGACCCGCTTTGATCCACTGCTCGCTTAAAATGGGCGTTGTGCAACCACAGCTGGCGCGAACATTGGAAATGTGTACATCGCGTCCTGAATTGTTTTGGATGGGAAAAACAAACTCCGTTTTGGCCGCAACTGCGACAGCACCAAAATCGTGTGTCTTTACGGGAAACATCGAATCGGCCCAGTTTGCCGCAGAGGCAATCGTCGCCGCAGGAACGCAGAGCAGTGAAAGGAAAGTGGAGCGAAAGAATGGAAATTGCATGTTGTTACCCCCGGGAGAAATTGCACTCAGTCGTCAGTTCAAGCCAGTCCAACCAACCGTCGCAGATTCGTACTGCAATGGCTGTACCACTGGCGCGATGAAAATGACATTCCTGAAATGTACGACAGTAATTCGCTTCGGTAACCGATTCGTCGCCATTTTTCCGCAAATATCTCGCAGTCAGGACAGCTTATCCTGACCCATGCCCTTGATCGGGACTTATCTTATTGAGACTTATCCTCGCGGTTGCGACGGGGCGGGTTCATCCTCGTGTTCGGCAGGGGGTAAGGCAACTTCCTGCCCCTGTACTTCGTTGCCCCCTTTTGCAACTTGTTTCGTTTCGCGATCAAGCGCATTAAGGATGGACTCGATGTACCTGTGAATACTGTGATCCCCAAACGCATCGACTTTCCATCGCATTAGTCCAGTTAGAAATCCCCGAATTCGGTCTTTTGTCCGGGCCCATCCGACGATGGGTCGGATACTGCCTGTATTGTCGAGATAGACTTCCTGGCCCGTGTGGCGATAACCCAGCCAAGTAGGCGGAACGCGCGTCACAACATCGTTGTTGTTCACCCATCGGTAATAGGTCAGTTTGACGTAATTGACATAGGCCTTATCGCCAACGCGGGGTGACCCATAGGTATAGAGTTCTTCTGGATTGCTGGTGATGTGCGAGCGAAAACAACGACCCGCGCAGATCGTTGCCATCGCGCCCCCTAAGGAATGGCCACAAAACCACAGTGGTAATCGATTCGTGGACAACACTTCTTCCAGCATTGGCCAGAGTTGGTCCACTTCGCTCTTAAAACCACGGTGCACTTTGCCGACTGTTTCTGCCAATACTGCGACGGCATTAACGTCCGCCTCAATATCGTTCCAATCGTGCAACTCGGTACCACGACAAGCAATCACGCAATCAAATTCATTGCGGAATCGAAAAGCCTGGGCACCTTGGTTATCAAATAGCACTGTGTCAGGAAAGCCAATAGCGTCAGCAGCTCGCTGAGCTTCTTGTTCGTCGTTGTAGGCAATCATCGAGAGTTCTGCAAATAATAGCGAACGCTCTAAAAAGCTCAATTTGGAAATTGGCTCATGAACGTTGCTGTTCAGCACCAGAGGCTTTTCCCCTGGATCCTGAACCACGACTGGAGCGTCAGCTTTGACTTCCACTGCACAACCTCGGCTTGCTAAACGCGATAGTAACTCCCGGGAACCGTCACCCGCTCAGCATCGTAACGCCGCTGGTCCGTTGAACCAAGCGTTCAGCCACCGTAGTGAGGAAGTCTTTAGCAAGACTTACAAGTTCTCCGGTAATTTGAACCGGTAAAATTGCCTGCTCTGCAGAATCGTCATTTCCAGCGGTCCTGGGATAAGAGATCGCTTGAGTCCAATTTCCATGTTCAATAACCGACGATCGGCCGTCCGATACCTTGCTTCGGCCCGGGAGCGGAACCCGGCGAACCGCATAGGGAAGTGCGGCTTGAATTCTTGAAGGAGTATGACCACGAATGATTGCTTGGCCTCAATCGACGACCGCTTTGGAAAGCGTAAGAAAGCAGGTGCGAGCCCGCTTAGCCGAACTGGGGCACCTAGAGGAACATGCGTTCCCTATGACAGAAAGGGTCGTTGTCAGGGCAGGGCAGCCCTGCGGAATCTACTTTTGTATGCATGGACCTCGTAGTGTCAAACTCACGGCGGTAGCCGACTTACAAAAAAAGCAGCTGTTGTTCTACGGCAGCGATGGACAAAGAGCCGAGCAGATGGACTTAACAGCCCGCAAGGCATAAAAGCCATCTGTCAAAGTACCGACTCTCAAAGAAATTGCCTATTTATCCACTCGCCCTGGGCGAGTTTCTTGCGCAGCCCGCTGGCTGTTTGACAAATGGGTGCCGGGGGCTTACCATGCGCATTACCCCGCAGATTCCGCCTGCAAATTATTGCGGAACTCCCCCCAACCCACCCCGCCTTGAGCGAAGCGACGAACCGGCAGACGAGCCTTCCCAAGAGAATTAAGTTCATTTGATCCTTTAGACATTGGATTTGGTGAAAACACTTCTATGATTGGGTTCCTATTGCCATTGTTTGTCATTCATACCCATGTGACGCATCGGCCACCTACTGAGTTGGCAATGCAAAAAATTCCTTACGAATGTACCTAATTGGAGATGTGCCCGTGACCCATTGCAACGGAAATCGCTTCAGCCGACGTGGATTTTTGCAAGTTGGAGCCGCAGGTGGTCTCGGGTTAACTCTCGCCGATCTGCTGATGCTTCGGCAAGCTCGCGCGGATCAGAAGAATTATGACTTCATTGAACCGAAAGCGATGAGCCTGATCCATGTGTTTTTGCCAGGCGGCATGGCGCAACAGGAATCCTTTGATCCGAAACCTTACAGCCCCCTTGAGTATCGTGGGGAAATGGGAACGATCAAAACGAACACGGGTGAAGTGTTCAGTGATGCGATGGGTCAGTTGGCTCAGCGCGCCGACAAGTTTGCGGTGATTCGCTCGATGACACACGGCGAAGCGGCTCACGAGCGTGGTACGCACAACATGTTCACTGGGTACAAGCCTAGCCCGGCATTGCTTTACCCAAGTTTCGGTAGTGTTATCAGCCATGAGTATGGGCCACGTAACAACTTGCCTCCTTACGTTTGCATTCCCAATATGCCAAACGAATTTGCTGGTAGTGGTTACCTCTCTTCGTCGTTCGGACCGTTTGCCTTAGGTGATGATCCACGCAATCCAAAGTTTAAAGTGCGAGATTTGGATTTGGCTGGTGGAGTTGACGTCGAGCGTTTCACCCGTCGCAAGGCAGCGTTATCGTCCATCAATTCTCGTTTCGGTGGCATGGTGTCTGCGGACAGTGTCAAGGCCATGGATACGTTTTATGAGCGTGCCTACAGCCTCTTGGATTCTCCACAGGCTCGTGAAGCGTTCGATATCGACAAAGAGGATGCCGCCCTGCGCGATGGTTACGGCCGACATGAAGCCGGACAGCGTTTGTTGATGGCGCGTCGCTTAGTAGAAGCGGGCGTGCGATTAGTCACGCTGACCTACGGTGGCTGGGATCACCACGATCGCATCACTGCTAATGTGCGCGGTCAAATGCCGCCGCTCGATCAGGCCCTCTCAGCATTGCTTGACGATCTGAGCGCCCGCGGTTTGTTAGATTCCACATTGGTAATGGTTAGCAGCGAGTTTGGGCGAACCCCAAAAATCAACGCGACCGCGGGACGCGATCACTGGCCAAAAGTGTTCAGCGTGATGTTGGCCGGTGGTGGTATCAAGGGTGGTGCGATCTACGGTTCGTCTGACGCAACATCCACCGAACCTGAGTTTGATCCTGTTAGTCCAGCCGATTTGGCAACTACAGTGTATCACTTGTTAGGTATCGTGGCGGATAAAGAATTGATGGCTCCTGGCGATCGGCCGATTGAAATCGTTGACGGCGGTAAGGTCATTACCGACCTGATTGCCTAACCGGCTTCTAGAACTTTGATGTGCATCCTTGCAAGGAATTGTCCCACAAGGATGCGAACTTTGGACGGCGCAATAGTGCGCCGTTTCCCTTCCTTCCTGCGCTCTGCGCATGCATTGTTAAATTATGAACAATCGTTCGTACTCGACAACCGCGTTGGCCACGCATTTGCAAGGCCCTTATAGTCGTCTCCTGATCGGCTGCGTGCTGATTGGCATGACGTCTCTTTCGGCGTGGGCGTCTCAGCCAGTAGTGACGAAGATCGAGCCGACCGGTGTGGTGCGTGGCGAAAGCACCACGATCACTTTGCGAGGCGCTCGCCTGCAGGACTCGCGTCAAATCCTTATGGAAGAACCTGGCATTGAGATCTCGGAAGTAAAGCCTGTCAACAATGAGAGTGTTGAGGTGACACTTACGGCTGCAGCTGATTTGAAACCTGGCCTCTATCCCTTCCGTTTGGTCACGGGCACTGGCATCTCGAACATGCGTCTGCTCAGCGTAGGATCAATGAAGGTAGTCGCCGAAGTCGAGCCCAACAGCGAATTTGCGACGCCGCAGAAAGTCGACATGAATGTTACCGTGACGGGGGTAGTCACACGTGAAGACGAAGACTATTTCGCAGTTGATTTGAAGGCAGGTCAGACCATCAATTGCGAAGTCGAAGGCGTTCGCATCGCCTACTTTCCTCAAAATAACTCTAACTTTTTTGATCCATTCTTAGCCATTCTCGATGCGAATCGCTTTGAGCAGGTAACCAGTGATGATGCACCGCTGTTGAGACAAGATGCGTTATGCGCTTTCACCGCAACTGAGGATGGCACCTACATTGTGCAGTTGCGAGAAAGCGCGTTCGGTGGCGATGACAATGCCCACTACCGCCTTCACATTGGCGAATACCCACGCCCGGTGGCCATGGTTCCGGCCGGCGGACGTCCTGGTGAAACGATTGATGCAAGGTTTGTCGGTGCAGATGGATCTACCTGGAATGCACCACTGCAAATGCCCGCCACGGAATCGACTGCTTTCCCGATCAACTTTGCCAACGCACTGGGCTTGTCTCCCTCGCCCAATATGATCCGGGTGATGCCGATGGCAAATGTAATTGAACAAGAACCCAACGACGACATCAATGCTCCCAATCTTTCTGCGGAACCACTGCCTATCGCATTCTGCGGTGTCATTGAAACCTCCGGCGATCATGATTCTTTTGCCTTTGAAGCAAAGAAAGGCCAAAAGATTGTAACTCGCATGTTTGCGCGATCATTGTTGCGAACACCGCTTGATGGTGTCACAGATATTTTTGACATCAATAAGAATCGTATTGCTGGGAACGACGATTCCGGAGGTCCTGACAGCGTTGCAGAGTTTAATGCAGCCGAGGACGGCGTCTATGTGATTCGCGTGCGTGATCATTTATTGAATGGTGGGCCTGCATACGCGTATCGCATCGAAGTCAAAGTAGCGGAACCCGAATTGGTGCTGAGTTTGCCTGAGGAACAACAAGATCAAGCAATTGAGTTATCTGTGCCTCGAGGAGGTCATGTGGCCGTGATGGTCAATGCCGAACGTCGCGAATTTGGGGGTGATCTCCAACTCGCGATGGAAGGTCTTCCCGCTGGTATCACGGCAACGACTTATCCTATTGCTGCCGATCGCACCACGATCCCCCTACTGCTAAGCGCGGATGCCAATGCCGAATTAGCAGCGGCTCGAGTGGACCTCCAAGGACGGCCCACCAATGCGCAGCCAGACATCGTGGGTCACCTTTCACAGCGACATAAATTTGTCTTAGGACAAAATCGCGTTGACGTGCTGGGTCATGACTCCAATGTTGTGGGGGTCGCTGTGACCGAAGCGTCGCCGGTGCAAATTGAATTGGTCCAGCCGACAGTTCCTTTGATTCGTAACGGTTCTGCAGAACTCAAAGTTATCGCGCATCGCAACGATGGATATAAGAATCCCGTTCCGGTTCGACTGCTGTACGTTCCTCCCGGCGTTAGCACCAACAACAGCAAGAACATCGAGCAAGAACAAAATGAGACAACCATTCCTGTAACCGCCAATCGCAACGCTGTGTTAGGCAAATGGCCGATGATGATTACTGCGATGGTCGATACCGGAAATGGCTCAAGCCGTATGGCCAGCCTCCCTGTGGAATTAACCATTGAAGACGTGTACTTCAATGTTACTTTCACGAAAGCTTCGGTAGAGCAAGGCGGCAACAGCCAATTCATCGTGGGCTTGGAGGTTGCTCGTCCCTTTGAAGGTACGGCTGACCTGACATTGGTTGGAATTCCTGCGGGAGTCACGTCCTCGGCACCTACTCAGCCAATCACGGCCGAGACAACGCAAGTCGTCTTTCCGATCAGCGTTGCGGCAGACGCACGAGCAGGCAACCATAAAACATTGGTGGTCCAGGCGACTGTCCACACTGCCAATGGAGATATCATGCAAACAGAAGGAACGGGAGAAATTCAAATTGACGTTCCGTTGCCTGCTCCGGTTGCTGCCACACCTGCGCCTGCGGCGGCCCCTGCTGCACCAGCACCCGGAGCCGAGGCACCACCCAAGCCTCTCAGTCGAATCGAACAACTGCGACTCGATCGCATGAAGGTCAAAGAGTGATCCGCTTTGACTCCAGTCAGTCCTTTGATTTCAAAGGCTTCGTTTACACAGGCATGTTCATGTACAATTTTATGCGTTTAAGTCATCAATCTAGCTGCGTCGCTGTCAAAGCTCTGCGAATGCTGACATGGCAAACTTGCTCACTTACGCTCATCCTGGCGGCCTGCTTGGTGGATCAGAGAGCGTCAGCGGTTGACGCCGCGGCACCTGAACCCGATCCGTCGTCTAAGGGAAGTGCGCCGGGAGCCTTGGACGTTTCCGTTTATCCACCGGAAATCTCTTTGAACTCCGACCGCGACTACCAGGCATTCATTGCCGTGATGCGTCGGGAAGATGGAGTCACGGTTGACATTACGGATGATGTGGAATGGTCCGTTGCCGATCCCAATCTGGTGAACCTCCAAGGGAACACCTTGTTTCCCTTGATGGACGGCCAGACGGAACTCCTTTGCAAGAATGGATCGAAGGTCGTCCGCGTGCCAGTGAAAGTGACCGATGCAAAAGTGCATCCGCCAATAAGTTTTATTAAAGACGTGATGCCAGTTCTTACGCGATCAGGCTGCAATACTGGATCCTGTCATGGTGCGGCTCGCGGTAAAGACGGCTTCAACCTCAGCCTCTTTGGTTTTGATCCTCAGGGCGATTATCAACGGATTACGCGAGAGATTGGTTTTCGCAGAATCAATTTAGCGCGCCCCGAGCAAAGCTTGTTTCTACAAAAATCGATCGGTGCTGTGCCTCATACCGGCGGCAAGCTCTTTGAAACATCGTCTCCGTATTATGCGACGATTTTGGAATGGCTGCAGGCAGGCGCACCGGTGGATTCAACCGAAACACCTCCCCCGCCTGTTACGTCGGTGGCGATCTACCCTCAACAAGCAGTGATTGAAGGGGAAGGTAGCGGACAACGTTTCGTTGCAGTCGCTACCTATGGTGATGGAACAACTCGTGACGTTACCTCGCTCGCCGCCTTCAGTACAAACAATGCAACTTCTGCAGCGATCGATCAAGCTGGAAAAGTCATCGCCGGAGCGCGAGGCGAAGCATTTGTAATGGCCCGCTTTGATACCCATACAGTTGGCAGCCAAGTGCTGACGTTGCCAGTGGGTTTGGTTTACGAAGCACCTCAAATCACTGGCGAATATATCGATCAATTGGTTGGCAAGAAATTGCAACAATTGCGGTTGTTGCCGAGTGGACTGTGCACTGATGAGGAATTCCTGCGTCGATCGACTATCGATATCACGGGAATTTTGCCGACTGAGGAAGAGTATCGCCAATTCGTTATGGATACATCGGCAAACAAGCGAGCGGAGCTGATCGATCGATTGTTGGAGCGGAAAGAATTCAGTGAAATTTGGGCGATGAAGTTTGCTCAACTTCTGATGGTGAAAAGCAGCAACGAAGTTAGCTACAAGTCAGCCTTTTTGTACAACCAATGGTTGACCGACAAATTTGCTCGGTCCGTGCCCATTGATCAGATGGTTCGAGAAATTTTGGGCAGCACTGGTGGGACCTTCAGTAGTCCAGCAACCAATTTCTACCAGATCGAACGCGATACTCTGAAAACAGCAGAGAATGTCGCTCAAGTATTTATGGGGATTCGCACGCAGTGCGCTCAGTGCCATAACCATCCATTCGACCGCTGGACGATGAATGATTATTACGGCTTCGCTGCTTTCTTTAGCCAGATTGGCCGCAAGCAGGGCGAAGATTATCGCGAGACCATTGTCTTCAATAGCTTTGGTGGCGAAGTCAGCCATCCTGTCGGCGGACGTCGCATGGCGCCACAGTTCCTCGGGGGCGACACACCCGATACGAATGGTAAAGATCGACGCATCGTGATGGCTGAGTGGTTAACGAGCCCAGATAATCCCTATTTTGCCACGTCCATTGCTAACCGAGTTTGGGCCCACTTCATGGGCAGCGGAATCATCGATCCGGTCGATGATATTCGTGTCAGTAATCCTGCCAGCAATCCCGAATTGTTTGACGCTCTAGGAACGAAACTGGTGGAGTATCAGTTCGATTTCAAACGTTTGGTTAAAGACATTTGCAATAGCGATGCCTACCAACGAAGTGCGACACCCAACGATTCGAACAAAACCGATACACGCAATTATGCCTATGCCGCGGTTCGACGTATTCCAGCGGAAAGCATGCTCGATTGCTTGTCTCAGGTCACCGATACTAAGGATAAATTCCGAGGTCTTCCCTTGGGTGCTCGGGCTGTACAAATCGCTGACGGATCGACGAGCACTTACTTCCTCACGACCTTCGGACGAGCTCCGCGAAACACCGTCTGTGAATCGGAAGCAAGCACTGATCCAAGCTTGTCTCAAGCACTTCATTTATTGAATGGCGACTCGGTGCATCAAAAAGTCCAACAGGGCCAGTTGGTTAAGAAGTTACTTGATGCCCAAAAGACCCCAGATGAAGTTCTGCAATCTCTCTTTATTACAACCCTTTGTCGCTTGCCAAGCGCCGAAGAGGTAACCGAATTGCAAGCTCAAGTTGCTGCATCGGCCAATCCGCAACAGGGACTCGAGGATGTCTTTTGGGCACTCCTCAATAGTCGCGAGTTTGTTTTCAACCACTAATGTTTATTCGAATCATGCGCCGCGCTCCTTTACTCGCAGCATTTTTTCTCGCTCCCATCACAGCGTTCGCTGCCGATGGAACAGAAAAAATCAGTTATGAAGAACATGTTCGCCCCATTCTGAGACAGCATTGTTTTAGCTGCCACAATCAGAACGAGAAGAAGGGCGGCCTGGCTCTTGATAGTTACGCATCCACAATGGAAGGGGGCGCTGGGGGCGAAGTCGTATTCGATGGCGATGGTTCATCAAGTCGAATATGGCAGTTGATGGCGCACGAAGACACTCCAGTCATGCCTCCCGGTCAAGACAAATTGCCGGGCGAACTGACCGACACAGTGAAGGCTTGGATTGACGGTGGTTTGCTTGAGAACGCTGGTTCAAAGGCGAAAAAGAAGAAGACCAATGCGCTAGCATTTTCTTCTTCGGCTGATGGCAAACCCGAAGGACCACCTCCGATGCCTGAAACGGTCTGGAAGCAACCCTCGGTCACCACCGACCGTCCTGCGGCCGCGACTTCTATCCGCACTAGCCCTTGGGCTCCCCTCGTCGCGATCGGCGGGCAAGACCAAGTGGTTCTGTACAACACCGATTCCGGTGAATTGGTTGGTATATTGCCTTTTCCGGAAGGAGAACCGCAATCGCTCTCCTTCTCTCGTGATGGTGGCTACCTGTTGGTTGGGGGCGGACGTCACAGCGCACAAGGTGTTACCGTCCTCTATGACATTCGCACGGGTGACCGAGTGGGACGGGCAGGAGACGAACTCGATATCGTTTTGGGCAGCGACATCAATCCTGAATTGTCCCGCGTTGCATTGGGTGGTCCACAACGATTAGTCCGTATTCATGACCTTGCTACTGGCGCAGTGGCCTTTGAACTAAAGAAGCATACGGACTGGGTTTACTCGGTTCGTTACAGCCCCGATGGAGTTCTGGTTGCCTCGGGCGACCGTGCGGGCGGATTGGTCTTATGGGAAGCCGATACCGGTCGTCTCTATCTGGATTTGGTTGGACACAAAGATGGCATTCGTGGCATCGCATGGCGGTCCGATTCCAACGTTGTGGCCTCCGCCTCTATGGATGGTACGGTCAAGCTTTGGGATGTTCTGAGTGGTCGAGAAATCAAGAACATCGCGGCCCATGGTAGCGGTGTTACCGGCATTGATATGGCCCAAGACGGCCGCATTGTTACCTGCGGAAAAGACGGCGCAGTGAAGCTTTGGGATGCCAATGGAAATGCTGTACGAGACTTACCTGCCTTTCCGGAATCGGCCTTGGAAGTATCGTTCACCTATAACGATGCAGGCATCATTGCAGGAGATTGGACGGGCAAAATCCAGGGTTGGAAGACTGACGATGCCTCGCCCCTTTATACATTGGCGTCCAACCCTCAGACCTTAGAAGTTCGCGTCGAAAGTGCGAGGCAAGGCGCTGAGCAGGCGATCGCTGTCTTCAACGAACTCAATACGGGGTTCATGGCAATCGAAGCCGACTTGAATGCAACCGTTGCTCAATCAAATGAGATGGCCGCAAAACTCGATGCACTGCGTCCTTTGGCCGTTGCAGCCGAAGTGAAACGGGTCGAATTGCAAGGAGTCGCTGATGCCGCTGCCGCCGCATTGGTACCGATTCAGGAAGCTCTGGCGCCGCTGCAAACTCGCGTTGCTGATGCGACCAAGTCAACAAATGATATGGCCGCCAGCCAGAGCCTGCTCGAAGCAAAAATCAAAGAACTAGAAGCCTCCAGCAAAGTAGCCACTGATGCTCGTGATGCAGCAGCAAAGAGTATCGAAGAGATCGACACACAGGTGATTGCCACACAAGGAGTCGATCCAATTGACATTGAAAAAGTAGCTGCATTGCAAACGCAGCGCGCTGAAGCGGCTAAAGTTCATGCAGATCAAGTTGCCTCTTTTGAAAAGAATCAACAAGAGCTGACGAGTGTCAAAGAACAACTTCGTACACTCAACGAAACCATGCGACCAGCGCAAGAGCAGCTTGTCGCATCACAACGCGAATTAAGTGATCTACAGACCAAGATAGCCGCCGCCCGTGAACTGGCTGTATCTTCCACCGCGGCAGCAAAACTGGCTACTACCGAGGCAACCGGGCTAGCCAACCAGGTCGCTCAAATGGAACCACAACTTGCCGAACTTCAAAAGTCTGTAGCAGAGAAAACGACCAAACGAGACGAAGCGCGTGTTGCTCTTGAGCCCGTTGCAGTTGCGAAAGAAACGGCATCGACCGTGTTAGCCCAATTGCAAGCCGATTTGGCAACGTTCACAGCGCAACGTGGCCAATTGGAAGCTGCACAGCAGGCTGTCGAAGCGAAACTAAGCGAAGCCACAGCGATTGCGGAAGCCAAGCAAGCTAGCGCTGCGGAGCTAGCCACACGCTATACCGCGGAAGAATTGCGATTGGCCGAAGTGCGAAAGCAGATGGAAGCCCTACAAGCAGAAGTCGAAGCGCTGATGAAGTCAAAGAACGAAATGCTCTCAGCAGAAGCCACCGCATTGGAAGCGGCCGAATTAGCAGAAGCAGAAAAGGCCAAACTAGCGGACCGCAAGGCTCTCTTCGACGCGGCTTACCCACCCAAGTAAAAGTTCAATTCGATTTCGCAGTTGTATGCCACTTCGAATACCGGTGGCGCATCGACAAATAGCCGAATCGCCTCGGCATTGGTAGATGTCGATGGGTCGCGAATTGGCGTGGCTTGATTCAGCACCACTGCGATTATGGAAAGCCCATAGCTGCGAGCTGCAATGATGGTTTGTAGGGCATGGTTGATAGCCCCCAAGCGATTTGCGGCAATGATAACTAGCGCCGCATCCAAGTCTCGTGCTAGGTCCGCGTTGTAGTACTGGTTGGCCAGTGGGCTCATCAATCCGCCTGCCCCTTCAACTACGACGATTTGCCGCTGATGAACTAGATTTCGCGCGCCCCGAATCATCATGTCAACGTCAATGGAACGCTGCTCCATTTCTGCCGCCGCAGGAGGTGCCACAGGCAATTCGAATCTTTGAGGACAAACGGTCTCAAGATCATCCACTTGCCCCGCAGCCCGCCACAAGGCGAGTGCATCTTGGCTGATCAAAACCCCATGGGCATCTCGCTGACATCCGCTGGCGACTGGTTTGTAACCGGCCACAGTGAATCCCTGTTGACCAATGCGCCGGATCATACTGGCCGCGATATAGGTCTTGCCTACTTCGGTATCGGTACCGGCAATGAAGAGCGGTTTACCGGCGACAAGCTTTAGGGGCGATAGGGGGCGTTTGTCCGACATCAGCGAGAGGTTAGCATATCGTATCTGGGGCAAACATGCCTGTTCGGGCTTTCCGCACTCCAAACATGCGAGTTACACCATGTCACAAATCGTTCGTCTCGCCGTCGTCCAGATGTCCTGCAGTAATTCTCGTGATGAAAACGTGGATAAGGCAGTCGCTCGTATTGAGGCGGCGGCTGCAGATGGCGCGCAAGTGATTTGCCTGCAAGAGCTTTTTACAGGTCCTTATCCCTGTTTGGCGGAAGACTATTCGATGTTCGCTTGGGCCGAGGAAATCCCCGGACCAACAACGGCTCGCCTTGGCGCACTTGCAAAGCGATTGCAAGTAGTTATCGTCTCGTCCCTATTTGAACGCCGCACCGCCGGCCTATATCACAACACGGCGGTGGTTTTTGACGTCGATGGCTCAACAGCCGGGATGTATCGCAAAATGCACATTCCCGATGATCCGCTGTACTACGAAAAATTTTACTTTACGCCAGGAGATCTCGGATTTCGCGTGATCAAAACGAAGTTCGCGAAATTAGGAGTCGGTGTCTGTTGGGACCAGTGGTATCCGGAGGCGGCTCGGCTGTTTGCACTGGGTGGCGCACAAATCCTCCTCTATCCGACAGCCATTGGCTGGCATGCCAGCGAGAAAGCCGAATTGGGAGCGATGCAGCACTCGGCTTGGGAGACGATGATGCGATCGCATGCAATCGCCAATGGAATGTGGGTAGGAGCACCGAATCGCGTGGGGCATGAAGGGGGACTAGAGTTTTGGGGTGCCTCATTTATCTCCGGTCCCAACGGCCAAATTGTTGCCCGCGGTGATCACGAATCGGAACAGATTGTGACGGCCGATTGTGATCTGGAAATGATCGACGATGTTCGCACCCATTGGCCGTTTCTTCGCGATCGACGCATCGATGCTTACGGCGGTTTGACGCAACGTTACCTCGAATAATAACGTCGAGAGGAGCTGCAATCGGTCCACTAGTTTGATTCACGGTTCTTGTTATTTACAACTTCGGAATTACGCGTAATGAGCAATCGTCGTTGGCCAGCCGAATGGGAACCACAATCTGCAATATGGTTGTCTTGGCCGCATCGCCTCAAAACATGGCCGGACCATTTTGATGGCGTTCAAGAGGAATTCACTGCTTTCGTGCGCGCGATTGCTGAGATCGTCACCGCACGGATCTTGGTGGCTCCGCATGTTATCGAACTAGCTCGCCAGTACCTTCAGGGTGTCGCCAATATCGAATTGCATGTCTGTCCGACCAACGACACCTGGATTCGCGATTTTGGACCAACCTTTGTATTCGATCAGGGCAAGGTGGTTGGTGTCGACTGGACATTCAATGCCTGGGGTGGGAAATACCCACCTTGGGATAGCGATGCAAGTGCATCGCATTTCATTTGCGGAACCGCCGGCACAACACATGAGCCGAGCGACCTTGTTTGTGAGGGAGGTGCGTTGGAAACCGATGGAGCCGGCCGTTTGTTGACCACACCCGATTGCCTCATCACCGACACTCGCAATCCTGGATGGACTCAAGAAAAAATCGCGCAGGAGCTCCACCACCGACTTGGAATCACCGAAATATTATGGATCGATGGCGGTGGATTGGAAGGAGATGATACGGACGGACATATCGACCAACTCGCCCGCTTTATCAGTCCGACATCTATCGTGTGTGCGGTGAGCGAGGATGAAGCAGATCCCAATCATGCAGCGCTCGAATCGAACTATCGACAATTGAGAGTATGGGGACGACAGACGGAACCGAACGTCGAAATCCACCGACTACCAACACCACCGCCACGATTTGTCGATGGCATTCGCGTACCTGAGAGTTATTGCAATTTTCTGATTGTGGGCGGCAAGCGAGTAATTGTGCCGCAGTTTGGGGCATCACGAAGCGATCGCCGCGCCGTGCGTTACCTGAAAATGTTGATGCCTGAAATGGAAATCTATCCACTGCCCGCTATTAAATTTATCTGGGGGCGGGGCGCGTTTCATTGCGCCAGCCAGCAAGAACCAAAGCTCTGAATAAGCTTTGGTCCACGCGGTCACTAGCGATTGTCAATTGTTGCTGCGAGTGGCAATTCTCGCCGCAGTTGAGACACGGACGAGCAATATGCCTGTTCGTAGGAATGCGATCACGAGTGCAACAACGACTCCTGCTTCGACCACTTGGCGATTT
The DNA here is from genome assembly GCA_041749395.1 of Pirellulaceae bacterium. Classification (GTDB taxonomy): domain Bacteria; phylum Planctomycetota; class Planctomycetia; order Pirellulales; family Pirellulaceae; genus Laterigemmans. The sequence goes on from JBGTBJ010000158.1 coordinate 15,306, forward strand.
TCAAGATATTGAAGTACCGCACGTACCAGCACTAGTGACAAAGCAACTAGCAACCATCCGACAACCTCGCGAGCCCAAAAAAACATAGCCTTCAACTCCTTTGCTGTCGTGTTGAATTTTTTGAAACCGCTTTCAACATTTTAATTTGCTGCCTGTGTTTTAATTTTGCGACGCGGCGCAAGTCTCGGCTAAGCCATTGAACGAGTACGCCTCGCAAATGAATTCTTGCTTGTTGAGCCGTGAGGCTCCTCCATTGAATTTCGCGAATCACCAGCCATGTCACACCATAGATAGTCAGTAACACCAATCCAAAATAGATCGCCCGCAATTCACCTGGTCGAAAACGCAACTTCTGTGCCTCGTAGGCGTTCAGCGGGACTAAGAGCAACAGTGCCCGGGCAATCATCACTGCGATAAACGCCACGCCAACTGTTACCAAGAGTGACTTAAAAAAAGACCGCACGGGCAGCCGAAACTCATCGAAATATTGCTCGATACGACGGTGGGTTCTGAACCAGTCTGCAAATACGATTGTCAAGAGTGAGCATACTGCGAGTGCTCCGTTATCGAACAGCATAAATGACGTGGGTGCATCACTACGTGTTCGAAACAACAAATAGGCTTCCACCGTTACCAAGATCATAGCTCCGGAGAATCGCCATCGCGTCGCTAGCACCACGAGGATAAATACAACCTTGACAACCAGTGAATCCGCACCGAAAAGGATCGGCACAAGCAGAATTGCGGCTGCGAGCAACGCGTAGAACCAGTAATTCGAGAGGCGTTCTCGAATCGAAAGTGGATTCAACTTGGCGTCCGCCATTCAACGAGCCCCCGCAGAGTTTTTCCGGCTATTGCCCGCCAACTCGGCTTCCGCCATAACTCGGCTGACAACATTTCGATCACTGGCCCAGGCAAAGGTTACTCCGCAGGAGGCCAGGGTTCGTCGCACGTATTCCGCGCTTTCAGCCATTTGAAGATTTTCGGCTTGTTGGATGGCCAAGGGGATTGGATCGATCACTCCGTTTGGGATCGAAGCAGGCTGCATGACCTGCCTTGGCATTGGACATACGACAATAACACGGTGATGTTTGGCTACTGCCAATTTCAAGGCGGCTGAAATTCGCGTGACGCGTCGAATACAGTCGCTCTCCTGCCTTGTCACAAGGTTAGCAAATACCACATAGACTTCATTGTCTCGCGCATAGGCGAGCGATCGGCCAATCTCATCTCTCAACAGGGTAAACGTCGCATTCGTGTTGGGAACCGCTTGGACGTCCAAGTCTTTAGTAGTCGGTGAGTATCGAACTCCTTGCTCTAACAAAAATTGACGTAAGTAAGGTGCTAACAGTTGAGTGTCATATGACAACTGGATCGTTCGGGCTGTATCGAGACCATTGCGATCTGCGAGGAAGGCGGCTAATTGATCCAGCCCTCGTAAGAATTTTCGAGTCGATGGAGTGATGGAAAATCGCGAAAATGGGGGAGAATTGATCGACTGAACCATGCACTCAGGAAAGCGTTCGCGACATACCTGTATTGCCAGCTCGACCTCACCGCGCGTTAACGGTACAGTTGCTGCGGGCGGATTGGAACTTGCATCGGCCAACGATTCCAAAACTCGATATAGGGCTCTATCGCCGTTCGCTGGCTGTAGACGTAGCGGTCCCCCACGTTCTCCATTGAGAACCACGACGCCGATCGCATCCCCAACGTGCACGCTCGCCTTCGCCACTCCCGCCGCGACGAAGAAGACTTGATCCAACATTCTCTCGCCAGGCGTTCCTCGTCGCATCGCCGCGGAATCGGCGATCAACATTGTCATTCTAATGGGAACTTCTGACTCGTACTGTCGAGTCATCAATTTATCGCGCCGCGCGGAGACTTTCCAAGCAATCGATTTGGGAGGATCCCCTTGTTGGTATTCTCGCAGCTCCAGCAATTCGCTTCCAAATCCAGCCCGTTTCAATGGGTGAATACCATGCTGTGGAAGTGAATTCGTGCGTTTAATTGTCGGCCGAATATCACCCAGCGCAGCGGAGGATGGCAAGATTCGAGCGCGAGTTTTTTCTGCAAGCACACGCTCGATAACGAACAGACCCTGTGGATCCTGAAAGAGAAAATGAACGCCGTGAAATTGGAGATGTCCTGCTGCGAGCGTTTTGACTTGATAGGCAAGCTTGATGTTGTCGGATTGAACTGCGGTACTTGCCCAAAAACTCCCGGACCGCAACCGCAGTAAGTCGGGCACAAGATCATGGACGACCGTAATGGAAGGCAACTTATGCTTAGCCGATCGAATGAGCACTTCGATGTCGACAACACGATCAGACCAGAGTAACGCCTGCGTTTGCGTACGATGATTGATAACTCGCTCGCAGGTCAGCTTTGGCCAAACACGGGCAATCTGATATTGCAAATACAACCACGAAGCAAACAGCCAGACGAGTACGGACAGGGACACAAGGCTGAGCCCATCTTGGTTGCGCAGCAGCCCAAACATGAGCCCGAGGAGGCTCGCCACAAGAACGAGGCGTGCGTGATTCGTCATGCTGCGCAGTCCGTTTTGTGAATCATCACCGACTCTGCAATACGGGAACCGACGCGATGATCTCTGCTACAATCTGACGTACCGTTCGGCCATCCATCTCCGCTTCGGGTCGAAGAATGATCCGATGCCCTAGCACGGGCACTGCGACTGCCTGAATGTCTTCATGAGTCAAGTAAGTGCGCTGCCTCATCAATGCGTGGACTCGAGCAGCCTTCATAAGATTGATCGCGGCGCGTGGGCTGCCCCCCAGTAAAAGATCGGGATGCTGGCGACTTTTCCGCACCAGATCGATGATATACTCCTGCAACTCGCCAGTGCCAAATACTTGATCAATACATCGTTGAATGGCAACGATTTGACTTGCACTGGTAATTGGATTGGGAAGTGATATCGGACGACTATGGAGTCGCAGCATCTCGATTTCAGCTTCGCGATTTGGATAATCCACTTCGATGCGAAACAGGAAGCGATCGAGTTGGGCTTCCGGGAGCCGATAGACTCCCTCTTGCTCGATGGGATTCTGCGTTGCCAGAACAATGAATGGCTCGGGGAGAGGGAGTGTCTTTCCTTCGATAGTGACTTGACGTTCTTGCATGGCTTCGAGCAATGCCGATTGGGTTCTCGCTGGCGCACGGTTGAGTTCATCGGCCAAGAGAAGTTGACAAAAAATCGGTCCTTTCCGCAAAACAAAATCACTCGACTGCCGATCCAGAACTTGCGTACCCGTCACATCGGAAGGAAGCAGATCGGGAGTGAACTGGACTCTTTCGAATTGAATACCAAGAATCGTCGAGAAGGTCCGACAGAGTGTTGTCTTGGCGGTACCAGGAACACCTTCGAGCAAAACATGGCCACCCGCTAATATCGCCATTAGCAATTGCTCGGTCACACTTTCCATACCCACGACAACTTGGCGGACTGCCGCGACTGCTTGGTGATGCAGTTGGCTAACCGTGGTTGCTAATTCATTCGATTCAATCACAGGAAGACTTATCCACCAGACTCAAGAGGAAACGACAAGAGGTGACACACTATTGGCAGTGGACAACTGGACCTGCTCCATTGTCTTTAGCAATTGTTGAAAAGCGGGACGACTGAATTCGATTGATGATTCGGATTCAGCGGTCGCCAACAACGATTCAATAGCAGTTTGATCGCTGACAATCGCTGGGGGAAGATGCCGTGTTACGAACTGACGCCAGATCTCAGGTTGCATTGACCCGGTTGCTTGCCGCAGACTATCTCGGGCTAACAGCCTCGCCATTTCCCCCATTTTCTGTGGCGATGGCGGCATACTGCGGGCCAGGCTGCCTGCCATCATAGACGGTTGTGGCGATACCGGCACTGAAGCGACTCTAGTGGGAGACAGCAACCGATAGATTCCAAAAAACAAGACGATCACGCCCAGCAGAATCCACAAGATTCTTTGGTATCGAAACTGGGGCATCCGCCGTGGTTGATTCGATACCAACTCATTGGGTAGATCAGAATCTTCTACTTTAGAAACAACTCCGTTAGCGACACGCAACATCTCGGCAAGCTCCAATTTGGGAACCGCCTGGGGTGGCAATGGAGGAATCGGGGGTAGATTCTCGGGTAGTTTATCGGGTAACTGATTGGGAAGTTTATCGGGGAGTTTTCCTGGAAGCTCGCTCGGCAACTCTTGAGCGATTGGACCTTTGAGATAACTGGCTTGCACCCTCCCATCAAGAACGAATAGCAACTTCGTACGACCACCACTGGCCAATGACCGACACACGTTGATCGCCAACATTGCATTATCGCCATGCCAAAGCATCCCGTTGGAGAACACGCTCTGGTCACCGCCCAAAATGAAGATCCCGTTATTGGATTGATCCGAATGGTATGCAGCGAGCACCGGCCGGTTAGAACTGGATTGTGGCGACAGGGAATTCGGCAGCGAAGCAAGCACCTCCCACGTGCCGAGGGCGGGAGTCAACTGGGATATCCAGCCGGTGCGGTTGACAACAAGTCGATCGATGCCATTGAGCAACGGGGAGCGAGTGGAGACATCCCTCACTTCAATACAATCGGCGAAATCTTGATAACGTGTTTCTGCTCGATTGGCGATGACAGGCCCCTGCTGAACCTCGAAAAGCCACGGAATCTTGACGAAAGAATCGGAGGCGATCAATAGAGCTCCGCCAGATAGGAAACTTTGCAATTCGGGTGAGATCGATCGCGCATTAAGTCGCCCTAGAATCACGATGGCTGTGGATTCGGGACTGTTGAAGGCGTCGTTGATACTCGTCACCGGCTGTAGACCACTTTGCTCTAACAGCATTTGGAACAAATCAAATCGATAGTGCCAAGCTTCATTACCCCCTGCATCTTCCGCCGGTTGTCGTTGCAAATTAGAGTTGGCAATGCCGGGAACATTGAGGCGTGATTGTCCATCAGCATGAGTACTCGCACTCAGTAGTAATGCCAATGCCAACCACAGACATTGCAGCAGCTTCAGACTCCCGGATGGCAGTAGAGCAGCGCGAAGATCTTGGCTAGGCAACATTAGCATGCTCGCAACTGCTCCACGGCTCGTCTAGCATCCTGAATTTGCGACTCGGACAAATGTTGGTCGGCGGGCAAATATCGAGCCAGTTCATAGAGTCGCGAGAGGACTTGAGCCGGTGAAGCCAATTCTGGATTGAATTCAACTAGTGCAGAAGCAGCGCGCCGATGTGGCCACCAATTTTCCGTTGGAATCTTCGCAGTTGCCACCATTTGATGAAACGCACGCACTATGTCCGCGCGATCATTGACATCTATATTAACCGTTGGACTGATGGTGCTCTCCAGAGAACTTCTCGCGTCTCCCGGCCGACTTCTTCGCAGCCAAAAGAACATGGCTACTCCTACAAGTCCGGCCAAAAGGAGCCATTCGAGCGAAGACGCCAGCGAACTCTCGCCAAATTCTCCCATTCCCGAAGACGATGCAACTTCGCCTTCGCTCGTCGCATCGGTAGCACTGCGGAACGCATCCCCGACACTCTTTAGAAAAGACTCACCTGGGAAGCCGTTCTTACCCGTGCCCGCCTCGGGACGGGGAGGACGACTACCAAAATTTGCATTCGGGTTGGGAGGTGGCGGAGGTGGCGCCGCGGGTGTAGGCCGGGGACGATTTGACGATGCGGTATCTTGGGCAATCTTCAGTAGCTCGTCTTTCGCTCCATCCAATGATTGAAGGACCTTGGCATCCAAGTCAAACCAGTTCGATTCGCCATTCGCTGGTGCAGCGGGAGCTTGTTGTGGCTGAGTCTTGGCATCGCGTTGTGCCTGCTGTACCAATTCACGCCAAGTCCCCTCCAGTCCCTTGGTATTCAACTTTTGTTGAATCTCTGCTCGACTTGAGTTGTTGGCGCGACTAGCCGACCGCTCGGGGCCATTGTTCGAAGGAACATCGCGTCCCGCAAAGTTTGCACGGGATGGCTCCTTGGTCGATTTCTCATTTTCCTTACGTAGGTAAGGAGGAACCGAAAGCGGCGGCAAGCTCTTGGGATCATCAGTCGCTCGACGCATTAAGTCTTGGAGCGATGCCGGATCTCCCGTGTTTGGATCTCCCGTGTTTGCAGAATTCTGCCGTGGTGAATTCTGCGTTGGAGAACCTTGCATTGGCAGGGACGGCGGTAATAGTCCGGGCTTTGACTGGGATCGTGAATCGGGTGATTGCGGAGGCAAGCGACCCGTTTTCTGGTACTGCTCCAGCAAGCGTTGAACGTGTGACAGTTGTTGTGGTGAATGCTGGTCCGTGGCGTTGCTATTCTTAAACGATTGAGCCAGTCCAGGGAATTGTTTAACAAGATCCTCCATCGCTTCGAGCTGCTGAGGACTGAGATCCTTCTTCCATTGTTCCAAGAGATCGTATGGAGAATCTCCCTCGTGGCCATTGGGATGTGCTTCATCTGCATGCTTCGATTGCATCAGGCGCTGCAATTCCTGCATTAAGCGGAATTGTGTCGGCAGATCACTTGGCCCCGATGCGGGGAGCGGGAGAACGCGTTGGGAACCCGATGGACGTTGGGCGATCCCCAATGATGGCAAACCCACGGCAAATGCGATGAGGCACGCAAGCGTAGGCAGCAACGGACGCCATCGATCGACAAAATAAAACACGAATTATCTCAGCTAAGAGTCAGCAACCATCGGACACCGCTTGATTATATGGGTGCCATTGGTTGCTGGTCTAGCGAGATTCGTTGGTCGAATTGTAAAGGGATAACTATAAAGTGATGACGACAACATCACACTGAGTTTTGACGATCCCTGATTGCCTTAACCGACAACTCGGTTTCTACCAGTGTTTTTTGCTTCGTAGAGACGCCTATCGGCTTCTTGAATCAATAATTCTGTCGAGCATTGTGTCAAACTGTCCTCCGTGCTTTGGAAGGAGTAAACTCCGAAACTGGCCGAAATCGGTAATTTTCCAGCCGTCGTCGCGAAGGGCGTTTCGGCGATGGATTGGCGGCAGCGTTCGGCGATTTCCAAGGCTTCGATACGTGGCGTCGAACTCAAAACCAGCACAAATTCCTCACCGCCGTAGCGGGCTAACATATCATCTCCACGACATGCGGAAGAAATGCGATTACCAAATTCTCGCAATACCTCATCCCCCACCAAATGACCATACGTGTCATTGACCCGCTTGAAGTGATCAATATCCAGCATGACCAAGGAGAGTACCAACCCTTGTCGAACTGAACGGAGTAATTCGCGATTGAGCGTTTCCAACAAGTAACGCTTATTCATGGCTCCCGTCAGCGCATCACGCGTCATCGCACTGTAGATGGTCTCGTGATATTTAGATTCGACGCTTTGCGAAGCCAGAAATTTGAAAATGAAACTCCCCAACTGCAGCGTATCGCCAGAGCTGAGAATCTGTTCGGTAATTCTCTGTCCATTGACCAGCGATCCATTGGTGCTGTTCAAATCTCGTATCGCATAGCCGTTGCTGTCCCGCATTAACATTGCGTGCTGCCGCGAGACGCTTGCATCAGCGAGGACGAGGTCTGCGTTGTGTTCGCGTCCGATTACAAATTGAGGCGATTCCAGTAACAGCATTCCAGCCACAACATCAACGGGATAAATTTGCACAAGGCAACACTCGCCCAATTCTGTGAGCGAAGCATGACTGTCGGTAGCTTGCGGTATCGTCTCATCAATTTCTTCCATATCCGTCAGACTTCCCCTATCTAACTTGGGAGTTGCCTGAACCGGCGTTAGCTCGACATTAAATGGAGTGCACTCCGTTGTTGAAGGGACCGATTGCATTGCGGTTAGCTATCCACTTTGAAAGGGCTTGGCTGGAAGTAGGTTATTGCAGTTTCGGTCATGAACCCACTCCAGGAGTAGAGGGCTGTCAAAACATCGCAATTCACTGACCGTTTTAGCAACTCAACCTGCGCGATTAATTCAACATTGACGATCGTGCCGATAGTTCATCTCGGATTTCTTGGAGTCGCTCTATTCCTTCGACATCGTTCACATCAAGCTGAATGGTCAGGAGGATGGCCCGCAGTTCCGCAATCGCTTTGTCGGCGTCGGACAATTGACCGATACTCGTAAAGGAATTTATTTCCCCGAGGATTCCCTCTGCCCAAACAAGCTTGTCTTCCGCGCTCAGCAACGACTGTTGGTCGAGCATTCGGTAGCCTCGGTCGATGTCGTCGTAGTTTTGAAGAGACAACGTTGTATTTGACGATTTTGCTAACTGAAGCATCGCTGCGTGAGCGTTAGCAAGATTGTGTGCCGTGATGGCGTGGGCTGCCTCAGCATCCAGCCTGGCTTTTTTCTCTGCTTGATGGGCCCGATGAATTACACCTCCAAACAACAATGAGGCAATCAGCAATACAACGCCCGCTGATACGATCGAAATCGCGGTGGTTCGATGCCGGCGACACGCACGGGTCAATCGATCCAACAGCGGCTCTCGATAGACGGAAACCAGCGAGTCAGCCAAAAAGCACTGGATGTCTTCAGCCAATAGAGATGCAGTGGAATAGCGTTGACTAGGCTGCAATGCCATCGCTGTCATGCAAATAGCCGCGAGCGATTTGGATGCGTTGGGTTGTTTGCAAAACAACGACTGCTCATGAGATAAATGGTCGCGCGAAAGAACCTCCGCTGCTGAACATCCATGAAAAGGATGCTCTCCAGCAATGATCTCGTACAACATTACTCCCAATGAATAGATGTCCGATGTGGGATGCAAGCAAGCTCTATCGCCGCACGCTTGCTCGGGTGACATATAGGCGGGTGTACCCACAATGTCAGTCTGGTCTGGAGAAGCTGCGCTGGGCTGGTCGACAAACGCTTCGCTGGGTGTAAATTGCTGCTGCAGACTCTGTGAGGCGGAAGTCGTTCTGGCTAAACCCCAATCCACGACGACGGTTTCACCGTATGGACCGACCATGACGTTGGCTGGTTTAAGATCCCGGTGAATGACACCCTTGTCATGCGCGTAGGCAATCGTATGACAAACATCAACAAAGCGATCGAGCAGAGGTCGGATGGCTTGATGGAGCGAGTGTTTGTCGGGGATGCTATTTTGAGCGGCCAACGCTTGATGCTGTTGCCGAATCATTGCGCGAAGTGTTTCTCCCTGCAACAACTTCATTACATAGAACGCTTCACCGTCACCGTTTGCTCCCAGCTCGTGCACGGGAACGATACCAGGGTGCTGAAGTTGTCCAGTAATCTTGGCTTCGTGAAAAAAACGCTGCTGAGCCAGTGGGTCATCTGCAGTCGGTCCAGCAATTTTTTTGATCGCAACTTCGCGGTCGAGTTGTCGATCTGACGCGCGGTGCACGATGCCGCAGCCGCCATGCCCAAGCTCGCCAGTAACCGAATATCGATTGACATCTCCGACTCTTCCGCTGCCAGAAGAAGCATCTTGATTTGAGTCGCAGTATGGGTTGCCTAACGTAGAGCCTCGCCTCTCCGCGCCCACACGGGTGATTGCACTACCCAGCGAAAGATCTTTTTGCTGACTGATGAGCTTTCGTTTCGATGGTGGCTTACGACGCGATTGAGGAGATTGTAATGAACCTATCGCGCATGTCGAAAGTAATGCCGAAGAACGTTGGTCCGAGGCCGACAGCCCCCGCGTGAGAGTGTTTAGGGTGTCAATTTGCATGCTTGTTCGATACCCAGGTGATCGCACGTACCGTAAAAATAGAATCGCAGCGTCTCAACTCAATGGGACTCTAGCTTGTAAAGAGTTTTGCTGCTTCGGACGAGCTATCACGGAAAATCGATTACTATGGTGTTTTGCGCCGCTGCTCCCTGCCCGAGAATTTGCTCGTGCTCGCAGTGAAGTAGCAGTGAAGTAGCAGCAGTGAAGTAGTCGTTCGATGAAGTGATCCTTTTCTCTCTCCTCGCCTTTCCCACCTCCGGCAAATTCGATGACTGACAACCTATCGCCAAGCACCGACACAAATATTCCACGCGGGAGACCGGCACTCGCGTTATGGCGTGGCGTAGGGATCGCGATTGGCTTGATGGTAATTGCGTTTTCTGCAGGTTCTATCGAAGCTCAGGATGTGGTGGCCCGGTACAGTTCAGACGCGGCGGCGAAATGGGAAAAAGACATCACTGCTTTGGAGGCGAGAAATGCCTCAGAAACCTTGCCCCAAAATGGGACACTGTTTATTGGCAGCAGTAGCATTCGCCTCTGGAAAACATTGTCGCAGGACTTACCACAATTCCAACCTATCGAGCGAGGCTTTGGTGGCGCGACCTATAGCGACTTGGCGGTATTCGCACCTCGGATAATCACGCCTCATCGCTATCGCGCGTTGGTTATTTTCGTTGCTAATGATGTCACGGGGGGCGAGCAGGACAAGAGCCCGGAAGAAGTCGAGAGACTGGTGCGGTATATTGTATCAGTGTCACGCGAACATCAGCCTGAGGCACCTATTGTGCTCATTGAGGTTACTCCCACACCAAGCCGCTTTGCAGTTTGGAACAAAATCCGCAAAGTCAACGCGGTTTTGCGAGAAATTGCCCTCACAGAACCCAATACATACTTTGTTGCGACGGCTGAATATTACTTAACACCCGATAATCAGCCTCGACCTGAGCTCTTCCAAAACGACCGCCTTCATTTGAACGCGGACGGGTATGCGCAATGGACTCAGTTAATCGGTCAGCGACTGGGCGAGCTCATCGGCTCAACCAAGACAACGGATTGAACCATCAGCACAACCAACAGAACCCACACATTTCCACCTTCGACGAGATCTTCACCATGCGACTAAATCGGACGATTGCATTTCTTCTCTGGGCCACAAGCATAGGCTGGATGCTGGAGTCGCCATCGTTTGGACAAGAGCCAACTCCTGCCGAAACTCCTGCCGAATCGCCTGCCGAAACTCCTGCCGAAACTCCTGTCGAAACTCCTGTCGAAACTCCTGCCGAATCTCCTGCCGAAACTCCTGCTGATGCATCGACAGCGGATAGCGACGAGAACTCACTGTCGGGAGACCAGGATGATGCGAAGACCGAAACGCCTATGGCCACGACGGTTATTGTCTCCACAGAACCTGAGTTACCGCCATTACCTCGCCGAATTCCGAATGTCGGTTCGATTGATTCGCCAATGTTGCCAGGACAACCCTGGCGGGTCCATGATCGCTTTCGTCCACGACCGCACGTAGTAGCACCGCCGGCAGTGGAGTTCGCAGTCCCTGCACCGGGTGACGCCGTAGTCCTCTTCGATGGCCAGAACTTGAATGAGTGGGCTCATTTGGACCGTGAAGAAAAGAACTCATTGATTGAAGCGCAATGGCCCGTCCTGGATGGTTACTTCGAGGCAGCACGAGGTTCAGGCGATCTGTATACGATTGAGAATTTCGCGGACGTTCAGTTGCATTTGGAGTGGTGTATTCCCGAACAGACAAAGGGAACATCACAGGGTAAAGGGAATAGCGGCGTCAAATTCCTAGGGCTGTACGAAGTTCAAATTCTCGACTCCTTTCAGAATCGCACCTACGCCGATGGTCAAGCGGGTGCCATCTATGGGCAATACCCACCTGCCGTTAACGTTAGTCGTCCTGCGGGGCAATGGCAGAGCTACGATATCATTTTTGAAATGCCACGATTTGAAGGAGAGCAACTAAAGAGTCCTGGTTACTTGACGGTCTTACACAACGGCGTGCTGGTGCACCATCGCCGCGAGTTGGCAGGCGTCACTGGGATGCGAAGCCCTGGCAAATTCCAACTCCATCCCCCTGCTGGACCGATCATGCTGCAAGACCATGGTGATCCTGTTCGCTTTAGAAACATTTGGGCGCGCCCCCTGACGCTGCAACCGTAGGCGAGTAAGGGAGATTCTTGAATTTCCTACGACCAACTTTGCCAGGGTGACCGGTGACGATGAGGCGCCGGTCCGGTATAGTTGGGTGGCTGTGCAATCCCTGCGAAATATAGCCCCTGCGAAATATAGCTCTGCTAACGAAAAAAGTTTGATGGAAATAGATACCTCCGCACTCGTCATCTCCTTGTTAGGGAAAAATGCGGATCCGGTGATCGCCGCGAGGAATTTGCGTCTATTGGGCGACGCTAGCCCGGTCGAAAGTTCCGAAATTTTAGAATCGCTCTTTCGAGAGATCGAATTACTGAGCGAATCCGATCCAGCGATATTAGGGGGTCTTTTCCTTGCCTTTCAACGCTTAGTCGCTCGTTGCTCGCCCGAACACATCGCCGCATTGGATACTTACAAGATTGAGGCGGTCGACCGCAATTTACCACCCAGTACGCCGAACCGTCATCGATGGTTGTATCCGCTTGCAGCGGTTAAGACTCACCAATCACTGCAAGCTTTGTCAAAAATTCTGATGGATCGTCCGCCGACCACTTGGGTTGATACGGGACAACTGCTAAGCCCATTATTCCTAAGCAAGAACTGGGATCCTGCCGATTTGTTTCCCAGCGCTCTGGCGGCAATCGAGCACCGGAGTGTTGCGTCGCCTCTGCTGGATTTGGCGAATTTCTTGTTTCGTAGTTCCCGCGTGGCTGTTCATCCAGCCGCCGATCGCTGCGAAGCGCTCTGTCAATTGCTAGGGCATGTCGTCGGTCGACTGAGTCGGTTCGAGGAGGACCCACGTTTCTTTGGCGAACGAGTGGATGAAGTGCAACGCGTTCTCGGCGAAGCCGTCGCGCTGTCCGTCTCGCTGTGTGATGCCTTGGGCTTGATTGGCTCCGATATTGCAAGTGGAAAACTTCATCAAGCCTTGGAGCTCAAACACCGCAGAGTACAAACCGAAGCTGCCGGTGCATTGGCAAGACTCGGTGTGGAATTGGGAAGGCAACGCTTGTTGGAATTGGCCGCCGAACCCTCGGCCCGTTTGCGAGTTATCTCGTATGCGGAAGAGCTTGGCTTTGTCGATGCCATTGACGATCAATACAAAACTCCGCAAGCCACTGCCGAGGCCGATTTGGCACTATGGCTCGCTCAACCACAGAATATGGGAGCACCACCAACCTCGGTGGAAGTTGTCGATAGTCGTCGACTCTATTGGCCCAGTTTCGATAGTCCAGTTGATTGCTACTTAGTAAAGTTCAGCTACGATCTGGGGCAACGACATTACTCGAATATCGGAATCACCGGCCCGCTCGTTCATACCGTGGCTGCCGATCTTACAGAGCTTCCCGTTGACGATATCTACTCGATTTATGCTGGCTGGCAAGTCGAACATGCTGACATCTTTCGCGTCGATGCAAAGCAATGGAATGCGGCACAACAACGATTAGTAAAACCACTTCTAGAACACTTCGATCGTTTAGGGCTCGACCAGATTACTCCGACAACATTAGGTTTTTTTGTCGGCGAACGCGCATTGATCGTGCGCGCGATCCGCAAGGACGAGCCCTGCATCGCGATCACTGATGGCGCGGAAACGATCGAGGTATCGACCTCTCAACCCCTTCGCCCCTTTGACACGGACGATCTTTGGCATCTCTACCTAGGACGGAAGTTATTGCGCACCTTCAATGATCAAGAGGACTACGACGATGCCTAATGCAACACGTCGTCCACAAATGTCGCTGAGCTTCATGCTGCTGATGAATCTCGTTTTTTGCATTCTCTTAGGGGCTCTCTATTGGGCATCGCGTGTACCGGCGATTGCCGATGAAGTGAGCATGATGATGGGAGGTCGCGCAGCCGCCGGCAGCGGTGACAATAGTCGCCGTGTTCACATCATTTTTTTATTGTTTACCTACACGGCTCCACTTTTGCTCGCTGGGCTACTCTCGTCCAGCCTTGGAGTCTGGCGGTTTATAGAAAAGAAATTGCGCAAGGTGCCAGCTGGCGATGACGCGTTGGGGCCTTTAGATCGTTAGGGCGAGCTTGAGCGTGTGGGGCGAACGGCGTGCGTGCGGTGAGCGTGTGGGGCGAACTGCACGGCGGAGCGCGCCTGCTACTCTGGGTAAACTAGGTAGTTTTTCTTGTATTATTGTTGGCGTACATTCAAAAAGAACATAGATTCCGCTCTTTACCGATCTTTGCTGTCCCCGCTAGGATGTGACGGTTTGCATACTTCGGTGTTTTGACATTAGGAGTGGCTTGAGTCGATTTATCGCTCGCTTGTCACTTGTTGGTGTCGCAACCAGACAGGAAGGATCCGATGGGCGGAGCTCCGCTGCTTCTGGCATTGGCCATCATCACCGCGGATGTCGGATGGGAATCTGACGGACGCGCCGGCTATCGGTACATCATTCAAGTTTCGCCTGCCCAGATGGCAGAGCTCGAACGAGAGGGGTCCGTTACCAGTCAAATACCTGTGGAATTGCAGGGACGCGTCACCTCGGTTGTTTTGCGAGTGGGAAATGACCCACTACCGCAACCCGCGATTGCGCGAAATCCCTCTCCCGATCCCAATGCGCCCAATCCCAATGCGAATTCCTACGATTTAAGCCTCAAAACCCCTTATCCTGCGCCTCCCGACACAAGTACGGTGCGAGCGCAGAGTGGCGAAAATGGCGCGTTTGCAATTCCGACATTGAATGATGTTCGCGAATCGGGCCAACAAGCTTTAGAAGAACTGAGAAGCGAAGGCTCGGCACAGCTTGCAGATGCTGCACGTCAAGCCGGTGACCAGATCAAAAGTTCGTTAACTGCATTTCAGAATGGTAATGCGCCCAGCATCAGTCCCGCCGCCAATTCACCGTCGGGCTTTAGTACGACCCCCGGTTTCGGCATGCCCTCGCCAACAGGCGGAATGTCGGGTACTGGCGGAACATCAGCACCGGGCGGAATAACCGCGCCGGGTGGTGCATCCGCGCCGTCGACCTCGCGGAATCCTAATGCGGCGCGAACCGCAGCTGATACCAATGCTGCGAATGGATGGAGCGGCTATCAACCGAGTACCAATCCTGCCTCGCCGCCGCCATCCGCTCCCTCCACCATTGCAGGCGGAAATGGCTACGGAACAGGAGCCGCGAATACCTACACTCCCCGAACGGGCGTTCCTGGTTCACCCAGCGATCCTCCCTCCACATTCAATACGAACCTAAATTCCAACACGAATCCGCTCCCGAATACAGGCCCTGTGGCACCCCCATATTCCAATCCCAATTTCAGCGCGACCAACCCAACCTACGCGGCACCCGGATACACACAGCCAGGCGTGGCCAATCCAGGACTGGGAATCCCTTCGGGCGTTGATTCCGCCGGATATGGCAACTCTGGTTATGGCAACTCTGGTTATGGGGCGAGCGGAATTGCGCCGGTGAAATTGACGGCAGAAGAACAAGCGATTGCCGATCAACAACTTTTGGCACAGATTGGCTTTGACGTAAATGGCAAGGCTTACGACAAACAGACCGGACGGCTGATCCTGGACACGGATCTACGGGGACCCCACATTCAAGAATATATCAAGCGAACCAATGAGAAGATTCTGCTTATGCGGCGGGAACAGGAACTCTTGGCTACGACCAATACCAGTGCGAACGCGAATCTGTTCGATCGCAATGGTCAGTTGCAGCGAGCCCCAAATACCATTAACGGGCCGAATTGGGGCGTGAATACTGAAGATCGCTTTGCGCAGAATAACTTGTTTCAACCAGGTAGTTCCGGAGCCTATTTGCCCGGCGGATATTCCGGAGGTAGCTTGGCCAACACGGGGCTCGGCAATGGAGGAGCTCCCAATAGTGGTGGAACCGCTTCTGCCCAACAGCCCTCCAACACACAGCCGCAGAACGCTCCCGCTTCAGGAGGCCAGAGTAATGGCTCAAGTAGTAAGCCTGCCCCCGAAACGACTGGTAGCGCCGCCACAAAGAGTCCGAGCGATGAGCTGGAACGGAACCGCGAGGAGCTCAAAAAGAGTGTTCGCGACATTACTCCGCAACCGGTTTATAATTTTATGTTGATCATCTCGGTCGTCGTCAATGTTTACTTGGGCATTGCAATTTCGCGTTTGCTGCGTCGTTATCGCAATCTCATTGCAACGCATCGCGGCACATCCTTGTCGGTGTAATTCCAAAAAAATTCTGCCGCTGTGACCAAACGTGTCACAGGGGTACTCGATAACTGGGGCTGTCGCAAAGCACTGCGATCAAGTTGCCCCAGTTTAATTGTCCAGGACAGTTTGTCCGTCAAGGAAGCGAGTACTCCGATGCCAAAGTTCTACGTCACCAGTGGTCAATTTCGCGAGATCGTCACTGCCGAAGATGGAGAAGGAGCGGCCTCAGCTGCTTTGGATCGATTTCTGCAACCACATGCTTGGGTCATGGACGCAGCGGAACTAAGCGACTCCGATCGACGTGCCCACTTTGCCGTCGAGACACTCATGCATTTGGACGCCGAGTTGCGGGTCAGCGAAGTGGGATTTGATAGTCTCTTGGCTACCGAGACTTTTCTCACGGCCGACTTGCTTGATTTTCATTTTCGCATGGCGGTAGCGCTACGTCGCTTTGCCGCTATGTTTGACAGCGAGTTTGCGGACTGCGACTTGGAGCTAGAAGTCGCCAGGCTATAGTGGCTGTGAATCCAATATTCGAAGGCAATCATAGTCGCCTTTCGCTACGCGAAATTATCGTTGGTATTCGCTGCTTTTTCAGAACTATCGCGGAGCGAAAGGCGACCATTATTGCCT
>JBGTBJ010000159.1:0-24818 GCA_041749395.1 Pirellulaceae bacterium
GCCCGACGTCTGGGCGCAATCGCACCCGGGTGCAATTCGCACCTATCGCCAGACGGAATCGTTAGCTCGCGCCGCCCAAACCAAAGCTCGCCGCGCCCGCCGTCGAAAATTAGAAAACCGATAGTCGTACCGAACGCTTACTCTTGCGCTGTTGCTATTGCATGAAGTAAAGTTAAGTTAATCGATGTTCCCTCTGATGTCATATCTAATCGCAATTGCTGCCCACGGAACGAAACCTCAGTACAAAGGTACTCTTCTCCAGAGCGAATCGAGGTAGGGCGAATCCCACAGGATTGACAATCATGACAACCACATTGAGACAATCCAAACACTTCCTCATGATTGGGGGCATCGCAGAGACTTTGGTGTCGCTCGGGACTCCCGCCAACGCACAAGTTCAGACTTTGGGGACGCCCGGTTCACCCGGCACAACGACGACGGTCGACGGACGATATATCCCAAATCCGCCGTTACCGTTCGCCCACCAAATCGGCCTCGCTGCGGCGGATTCCAAGCCTGGCTGGCCGGCCAACGTGGTGCCACCCAAAGGCGTGCCCAACGTTTTCCTGATTATCACGCATGACCAGAGGCAAGGTGTCTGCGGTACTTTTGGCGGAGTCAATCCGACACCGGCAATGGATCGCATCGCGAAGTCGGGCTTGCGATACACTCAGTTTCACACCACCGCGCCCTGCTCACCAACACGAGCGGCACTCATCATCGGCCGCAACCACCATTCCGTTGGCACGGGAGTCATCGGCGAAATGTCGACTGGTTTCCCAGGTTAAGATAGCGTCATTCCAAAGAATAAAGCCACTATCGGCACGATCCTCAGAGACAACGGCTATGTGACCTCTTGGTTTGGGAAGAATCACAACACGCCGACCTATCAATACAGTACGGCAGGCCGAAACTCCCCGCTACCTACGAAGCAAAACGACTTTTGGACGCAATGGGGGCAACCTCGATACCGGAATTCTATTCTGCAATCGGGGGAATGGAATACACTGACTATCCGGAACTCCTTCAGCCTGATACAGAAAATCGACGTGAATTCGACAGATTCTTGGAAGCTGCCCTTCGTGATTGAACCAGGCAAATAGTTGTGCGTTGCAACTGAGTTCCGCACACCTATTCGCTTCGCGGAAATAACCAATGTTGGAACTACCCGCATGTCCGCCCGTTGAAAACGAATGGTCTTGAACTCTGCCAATTCGTACGTGAGAATCTTTTGTTGTTCGGCTCGGAAGCGGAGTAATTAGAGAGAATGAACCATCCAAGAAGGCGGTAGATCATTTTCCGATCCAAAACCCGCGTAGCCCGACGCCGAAAACTAGTAAACGATAGACGTACCGATCTCATATGTCCGGCCGCTCACTGGAAGAGTAAAGTGGTATTTCTCAGATGCTGACCGCGCTTGGTTGTTTTGAAGTCGCCTTTCGCTCCGCGACAGTAGCGTTGGTATTCGCTGCTTTTTTGAACTTTCGCGGAGCGAAAGGCGACTCTTATTGCCTTCAATTAATAGATTCACAGCCTAGCCGCGAAAGTAGCGTTGGTATTCAATGCTTTATTAGAGTCGTCGCTGATTATGAGCCGAGTCACCCAGAGTTGCTTGAGTTACCAGCAAATAGAATTTTGTGGCACGCTATCATCAGGTGGGGAATTCGCGCGACAGCACTATAAAATCAGCGTGGGCTTTGTTGCAGGCTCGATCTTTCTTTGCATAATTTATTTTTGCTCCGATTTTTCATCGTTCAAGTCGTGTTGACTTTTTGCGGATAACAACATTCGATTGCTCGCAGTATGCGTTTTTCAACTAAAATGGTTTTACTGGCTACTACCTTCGCTGCTGCGCTAACATCAATATTTTTGTTAGCGTCTGGCGACATTGTCCGTTTCGGACAGGCCACGATGTCATATGATTCCCTAACGAAAACGCAGATCAATCTTGTGCGTCAAGAGATCTTCAAATTCAATATGTCGTTAGAACAAGCCAAACATTTCATCGAAACGGGCGAAGGACCCTCTGAAACCGAGCACTACATTACAACGGATCCTATAATTGATCCGTGGGGACACAAGCTTCGAGCATGCTCTAACGCTGTGGGGCGCGTTGACCTATATTCGATGGGGGCTGATGAAAAATCGTTATCTGGGGGAAACGATCCAGATGACATTTCATCTTGGGGAGGTGCGGGGCCGTGGTACTTACCGAGCCGCCAAACAGAATTCTTCACCCGGCTGAGTTCGTACACCATTGGGTTCGTATTTCTCGCTGTATCAACTTTGCTAGTAATCATAGAAGGACGAAAAATGCCGCGAAACTAAGCGGCAGGTTGGAATGGTTTTGGACCCGCCCGCCACATCATAGCTTGTCGAAGCAGTTCCGAGGTCAGTTGTGCGGTCGGCCCCCAGAAACTTTAGTCTCTTAAGCAGTTGGACCATTTTCGGATTCCGTAATTGGCATCACTCTGCAACGCTGATGATGCTAATCAACTTGGATCATTCAATGAGGCAAGAATGCGTCGCGAGAACACACAGCGATTGATCCTGCCGAGCGTGTCGCCCTTGTATTGAAAAGCTTGCAATGATGTCCGTGCAGCGGTACGCTACGTTAGGGGTAACGCGAGCCGGTACGGCTTTTCCTGGACACGCTGGGAATTCGGGTAACCTTTTGATGCAATGGAGGACGGGAGGTTAGCTTTCTCGTCCGTTTGCAAGTCGTTCGCCCGCTCCTGCCGATCACCGCTATCGCAAAGAGGAAGATGCTATGCAAGGCGTTATCCAGCTTCTTGTCACTTGCGTTTGTATCGTCGGCCGCCGTTATCGCACTGAGATGAAGACGGTCGCTCTATTGCTAACGCTCTTTGCTCACCTTGCATCAAACGCAATGGCTGAGTCATTCCGTATTGCAACGTACAATCTGAACTGGGGAAATCGACGCGGGGACCAGGTTCTTGATGCCATTTCGACAGCGAAACCTGATCTTATCTGCTTTCAAGAGTCAACTCTGCAATCAGAGCGATTCTTACGGAATAATCTCTCTACCGACTTTCCATATTTCACCTCGATCGGACATCAAGGTGGCTACGCAGCGGAACGATTCGCGTTCGCATCAAAGCTACCACTGGCAGATGTGAAATTCACGCCTCCCGATGCTGGCCTATTTGGGTTTTGTACGACAACCGTTGTTGTTGGGGATTTGTCGGTTCACATTATTAACATTCATCTCACTCCCGTCGTACTGAAACGGGGCGACCGTATTTCCGCAGTAATGACCGCCTTGTCCGATGCCGAAAGAGTACACGAATCTGAGATCGCCGCGATTGCGACCGTAATGGACCCTGCGAGCGCGTCTATAGTGCTTGGTGATTTCAACAGCATTTCGACATTCATCGCTCCACGCACCCTGACGAAAATGGGACTTGTTGATTCATTCGCTGTTGCAAACGTTGACGCGGACACTCAACCAACTTGGACATGGCCTACGCGTCCGCTGCCAATCTCACTGCGAATCGACTACATCTTCCACACTAAACACTTCTCCACAGCCGAATCGTCTATAATTCGACGTGTCGGCTCCGATCACTCACTCCTCGTTTCCGAGCTCACCCTGGAATCCAGAGACGGTCGATAACCATCTAATCCAACGACCAATCGGGAAGGCAGACAATTTACGGAATCATCCAGTCCTGGCTTCTCTTGGGTAGGTTGCGCATGGGCATTGCAGCGATACGACGTTAGTTTTGTTAATCACCATTGCAGTGGCAGCGGTCGCATTTGGATACTTTGCTGATCGCGTAGGACGACAACGTGCAGCAACTCAATGGGTAGTGAAACATGGCGTCCATTGAAAACGGATCAAGTAATGTGACACCACAGAATCGGAAACGAGCGGCACACAGGGAACACAAAGTGTATTTTTAACGCGAAGGACTTCGGACTACTTGCGGCACGTCGCGAATTGGCCGCGAATTGGAATCATAGTTTTTTGGCTGCGCCTGCGTGTTCGCCAGCGTTATTCGATTAAATCGCACAACTTGATTGCAGGCGTCGTTTCCGTTCAATCTGTTTCAATGTTTCGTTCCTTCCAAAAAGCTGGAGGACCCCGATGCGATCTTTGCTAGCCTGCCTCGCTGTAAGTCTCGCGACGATAGTCGTCGTTCATAACTCTGTGGCACAGATCAAGTCCACTGAGTTTGATTCGCCGCGGCTCTTGACCGCGGGTTAAACCTACTTTATGCCGATGGCTGGGAATTAGTCGCTGTGGAGGGCGGACGGATGCGGACATTCAATGGCGGTGGTGACGCAGCACTTGTAATCCCTCCATCATATATTTTCCGACGGTCTAATCCTGGGGAATAACCATACCGTGTACTTATTCAGTCACGAACTGAAACGCGTACAGTTTTGCGCGTTTGAGTTTCATATAGATGCGGATTGGCCGACCGCTTAACGAATCTAAGTCTACGTTTCCATTCCAATACACAGTTTGGTCGACAAAATTACCGCTGATCTCTTCGCAATCGGCCAGTGTGAAGCCGGGGATCGGCTGACCATCGGCATCGCGAAGCTCGACCAAGGTTGTCCCCATGGCTCCGGTGTCGATGTTGAGTCGCAACCGATTGCCGCTGAAAGTGAGCAAAGGGGTTTCGAGCCAGCCCCCCTGATGATCGACATCGGCCGAAACAAAGCCATCTAATCGCTGTCGGACAATGCCGATACCTCCCAATTGCGGCGCGGTCATTTCATATTCGGCGCGCAAGACCGCGCCGTCGTGCAGGCGTCCAGTGGAGTTGTAGTACTGATACAAGTAGTTACCGCGCCGTGCCAGCCCGGGGCCCATCACAGCGTACCAGCGGTCCCACTCATCCGCTAAGCCCATGGGAATATAGGGTTCTCGGCTGGGGCGTTGCCAATGAACGCCGTCGCGGCTCACCGCCAATTGCGTTTCCAGCAGACCAAAATCTTCCCACTGACCGGGCCGTGTTGGACGCACGAATGAGTGCCGTTGAGCGGAGAAGTGTCGAAACTGGGTCGTGAACATCAGGTACGTGTCTTGCGCTTCTTCGTAGATCGTGGCGGCATTATAGTAGATGTCCGAATCGGGATCGTCCTCATCATCCGCCGCTAGGACGACTGGAACATTTTCAATACTTAGGAAAGGCCGAGGATCTTCTGACTCACGATACGGCCAGGGTTTGAGCGGGTCGTCGACCTCGATCCTCGCTATGCGGCGCTGGTTGGGAGAGTCGTATGCCAATGCTCGCACGTAGATGACATATTTACTAATCCGCTCGTCCCACATCACGATCGTTGGATTGTCGGTAAACCACGGCAGCACGCGACCAACCTCTGTGAATTCCAGCCCATCTGCGGAGACGAATGCGTACACCCCGTCGGTCGCGCGGTCAAAGGTCTCATGGCTTTTGAGCAGGAATAGTTTGTATCTTCGGGCCGGATCGGGGTCGTGCGGATCCAAGAAGATGGTGGAGAAAATCCCGCCGCCGATCGATTTGCCGCACGCTTTGAAATGCAGGCCGTCGTCACTCTCGAAGATCGACACACCGTCGTGCCCGACATACATCCGAATCTTACCCTGGTCCTCGAACACTCTGCTGACATGCCCCATCAGCGGTTCGCCCTCGGCGTTCAGAATTTGTCCCAGCTTATGTCCCGGATTGGTCCGCAGCGTCACCCCTTCACTTTTTGCAATGAACCGTTGGTCAATGAAGAGCTGTTTTTTACTGCCGACAGCCAATGGAGCGTCCTGGGCAACGGCCAACGCCATTGGAAACAGGACTATCAATTGTAAGAACGCGGTACGAAACATCGCGGTATTCTCATATTGCAGAAATTTGTAGTCCAAGGAGGCGTCAATCACTCTGAAGTCCGGAGTGCGTCGCTGCATCAGACCGTGTGTTCGGTTTATTGAGGTTAGTGATGTGCACAAAAAGAGCGAAGCCGATTCACGCTTTCGATCCGTTTAAAAATCGGGACAAGCCCAATGGTTGGTCATTTGCTGATGGTTCGAAATAATCGGAGAAGCAAGAACTACGAATCACACGAAATCAAATGCTCGCATTCGTGCCAGCAGTTGCTGGAGCGCAATGAATACCAATCAGATTTTGAAAAGCGGCTTCCTAGACTGCTTACTGACGATCTCACTTCAGACATCGGGACGCGAAAAGATAGACGTACAATACGAAGAATTAGAGATCGAATCACTGATCGACAAGTGATCAAAGAAATGAAGGATGCCGTTGAGCGCAAAGCGAGAAAGCAGTGACACAGAACTTTGTTGCCTTTCTCCGTTCGCCGTGGTTTGCCCTACGGTTGACGTGCAAACATTAGGACGAAAAAAGTGAATAATCAAGATGGCAAATTGATCGGCCAGAGCTGGCTTACCTTTCGGTAAGCGGGCCTTCCTGCCTCCGGGAACCACGTTGATCCTCGGAGGCGGATGCAGTAAGGGTTTCACTACATGTTGATTTCGTAGCCCTTGCGATTTTCTCGCGAAAGGAACGAATTGGCTTCATCGTCACCGATTATTTCACGTTTGGTCGGATCCCAATTCAGCTCGCGCCCCAAGCGGATCGCAATGTTTGCCAGGTGGCAAGTTTCTAGCATGCGGTTGTGCGTCCAAACATCAGAGATTGGTTGTTTACGCGAACGCATAGCGTCAATGAAGTTGGCGGTGTGGTTCTCGCTGACCGGCCCACCATAGACCTTCTCCACTGCGTCTTCCGGAAGCGGATTGGTTTCCAATTCTTCTACTGGTTTGCCCGTGAGCTTGCCGCGATTGACGAAGAAGCGACCCTTAGTTCCTTCAAACAGAATTCCGTTGTCGCCTTCGCTGGTGATGATCATCGGGATGTCACCGGGCATGTTGACATGGATCTCAAACTTGGTGGGCGAATTGTATTGATCACTAACCGTCGGATAGCCGCCTTTGTATTCAACTGGTAATGAATAGCTGACGGGCGTCACTTTGTTTGGGCCGGTATCGCTCGCACCCAGTGCCCAAGTCGCAATGTCAACGTGGTGGGCACCCCAGTCGTTCATCTGGCCACCAGAGGTTTCGTACCAGTTACGCCAAGCATAGTGACAGTTGGTGAAGAGTGGCACACCGCCGCCATAGCCGACTCGCATTTCTGGCAATGCACGGTAGGGCACCATCGGTGCTGGGCCGAGCCACATGTCCCAATCCAGGCCTTCGGGAGCATCGATGGCAGGGATCACTGGCGAACCAGTGGCACCATTGATTCCACAGGTAACCTTGCGGATTTCGCCGATCCGGCCGTCGCGGATTAAGGCGATTGCTTTGAGAAACCGTTGATCGTTTTCGGTTCGTTGCATGGTTCCCACTTGGAACACACGCCCGGTTTGCTTGACAATCTTTTCGATCAATTTGCCTTCGTCGATTGTTAGCGTCAGCGGTTTTTCGCAATAGACGTCCTTGCCGGCCAGCATCGCTTCGACCGAAATCTTCGTGTGCCAATGATCCGGCGCCGCAATCATGACGGCATCGATGTCTTTGCGGTCAAGCACCTCGCGGTAGTCCTTGTACCCAACTGCTTTCTTGCCCGTTTTTTTCTCAAGCCTTTCATTGATCGCTCCCAGCACATTAGCGTCGACATCGGCAAAGGCGGCGAAGTCAGCGAACTTGGTTGACTTGTCTGTAATAGTCCAACCTTGGTTACGCAACCCAATCGTGGCGAAAACGGGTCGTTCGTTCGGTGAGTCTTCCGCGCGGCTAACGGCGCTGGTGCCCAGGAAGACGCCCGCTGCAGTGGCAGCGCTTGCCGTTTGGAGAAAATCACGTCGGTTGAATAAGGCTTTGGATTTCATTGTCGAACCTCGTAGAAAGCTAAGGGTTGGGGGGAAACAAGCGAGAGTTATTGTACTCGGGTTCTGAGTCTATTTGCCTAAGTCTTTGAATCGGTCATAAGTTTGGTTCAGAGGATGCGCGTCGGAGCGTCCATGGATCATACTTGCCGTCCACTCAGATAGTCGTCTTCCAAGTCGGCGACAGGCTTCTTGCACGCGGTCGTCCTCCGGTGCGCCTGCGGAGATCGCTCCATAGTGAGCTGAGAATTTGATGCCCGAGTAATCGGTCAGTCCAAAAACGAGGAACCCGTAGTTGATCAGGATGGACATCAATGCCATGCAGGTCCATTCTTGGCCGCCACCCCAAGCGCCAGCGGAAGAAAAAACGCAGCCGATCTTGCCATCGCGTTTGCCCCAATTTTCGATCGGCTGCTGGTCCCACCACTGTTTCATTTGCCAACTGACGCAGCCGTAGTTGGTCGGGGACCCTAACGCAAGTCCGTCACACCAATCCAAATCCGTGTGATCGGCCTCTTCAATGCTACGCAGTCGGACTTCGACATCGTCAAGTTGCCGCGCACCTTCAGCAACGAGCTCCGCCATGCGTTGAGTGTTTGTTGTGTTGGAGTGGTAAAGAACCAAAATTTTCGTCATCGCACATTTTTTTGAGCGTAATTGAATTTCCGAGGTCCGGCGACGTTCACTAACTTCGAAAAGTGTACACAGGATTCATTTACGCTCGTAGCCCCAACTAAAGAAACGAACAAAGAGCATGAGTGGAACGCCTAGTTTCGGACTTTCAGCCCCGCGTAGGGTTTGTGCGTGTACGCACGGTAATCTTCTGTTACAATTCGCTTTACGATTGTGAAATATCAATGAGTGCGTGCGCAATTCCTCACTGTCAATCTGTCGGGAAGCGGCTATGAGACGTCTGTGTAGATGACGCTGCTGCGGTTTAGCACATTTGATTAAATTGGCCTACCGGAAACAACATGGCTGCGCAACTGAATCGCTTGTCGGTTTTCCTACTCGTCTGCTTACTGGTTGCCATGGTGGCAGCAAGTGCTGGTGCACAAACTATTAGTGCGGAAGCTAATAGCAAGCAGATCAGTGATGAGCGACCCAATGCCGATGCATCCAAGCCGGCTGGAAAAAGGGTGTTTTATGCTTCGCACAGCCTGATGTGGTATGTACCCGAGCCGTTGAATGAACTCGTCCGCTCCCAAGGTATCGCGGGACACGAAATGTCAGGTCTGCAAAAGATCGGCGCCTCAAGAACTTTGCAACATTGGAATCTACCTGAAACACAAAATACTGCGAAAAAAGCTCTGGTAAAAGGTGAAGTGGATTTCCTCGTAATGTCGCCGATTCAGTTGCCTGACGAAGGCATTGAGAACTTTGTTAAACTAGGCTTACAGCACAATCCTAATATGCAGTTCTTTGTTCAATTCTCTTGGGGTGGTGGCGATATTGATAATCAGGACTTCCCTGAAGGAGCTTGGAACAAACCCGCTTGGAACAAAACACCTGATCAATTGGCAAAGATGAATGTTGCCAACATCAAAGCCGGAGAAGCACAGATCGATGCGCTAAACGATAGTTATGGGAACGGAAATCAAATTGTGTTTGCCATACCCACGGCTCAAGCAGCTGTGGAATTAAGGTCACGCATTTTTCGAAACGAAGTTGCGGGTTTGAATGAACAAGGTGAACTGTTTGTCGATCCAGCGCACCCTTCTCCTCCGCTGGAAGCATTGAACATTTACCTGCACTATGCGGTCTTATATCGGCAGAGTCCCATCGGGCTACCGATGCTCGATATTTTAAAACGAGCCAATCAACCAAAGTGGGATGAGACGCTAAATCGAACATTGCAGGAGATTGCGTGGAAAGTAGCCACCGAATATCCCCGCGCCGGAATCGGGTCAGCGAAAATTACTGACGACGTTTTGCCGTTCGATGCTCCCGCTGCCGATGAAATTCCTAGCCTGGAGTTTGTCTATACTGCGTACGTCGATGTCGGCAATACGTTAGAGGCAGGCCAGGGTACGGATGGACGGCGACGCGTCATTCCCATTACCGGCGGCACGTTCGAAGGACCTCGGATTCGGGGCAAGATTATTACTGGCGGTTTCGACTGGAATCTGTCGCGCAGCGATGGTGCAACTGTCGCCGAGGCGACCTATTTTCTACAAACGGATGATGGTGTTGTGATTCGCATCACTAACACTGGCGTCGGGGCTCCTCCGGCCGGTCTGCGGTTTACAACGCCGACTTTCGAAGCTCCTCAAGGCAAATATGAATGGTTGAATCAATCCGTGTTTGTCGGAACGCTCGACGTGGAATGGAATAGAGAACATCCGATTCGCATTCGTGTTTTCAGACTCAAGTGAGGCTTCCTTCGTCAAAAGACAACGCTATCTGATCAAAACGGCTCCTCAACCCCCCTTCTCCACTCTTATCAAAGTTGATGAATGTCCCATGAGAAAACTGCTAATACTGATTCTGCTCGGCATGCTTCAGATTGCCAACGTTGTTGCGCAAGCTCAGGAGCAAAACCCGGAGCAATCCCGCCAAGGACGACGCGGTGGTGGCTTTGGCGGCCCGATTGAACTCGGTCCCGACGACACACAGACGTACCCCGATCCCGTAGATAGCATCGTCGAAAAACGTGAAGACATTCCTCACGGCAAGTTGGAGATGATCGACTACGAGTCGAAGACGGTCGGCACGACTCGTAAGCTGAACGTCTACACGCCACCCGGATACTCGCCCGAGAAAAAATATCCTGTTCTGTATTTATTACACGGCATCGGAGGCGACGAAACCGAATGGCAGCGTTTTGCGACACCTGATGTTTTGTTCGACAATTTGATCGCGGACGGAAAAGCTGGTCCGATGATCGTCGTTATGCCAAACGGTCGCGCGCAGAAGAAAGATCGTGCCGAGGGTAACGTGATGGCCAGTGCATCGGCCTTCGCAGTCTTTGAAAGAGACTTGCTAGACGATGTCATTCCCGCCATCGAGTCTCGTTATTCCGTTCAGGCTGATCGAGAACACCGCGCCCTGGCCGGCTTGTCGATGGGTGGTGGACAGTCGCTCAATTTTGGCCTAACCAACCTAGACACGTTTGCTTGGGTGGGCGGGTTCTCGTCAGCGCCCAACACGAAGGCTCCCGAGGAATTAATACCTGATCCCGAAAAGACCAAAAAGCAACTCGAACTGTTGTGGCTGTCCTGTGGCAACAAGGACGGACTGATCGGAATCAGTCAACGTCTGCAGCGTTATCTCAAAGAGCACGAAGTGCCGCACATATGGAACGTTGACTCATACGGACACGATGGGACGCACTGGCGCAACAACCTATACCACTTTGCCCAATTGATCTTCCAGCAAACCGCCACTGAAAAAGAAAAAGCGACGGAAACAAAGAGCACCACAACCGAGACGCCTGCCGCAACGGACAACAAGCAATCCAGTACAACACCGGCAGGTATCGAAGACGACTTCAAACCCGCGTCGACAAATCAGCCGGGCAAGGAATACCCGCAAGTCAATTCGCAAGGTCGCATCAAGTTTCGCGTAGTGGCTCCAGAAGCAAAAAGCGTTGCCACAACCTTTCGCGAAAGCACAGAATTTGTCAAAGGCGAAGATGGTGCGTGGATCGGATACTCCCGGCCACTTGATGAAGGATTCCATTACTACGAGTTGATCATCGATGGCGCAAACGTTCCTGATCCGAATAGCAAGTATTATTTCGGCGCGACACGTTGGGGAAGCGGCATTGAAATCCCCGCTCATGATCGTGAGTTTTACGCGCTAAAAAATGTGCCACACGGACAAGTTCGAGAGATCTTCTTCCATTCGGAAAGTACCGATGCCGAGCGTCGCGCATTCGTTTATACGCCACCAGGCTACGACAGCGATCAGGCAACTCGCTACCCGGTGCTGTATTTACAACATGGTTGGGGTGAAAATGAGTACGGCTGGAGTGTTCAAGGGCACGCCGGTTTGATCATGGACAATTTGATCGCTGAAGGAAAAACCAAACCGTTCGTCATCGTGATGACCTACGGAATGACGAATGAAGTTCGCATGGGCGGAATGCGAAACTTTGACATCAAGGACTTCGAGACAGTTTTGGTAAATGAGTTGGTTCCCTATGTTGACAAGCATTTCCGCACGCTGACCGATCAACCCAATCGCGCGATGGCTGGTCTATCGATGGGCAGTATGGAAACCAAGTCGATCACGCTTCGAAATATGGACAAGTTTTCGCACATTGGACTGTTTAGCGGCGCGACTATTTCCAAGGAAGACGTTGAGAACACCGAAGGATTTAAAGACCAGGTGAAACTCGTTTTTGTAAGCTACGGTAGCAAGGAAGTTGGTGGTGATCGGGCACGTCGAGGGGGTGATCCGGGAGACAGTGTCAAGCAGTTGAAAGAGCTTGGTATTAACGCCCACTACTATCTATCGCCCGATACAGCTCACGAGTGGCAATCATGGCGTCGCAGTCTAAAAGAGTTCGCGCCCATGTTGTTCCAACCTGAAGACAAGCTTACGGGATTGTGGAATGTCGAGTTCGATACTCAGATCGGCGTCCAGAAGTACGTCATGAATTTCGACAAACAAACCGGTCATTTCGTAGCAAAAGCCAAGGCTGATGTGGCCGGTCGCTCTCGCGATGTTGAATTTTCTGAAGTTGAATTGCTAGACGATGCGATTTCATTTGTTGAAAACCTCAGCTTGGGCGGCAATGAAATTCGCATAGTTTACACCGGTAAAATCGTTGGTAATTCGATCGATTTTCAACGCAAAGTAGGTGATTTTGCAAGCGAAGAAGCCACCGCGAAACGTTCTTTTGGCAGCCAAGACGGTGAAGAAGCGACTTCGACACGTGAGCTTCCTTTGCCATTACCTAACCCTGATCCTGCGCCGGTCGTCGAGGTAAAGATCGAGGGTGTCATTAAAACGGTATTCAAAGATTCGTTTCTAATAGGCATGGCAGGAGATGTACCGGCTCGATATTCGGCAGAAGAACTACAACTCGCGGCGGAGCATTTTTCTTCCGTCACTCCCGAAAACTGTATGAAACCAGAGCCGATCCATCCTGGTGAAGACCGATGGCAGTTCGAACGGTCTGACGCCCTGGTTCAGTGGGCTGAGCAAAACAACATGACCGCACACGGTCACACACTGGTCTGGCATCAGCAAACTCCTGACTGGTTTTTCCAAGGGGATGACAAAGAGGTTGTTAAGCAGAGGTTGAAAGACCACATCGAGACAGTTGTCGGTCGTTACAAAGGGAAACTTCAGAGTTGGGACGTTGTTAACGAAGCGATCAGTGATGGCGGCAATGCGCAGACCGAAAAAACGGAGAATTTGCGAGATTCTAAGTGGATGCAAACGCTCGGCCCGGAATTTCTGACATTCGCATTTCAAACCGCACATGCGGCGGATCCCGAAGCGGTTCTTTATTACAACGACTACAACATCGAGTCAGGACCAAAGCACCAAAGCTCGATGGTCCTGCTGAAGCGATTGCTTGCTGACGGAGCACCTATTCATGCGGTTGGCATCCAGGGGCACTGGCGCAGCGGCGGCGTGCCATTTGAGGATATTGAAAAAGCCATAACCGATTACGCTTCGCTGGGATTGAAGGTCAGCATTACTGAGTTGGATGTCACCATTCGCGGTGCCTCGGGCGGGCAGTTCGGCGGTGGATTCGGCAGTCGTCGTTCACGAGAAAGTACGCCCCCTTCGGTGGAAGATCTCAACGCACAAGCCGAAGATTATGCGAGACTCTTTGAGATCTTTAAGAAACACGATAACGTGATCGAGCGAGTGACGTTCTGGGGTTTGAATGATCGCCGCACTTGGCGTGGGGGTCAGCATCCATTGTTGTTCGATGCCAACAACAATCCCAAGCCAGCCTACTCGGCGATCGTCAATGATTTGGCAGTAAACGAAATGAAAGCTTCTGATACCGAACAAACATCAGAAGCGGCAAGACAAATCAGAATTGAAGAGGGCGGACAGGGGCCCTACCCAGCGATTGCCACCGAATCATCAACGCTGGCCGGCATGACCATCTATCGTCCACAAGACTTAGGGAAATTTGATAGCGAGATGAAGTTGCCGATTTTGTTGTGGGGAAACGGAGCTTGCGCTAATAGCACCGAAGAACACAAAAACTTTTTGAACGAGATTGCTTCGCACGGATATATCATTCTCGGGATCGGATTACTCGACCAAATTGAATCCCGTGACGAATCTTCGCGGCAAAGAACTCAATCCCGTCAGTTGCTTGCAGCCTTGGATTGGATGATCGCTGAGACCGCTCGCCCTGATAGCAACTATTTTGGCAAGGTCGATATTACAAAAGTTGCCGCTATGGGGATGTCCTGCGGTGGACTGCAAGCTATCGAAATCTCCAGCGACCCCAGGATCACTACGTTGGTTGTATGCAACAGCGGTGTCTTGCCAAGTCCTTCGCCAATGCCAGCGATGCCGGCATTGAAAAAAGACGATCTTAAGAAACTTCATGGACCGGTGCTGTACATTATGGGTGGGCCTTCCGACATCGCGTACAACAACGCTATGGACGACTATTCACGAGTCGATCACGTACCGATCGCCATGACAAATCTCGACGTCGGCCATGGCGGAACCTACCGGCAACCGCATGGCGGGGAATTCACCCGAGTCGCACTTGCTTGGCTCAACTGGCAACTCAAAGACAACAACGATTCCTCTAAAATGTTCCTCGGCGAAGACAGCGAACTAAACCGCGACGACAAGTGGACGATCGAGACAAAGCTCTTCGATCGTTAACGCAACAGCCCTTCATTTATGGCAGTCTTGGTCAATCCAAATTCACGACCTGCGAGAATGCTCCGAGGTGGCTCGGTTTGCAAACCGGCCACTTGGTACCGGCACCAGCAATTTCGAAAACGCTTTCATTTCGTCAGACGAGTTCTACTGTCCGTCGGAATTGCTGACGAAGGCCAGGTGCCGACTGTCTGGTGCAACGTCTTTTGGAAACGAGAGGAAAGCGATTCGCTTTCCATCCGGGGAGACATGGGGGAACCAGTCGTTCATGTCGTCGTGAGTAAGCTGTTTCTGGTCCGTGCCGTCTGGGTTCATCCGCCATAACTTCATGGTTCCAGTGCGAGATGAATTGAAATAGATGTATTTCCCATCAGGGCTGTATTCTGAACCATCGTCGAACAGCACTGGCATTTCAACTACTGATTGTTGCAATTGCCACGGCCGACGATGTCACTATGATCAAGCTGGCACGGGCACGTCTCGGAAATGAGGTTTCGCAACGCCAACGGGATACTAATTCGCATCTAGTGGCTCATGACATCCGCGATCGTTTGAAAAAACTTTGGAGACCACTCGGCGTTACGTGAACCGCTCTGCTTACGCACTTGCACAATCACCAGCTCCAGGTCTGGATCGAAGAGGAAAATGCATCCAGAGAAAGAACCGTGCCCTAAGGCCTTTGGCCCGAATAGCAAGTCTTCATCGCGTTTCGAGTCGCGTGGCACATCGGCCTTGAGTTGTCGTTGCCAGTGGATGCCAATCCCTTCCTCTGCAGTGTAGCCATGATCGGCGACTTGTAGCGGCTGAGGCAGTAGTCGTTCAAAAGTTTCCGAGGAAATGAACTGCTGATTTCCATAGCTACCTCGGTTGACCATCCATTGGGCCAAGATGCCCAACTCTATTGCAGTGAACTCGCCGGATGAACTTGCGTTGCCCATCCGTACATCGCCGAATTGCAGAGGACGGAAAAGATGCTCGTCGTAGAGCTTGGCGACGCTCTTGCCCGCGACGATCTCCATCGCCTTGGCCACCAACTCAAAGCCCAGTCCACAGTACGAGTACTTCATGCCGGGTTCGTTCACATCGATCCCATTAAGCACGATGTTCTCCAGATGTGCGGTATGCATGTCACCTAATTCGCCGTGCCCAGACAGTCCGCTCGTATGAGTGAAACATTGCCGGAAAGTAGGTACATGCGGTTCGTGATTTTGATAGTCCGGAAACACGGTGGCTAATGAATCGTCTAAGTCGATAAGTCCCTGATCGAGAAACTGACTGAACAAGATCGCGGTGACCGTTTTGGTAATGGAAGCGACCCAGCAACGATAGTCGCGATCGATCGGCTGGCCTGCGGCGTCCCGACCGAAAGCCTCGTGAGTGATGATCACGCCATGGCGGGATACGAGAGTCACAAACGGTTCACCGGAATCTTCGGCCCAGGCGTGGCACACAGCGTCGATTCTGGCTTTGGCGTCGGACGCTACACCTGCGTCATCGGGCGAACCCTCGCGCAACATGGGGGCCGGCTGATCCAAGTGCAACGGTGGACGCAATGAGCGAATCTGATCCTGCAGCCCTTGGAGCTTAAGCTTCAGCGACAAGTTAAAGTCATCGTTTCGGACGGTTGTTGATTCAATGTGCCTGGCCGGCCGTCCCACCGACTCGCTCTCGGTAAGTCCAGCCACTAGAATCGCACCCTGTTCGTTGCCGAACACCGTCCGTACGAGAGTGTCGTTTGCCATGCGGACGATTTCGGTTTCGTGCTCGCGGAGAACAGCCGGCACTTTGGAACTGGAAAAATTAGGGAAAGCGACCGTCAAATCCGGCATGATGGAAGTGGGAAGCTGCAGCGGCAATGCGTAGAAGGTTCGCAACCGCCGCAGCGGTGTACCGTTCGGGGCAGTCCCTTCGATCCAAGCGAGCCAGCGACCGGGCGCATTCGGTTCTGGCGACTCGTTCAGTTCCGTGTTGAACCAGCGGACTTGTAACGGCTCGTTGCACCCAAGTCGGCGCACTGTTTCTATGTCGCGCCATAGAACACGGGGTGTATCGCCGGGCTTAAAAATCCAACTACCGGCCTTGGCCAGCATCAGTTCCTGCGATTGAAACTCCTGCCGTTCCTCTCTTTTGCGTTCGGCCGCGAGCTCCGCCTGAATGGTGGTCAGACTCACGATGAGGATCAACGGTACAATCCTTGCGAGGCGTGGAAGCGGCTTCATTCTTGTATTCCCCAACTGGTTTAGACTACCCATGGCATCCGAACACCGCCTTGCGGGATTGTATCACAGACCGCGCCCGTCACAACTTTTTGCATCTCAGCCCACGCAATTCTACGTGCTCTTTTTAGGTGTACTTGCTGCAGTCGATACTTAGCAACTTGACCTACTGCGAGGTGCCGATTCCGCTCAATTTTTTGTTTGGTTAGAGAACTGACTGCAGCCGGAATCATGCGTGCACGTTGCTGATGGGTGCTTTTTCGCCAATGAGTAAAACGATGAAGGACTCCAATACGCAAGCTAAATTCAAACTAGGATCGAACTCGAGTGCGGCGACGCCCGACAGCGCGAGACAACCAATGCCCTGTATCAAGAAAACATCGAACAAACGCTTCAGCAGCTAACAAGATGAACGATCGATTGCTGTGGTGTTTTGGTTCAACGTGACTTGCGCATAAAAGTGCAAGGATTTCGCTCGACGCTAAAGTCATCTCGCGAGAAGCCACTGCTGCTGATCTTGCTCGCCAGCGGCCAGTTAAGCGCTATAATATCAGCTTCTTGCCGCCCTTGCTTTGTTTCAGGAAAATCTCCCAAATGCCAAGCTTCCTACCATCACCGAGCTCGTATTTCACATCGATTCGTTTTTGAAAGCTCAAACAGAAAATTTCCTAGACACCCTGATCTCGTAGAACGCTGTTCCTGCGAGGAGGAAATGCAGGTCCGTTCGTTGCCCCTTGGCCCTTTCAAGTTGATTTAGATTCGGTCTGCCTAGTCTGCTCGGGCAAGGTGATGGATGATGATCCCTTTTAAAATAGTGAAAACCATTAGTACTTGCACATTTTTGATCGTAGCCGCCATCATTGCGGCAATTGGCGGCATGACGTTTTTGGCAATTCGGGCCGCTCGCAATGCAGCGATGGAAATGGCTTGTACGAACAATCTTAAACAGGTTGGATTAGCTCTTTTGATTTATGAGTCTAGTTTTCGTCGACTGCCAATGGCTATTGAAACGTGGGGCAACGGACAACTTTGGCGAAGTTGGCGGTCACAATTGTATCCGACCTTCATAGAGCAGCTGGCACCGATGTATGATCATAAGACTGCTTGGGATTCTCCAACAAACCGTAGATTACTAAACGGAACGCCGATCAACTCTCGCGAGCGACCATCCATCTCAATTTTCCATTCGCACGCAAGTTATGGTCAGCGGAGGAAATTGCCGTTATGCGAGGGGGCGACCAATGCAATGAAGTCGAGTTCTTCATGGAAATTTCTCAGTCATGAGAGTACTGTATTCGCAAACATCGCTAACCTAACATGCCGTGGCGGATCGGTATTGGTGATTTCACAGTCCTCGCTTGCCATTAAGTCGTCGACTCCGTAGCGACGCCATTGAAGCAGATTGAAATTTGTGCATCATCGTTTTATTCACTCAATTCTCAAGGCTCAGAAATGCTCATCCGAGTTAATTTACTAGCGTTTTTTAGCTTCGCGTTTTGCTGTTGGCCGGTTTCAATTTTAGTGGCACAAGAGGCGATTAAAACCGAGCCAAAATTTGCAGGTCCTACGGAGACCGGCTTTCTACTCCCCAATGGCTGGCACTTGACCCCTGCCGGAGCGCAGATTGAAACTACTGATTTGCTGCTCAACATTCAGCCGTTAGGAGATAGTAAGCATGCGATCGCGACATGTAACGGATACAACGAGCACCAAATGTTACTAATTGATTTGGTGAAGCAAAAAGTTATAGCTAAAGAATCGTGCAACCAGAGCTGGTATGGTCTCGTAACCTCCACTGATGAGAGGAAGTTATGGTGGTCGGGGGGAGGAGCCGGATTCGTTCACACCTACGATTTGAAAGATACTGGTTTTGTGAGAACGGGCCAAGCGGAATTGGATTCCAGGAAGTTATCTGGTGAGCAGTTGCAGGCACTTCGCGAAAAGGTGCGTAGGGAAAAGTCATTCAAGAGTGGCTTGTGCTTAGACGAAAAGCGTGGCTTGTTGTACTCGCTCAACATCAATTCGGGCAAACTGATCGTAACGACGCTGGCCGATGGAGAAGAACGCGCGATCGAACTTGGCGGGCGTCCCTATGACCTGAAACTTGATCGAGATGGCCGGTTGCTGTATGTCAGTGACTGGGCAGAAAGCCGCGTCTTTGTCGTGGAGGCCGACACACTACGCGTGGTAGCCAAAATCGCGGTTGGTATCCATCCGAATCAGATTGCAGTCCATCCCACTGACGGTCGAGTTTTCGTGGCGTGCTCTTCGTCGAACGGCGTTTGGGTGGTAGATGGAAAACGTGGCGTCGTGACGGAAACAATCTATACCAGCCTCTTTCCAAATTCTCCCGAAGGAAGCACTCCCGACGCTCTGATTGTTGCGCCTGATGGAGAAACGTTGTATGTAGCCAACGCCGACAACAACTGCATAGCTGTTATCGATATTGATGAACCCAATGAGAGCGCCGTCAAAGGTTTCATTCCTACTGGATGGTATCCGACCGCAGTATCGATCACTCCCGACAACAAGCATCTGCTGGTAGGTGTCGGCAAGGGCAATCAAACGAAAGCCAATCCCATTCCTAAAAAACCGATCTCTGAATCGGAACTGACAGAGACAGAAAATGTTGTCAGCCGCATCAGGCCTTATCCCTACATCGGAACCACCCTCTCAGGAGCTCTGTCAATCGTCTCTGTTCCCACCGACGAAGAGCTTAAAGTTTATACGCAACAGGTTTATCAAAATTGTCCCTATAGCGGTGACTTGTTAAGCGTCGCTTCACACCCAGTTAAGACAGCCATTCCTCAAAAGCTTGGCGAATCAAGTCCGATCCAATATGTGATCTACGTGATTAAAGAGAACCGAACTTATGACCAAGTCTTTGGCGACTTAGCTGCTGGAGAGAAACCCATCGGAAACGGTGATCCTTCGCTCTGCATGTTTCCGCGAAAGGTGACCCCTAACCACCACAAATTGGCTGAAGAGTTTGTGCTTCTGGACAATATCTATTGCAACGGGCAAGTGAGCCGAGATGGTCATCCGTGGAGCACTATGGCCTATAACACAGACTATATTGCCCGAGACTGGCATTTGACATATTCCCGGCGGATGGGCGTCGATGATGACGACGAAGGAAATTTGTCCGCTGCGCCTTCGGGTTATATTTGGGATGCTTGCTTGCGAGCGGGAGTCACATATCGCAGCTACAAAGAATATGGCGGTCGTGTTTCAAACGATTCGGGCCTTGAGAAGATGGAAGGTCGTGTACCGGGATTGATTGGACACATGTCTCCTGATTTCGGTTTGCGACGCGGTCAGGGTCGCGAACGCGATATGGATTTGATCGAAATCATGTTGGCTGAGTACAGGCAGTTTGTCGAGAACAATTCGATGCCCCAATTTATCATCATGAGTTTGGGTGAAGACCATACCGATGGCACGCGGCCAGGAGCGTTTACTCCTGCAGCTTGTGTTGGCAGTAATGATCAAGCGATCGGAAAGTTAGTCGAAGCAGTCAGCCATGGACCGCTTTGGGAAAAAACGGCGATCTTTATTATCGAAGATGATGCGCAAAATGGACCAGACCACGTTGACGCTCATCGTACAGTCAGCCTCGTGATCAGTCCTTACACCAAACGAAATTTTGTCGATAGCACGCAGTACAGCACGGTCAGCATGATTCGCACGATGGAGTTGATTCTGGGATTGCAGCCCTTGTCTCAGTACGACGCTGCAGCTCGACCCATGTTCAATTCTTTCTCCGACACAGCAGACTTGCGCCCTTATACATGCGAATTACCTCAAATTGATTTGCAAGCCACGAATGAGGCAACAGCCTACGGTGCGGATCGGTCGATGAAAATGGACTTCTCGGAATACGATCAAATCGACGACTTTGAGCTCAATGAAATCCTCTGGAGGTCCGTGATGGGTGAGGACGCCCCATTGCCGCCTGCAGTGCGCCGAGCGATAGCGTTTCGAGCTTCTCGCTAATGATTCTCCTGAGTTTACGCCGTGCGGTTAGATAACTAGCAGGGCGTATCTTGCCTGCAAAATACGTTTGCTGCTAAAGGTTAGAACGCGGGATCTAGAGCGAGCTTGCGTTGTAATAATGAGATGAAAGGACTGTTTCGGCTTCGAATTCAGGGAAGTGGGTGGCAGTGTACGAAGGCGCTTTCTCTTTTCCATACGCTCGACAGAATCGCCAAATCCATTTGTAGAAGGATTTCAGCGGCCTGCTTGGTTTTGATTAATCGATAAAAGAAGCGTGCGATATCTGTGTAGTCTTGTAATGCGATGCGTTCGTCGATGCCGTTGTGACTCGGTTAGGCTATCGACTTTGGATTGACACACGTGATCGAACGTACCAACCGCCGTCGCCGTTCATCGGCTATCCTAAGGATCCGCAACATCTGGGCATCGGTTTACGCGACGGCATACAGTATTGCGCGCCATTTAGTAAGTTTTACCAATGGACATTTACTCGACCGAAGTTAGCCACAAATGACCTAGTCCTTCGGATTGAAGCTGAGTTTTTCGCAACCGACGGCACAGTTCTTTCAAGTCAAAGTTGATCGTTCCGGTCCTGGCAAATTCGTGACGCTGGCAGCGGAAAAGGTACGCTGCAGTGGCAAGAGGAGCCGTCGCAGAAAACGCACACGGCTTTCCTTCGCGCAACGTCCGAAATCGAAAAACGCTTGCAACCGGTTGTCGAATTCAATTGGGATACTGACAACCTTGATGCGGTGAGAATACGATTAGCCCACACTCCCGCAAACGACACAGTTAGCCGCTGGCGACTTCGCATCCTCGACGGCAACCACCATTTGTGGCGAGAACTTCGCGTGGGCGAACGCCCTTGGATAGCACCAGACGATGCGATCAATGCGGGCAAAGTTGTCGACGAAAAAATTGGCTAAACCCTCCAATGGTACTGCTGTTCTCGATCGAGGAGACGACACAACAGCGGATATACATCTTCGATGGCAAACGAACGAAACGTTGCCACTTCAAATCATGGCGGAAAGACAGAAGACTTACGCAGGCTTGGAGCTTTACAAGGGGCTTCCAGTAACGCTGGGTATTAAGATTCCTGCTGCCTTGAAACCAACACTCTCCGCCAACGTCATAGACAACCACCCGCTTGTTCCCGGAACCGTCTACCCTGGCGGCCCCGTCTTCGATGAGATCCAGGTAGACCTCGACGCAGTCCAGCACGATTGGATCTGGCTGACTGGTAAGTTAAAAGAATGAACTAGGCAAAGTAATTCATTTAGGGCAGACTTGGGTCCACTCGATGCCCTTCGGCCCTCGTAAACAGCTTATGATGTTTCTTTGCTAGAAACGCACATTGCACAACTGCCGACATGGGACCATGCTTGTTGCATCTTACTGGCCACACGGAATTTGAGGCTTGCCAAACGAAATGGAATTGACTAGAAGGATCCGACAGCGATTTGGACTGATCGCGTGCTGATGGAACCGCTAATAGTCGCAGAAACTGGGAATCTTGGCATGGTGATAAAAGGTTCTCGAGTGCATCGCTATAGGGTCTGCAACCCCATTTGCCGAATAGTATTTGCACCAATTGCACGAATCGATTACTGGCTCCGGCCTGAGTTTTGGGACTACTACTCTGATTTTGGGCAGTCGAACTGACCTAGTTGATTGTTTTACCCTCGCGTGTTTCAGAACGTTTGATCGAAATTCGCAGGGGTAGTAGAGTTATTGACTCTTGGAGTCAGGGAGCATATTGAATTGACGGATCAGATGACTTCGTGTAGCAATTGTGCCAAAACGGTTTTGCCCACTTGATCACCAAGGTTTCGGCCAGCAATATCGTCGAAATTGTAATGAATGCCACCGTAGATTCGACTGAGGCCAGCTTCCTCTGCCGCTTGGTCGAAGCTATCGAAATGCCGAGTCACGATCTGTGAGGGAGCAAGCGGTCGCTGTTCGGCTGCCAAATGGCCATCGCTTTGACTGTCGAAAGGAACGTCGTTTCCGAAGAGACTCGTCAGCACCGCACTAGCTGCTCCGCTGAAGGTACTGTGACCCGATGTGTATGATGGAAATGGTGGCGATTTGAGCAGTGGGATCCACGTAGAATCAACCATAGTATCTGCATTGCCATCTTGAGCTGCTTGACGAATTGCGTCGATCGGTCGCCAAACATCATAATGGTATTTTGCATCCCACGATGCGATGCCTGCATCTGCCATGGCAATGTTCAGCAACGCGAAAGTTCGGGCGGTTTCAAGCAGACTCGTTCCTTGGTTGAGTGTCACGTCCGTAGCGATTCGATTCCAATGTCCAGGTGGGGTCGCGGTGCCGCCTCCGTCAGCCCAAAACAGAGCAATCTCGGTCTGCTCGGGTGTTCGTTGGCTGCTTTGAAAGCCACCCAATCGCATCACTTCATCGACGACGGTTGCA
This sequence comes from Pirellulaceae bacterium, assembly GCA_041749395.1. GTDB lineage: Bacteria > Planctomycetota > Planctomycetia > Pirellulales > Pirellulaceae > Laterigemmans. The sequence continues at coordinate 23,316 of JBGTBJ010000159.1, forward strand.
TACTCCGCGCTGCCGATGGCAGGAGGCGGAGCTGGCCGAAATTCATCGCCGCTGGCTAGTGCAAACGGTCTGACGCTTGGCCATTGTGGAAGCAGTGGTGGTACGTAGTCGGGAAAAGTGCGTCGCCATTTTCCAGCCTCGGTCGTTGGCTCATAGGTTGAACTCGCATTGACACCATCGTTGGCTCGATCGGCAAGAATGGATTGGCCAACGCGTTGCCCCAGTGCGATGCCCTGGGTCTTGGCTGTTCCATCGGGCACTTGCGCCAACGTCTCATCGAGGGACGCTTGCCAAACGGCGATCTCATCCACGGCCGAATACAACGACTTGGCAACCTCGAACGCTGCTGAGGCTGCTGCCGCACTCGCAGACGCACCGATCTGTGGCGGAAGGTTGACTCGATAAGCTTGGTATTGACCAGTGACTGCATTGGCTGCATCGAACATTGCCGCATGAATCATAGCAAGATTGCGGGCGACCAATGGAGGTTGCGAGTTTACGATACGACCTTGATAAGGATCATTCGACGTTGTAGTCCACTGCCTCACAATGTCGAGCGCCGATGCATTCCAATCCTGAATAGTGTTGCCTCGACGAACTTGGAGTGTTTTGTCTGACCGCCGACCGAGTTCGTCGCGGGCCGACAATCGCACAGTGTGCAGGCCTTCGGATATTGGCAGTTGGATCGCAAATCGCCCATCCGTATCCGCTAAGACGGATTGCGAGATTGGATCGCTGTCATCGATCGCAACCGTGACGATTGATCGCGCTAACGTTTGGCCAAGGATCGTAACGTCATCGGAGAGCACAACTCCATTGCTGTTCGGATCGGAAGCAGGTGCAAGTCCGCCGACCACCATGGGCTGGTTGTCTCCAATTTTGTTGATGGCATTAATGACGATCAAGACGTCGAGAGGTGTCAAGAGGTTATCGCCATTAACGTCATAAAACGGATCGTCGCTATTGTCAGCGCGGCGGCAATTCTCTGGAACCGTAGCTGTTGAGATTGTTGATGAGCAACAATGCGTCGAGCGGAGTGACGAGCGAAGAATTTTTGACGTCTCGCACGAGGGACGCATTCTGCCAATCGCTCGCCATCAGGTTGCGAGGTTCTAGTTGCTCTATGGTTCGTTGTCTTCGATGCATGCTCGGTCACTTGAAATATTTGTAGAATGCTGTCAAAAAGCCGCGTAAGTCAAACTTCTCTTATGAATTGTTGTCCGGTCTACTTAGACCCCTTTCCTGAACTCAAAGAGGCCTGACCCGAATGCCGCGTGTTTAAGCGTGAATCACTAGATGCAATTGCCTACGGTGTTTGCTGGCACTACGGGTAGTGTGAGCAAAAGCGGCAATGCACTTTTCGCGCCAACGACGATTTCAAACACGACCGAGCTCTGTTCTGATGGACTGAACTTCAAAACCCCGTTCACCAAATCAGGAGCCCAGTCGTGCCCTTTAAGTCTAACCGATCATTGGCCCAAGCGGCAGCCAATCTTCAAGCCG
>JBGTBJ010000160.1:0-14477 GCA_041749395.1 Pirellulaceae bacterium
GCCCGACGTCTGGGCGCAATCGCACCCGGGTGCAATTCGCACCTATCGCCAGACGGAATCGTTAGCTCGCGCCGCCCAAACCAAAGCTCGCCGCGCCCGCCGTCGAAAATTAGAAAACCGATAGTCGTACCGAACGCTTACACAAGCGATCCCAAAAATGCGTGACGCGGCAACGTCCGCAGAACTGAAAGAAGCCTTCGATCATCATCTTCAAGAGACTAGCATTCACGCTGATCGGTTGAAGTCGATCTTCAAGAAGTTAGATTTCGAACCAGGAGGTCATAGGTGCGCAGCTATGGAAGGGCTTGTTAAAGAGGGTGAAAGCCTGATTTCTAGTGACATTGAGCCGCGTGTCTTGGACGCAGGCCTTGTTGCCGCGGCGCAGCGAATCGAGCACTACGAAATGGCAGGCTACGGGACAGCCCGTTCCTACGCTGAAAAGCTTGGCGAGCGAGAAGCTGCCGACATATTACAATTAACATTAAACGAAGAGGGGCTCGCCAATCAGACGCTCACGCGATTGGCTGAGCGGAAAATCAACTTCTTGGCAATGGAACTCGTGCGTAACTAGAACGAGATCTTTAACCGATGGTCAAAGAAAACGGCGATGACAATGGTCATCGCCGTTTTTTTATGGTAGGGCGCATGAACCGCGGGGCTCAATCGAAGCTCTCTAATGCTGTTGTTCATTCAAATGAACGATCGCGGAGCATGTTGCACGTTCGTAACGCAATTGAACCTCCATTGTTCGACAAATAGGGCAAAAATCTTCTCTAATTGCAAAACGAAGTGAATTGGCACGCTAATCGCATTAGAGATAGGTAGTGGCCAGTCGAGTTCTTGGCCAAGAAAACAAACCTTTATGATTTTGGAGATAGCCATGTTGAGCTGGGCACTAACTTTTCTCGTCATCGCTTTGATTGCAGGAGTTCTTGGTTTCGGTGTGATCGCCGGCACCGCGGCGACGATCGCCAAGATTTGCTTCTTCGTATTCATTATTCTGTTTGTCATTGGCCTGATTATGGGACGCCGCGGACCTGCAGTTTGATTGAATACAGTAAACGAACAAGCCATCCCTACCCAAATTGGGATAGCTATGATAGGACGCTTTACGAGGTCAATTCCTTGACCAGTTGTAATAATAGGGTCTTATCAATCGGTTTACTTAGGTAATCATTACAGCCGCTTTCGATGCAGCGATTCATATCACCCTGCATTGCATCAGCGGTTAATGCCACAATAGGCTCGGAGTAGCCAAGCTTGCGCAGCGCCTTAGCTGTTTCGTAGCCATCCATGATCGGCATTTGCATATCAAGGAGTACTAGGTCGTAGGTTTGGCCTTTCTCCATGGCTTGCGTGACCGCTGCCACAGCAATTTCGCCGTTTTCAGCTTCGTGAACAGTCGCGCCGGCATCCGTGAGGAACTTGCTGCTGAGGAATCGAATGTCTCTCCGATCGTCAACAATGAGGATGTGACAATCGAGCCGAATTTGGTCGGTTAGATGCTTAGATGTTTCCTCACTGGATTCGCGAGTCGGACTTACCAACACCATGGGCAGCACGTTTCCTGTGGCTACTGTCACCGTGAATTTACTTCCCGTGCCAAGCTCGGTTTCAACAGCTATCTCTCCTCCAAGCATTTCTGTCAGTCTTTTGCTAATCGCAAGACCTAATCCGGTGCCACCGAATTCGCGGTTTACATTGCCATCTCCCTGTGAGAATGCTTGGAACAATCGCTTTTTTTGTTTGTCGCTGATTCCGATCCCCGTATCGACGACATCGAATCGCATTAGTCTTGATCCCTCCGCATAACTGACGACGACATTCACCGTTCCCATGGGTGTGAACTTGATTGCATTACCGACGAGGTTGATCAGGATTTGGCGGAGTCGTTTGGGATCGCTTTCAATTTTCTCAGGAATGAGTCCATCGTACACAACATTGAGTTCAATCTGGCTACTAGCAGCACGCACTTCCATGATGGAGCGGACATCTTCTACCAATCGCTGCGGCGAGAATAGCTGTTGGCTGACTTCGAACTTGCCTGCTTCGATTTTTGACAAGTCAAGGATGTCATTGATAATGTCCAGCAAAAAGTCTCCATTTCGACGAATGGTGCGCACGTAGTCTAATGCCTCCGTATCTTCGAGCTTCTCGGCAATCAGGTCGGTATATCCGAGAATCGCAGTCATGGGAGTGCGAATTTCGTGGCTCATATTGGCCAGGAATTCGCTTTTGGATTGGTTGGCTGTCTCGGCCATGGCGCGAGCATATTCCAATTGAACTTCTGCGACCTTGCGTTCGGAGATATCGACACCCGACGGAATTAGGAATTCGACATCTCCTTTGTCGCCACGAACGGGCGCCAGCATGAAATCAATCATTAGCCTCTGATTGTCTTTTGCGTACAAGGCAACGTCGTATCGCACGGTCTCACCGGCAAATGCCCTGATCATGGCTTGCCGTAAATTATTTGAGATTTCTGGGTCGTAGGTCCACCAAGCACACTCGGCAAAATGTTCTCCGATCACGTCTTCACGCGTAACTCCGGCGATACTCAAAAATCGATCGTCGACTTCCACCAAAATCCCATTACGATCGATCATCCCAACGAGTCCAAGTTGGTTATTGATTACACGCCGTAAATGGGATTCGCGATCGGCTAACTCAATCTCCCAATGTTTGTGATCGGTCACGTCTCGCGCTGCCAAGATTCCATTGATAGGGCGTGGTGGATGGGTACTGCTGTCGAAGAATACTCGTTTGCGAATACTCAGCCAGCGAACAGCTCCCGTGGGTAAGACGATGCGGTGTTCGATAGCCAGTTCGCCACCACGATCGAACTCGAGACATTGCTTAAGATGGTCCAGGAGCATAACGCGGTCGTCCGGATGGAATGTCGCATGTATTTGGTCGCGTGTGACTTCAGTTTCTGAAGCACCCCAACCGAATAATTTTGCTGCTTCGGGTGACAGTACAACGCTATCAGTTGCATAGTCAATTTGAGCGAGTGCAAATTCAGCAACCTCAATTCCTAGACGCAAACGTGCTTGACTTTCTTGTAACGCTTCTGCGGCATGTTTTGCATCAGTAATGTCTGTGTTTGTACCAAACCATCGCAGAATTTTTCCCTCCGCATCTCGGATCGGACGTGCGCGTGATAGGAACCAACGGAAATGGCCATCCTTTGATCGTAACGGAAACGTATCTTCCCAAATCTCGCCGGCGTTCAAGGCTTGCTGGATTTTTTCTATAACTCGATCGACATGTGCGGGGTGGTGCACGCTGGTCCAACCCCAGCCTTGCATCTGATCAAGAGTCGTTCCTGTATAGTCAAACCATCGCTGGTTGTACCAAAAGACGGAAAAGTTTGCGTCCGCCATCCACGTGAACTGGGAAATGTTGTCCGCCAAATCGCGAAATCTCTCTTCGCTCTCTCGAAGTGCGACTTCCGCTTGTGCACGTTCCATTTTGAGTCGTATCAAATTGGATATTTGACGTACTAGACTGACCTCACAATCACGCCAAACGTGAGGGTGACTCTTCGCAACACTAACCATGAATTGCAGTTGCTTGTCACGATTGCTCGGCGCATTGACTATTGAACCGATCTGTAGTTCCGCAAAGTTTTTGATGTATTTTGGTGGACGCGACGTGTCCGCAGTATCATTCAAAATCATTGGCAAACCAGCGGCAAGCCGCTGACGTTCATCGTCGGTCGCGAATTCGGACATGTCGTAAACGCCGTACAGATCTACTGAATTGTCCTTGCAATAATCGTATATGACAGTTGCACGTTCTGCGTTCGTATCCATTTCGATGACCAGGAAATGTGACAATCGCAAGTATTCGGAAATACTCTTGCTCGCTTCAGCGATTATGGCGTCCGCTGCCGTGAGCGTGGATAATCGACCGTGTAGATCCGTCAGGAATGCGAGTGAGAGCTCTCGTTGTTTTCGTTCCGTGATGTCACTCGCAACGCTGAGGATGGATAGAGGATTCCCTTTAGAATCGCGCCTCATGTTGCCACGGCAGTGGGTCCAAACAATCTCTTCATTGTCACCCCGAATCACACGAAACTCTACTTCGTGATGGATGGAAGGCGAAGTAAACGCCGATTCACGCATTTGCTCGATGCTGAGGCGATCTTCGGGATGTATTACGTTCAAAAATCCAGCGAAGGTAGAGAGAAAGGTTTCTTCAGTTAATCCAAACATGTCATAAAGTTGTGGGGACAATGTAACCCGATCAACGGCAATGTCCCATTCCAATATCCCCATACGTCCCGACTCTAATGCAAGGTCAAGCTGGGCGACTCTTTGCTGGATTTCTAACTCAACCCACTTCCGCTCGCTGATATCAACGCCCGACGGGATCAAGTGCGTGACGACTCCATTCTTGTCTTTGACCGGAGCCAGCATAAAGTCGATTGTTAATCGTGAGTCGCCAGCCATACGAACTTCTACGTCGTAGCGAACCAATTCCCCACCGAGAGCGGTGGCGACAGCTGCCTTCAAGTCTTGAACGACCTGTTTATCGTAGTTCCACCAATAGCAATTCCAGAAAGGCTTGCCAATCACTTCGTCGCGAGTCAAATCCCCCGCCAGCAAGGCCGTTTTGTTGACTTCCTGAAGAGTCCCAGCTGTGTCAAGAACTCCGACAAAGCAGAGCATGTTATCAATCACCCTCCGTAAATGGGATTCACGGTCGGCAAGTTCTTTCGCCAGTTTCTTTCGTTCGGTGATATCGATAAACGTAACGACGCAACCCACCAGCTGATCGTCTTGCATTTGAGGATAGGCCCAATACTCAACGTCGAATGATGTACCGTCCCTTCGCCAGTACAATTCGTCGTCAACATGTACTTGTGCACCTTCCCTGAAAGCTCTGTAGATCTTGCACTCTTCTACCGGATAGGACGTTCCGTCGACGCGAGTGTGATGGGCGAGAATATGCATTTTCTTCCCCAGCAACTCGTCAGGACTCTCGAATCCAAGTAGTGTTGCGCATGCCGCATTAGCAAAGGTGCAGTTGCCGTCAAAGTCCATGCCGTAGATTCCTTCTGCGGTCGAACTGATGAGTGATCGAATTTGACGCTCGCGTTGCTCGATTTCAAGCTGCGATTGTGTCTGATCTTCAATGTCGGTGTTCATGCCGACCCATGAACGAATCTCGCCGCGCCCATCGCGCAGTGGCACAGCGCTAGCCTGCGTCCATCTCCAAGTTCCAGTGTGATGCCATAATGGATAACGGAATGAAAATGGGGTGCCAGCAGATACCGCTTTCTGCCATGTTTCAATGGTTGACTCGCGATAGTCCGGATGTAGCGCATCAAGCCAACTATTGCCTAGCCATTGTTCCAGACTTTGGCCTGTGAAGGATCGCCAGCTTGGCGAGTCTTTACACACTTTTCCCGTGGCGTCCGTTTCCCAAACGATTTGAGCCGATGCTTCGACCAAAGAAGCGAATCGTTGCTGGCCTTCGTGCAAGTCCGTTACATCGTTGAACGTAACTACAATTCCATTGCGTTCGCCATGTTGAGTGCGATAAGGAAGAACTCGTCGAACAAACCAGCGGCCGGCAGATGTTTGAAACGTATGTTCGATGGCGTTTTTGCCAGTGACCGATGTAGGGTCGGGCAGCAGGGGAATCCTATCGGCCAATGGCATTAAGTTGGCCAGAGGACGTCCAATATCAGTCGGAATTAAGCCGTATATTGCTGTGGCTGCTGGGGTAAAGCTACGTATCCGCAGTTCGTCGTCTAAAAATATCGTCGCAATTTGCGTGCTTCGAAGCAGGTTCTCTAAGTCGCTGTTGGATTGTTCTAAAGCATTTACTGCCGTTTGGATCTCCTCCTTCGACGTCTCGAGTTCCTCATTGGCGGATTGCATTTCCTCATTGAGTGAAAGAAGTTCTTCGTTTGATGATTTTAGCTCTTCGTTCGCCGATTCGAACTCCTGAATCGACTTTTCAAGCTCCACCCGTGTCGAAGCAAGCTCTTTTTCCAAATGGGTGACGATTGATTCGGCTTCCTTTCCAATCGAGGCACCCTGGGCATGCAATCGATCAGTCACGGCCGCTTCGCCACGATCACCTGGCGACAGAGGTAGGCCCACGTCATGGAATACGATCATGAACAATTCATCGTCTTCACCAACCCGGGGCATCGGTTGAACAGTTACCATGACCTGTTGCAGCGCATCTTCGACACGGACTGACAAACCCTCACGAACAATTCGACGACGCATTGTTTTTGCATCGTGCAATGCCGCTCGCAGACCGATTTTCAGTCCATCATGAGCCAGCTTAATGACATTGTTCTGGAAATTTCCCGACCGGACTGACAGATACTTGTGCATATCGGCCGATGCACATAATACGCGTCCATCCTCTTTCACAATGACGGATTTTGGCGCAAATTCATCCAATACGATACGTTGCATTATCTGTAACAAATCTTCGGCTACATCCTGCGACGCATGGGGTGCCTGACCTGCATCACTCAATTGCATTCCTCCTTCTGAAACCGCGAGCACCGCTGTGGCGTCCACTCCCGTCCCCTTGCGTTGGGAGATCCGATGTTTTGCGTCGATGACACGAAATAATTCGCCATGCGATGAAATGTTTTCAGACGGTCCAAGCACTAAGAAACCGGCTGGACGTAACGCATAGTGAAATAGCGGAATTAGCTTTTTCTGCAAATGGGGACCGAGATAGATTAACAGGTTGCGACATGAAATCAGGTCGAGCCGAGAGAAGGGAGGATCACTAATTAGATTGTGCGCCGAAAATAGGACCAATTCCCTGACCTGCTTTACCAATTGATATTTATTGCCTCGCTTAATGAAGAATCGCCGCAAGCGATCTTCGGAGATATCCTCTTCAATACCAACTGGATACACACCCATTCGACATATTTTCAAAGCTCGCTCATCTATATCCGTTGCAAATATTTGGACTTCCGGTTTCGATTCCATCTGAGACAGTTGTTCGCAACACAGCATGGCCAGTGAATAGGCTTCCTCACCTGTTGCGCACCCAGGTACCCAAAATCGAACAACATCGTTGGCGTTTCGATTGGCAAACAGATTGGGAATGACTGTCTGCGAGAGAAATTCGAACACTCCAGGATCACGGAAGAACGCTGTGACGCTAATCAATAACTCTCGAAATAGCGTTTTGGGTTCCTCTAAGTCAGCGACGAGAAACTGTACGTACGCTTCAACATTCTGAAGCTTGAGGACCTGAAGGCGTCTGCGAATGCGCCTCGCTAGCGTGTTGCTTTTATAGTGTTGAAAGTTGTGGTTCGTTACCTCCAATAGTCGTTTTGAAATATCAGGGATAGCCTGTTGAATCTGTTTGAGCGAGAGTGTTTCGGAAATTTCTCCTTCGAGACTGTTTAGATAGCTTGCGTACTTACTTAATTCCGAAGCGATAGCAATGGGTGAAAGGATGTGATCGGCAACTCCGGTAGTTGCCGCACTTCGCGGCATGCTATCGTATCTTGCTGTCTCAGCCGATTGGGCTAATGTCATGCCGCCCGCATCACTGATCGCTTTCAAGCCGAGTGTGCCGTCGGAACCATTACCCGACAAAATGATGCCTACACCTCGATCCCCCTGATCCTGTGCGATCGATTGAAAGAGGAAGTCGATCGGAGTCGCGGAGTTCTCGTCGTCTTGTGGCTTCGCGATCCGTAGCACGCCATGCTGCACCTCAAAAAATGTCGCAGGAGCGCAGATGTATACTGCCCCAGCTTTGATTTTTTTGCGACCGCTTACATTGAAGACTGTGAGTGAAGTCGATCTCGCTACTATCTCCGGCAACGATTCGCTAGTTTCCTGATCCTGATGAAGCACAATGACAATCGACAGATTTTGCGCATCACCGAGCGAGCTCATCAGTTCCAGGAATGCATCTAACCCGCCCCCAGACGCGCCCACACCCACAATCAGTGGAGACGACGATTTAGTTAATTGATTCATTCACTTGTCGGTGTTACCGACGAAAGTTAGTAGGGATGCAATAAGAATGTCTTCGCCGCAAAATTAAGTCGCTTAAGACTCGGTGCCCCCCGGTGCCCTTAGAATCTCTACGCTCTTCAACGCACTTCAGTACAAGGCTCGAAGTAACCAAGGGCCTGCTATTGGACATCGTCCCCGCAGGGCCGTCAATTCGTCCAAGTTCATTCTGTACACGTGAGGAAGGAATTGGAAGCGGTGGTCGATTATCAACCTCTGTGGACGATAAGCGGCCTGGTTGGAGTGTCCTATTCTAGATTGCAGCCGAGGCGCCTGGCCTCCCCTGCCCCACCTTGCTCTGTCCTCGATCGATCAGGCAAGAAATCAAGGAGTTGGTACGCCAAATGCGAATGATGGAGCAACTCAAGCAAGCTTGGTTTCATTCCCCGTTCGTGGCAGCAAGGATTAACAACGTGACAACGAAACGTATCTCCGACAAAATGGAGTCAACACTCAACGAGCAACTCACCCGCGAGGCACATCAATCCCAGGTATATCTGTCTTACGCTTCATGGGCGGAAGTTAACGGATTTGAAGGTATCGCTATGTTTCTGTACAAGCACAGTCATGAAGAACGGCAACATATGCTGAAGTTTCTCCGCTACATAAATGATCGAGGTGGGAAAGCAAAGATCACAGCAATTAACGCTCCGAGCACAGATCCAAAAAATATGCGAGACTGCCTTCAGAGGGCGTTGCAGCATGAAGTCGACAATTCGAAGTCGATTGACGAAATTGTCAATTTAGCGTTAGACGAAAGAGACTGGGCAACATTTAACTTCGGCCAATGGTTTGTCAAAGAACAAATCGAAGAAGAAAAATTGATCAATGATTTGCTTGATAAGTTCGAACTCGCCTCGCACGGCGACGAAAACTCTGCCAATCTTTATGAGCTGGATCAAGATATATCCGAAGCGCCGCAAGAAGTGCCGCTACCACGCGAGGCTTCGTTCTAAGCTCGTCCGTTAGGACGGTCGTCAACAGAATAGGTGGCAACAACTTCTCTAACGCCGCAATCTGCAATGGCCTGTTTGCCGCGAATGGTAAGGTCGCTGATAAATGCGAACTGGTCGCGTAAATCGAAGGGATACGCTTTCACTTGGAAGTGTGTCCCCCAAGGCTTCTGTGACAGAATTACGAGCACGGGTTTGTGGTATTCCAAGTAGGCACTAGTCATTGCGACATCCCGTAAAGCGGATCGGAGAGTTGCCGCAATTTGATCGCAGTCAACGTAGAAATCTGCGACGCACATCAGCGTTCTTGAGCCATTGTTTGAATTGCTGATATTGTTGTCCCACATACGGACGTGGGGCACTGTCACGGTATCGTCGTCTGCCGTTCGCAAACAGATGGCACGTAGACCTACCGTCTGCACTTCGCCGTAGTCGTTGTCGATCTCTACCCAATCGCCAGGGCGATAGGGACGTTCAAAAATAGAGATGATTCCTGCAATCAAGCTGCTGATATAGTCCTTGAAGGCAAACCCGATTGCGACACTCGCGCCACCTGCGATGACCAGGAAGTTTTGAAAAGTGACATTAAAAACGATCGGGAAAATCCAAAGGATAGCCATCACCATGAGCAGCAGTCGAATTATGGGGACCGCGCCTAATAGATAGAGACGAATTTGGCTGGGGCCGCGTTCAGCCAAATAAGGTACTACCCTACGAACGACGAGGATGGCGATCCAAGTAGTTGCGATCACCAAGGCAATTTCGCCGAAGCTAATGTCTTGCAGGTCGTTGATTAATTTAACCGCGCTCTCTTGAGCTTTTATGGCTCCTTCATTAAGGTCCGTTGTCGGTTTTTCATTCAATTCCTGTGCGGTGTTCGTAACTTGATTAACGTCGGGTACACGTGTCTCATTGTCTTGTATCATTACAATTGATCCGTAGGATAGCCGGCATCATTGAGCGCGCTGCGGATTGTTGGATATGCGGCTGGAGAGCAGCGATAGTTCGCCTCCTCGTGTATCACACATCCGTTTTTAACAAGTGCCGGTAAAGCCTCGATGTCATTGTCATTGGGTAGGACACTTGCCAATTGATTCGTTGTCAAGCAACCGTGTATCAAGAGGGCATGTAGTATCAGATGGACTGAGTCAATATTGGATGTAGGCAATGGAAAATCATCCAAAGAGGTGAGCCAAACGGTTTTCTCCGCCGGGATTCCAGGTTCTGCCTTGTCGTGCTGAAGTGACTCCAAGCGAATGCTTTGGCGCCATAAATGCCATGCGACCCATGGAATGCCCAGGCTTTGCGCGGCGAGTTTTTTAAAAAATGGGTGAGTTGTCTGGCGATCTTTGGTTCGTTCAAATAGATCTTCGCCTGATTTGGCGAGGCGAAACTTGCATCCTGCATTGTCCGTTTTTAAAGTCTGCTCGAATAACCAATCACGTAAACGAGTCGCTTGAAATGACTCGAAGGTCAATCCTGTTGGTAAGACTGCCTCCGCATTGGCCGCTTTTTTTAATAGTGTCCAGGCCCAGCTATTGCAGCTGACCACGCAATGTTGTTGCACTGCGGCAAGTTCTGACAGCAGACATCGAACTTGCTTAAGGCCATTTCGATGACGTAGAAACCAACATTCCAGTTGTGGCACTACAATCAATCGACCATTCGCCTTACCTGATATCGCTTGGATCGAGTTCCCCTGAGTCAAGGAATCGCGAGGAGGTGGTTCTGCAATGAAGTAGTTGTTGTTCACTGCCCAGGAACGAACGAGGTTGTTCTGGTCGCATGGAGGAAGAACAATCAATCGAAGCCAACTTGCTGGCTCTTGGTTTGAAATCCATTGGGAAAGTGTCGTATCTATTTCACGCAGCAGATCTCCGGTTGCTGGAGAGGCGACTCGTTGGTCGGGAGACTTGCGGTTTTCATCTTGAAATGCATCGTCAGAGATAAAGGGTTCGGCCGATTTTGTTCGTCGCAGCTTTTGCCAGAGTCCACCGGCGATTCGGCGGACAGTGTCTTCGGTCGGACGCACTGGCCACTGGTAGGTTCCCAGCGGAATCAATGTGCGAGTTTGGTCGTTTGCAGCCATGATGCCAATATCTTCAGCGAATAGTCTCTTCGGCTAATAGTGCTTGCCGAGTTCGAACCCTCAGCAGAATACAGGAGGAACATGGCGGAATCTACAGCGTTGAAAATTACCTATCAGCCAGAGCTTCACGTTACGCTACTAAGAGATGTCTGGCGATTCAGGTTTTCGTGGCTCTTTTCGCCTTGCGTCCGTAACAAGGCTTCAATCTTTGACTGTGTTTCCGAATGAGAGGTTGTCATCCGGGACGCGCCTGCGATTCGAAATTTCACAAATAAGGTGTCAAAGTTTTTAAACTTGCCGGCGCAATAAATCACGATGTCCCCTGCGTACCCATCGCGGCGAATCGATTTGCATAAATATCGGGCTTGTACGAATCCCCCCTTGGGTAACACGGCTATTACGACGACAGCAGGTTGAATATCCTTTATTTTTCGACTCACGTCTTGAGGTAAAATATCGCCGTCGACGCTTTGAAGATGATATTTTCCCTTCGCCCCGATACGAAGCAGGTTTAGTAGCAGAAATTCGCTGAGGTGATGTGCACTACATCCCAGCACAATGGGAAGTGCTTTAGTGTCGGCGTTGGTGCTTGGTTCTTCAATCGGGTCATTATTTGATTGATTAACCATTTGTTCGTGTAGTTTGGCAATTACGCCACCCGCCATCGCAAACAATCGATTGGTATCGCTATTGCTCAGCTGTTCGATGTCGTGATCGTGACGCATTCGCTTTAGTGTTGGAATAATAATTTCATCACAAACCGTATCGAAATCTGAATCGTTAAGGCGTTGCTTAAGCAATTCGTTAGCGCGATGATCGTCGCCTGCAAGCATCCGTTGGTAAAAACGCATCGACTCCCTGATTTCGACTTTTTCACCCAAGAGCGTAGCGAGTACTTTAAAACTGGGGACGTAGCGACCCAATACAACCAAACAAACGGTCAGTGGAGTGGATAGCAGCAAGCCAACTGGCCCCCAAAGCCAACCCCAAAATACTGCGGCAACAACGACGGCAACTGCGGAGATGCCAGTACTCGCACCGTACAACCATGGTTCGAGAACATTGTTGCTGAGCAATTCCATAGTGACGATCAAAGCCAACACGGCTAGTGCCACGTTGTAACCTGGAAAGACTGACAGCGCAATTGCAAGTGGGAAAATTGCCGCGGCGGTTGGTCCAATGTAGGGAACGAAACGTAAGCACGTTGCCAACACTCCCCAAAGTACTGCATTCGGAAAAATGCCCTCCTCAGTCAAGGTGCCACCAATAATTGCTAAGCCAACAGTCAGGACGAAGCCATAGGAGGTATTAACAATCGTCTGTGCGATTAGGTACCGGCTAATCCGCTCTGCCGCTTCGTCCATCGCCTCGGTGGTTGTAACATAGTTGCCGTGACTAACTACAGCGATAATGCGGTCTCGCAGGTCTTCGCGATGAATCAGCATGAATAGCGCGAAGACGCTGACGAGCCCTGCCGTTGCTAGCGGCCCAAGTACCGTTCCGGCAGTTGTAGCCCAAGAGGCGAGTGGTAGATCATCCTTTACTTGCTGAACAAATAAGGGAGTGCGAACCGACTTGCCGTCGTTCGGAAGTAGAGGCGAATCCTCCGTCGTGGGAAACATCTTCTCGGTCCACGACCTCCAAACCGAGGCTTTGCCGTCCGGTTCTTCCTTATGCGCGACCTGATCATCGGTACTTTCCATTGCTTGGGACATCTCATCAGCCAATTGGCCGAGAGAACCGCCGACATTGGTGGTCATCCCAGCGATGCTGCGTGCCTTTGCAACAAGTTCGTCCTTGTGCTTTGGTAAGTCGCCAACCAGAGAAGTTAACTCTCGACCTAGAAGTGTAAATCCGCCAGCCAACAATACAAACGCAAGCGCTGCGGTTGTAACTACGGCCATTACGTTAGGCACACCCCAACGTTGCAAACGATTGACAACTGGGCTGAGTAAAAACGAAAGCAACAAGCCTAATGCGAGCGGGATGAACACGTCACGAGCGAAGTAAAGCGCTGTTACAGTCAATACTACAGCAAGCAACTGAGCGACTGAGGAAATTGTCGCAATATCCGTTCTAGGTTGTGCCATGTAACGCTTTGTGTCGTGAATTCGACAATGAACTAGGACAAGCTTGGTTCACACTGAGTTAATTCGGCAGTAACAATCCTGCGATCACGGTAGCCGCTCAGTTTTCAATCGTCCTAGTTCTTTCCTGTCGAGATTTTGAGATATGGCCGGGTGCTTCAAAGTCTGAAGTGAACGTATTTTATTGATCGTCGATTTCTTCGAGATTGTCGGCTTTGTTTTCCCCGTTCTCTTCTACTGCATCCGCTTTGTCTTCGCCCAAATCTTCTTTTCGGTCAGCGGCTGCTTCTCCGGCTTCCTCAATGTTATCCGCCTTCTGTTCAGCTGTGTCGCTGCCGTTTTCAGCTCGATTCCGAAGTTGTTCTGCAGCATTCTGTGTGGCGTCACGAGTCATCTCCGCATCGAGCTGAGAACTATCGCGAATTACTTCAGCTTGGTCCTGGCTTTGGTCTCGAATCTCATCTGCCTCGCGGTCAAATGCAGACTCATCACATCCAGCCGTTGCAAACATTAACAAGGCAGCCGATGCGAGCGTAGTCAAGAATTTCATCATTGATCTCCTGGAGTAACGAATTACCCGAAGCAGAGTTGTTTCGGATATTGGGAATGGAGAAGCAAACTACATGCCAGTCGACACAGCATTCGATTATTGTTGATTTCCCTGCAATTTCCTGACCGTCATACCCCGGAGAAACTGTGTCTGAAGTTTTTATTTCGTTCTGAATGCGATCACGCTGGTCGTTCAGCGGTCAACTACCTCCAATGCCCGGGTCAAATTCTCTATTGAGCTTGAAGTTGGTATTGCATTTGCGATTGGTATTGCATTTGCGATCTGTAAGGCTCACGCCGAATAACCGACACAGAAACTCAGCAGAGAGGATTTCACAGATTCACAGAGAAGATTTCACAGAGAAGTTGAATAGCCTCGCAGTGAAAAGCGAGGGGCAGCTGTGTGTTACTTTTTAAAGTTCACCCCTTACGAAGAGCCAGAAAATGAATAGTCAGCGAACGGTATTGCGAGCTCAAAAGAATCGAGGCGGGAAGGTCAAATATGCGCTATTGGGATGGCTGATCGGCCTGCCCCTGCCGATTATCATTATCCTGCTTTTTGTGCGAGGCTGTGACTTCTAATAGGTTCCCTGAAATGATCCATTGTGAGTAAAAGCGATTTGGCTATATAAGTCCTAAAGGGTGCGATCCGCGTAGTGCGCCCTGATTCAGTTCGATTGATATTTAAAAAAAGAGGCTTCCTCCTAGAGAATGTTGGTTCTCACACTAACAGCCCAGGAAAGGAAGCCTCATGGATGTCCAAGATAACGCCGGAAGC
>JBGTBJ010000161.1:0-7147 GCA_041749395.1 Pirellulaceae bacterium
AAGATAGGATTTTTAATTGTCTCTAAATCGGTTAACATGCCTACGACCTCTGGTGAAGTTCTGGAATTCAAAGCAACGCACATTGTGCGCGAAGTGCCAAATTTCACCGAGGTCATTTTTTTTGCCCAAATCGTGGCCCCACAGGAACTTACAAACTGCACGACCTCTCTGCGGGAGGGTCGCAGCGAGGTACGAGCTGCGGGGAGGGTTTGCGCAAACTTAGAGCCAAGGGGAGCCCTCCCCGGGGCTTCGCCCCGACCCTCCCGCTCGCCGCAGACGGCGACTCGGGAGGGTGTATTGCACTGTCCTTCCGCTCGCCGCGGACGGCGACTCGGGAGGGTGGATTTGCAATTCACTCTCCCGTCCGCAGGCGGCGACTCGGGAGGGTGTAATGTGTATAATCCCTCGCATGCTGTCCAACTGCGATATTTTGCTTTTATCGCAGAATTCTATTGTGGACCGTCCGTTCATTAAGGAGGAAATGATGAAAGCGTTGCACTATTCGTACCGATCAAGATTTGCGACTTTGCCGGCGTTTGCTTTTTTACGCGGTGCCTTTTTACTCGCTCCCTTGGTCGCCCTTCCTCTATTGGGAAAACAAGTTTTTGCGGACGAACCGGTTACTGCCGAACAGCCGACTTTAGACCAGAAAGTTCTTGCAGACTTACCCTTTGGTATCACTAGCTTTGGTGCCGCTCGCGTAGCGAATCGAATTTTCGTTTATGGCGGTCACATTGGAAATGCGCATTCTTACTGGGACGAATCGCAATCGAACGAATTAATGTCACTCGATCTGAATGCGGCATCGAAACCTTGGCAAGTGGTTGCCACAGGCAAACGATTACAGGGGTTAGCCATGGTTGCCCATGGGACGAAACTCATCTGCATCGGCGGCTTTCAGGCACGTAATAAAAAGGGAGAAGAACACGATCTCCACTCCGCATCGGATGTCGATGTCTATGACACCGAAACGGCGACCTGGACTCAGTTACCATCGTTGCCTCAAGGAAGATCGAGTCACGATGCTGCGATTATTGGTGACACAGTCTATGTTGTTGGAGGCTGGACCCTGTCAGGTAACGAGGAGACGCACTGGCATCAGAAAGCTCTATCCATGGATCTTGGTGCTGAGCATCCGCAATGGACCGAGCTTCCGGTCCAACCCTTTGAAAGGCGTGCTTTGGCCGCTGTAGAACACCTTGGCAAGCTTTACGTCATCGGCGGGATGAATAGTGACGGTGCACCCACTCGGGAATGCGAAATCTATGATCCAAAATCTAAAACATGGTCAAAGGGGCCTGAAATGGACGGCCAGGATGGCATGGCAGGTTTTGGTGCTTCTGGCTGGAGTATGAATGGTCGACTCATTGTGAGCAACATTCATGGCGATGTTCAAGAGCTAGCGAAAGATGGAGCAACTTGGTTGGATCGTGGAAAGTCAAACGATGCGAGATTCTTTCACCGATTGTTGCCCCTGACCGATGATTCGCTAGTGGCAATTGGTGGTGCAAGTATGGAAAGTGGCAAGTTTCTCACACCCGAAGTAATTACTGCAAAATAGTAGGGTTGAATCGTTAGGCAAGAATGTCCTGTACAACGGTGCCATGGACGTCCGTCAAACGATAATCGCGGCCTTGCAATCGATAGGTCAGACGAGTGTGATCGAAACCTAAAAGATGCAATAGCGTTGCGTTGAGATCGTGAACATGAACATGAGGACCGACGACATTGAACCCCAATTCGTCGGTCTCGCCATGGATGTACCCAGACTTTACACCTCCACCCGCAAGCCAAAGTCCAAAACTACGATTGTGATGGTCGCGACCATCATTGCCTCCTTGGACCATGGGAGTTCTTCCGAATTCGCCACCCCAAATCACAATCGTATCGTCGAGCAAACCCCGTTGCTTAAGGTCGCGGACGAGCGCAGCGCTGGCTTGGTCGGTATCGGCCGCATTCTTTTTTACATCGGCCGTCAAATTGCCATGCTGATCCCAGGCCTCGTGAAACAGTTGCACGAAACGAACACCCCGTTCGGCTAGACGCCGAGCCAGCAAACAATTTCGAGCAAAACTGGGCTGTTTTGGATCTTTGATGCCATACATTTCCAGCGTTTCTGCAGACTCGTTGCTGAGGTCCATCAGCTCCGGAGCGCTTGTTTGCAGTTGGTACGCCATCTCGTAGCTTTGAATTCGTGCCGCCACTTCCGGATCGCCAACCGCTTGCAGTGCGAGAGAATTCAATTCATTCAACGTGTCGAGGCTGGCGCGTTGCGTAGCACTATCGAAACCCGGCGGATTTGAAAGATAAAGGATGGGATCGCCGGCGCTGCGGAATGGGATTCCACCGTACATGGTTGGCAGAAAACCACTGCCGTAATTGCTTGCGCCTCCACTCGTTCCTTTGGCGCTGGTGAGCACCACAAAGCCCGGTAGATCCTCGCTTTCGCTGCCCAACCCGTAGAGGGTCCAAGAACCAAAGCTGGGGCGGCCAAATTGTTGCGACCCAGTGTTCATCAATATCTGAGCAGGCGCGTGGTTCACTGCGTCGGTTTGCATGTTTCGCAGCAAACAAATATCGTCCGCAACGCTGGCGGTAAAGGGTAAGACCTCGCTCAACTCCATGCCACACTGCCCATGTTTGGCAAATTTGAATTTGGGACCAAGCAACGCCGAATTGGGTTGAATAAAAGCGGCTCGATAGCCTTCCAATAATTCTGCCGGTGGCAGTTGGCCATTGCGCTTGGTCAATTCGGGTTTATTGTCGAACAACTCCAAGTGGCTGGGTGCACCCGCTTGAAACATGTAAATCACACGTTTCGCGCGGGGTTCAAAATGAGGTTGACGAGGTGCTAAAGGATTCGCGGTATCGCTGGCCCCGTCCGCGCTAGTTTTCGCATTACTATCTTTCTCAGCGCCGTAGCCATCACGAGCCAATAGAGACGCGGCAGCCACCGAACCGAGACCTACGCCGCAGTCGCGAAAAAACCATCTTCGGTTGATGTAGCGAGCTCGAGCGTTATGGAGCTGTTGTTGTAGGTTCATAATTCTATCAATCAATTTTTGGAGATCGTTTCATCTAAACTCAACAGCACTCGGGAGGCGATCGTCCACACGGCTGCGTCTTGGGGCGTGGCATGTTCCGGCAGCGTGGGGAGAGTTGCCGGATTTCCGGTTGCGATCTCTCTCATATTCAGCCAGCCCTCGGCCATCTTCTGTCGTTGCGAACGAATCAGTGACAGCAGCGCGGTCGATTCCTGTTCGCTAGGTTTTCGCGCAGTGCACAGTAGGAATCCATATTCGATTCGATCTTTTTCTGTAGGACCGGCCTCGCGAAGAATTCGTAATGCTAGTGCGCGGGCCGATTCGACAAATATTGTTTCGTTCAGGCTGGCTAACGCAGCGAGCGGAGTATTCGATCGCGCTCGCCGGGCGCACGATAAGTCGCCGTTGGGGCCATCAAAGCTGGACATTACGGGATCAGGCATCGATCGTTTTCGAAATCCATAAACGGTACGCCGATAGCGATCGCTCCCTTCCGCAGCTGTCCAATAACTTGGATAAACGTAGTTGTATTCGAGCACGTTTTGAGGGACGGGAGGAATAACTCCTGGACCACCTTGTTTAAAGGAAATGAGCCCTGAAGTTGTTAGAGCAATGTCGCGAACAACTTCCGCGTCGGCTCGAAAACGAGGGCCACGACCCAGCAATCGATTTCTGGGATCGAGCTCCAGTTGTTCGGGTGACGCGCTAGAAGCCTGCTGATAGGTTGAACTGGTAAGAATGGTTCGAATGAGGTGCTTTTGGCTCCAGCCATGCTCCATGAAATCCACTGCCAGCCAATCAAGCATTTCCTGATATTCGGGTATTGGAGCTCGCGTGCCGAAATCTTCGGGGGTTTCCACCAGTCCCTTCCCAAAGATCGCTTGCCAAACTCGATTAACGGCGACTCGCGCCGCCAGCGGCGAACGAGGGTCAACCAGCCATCTTGCAAAGGCCAGTCGTGGTGGTTCAGTCGAGGGTTCCAGTGGATGAAGCGCAGCAGGTGTCTGTGGCAAAACAATGTGACTAGGTTGATCCCACGCGCCACGTTCGAGCAAATGCGTGGATCGAGTTTGCGTCGGCAATCGCTCCGCTAAATTCAGCACGGAAGTTAGGGCTTGCGGGGTTTGTTGCCACAGCTCGCGAATTTCGGCATCCCAGGCAGCTGCTCCCTCAGCGTTAATCATCGCATCTGACTTTCTCCAGCCTGTGAACAGGTAAGACAAATCATTTGCAGCCCTTTCCGCTACCGGCACGTGCATTGCCAGGATTGCCCCGTAGTCCACCGGCAGCGCGGTGGGTGCTGGCGCAGTTGTGGTACTGATGCGGCAGCAACCAATCATATCCGTCATATGTAGCGCGATCTTGAGTTCAGTTCCCTCTGGATAAGCTAGGGGTTGCTCGAACTGGAATACCGCTACGGAGGGTTGATTTCGTAAACCAATTCCTCGATCGGCCTTCCAAAGAGTTGCATGATCGCCGTCAATTGCATTCTGCACAGGACCATGGGACTTCTTGGCTTCGCCTTGAAGGGTTTCGGGTTCACTAAAGTCAGCAGTTGCAGCCGTCATCGCTAGTTTCTGCCAGTCCGTAGTTCCTGGGAGTCGTACATGAACTTCAAACTCTGCTAGCGCCCATCCTCCCACACTGCTCCGCCCGGGGCCGCCGAAGGGAAGATCACCATGAGTGAGAATTTCAATCTGCATACCCGTGACGCCTTCCAGTGATGGAGATGCCTTCAGATAGATTTCTCCACTTCCATGTCCCAGCATCAGCAGTGAATGATCAGGTTGGGGCGCTGGATGACTGAGACCGCTGACACTTCCTAATTCAGTTGGTTTCAAGGGCGTCCATGAAATGTCGGACGCCTTCAATTGCGACTCCCAAGCAGCCATTTTATTAGACCAATCGGGATGTGCTGCTCGAATGCGATTTTCAACGTCCTCAACACCCTGTTGAATTTCCGCAATCTTGTTCAACTGATCGTCGGTGTAAACCCACGACTGTGCTTCATAGGTATTGTTGAGATAGTTAAAGATCCCGTAGTACTCATCATGCGTGATGGGATCAAACTTATGCGAATGGCATTGGGCGCACTGCAATGAAAGCCCCATGACCCCTTTTCCAATGCAATCCATACGGTCAAACATCTCGACCATGCGGAATTGTTCTGGAACGATGGCACCTTCTTCATTAATCATGCTATTGCGAAGAAAGCCAGTCGCGATGCGCTGCTGTTGTGTTGAGTCGGGAAGTAGGTCTCCAGCAACTTGCTCGACAATGAATTGGTTGTATGGCATGTCACGGTTGAAGGCATCAATGACCCAATCGCGATAAATCCATTGTTCGCGCCGGACATCCTTTTCATAGCCGTTGGTATCGGAGTACCTCGCGATATCCAACCAATGTCTGCCCCACTTTTCACCATATCGCTCACTATTCAGCAAAGCGTCTAGCGTGTCGCCCAAGTTTGTTTTTGAGAACTCGGCTAACTGTTGTGGGGAAGGGGGCAGACCAATCACATCTAAATACAATCGCCGCGCCAAAATTTCGGGTTCTGCCGGTGGCGAAACAGACATTCCCGCCGCTTGCAGCTTTGCGAGCACAAATGCGTCGATAGGATTCTTGGAGTGTGGATCAACACCCGCGCTGGGCAGGGGAACTTTTTGCGGTGATTCAAAAGCCCAATGCTGGGAGTAGGGTGCTCCCGCTTCGATCCATTCGTCTAGTTTGGCAAGTTGCTCTGCAGAGAGCGGGTTCTTGGTTTCCGGGGGAGGCATACGTTCGCTGGTATCACTTGCATGAATCCGTGCAAGTAAAGTGCTGTCTGCTGGTTCTTCGGGCGATAGAGCCGATAGACCTGAATCACCGCCCATGAGGGCTGCATCTCTCAGGTCCAGCCGAAGACCGCCTTGACGCCCTTCTTCATCCACGCCATGGCAGTGCATGCAATGATCCGTCAATATTGGCAAAATGTCATGGCTAAAATCAACATCCGCCTTGGCTGAATTCACATGTGAAGACAAGACTAAAATGGTGGCTGCGATGAAGGCAAAGTAACGCATATGACGAACTTGCATCGTGAGGTACGAAGGAAGCCGAGGTGGGAAAATGGCTTGCGGATGGCAAAGGTAAGGGCGGGATCAGGCATTCTGAAAGGCAACCGAAAAAGTCCTGACCATAGCTATTGTGTCCCGATGGCGATCCGTTGTCCACATTCAATGCTGCCTTTGGCAGTAAACTCCCTGTGTTTAACCGTATGCCGGGCATCAAATTTCATCTATTTCCACTGACGCCAGATTGTGATTTGAAAATATCGAGAAAGCCACCAATGAAAAACCAACCACCGGACAATCCTGCAGGCCCCTTCTATTCGGTCGCAGCCTATGACGAGCATGTAAAGATTCGTTTGATTGAAACTGTCCGAGCCGCACCTACTCTGTTGCGACAGACCGTCGCGGGTTTAACTGATACGCAGCTGGACACTCCCTACAAGAATTGGTCGATTCGCCAAATCACACATCACCTTGCCGACAGCCATCTGCACAGCATCATCCGTTTTAAGTGGGCGATGACTGAGGATCATCCGACGATCAAGGCGTATGAAGAGGCTGATTGGGTGCAGCTCGCCGACGCGGTGGGTGGCGACCTTGAGCCTTCCATGCTGTTACTGGAGGGCATTCATGCCAAGTGGGTTCAAGTGTTGCAGTCGATGACGGCACAGCAATATTCACGCACCTTTCATCATCCACAGTCAGACAAGTCCGTAAGCCTTTGGCTTGCGCTTAACAATTATGCATGGCACGGGCAATAGTCGCCTTTCGCTCCGCGAAAGTAGCGTTGGTATTCGCTGCTCTTTTGGGACTTTCGCGGAGCGAAAGGTGACTATGATTGCCTTCGATCGATAAATTCACCAGCCTAATTAGCGAAAGTCGCGTTTGTTTGTTACGCGGTTGATTCGCAACGCTACTTTCGCGGAGCGAAAGGCGACTATGATTGCCTTCAATCAATGATTTCACAGCCTAATCAGCGAAAGTCGCGTTTGTTTGTTACGCGGTTGATTCGCAACGCTACTTTCGCGGAGCGAAAGGCGACTATGATTGCCT
>JBGTBJ010000162.1:0-21400 GCA_041749395.1 Pirellulaceae bacterium
CGCAGAGGTGAATGAAAACCGGGCTGGCGCGTTGGAATCCACGTTGATTCAGCGTCCGTTCAAAAGCGACTTCGTCAACAGCAATCACTCGATTAGAAACTCGATAAACTCAATCTGCCGCGCAGCGGCTTACTTGAACAACGGCATGTGCATGATCTCCTTCGCCATCATGCGCTGTAGAACAATGATGCAAACACGCTGCAGTGCTCAAAGGAAACAGTACGAAAATCAAGTTGCGTAAAAAGTGCATTCTCATCACCCTTGGAGGTACGGAGGTCAGTCATTGAATGTCTTTTAGTGGGCAACCTGTTATAACGTAATGGGATGTGTAGAAGCAGTCTTGTTTTAAACGCTTCGCAACAACATGTTGGAAATCAAGGACTTGAGAGCATGCAATCGGAATCTGTTCAAGGCAAGAATGAAGTGGATGCACGCATTTATATGGCTGCAGAGCGAACCTTTTTGGCATGGATTCGCACGGGAATCGCCTTGATGGGGTTTGGTTTCGTTGTTGCACGATTTGGATTATTTCTTCGTGAATTTTCCATGGTGGGAACTCATCCCATATCGCATAGTACGAGCTTTTCCATTCCGATTGGTATCGGGCTGCTGGCATTCGGTCTCGTAGTGAATATAGTTTCTGTTGTTCGGCATCGACGTTATATTGGTGCAATTGATCGCAATGATTTTCGAACCGTATTTGGATCCCAATTTGCAGTCTTTGTCGCTGGCGTACTTGCCGTCATTGGCCTATCTATCGCGATCTACCTGGCAACACTATGATGGGCGGAATGGTCCTTAACGTAGACCGCTGCCGGTCCGTTGTGCTCCGATCCGCACCAGTTTTAGCATCACGAGGTTTTGTCAAATGAAAAGTTCTCGAGTCAGATTGGCATTTGCTGCAATGGTTTTTGCCATCGCAGCGATGCTTGGGGTTGCCCACACACAAGCTCAGACGCCTAAAAAGCCGAACGTGCTGGTGATTTGGGGCGACGACATTGGTACGGAGAATATCAGTTACTACAACCGTGGTATGATGGGTTTTCGTACCCCAAATATCGACCGTATTGCTAGCGACGGAGTTTTTTTTACCGACTACTACGGCCAACAAAGCTGTACTGCAGGTCGCGCCGCTTTTATTAATGGTTCCGTCCCGGTTCGGTCGGGAATGACAAAGGTCGGCATCCCGGGGGCGCCAGAGGGTTGGCAGAAGACGGATGTGACCATGGCGACCGTGATGAAAAGTTTAGGCTATTCCACGGGGCAATTTGGTAAGAATCACCAAGGTGACCGCGACGAGCATCTGCCCACGATGCACGGCTTCGACGAATTCTTAGGCAACCTCTATCATCTCAATGCAGAGGAAGAGCCTGAGAATGAGGACTATCCAGGTGATGTAGTTTTGCCAAATGGCAAGACCTTCAAAGAGGTCTTTGGTCCACGCGGCGTACTTCATTGCAAAGCAGACGGCAAAGGTGGGCAAACGATTGAAGATACTGGAGCGCTGACCAAAAAGCGTATGGAAACGATTGATGAGGAAACTGTCGCGGCCGCAAAAGAATTCATCACCCGACAGACGAAGGCGGGCAAGCCATTCTTCTGCTGGTGGAATGGGACCCGCATGCATTTTCGTACTCACGTCAAGGCTGAGCATCGTCACAAGGGAAATGATGAATACACCGATGGCATGATTGAGCATGATCTCCAGGTCGGTGAGCTACTAAAATTGCTCGATGATCTTGGGATTGCCGACAATACAATCGTGCAATATTCCACCGATAATGGTCCGCACTACAACACTTGGCCAGACGCAGGTACCACGCCGTTTCGCAGTGAGAAGAATTCAAACTGGGAAGGCGCCTTTCGCGTACCCTGTTTCATCAAGTGGCCTGGGCACATTCCAGCTGGCAAGGTCCTTAATGGCATCGTTTCGCATGAAGACTGGCTACCCACGTTTGCAGCTGCCGGTGGAAATGCTGAAATTGGAGAACAGTTAAAGCAGGGTGTGGATCTCAATGGTCGTCACTACAAGAACTACATCGACGGTGTCAATCAGCTCGACTATATCTGTAGCAAGACTGATGAATCACCACGCAAGCAGTTTATGTATGTGAATGACGATGGACAAATCGTCGCCATGCGATACCAGGATTGGAAAGCCGTGTTCCTCGAAAATCGTGGTCAGGCATTTGAAGTCTGGCGAGAACCTTTTACGGAACTTCGCGTTCCGTTGCTCTTCAATCTCCGCCGCGATCCGTTCGAGAAGGCACAACACAACTCCAATACTTACAATGACTGGTTCCTCGATCGCGTTTATGTTCTTGGTCCCATGCAGAGGCTCGCAGGCGAATTTCTTATGACGATGAAGGAATATCCGCCAAGCCAGAAACCCGGTTCCTTTAACCTCGAAGGAATTCAGAAAAAGATTGAGGCCTCAATGGGTGGGCGATAATTGGCTCGGTTCACAGGGGCGGGGCCGCCGTTCATTCAGGTGGCGGCCCTTGGTACAGCACTCACCTGTCTCTAATTACGCAGTGTGTAATTAGCCTGACAGTTTGCTAGGTGTAAATAGCAGTTTGAGAAGGCCTGTAGAGGCGAAATCCCGGGAACGGGCCCAAACTATGGTATGGTGCGCATGCGATAGTGCGGTTTGTTTGCCCCCCTTTCGCACTTCTCTTGCACTGTCTTGACCCTCGTCGATTGGTTCTGCTACAGACCCAAGCATCGATCGTCATTCGCATGACGATCCTCCGAGCGGTCGTCTCAGTGTCTTCAATGGGGAAGTTCTTTTGTTTTTCAATGCTCATAGAATGACTTGCTCGCTGGTTATTTTTACCTTTGCGACGATATTTCAGACTCTTCCTGCCTTGGGGCAAGTTGTAACGAGCGATTACAACGCCTACGGTAAAACTGGCGAGCAGTTAGGTGGGAGTAAATCAGCCGAGTCGCTCGTCATTTTAGCAAGCAATGAAGTGCAACTCGGTGATGCACCTCAACTGCAGAGAAACTCCGTAACGAAAGAGCTTGTCGATGCAGAAATAGAAGCAATCGAAAAGCAGACTAACTTGAGTGACGAGATCAAGAAGGAATCTCTTGAGCGTCTCAAGAAAGCTCAAGAATGGCTCAAAAGCATGAGCGAATACATTGCATCACGCACAGTGCATGAGCAAGCAATTGAGACGCTACCCAGCCGTAGGATAGAGCTAAATGCGGAATTGGCTCAAGCGGTGACTGCAGCCCCCGTGGTGTTGCCCCCTGATGCGACCGTTGCTCAGCTTGAGTCAAAATTGACTGAGATGCGACATGCAGTCGAGAGTCTCGATGCCGAGACCAAGACCAGAGAATCCGAGCTTCAGAACCGGGGTGTTCGTCTAGGCGAAATCGGTAAGGAGTTTGTCGAAACGGAAAAGCGGATTGCTGATGCAAAACAACAACTGGGCTTGCTTTCGAATGCTGTCGCCGATGCCCTCGCCCGCACCAAACAACTGGAGCAAATGGCCCGCTTGCAAGCGCGGCAAGAACAACTACTTGCACTCAAGGCCGAACAGCAAAGACTTGAGGCCTCGGCAGACGTTGTTCCCCTTGAGCGGGATTTGTCTCGACGCAAGCTGACAGCGAGCCAGAAACAGCTAGAAGCATGGCAATCGATGGTGGATACATGGCGTAAGGATGAATCGGCGCGTCAAGCACGAGAGGCCCGCGTCATCGCCCAGAACTCTCATCCAGCACTTCAAGCGCTGGCCGAGGAGAATGCGGAAATTGCGGATGTGCGCTCACAACTGGCTACCAAAATAGAAAAATTTACGGGGATGCTCAAAGAGATAAAGTCATCTTCTCAGAAATTGAGAGATGAATTTGACGACTTGCAAAAGAAGGTCGACCTGGGAGGCACGACGTCGTCGACCGGCGTTCTCCTCAGGACCCACCGAGATCAGTTACCTGGCCATGCCGATTTCAATATGCGGGCGAACTATGTTCAAGACGAACTGCCTTCAACCAGTCTGAAACTCATTGAGTTTCGTTCCAAGAGGAGCGAGATAGTTGATCCACAGGAATATGCGGAACAACTTGCTCATTCCATCGAGAATGTGCCAGCCAATGTTGATTCTGTGGTATTGCTCGATGCACTCACGCGGCTTGTTTCAGATCGCAAGGACTTGCTTGATCGGGTCATCGCCGATCAAACAACCTATCTACAAGATTTAAACGAACTAGAGCTGGCGAATTCGGCACTGCGTGAGCAAATCGTCGAAATGCAGAGTTACCTCGATCAGAGGGTACTGTGGGTAAAGAGTGCGGAACCGATTGGGATCGCAGACATAGATGCCGCCTGGCAAGAAGCCACGTATTTGCTGGCACCGACACGTTGGGGTGAAGTCTTGCGAGTAGCCTTTGGGGATGTGTTTTTAAAGCCTGCAAGTGCCGTCGCAATTGTCTCACTTTTTCTACTGCTCATGATGGGGCGAGTTCACTTACTGCGGACCCAGCGATCGCTATGCACGGATCAAGAAGGGAAGCGTCCTAGTTTTGCTCGTTACGCTGCTGCGTTCGGATTGTCGATCATCATGTCGGCGCGATGGCCTGTACTGATCTTGGCTTTGGCGTACCGGATCACTGTCGCCGGTAGTGCTACCGATTGGACACGCGCGGTAGGGAGCGCATGCATGACAACCGCGATGTTGCTCTGGGCGTGCGAATTGATGCGCGAGCTTTGTCGTCGTGGTGGTCTGGGAGAGGATTTGTTTGAGTGGCCAAGCTCGGCAACAGCTACGGTACGCGGCACACTCGAATTTACACTCTTAATCGCAGCGCCATTGTTGGCTTTAGTCCAATTGTCTGGTCATAGCGAAATTTCAGAAATGCAGAACTTACAGAGATTACTCTTTGTTGGCTCATTGGCGTTTTTGAGCCTCCAAGTCTATGTACTTACGCGGCCTAGCGGTCCACTAATGTTGGCCCTCGGCGATGACAAGCTGAATCAAACCAACTTATTTGCACTGCGGAAACCCATTTGCGGTCTCCTCACGGTTCTTCCTCTGGCATTTTGCGCATTATCACTTTCTGGATATCACTTTTCCGCAGTTCAATTGACCGCAAGATTGGCACAGACGGGCGGCTCAATTATTGGTGTCATTCTGATGTACAACTTGGCGACTTGTTGGCTAGATGCCAAAGCGCGCGCCAATGCAGTGGAGCGTTTGCCAAGCCAACCGGAGGATCAGGATAAAGTTCGCGAGGATTTGCATGAGGACGCAGATGAAGACCACATGGAAATGCCGGACGCCGTTCCGACGATCATAAAAGCTCAACGCGACGCTCTAGATCTCGTCCGATACGCAGCGTTGTTGACTTTGGTGATTGTGGGTTGGGTGATTTGGGCGGAAGTATTGCCCGCGCTGCATGTGCTCGACCAATTCGAGTTGTGGAATGGAATTGAATCGGTCGCAGAAACAGTTGTTGACAAAGACGGCCTACAATCTATTCGTATCAACGAGAAAACGGTGGTTACCACTGTGACCGACTTGTTGAAAGCTATCACCTGCTTTTGTGCGTTCGTCTTCGTTGGGCGTCGTTTGCCATCTGTACTCGACCTCATTGTTCTGAACCGATTGTCGATGGATCAGGGAGGAAGACAAGCATTGACGATACTTATGCGGTATGGCATCACCTTGGCAGGTGTCGTTATTGCCTGTGGCATTATCAATATTTCCTGGAGCAGTGTTCAGTGGCTCGTCGCCGCAATGACGGTCGGTCTTGGCTTTGGATTGCAGGAAATATTCGCGAATCTCGTTAGCGGTCTGATTATCTTGTTTGAGCGTCCCATTCGCGCGGGCGACCTCGTCACCGTGGGTGACCTCACTGGCAACGTGACCCGAATGCAAATTCGTGCAACCACAATTACCGACTTTGATAGGCGGGAAATGATCGTGCCCAATAAGAAGTTTATTACTGACAACGTAATCAACTGGACGCTAAGCGATCCAATCAGCCGCGTCGTTTTGAAAGTGGGTGTTGCCTACGGTTCCGACGTTAAACGCATCCAACGTCTTTTAATGCGAATTGCCAAACGCAGTCCCTTGGTCCTGTCCGAACCAGCACCGAGTACTCTGTTTCGTGGATTTGGAGCAAGCACGCTCGATCTCGAGCTACGTGTGTTTATTGCCAAACGTGATTTCTATGTGGAAGTTGTTAATGAACTCAACTTGGCAATTGCACAAGAATTTACGAACGCTGGCATAGAAATTGCATTCCCTCAACAAGATCTGCACATCAAGTCATTTAATGGACTTGCTGCGAGCATCACGGATATTCTTAAGCCAGCCCAGGGCGAGCGCAAGGCATCGTAATTTCAAGTTCGAACGGAACGCACCCTTATGGGTTTTGATCACCTAAGGGTAAGATGCGGTTGCATGACGTCCTCCTCTATAGAGCAAAAAAGAAGCAAACATGGAACCACTCAATTTACGCGAGTTTGAATGGAAGATCAAAGTTCGTCCACTCAAAATGGAAGACTTGGATGAGTTGGTAGCGATGTCGGTCATTTGCTTTCCTGGCATTCAGCCAGTGTCACGCGAGCAGTTGACTAGCCAATTAAGCAAATTTCCCGCCGGTCAAATTGGTATCGAGATTGATGGTCGACTCGCTGCCTCGTCATTCAGCCTGATTCTCGAATACGACTCAAGCCTTGAATGGCACAACTGGAAAGCGATTTCTGATGACGGATATATAAGAAATCACAATCCCAAGGGGGATACGTTGTATGGCATCGAATTGATGGTACATCCAGAGTTTCGCGGGATGAAGTTATCGCGTCGACTCTACGATGCTCGTAAGGAAATTTGTCGCGAGAAGAACTTAAGCCGATTCATTATTGCGGGTCGTATCCCTAATTATCACAAGCATGCTGATGTACTCTCTGCTCGCGAGTACATCGATCAAGTACTCGAAAGGGCGATCTACGATCCTGTGTTAACAGCACAGTTATCCAATGGGTTCACCGTCAAAGGCTTGATTCCTAACTATTTGCCAACTGATGACGAGTCTCGTGGCTACGCCACCTATTTAGAATGGACGAATCTCGATTATGTTTCGGGTGCCAAAAGACGCTTTCACAGTGTTGTTGAACCCATTCGAATCTGTGTCGTTCAATATCAAATGCGGGCAATCAAAGGATTCGATGAGTTCGCGCAGCAATGCGAGTTCTTTCTCGACACAGCCTCAGATTACAAATCTGATTTCATCTTGTTTCCGGAACTATTTACAACACAGCTTCTCTCCTGCGTTGAACCCACGCGTCGTGGTGCTGCAGCAAGGCGATTGGCCGAGTTTACTCCACAGTTCTTAGACTTTTTCGCTGAAATGGCTGTAAAGTATAACGTCAATGTGATAGGTGGCTCGCAATTCGTCGTTGAGCACGACACGCTTTACAACGTTGCGTACTTATTCGGGCGCGATGGCACCATCGGCAAACAATATAAGATTCACATTACACCCAGCGAACGAAAATGGTGGGGCGTTAGTCCAGGCGATCGAGTCGAGGTGTTCAATACCGATTGTGGCGTTGTCGCTATCCAAATCTGTTATGACATCGAGTTTCCTGAGTTAACCAGAATCGCGGCGCAAAAAGGTGCACAGATCATCTTTGTACCCTTCAATACCGACACCCGACACGGCTACTTGCGGGTGCGCCATTGCTCGCAAGCACGCTGTATTGAAAACCATTTGTACGTTGCTATTTCAGGTTGTACCGGAAACTTACCGTTCGTTGAAAACGCAGATATTCATTACGCGCAATCGGGCATCTTTACCCCCGCAGATATTGAATTCGCTAGGGATGCGGTAGCGGCCGAGTGCAATCCGAATGTCGAGACGCTCATTATTCACGATTTGGATTTTGAACAACTTCGCCGGCACAGAGAGTCCGGATCTGTGCAAAACTGGAACGATCGCCGTACAGACTTTTATCGTGTGGTCTATCAGGAAGATGGTGAATCGCATCAGGTCTAGTTAGATAGTCGCCAATTCGCGGATAGTCGCCTTTCGCTCCGCCATAGTCGCCTTTCGCTCCGCGAAAGTAGCGAAACCCGACTGGATAACGAGTAAAGACGCTACTTTCGCGGAGCGAAAGGCGACTATCCGCGAAAGGCGACTTTTCTTCACGTCTGTGATTGTGATTGCGATTGCGATTGCTTTTGTACGCGTTTGGCGAAGTACGTGTCACCAATCGCTACGCCAAGGCCATTCAATTCAGATTGCATTGAATCGATGAATTCGTGAAGTCCACCTTCGATCACGGTTTGTGTCGTAGCCGTAGAAAGTTTTTTGACAAGAGCGTCGGCCCGTTGGAGCGCAATATTGCCACTCGCTTGGTCCGGTCCGCCCACTTTCGCCAATGATCCGGCGGCTGTGCGAACGCAATAGGTAATCGCTCGGGGAAAGCGAGTATCCAATACCAGGAAATCGATAATTCGCCCAATGGTCAGCGTGTGGTACCGCTTACGAAACATTTCGAATCCACTCACGCTCCGCAAGACGGCTGACCAAAGCAAATCGTCGACGGTGGTGCCGATATCGGAAACGTTTGGTAGTAACGTGAAATACTTAACATCCAGAATGCGACTCGTTTTGTCTGCACGCTCCAGAAATCGGCCGATATTGGCAAAGTACCACCCTTTATCGCGTGACATAGTACTGTCGAAGATCCCGCTAAACAAATGACTCTGTTTTTTGATTTCTGTGTAGAGTTCCGAGTTCGCAAAAGTGATATCTCGCGTCGCAGCAGTGGTGAGGAGCAAATAGAAATTGTTGAGCGCTTCCCAAGACTCGGATGAAATTGCTTCTCGAACCGTACGTGCGTTTTCTCGTGCTGCGGTGATACAAGAGAGCATTGAGCTAGAGTAGTCGTCGTCAAAGGTGAGAAACTGCCGCACATTTTCAGATGTATACGCACCGTAGTTCTTTTGAAACAGCTTTTCATCACCCGTTGCTCGAATGAGTGATTCCCATTGTTGAACCGTAGAGTGATCGAGGGACACGTTGATTGTTACATCGACAAATCGAGCCAAATTCTCAGCTCGCTCGATATATCTCGCCATCCAGTAAATCGAACTCGCAACACGACTAAGCATTTCGCTACCTTATTAGCTAAGTGAGAGCAGACGAATGGCGACCTGGCTCGAAAATTTCCGGACAACTACAACGTTGTTTGACTTACTAAATCGTACTTTCAGCATCGGCGACATCTGCAGCAAAGCCTGCAATGACCCACGTGTCTTTGCTACCGCCACCTTGGGAGGAGTTAACAACCAGTGAGCCTTTTGTTAAGGCGACACGTGTCAGCCCACCTGGCAAGACCCAAATAGACTCGCCGCACAATATGTACGGACGCAAGTCAACATGTCGACCTTCAAAGTGGTCACCCACAATTGTTGGCACGCGCGACAAAGCGAGTGTCGGTTGGGCGATATAGTTTCTGGGGTCCGCTTCGATCAATTCTGCAAATTGACGCTGTTGTTCTTTAGTGGAATGCGGACCGATTAACATGCCATAACCGCCCGCTTCATTTGCAGCCTTTACCACCAGTTCATCGAGGTGAGATAGCACATATTTTCGATCCTCTTCACGCTGGCAAATGTAGGTAGGTACGTTCGGAAGTATTGGTTCTTCGCCCAAATAAAAACGAATCATATCGGGAACGTACGCATAGATGACCTTGTCGTCCGCTACTCCTGTGCCTGGTGCATTACAAAGCGTAACGTTCCCTTTGCGATAGGCGTTCATTAAACCTGGAACACCCAGCATGGAATCTTTGCGAAATGCCAGAGGGTCCATAAAGTCGTCGTCTATTCTTCGGTAGATGACGTCAACTTGTTCGAGCCCATCGGTTGTAAACATATAGACTCGGTCGTTTTCAACGACTAAGTCGTCACCCTGCACAAGCTCGACGCCCATTTGTTGTGCCAAGAATGAATGTTCGTAGTAGGCTGAGTTGTAAATCCCCGGAGTGAGTACAACGACCGTGGGTTCTTCAACCCCGTTGGGTGCGACGCTCAACATCGTTTCCAGAAGTTTCGTTGAGTAATTGACAACGGGCCGTACGCCCGAGTCTGAGAACACATCTGGAAAACTACGTTTCATTACAAGGCGATTTTGCAAAACGTAGGAAACGCCAGAAGGACATCGTAAGTTGTCCTCCAAAACGTAAATTGCCCCATCGCTATGGCGAACCAAGTCAGTGCCAGTAATGTGACACCAGACGCCGCCCGGTGGTGTCAAGCCGACGCACTGCGGCCGAAAGGACCTGGCCTTTTCCAGCATTTCGCGGGGAATGACCCCTGCTTTAACGATATCCTGCCCGTGATAGACGTCATTTAGAAATCTGTTGAGGGCGGTGATTCTTTGTTTAAGGCCTGCTTCGATATGACGCCAATCGGAAGCCTGGACAATTCGTGGAATGAGATCGAAGGGGAAAATTTTCTCGGTACCCGCGTCGTCACCGTACACTGTGAACGTGATGCCCATGCGAAGTAGAGCCGCCTCGATCTCTCGTTGTCTAGCCAGCAACCCTTCGTCGCTCAAACCATTGATGCGCTCGACCAAACTCTCCGCACCCTGACGGGGCTTACCATCTACAGTGAACAACTCATCGAAAAAACCTTCGTCGTCGTAATTCGCGAAACTCAGCGTTTTTTTCATGGTTGTCCCTTCAGATTGGGTAATTCAAACGGCGGTAACATAACACGAACAGTCGCGACGTACAAAGCGTCTCTTTCTCTTATTGCACCGACTCAATGAGTTTTTCTTTGGCCGTTCTGGGCATCTCTTTAATCGCCAATTCTCTCTTCAACGCCATGCTTTGATTCGTTTGCGCTTCCTGATAGGCCAAGACAACCGGGAGGCGACTGCGGGTGTACCGGGAAGCGGTTCCTGTATTGTGTTGCTCAAGCCTTTGTTCCAAGTTATTGGTAATTCCCGTGTAGAGTGAGCCATCGGAACAACGCATCATGTAGACAGTCCACTGCTGCTTCAGTTGTTTCATCAGCTTCAAAACAGCGATCTCTTTTGCTTTGGCTTCGACCTCGATTGTCAAAGAAAGTTCTCGCCAGCAATCCGGAAAATCTACGACGTTGATAAAGTCGTGATGACGATTGGGTTTCGGTCCCTGCCATCCTTCAAGAGGGCTAGAAAGGTGAAACATGGGCTCGCGGTTCCAGGTCGCAAGTGCTAGTTCGGTGGCTTCCTCTACCGAAAGATCGTCTTCGTTGCAGCGATGGTGGTGAACGTCGTAAACCAGTGGAATGCCCTCGGTGCGACACAATGGCAGAAGATCGCAAGGCGTATAGGTTACATCATCATTTTCAATTGTTAGACGGCTTCGTACTCGGTCGGGCAGTCTTGACAGGCACTTTCCGAATTCGCTTAGTGCTGCAGGTTTGTCGCCATATGCGCCACCACCATGGATATTGATCACATCAGCACCAACCCATTCAGCCACTTCGGCCTGATAGTCGAGCTCCGCAATTGACCTGTCTACTACCTCTGAACGAGGAGAGTTTAAAACAACAAACTGATCGGGATGAAAGCAAGTTCGAATGTTGTGCGAAGCGGCAAATTCGCCACACGACGTGAAGGTCGCGATAATCTCATCGACATCAGGTAAGTCACCCACATCGTAGCCGCATTCAGTATGAGTCTTAATAGGCAAAATTTGGCTGTTGATACGAAAACACCCAATGCTATTGTCGGCACAGAACTGCAGCGAAGCCCGCAATGCCACTGCGTTTCCTAAACACAACTTTGAAAGTTTGCTGAGGGCCGCATCACGCCCCATGCTACTGATCGACTTAACCGTAGTGTTTCGAAACTTGATTGGCTCCTCCAAGAAGGTACAGCAGAGGCCAAGCCGAATTCCGTTTGGGGTAGTATGACGGAGCATGGCCGCAGGAACGTTCTCGAGTGAATTGCAAAGGACGGTTGAGTATAGACGCAATGTCTAGCTGGGAAACGGGGACTCTGTCTACGATTTTTTGCTGGCTCCCGTTTCACGCCTCGCTCTAGCCGAAGGAACGGGGTTCCTACCAACCCTCACTGCTGCGACAAAGAGGGTTGACGTTCTCATGGCCTTTCATCGCGAATAACGGTTGACAAACTCCCCATCACAAATCAAATTAACCGCATGGTTAATTAACCATTCGGTATTATTGAGGTTTTCATGCAAGATCAACTCAGTCAAAAATTCGCCGCGCTGGCTGACCCAACAAGGAGGGCGATGCTTGCGCGGCTTTCCTTGGGGCAGGCGAGTGTATCTGAACTTGCCGAGCCATTTTTGGAACAAATGAGCTTGCCCGCAGCGACGAAGCATTTGAAAGTTCTTGAGAAAGCTGGGCTCGTCACCAAAACACACGATGCGCAGCGTCGACTGTGCGATCTGAAATTGGATGCGTTCGAGGACGCGGCGGATTATCTCAATCAATATCGAACGATGTGGGAGGAGAGCCTGGATCGGCTCGGAACCTATCTTCAGTCTGTGAATGTAAAAGACAAACAATCGAATAAGAAAAAGGCTCATGGTCGCAAAAAACAATCCTAAGGACATCCGTATAACTCGCGTCTACGATGCGCCCCTTCAAACGGTATGGGATGCGTGGACGGAGCCAGACCAAATTGCGAAGTGGTGGGGACCACGCGGTTTTACGTTAACGACACATAGTAAGGACTTGCGGCCGGGAGGTATCTGGCATTACACCATGCATGGGCCCGACGGTGTCGACTTCCCAAATAAGACTCTGTACCACGAGGTCATTGCATGCGAAAAATTAGTCTATGACCATGGTGGATATGACGACCGGCCAGCTCTCTTTCGGGTCACCGTATTGTTTTCCGAATGGGAAGGAAAAACGAAGATGGTGATGACCGCGACGTGTCCCACCGCCGAAGACGCTGCGGCCATGCGCGGGTTCATCAAAGACGCCGGTGGGAACGCCACTTGGGATCGATTGGCAGAGCATGTTAATGAAGCTGAGTTGGGAAGAAATAGTTTTGTCATTAATTGCAGTTTTGAGTCGCCGATCGTTCGACTATTTGAAATGTGGACTGATCCCACCCACCTCGCCAAGTGGCTTCCGCCGGTTGGATTTGAAATGGAATTTCTGCGAACGGACTTCCGGGTGGGGGAGAGTTCTTTCTATCGCATGAGTAGCCCTGATGGTGTTGTTTTCTATGGACAGCACGAAATCTGCGAAATCGTCAAACCCGATCGCTTGGTCTATACTCAACGGTTTTGTGACGAACATAAACACGTTTCACGCCATCCGGGCCTGCCGGTGTTTCCAGAGGCTATGTTAGTGACTGTGATTTTTACCAAGGAGTCCGAGGAGTGGACTCGCATTACACTAACCAGCGAGCCCGTAGGTACCGCTACTGCCGAAGAAATTGCTGAATTCATCAATCTTCGGCAGAGTATGACTCAGGGATGGTCACGATCGTTTGATAAATTGGAATCGTTGATCGCTGGTGTGGAATTGGAACGAATATGAGTGGATTCGTCAGCCGACGCTTACATCGACTTGTCGATCACTGTTTAATGAAAATGAGTTTGGCTATGTCGAAGTGTATTACATTGGGTCCGATGATGAGTCGACTTGATAAAGTGTCGTCAGTTCGGCGTTATTCAACGCGTGCGTCTTCGCGTTTGATTGCGTCCGCAATACTGCTGTCATTGTGGTTATGTTGTTGGGTGAACAAAATCACGGCTGAGGATTCTCGAGTTGATTTCGCGACGCAGATTCTTCCAGTTCTTTCGACCCACTGCTTTGCCTGCCATGGGCCGGATGCTGAGCATCGCGAGGCTGATCTTCGCTTAGACATCGAAGCAGATGCCAAGGAATCGGTGGTCGTGCCTGGGAATTGGCTGCACAGTCCGCTCGTGGAACGCATCACTTCCGATGATGCCGATCTACGCATGCCCCCACTGGAAACAGGGAAAAATCTGACGGATGCGGAGATAAGCCTGTTGAAGCAGTGGATTTCTGAAGGAGCAGATTGGGGCGATCACTGGGCGTTTGTCTCTCCGCGTCGTCCTATCGTCCCGACTGGTTTGGACTCGTCGTGGCCTCAATGTGATATCGATCGATTTGTCCTGTCGAGCTTGCAGAAGAAAGGGCTAGCTCCTTCTGAACCCGCTGCTCGCAGTGCTTGGCTTCGACGTGTGTCATTCGATTTGATTGGTCTTCCACCTACGCCGGAAGAGGTTGCCGAGTTCGTGGCGAATCAATCCAGCGATGCGTTTGAAAAGGAAGTCGACCGGCTGTTGAAGTCACCTCATTACGGAGAGCGAATGGCGATTGAGTGGCTCGATCTTGCTCGCTTCGCAGACACCAATGGTTATCAAAACGATTTTCACCG
Source organism: Pirellulaceae bacterium (assembly GCA_041749395.1). Lineage (GTDB taxonomy): Bacteria > Planctomycetota > Planctomycetia > Pirellulales > Pirellulaceae > Laterigemmans. Next base: position 14,404 of record JBGTBJ010000162.1, read on the forward strand.
CAGTATGTGGCCTTGGCGAGATTGGGTGATCCGTGCGTTTAACAACAATATGCCTGCCGATCAATTTCTTATCGAACAGCTCGCCGGCGATCTACTAACCAATCCCACTTCAGACCAACTCATTGCAACTGGATTCAATCGCAATCACCGGATGGTTACCGAGGGAGGATCGATTGATGAAGAATGGCGAATTGAAAACGTAGTCGATCGTGTTGAAACGACCGCCTCAGCCTTTATGGGGCTCACTATGGGGTGCGCTCGGTGTCACGATCACAAATACGATCCAATCAGCCGCCGAGATTTCTATCAGTTCTTTGCTTTCTTTAATAACGTAGATGAGCAGGGAGTCTATAACGAGACACGCGGTAATGTTCCCCCTTTGATCTCGGTTCCTACACTTGCAGAACAGGAAGAGCTGGCGGAACTTGATCGACGCATCGCCCAACTTGAACAGCAGGCCAGCAGTGTAGCGATCGATATTCCACGGTACTTCGGCATAACAGAATCGAGTGGCGACGAGTCATCGCAAGCTGGGCCAAGAACGGAGTTGCACCTTCTCGCTGGCGGAGAAATATTGCAAGGCCACCTTGAATGCGAAGCGACAAACATGTTGGCATCCGACTCCGTGCGCTATGTGGGAAATAACGCAACATGGTCATCTGGGCCTACCACCGAAGGTCTTGTTTTCTTGGGAGAGCCCGACTCACACGTGGATGTAGGCCAAGGCTTTGTTGTCGAAGCGGATCAGAAGTTTGGCTGGACCCTCTGGTCACGCGTGGAAGCGCCCGGCGCGTTGATCAGCAAGATGGATGACGACCATGGTTATCGTGGATACGACACGATCGTGCTTGATGATTTTAGGCTCAAAGTTCACTTGATCGATTCATGGCCAAGCAATGCCTTAGCAGTGACGACCAAAATGCCTATTCCTCGTAATGCTTGGTTCCATCTAGCAGTGACGTACGATGGGTCACGAACGGCAAATGGGATACAGCTGTGGATAGATGGTCAGCCTGTGGCTCTAAACATTGAGCAGAACTCGCTCACAGGTTCGCTCAAAACAGATCAGTCGTTGAGGATCGGTCGTCGCTCGCAATCTCTATTTCTTAAAGGCTCGATTGCTGACCTCCGCTTTTGCACTGAGATACTAAACACTGAAACTGTCAACAAGCTCCGCATGCAAGACCTTCGGCAACTCGTTCCCGATTTGCAAGTTGACGCGGCAGATCTTCCGCCGACGCTACGAGATTACATTCGATCTCAGCAAAGCCATTCATCGCAGCAACAAATAGAACAATTGCGAACTAAACGAACGACTGCAGCCAAATCGGTTCAAACGACGATGGTCATGCGAGATCGAACGGAGCGTCGGCCCACCTATGCGTTGCGCCGCGGGCAATACGATCAACCCGAGACATCCGAAGAACTGCTACCACAAATTCCCGCTTCTTTGGGTGAACTCTCGAACGATCTTCCTCGGAATCGACTGGGTCTAGCGCAGTGGCTCGTTCAGCCAACAAATCCATTGGTTGCCCGCGTTATGGTTAATCGAATTTGGCAACGAATGTTTGGCCAGGGTCTGGTGAGCACACCGGATAACTTCGGTGTGCAGGGTGATCCGCCTTCTCATCTTCAATTACTGGATTGGTTGGCAATTCACTTTGTAGAGAGCGGCTGGGATGTGAAGCAACTACACCGCGAGATCGCGCTCAGCGCGACCTATCGCCAATCGGCAGTTGTTTCACCAGAGGTGCAAGCACGTGACCCCGAGAATCGCTGGCTCTCTCGCGGACCGCGATATCGTTTGCCTGCTGAACTCGTTCGAGATAATGCACTGTCGGTTTCTGGGTTGCTGTCTCATAAAATTGGTGGGCCCTCGGTGATGCCGTATCAACCGGACGGATTGTGGGACGAACTGGCCGGTGGTGCCAGCGGTGGTCCCTACCAAGTTGCCGAGGGTGCAGATCTTTATCGACGGAGCCTATATACCTTTCGTAAGCGAACGGTATCGCACCCAACTCTGGCAACATTTGACGCTCCGAGCTGGGAGATCTGTCAGGCCAAGCGAGGAACCACGAACACACCACTTCAAGCTCTTGCGCTGCTGAACGATGTCACCTACATCGAAGCGGCAATTCACCTTGGAGTGCGCATGCAGACCGAAGTCAGTCAATCAAACAGAGCATCCATTCAACATGGCTTCCTCTTGGCCACACTGCGCGAACCGAATGAAAACGAATTGGCAACGCTTGAGGCAGGGTACAGCAAGTACTTCGACTTCTATCAACAACAACCAGAGGCTGCCCGGCAATTCCTTTCACACGGTAAAGCACAGGTATCCGACGAAATGAAGACGCCCAAATTGGCAGCTCTTGCTGCTGTGGCAGCTGTTCTATTAAACCTCGACGAAACAATCACCAAGTAACACGAGAACCATTGCAATGAATGATTTCCATTCTGTGGCGATGACCAGAAATCGCCGGTCATTCCTCGCTCGATCAGGCTTGGGTTTGGGCAGCATCGCGCTCGCATCCATGGCGGGAGCACCTAAGTCTGGATTGTCCGCAGCAGATCCATTGGCAGGACTACCTGATTCGCCGCATTTTACCCCCAAAGCCAAGCGGGTGATCTACCTATTCCAATCAGGCGCCCCATCTCAATTCGAGAGCTTTGACTACAAACCGAAGTTAGCTGAGCTGCATGCAACTGAACTTCCCGATTCCATTCGTATGGGCCAACGTTTGACTGGCATGACCTCCGGTCAAGCTAGCTTTCCTCTAGCTCGATCCGTTTTCAATTTTCAACAACACGGTTCAGCAGGCACCTGGATCAGCGAGCTCTTTCCCCACACAGCTAAAATGGCCGACGAGCTTTGTGTGGTACGATCGATGTATACCGAAGCCATTAATCATGACCCGGCAATTACCTTTTTTCAAACCGGTTCGCAGTTGGCTGGCCGACCCAGCATGGGAGCATGGGTCGCGTATGGATTAGGAACGATGAATGAAAATCTCCCATCGTTTCTAGTGATGGTCTCACGCGGAACTGGCCGCGCAGCAGGGCAACCACTTTATGATCGGTTGTGGGGAAGCGGACCCCTGCCTTCCCAGTACCAGGGTGTTAAGTTGCGAGCCGGTGCAGAGCCCATTCTCTATCTCTCCAACCCAGCAGGTTGTCCGCCCGAATTGCGAAGGCAAATGCTCGATGACCTCAGTGTGCTCAATGCCGAGGGTCTTCAGCGAACTCACGATCATGAAATTGCGACGCGAATCGAACAGTACGAATTAGCGTTTCGCATGCAATCGGCAGTTCCTGATTTAATGGATCTGTCGAGCGAACCGCAACACGTGCTCGATATGTACGGGCCCGAGGTTCAAAAGCCTGGAACCTACGCCCGCAATTGTCTTCTGGCGCGACGTTTGGCGCAGCGCGACGTTCGGTTCATCCAGCTCTATCACATGGGTTGGGATCAGCATGACAACTTGCCGGACCACATGTCAAAGCAATGTCGCGATACGGATCAACCCACCGCCGCTTTGATCGCCGATCTAAAACAACACGGCCTCTTAGACGATACGCTCGTGATTTGGGGCGGCGAATTCGGACGAACGGTATACTGCCAAGGAACGCTAACTGAGAAAAACTACGGCCGAGACCATCACCCTCGCAGCTTCTCCATCTTTCTCGCCGGGGGAGGAATTCAAGGAGGTATGTCCTACGGCGTGACAGACGATTTTGGCTACAACATCGTCGAAGGACCTGTTCATGTAAATGATTTACACGCAACCGTACTCCATTGCTTGGGCATCGATCACAAACGCTTAACGACTCGATTTCAAGGACTGGATCTCCGACTCAGTGGCGTTGAAGATCGCCGCGTGGTACATGAAATTTTGTCGTAATGCTAGGAGTGGTGGCACCAGAGACAGTGTACGATGTATTCCGATCTGTTTTGCTGGCCGTTCTGGATTGAATCACGATGCCGCCAACGCTTGCTTGAAAGCTATGGTACTTCGCTTTTATCCATCAGCAAATTTTGGGTGACTTGAGTATTGGGTCGGTTTCAAACACATAACCATGGTGACTTCCGATGAAGAGTTTAATCTGCGCAGTTTCCACACTAGTAATTCTTTCTGCGTTCACTTCGGCCTCGACAGTTTCGGCACAAGAGCAGAGGCGAGGACGAGGGCAAGCGGCTGAAGGAAAAAATCCACCGCACCCGCCAATGGTCGATCAGGATGCCCCTGAATTCGAGCTGAAGAACCTGAATGATGAACCTATTTCATTGAAGAAGCTGACCGAAAAGGGGCCTGTGGTACTGCTCGTTTTGCGAGGTTGGCCCGGGTACCAATGCCCCATCTGCAATCGTCAGGTTGGTGAGTTTCTTTCAAAGAATGCAGATTTCGAGAAAGCAGGGGCGCAAGTAGTCATGATTTATCCAGGCCCGGCCGACTTGCTTGCGGAGCATGCTAAGGAATTTCAAGGTGCAAAGGATTTTCCTGCCAATTTTCACTATGTCATTGACCCTGATTACAAGTTTACGGAAGCCTGGGGATTGCGATGGGAGGCGGCGCGAGAGACCGCATATCCTTCAACATTCGTTGTCGGACAAGACAACAAAATTAAGTTCGGCGAGACAAGTACATCGCATGGCGGTCGTACCAAAGCCGACACTGTGCTCACAGAATTAAAGAACTTAAAATTGAGCAGATAAAGGTGTCAGGTTATGTCCGACCCCTCTCATTCACCATAAAGAAGAAAAAGGCCGCCTGGAGCGTTCGCTTTCGCTACTAACACCGGGCGGCCTCAGAATTATTTGCCTGCGTAAACGCGGTCGCCGCAGGACGGAGCAAAAAAGGTGTCAGGTACAGATTTCGGGAATTCGATTGAAGCGAGCCACCTTCTTGACCGTCTCCAACTGGCTGCGGCTTGCCCCTGCTCGTCCCATCTTTAAGTCGTTTCGCATCGCCGCGAGCAATTCATTAAGTCGGTCCTTATCCAATTTCTTTTATCGAATAGCCATTCGTGTCCTGTGCCTTTAATATCCGTACTCCTTGGCAAGCGATGAAGGGTGCCTGTGTTGCAAGACGGTAACCCCTACAAAACACCGATGGTGGTCGACTCACGGGCGATTCATCGCAGTGCCAGGGGTGTGACTTATTTGGTCGGGGCTATACCAATGGTCGATGGCCTCGCAGCACTCATTTTGAGCATTACACGGTTTTCATCGAGCATCTACACCACAAGGTTCGCGCTTTGGTGCCTTCCATTGCTTATCGGTTGCTTGGCAGTGGGCGGTGTCTTAATGCATCTGACAAGGCGATTTATGTTTCCCAGGGCTTGCTGTCCTTTGGTATTATGTGCATTGACGCTTCCAATTCTCGGAATAGTAGTCAAATCATTGTTCCCGACACTTTTGAGCAATCATGTTTTTTCACCATCCTTGCAGTATTTACTGCCAATTTCCCAAGCGTTTTTGGTCAGCGGAAAAAATATTGAGTTTAGGTGTGGTGCGATCGCAATCATTGATTGCTTGGCATTTGTGATTGCTTACCAATTGGGTAGGTATTATTATTTCGCTCTTGTGTGACTGAGCAGCGTACAAGGATAGTACCTAGCTCTCCCAATTCGGATGATCCGTCCGAACGATAACGCTGCGAGGCTTTCGAGATAGCGCGATTAACTCTTGAGTGATGCGGAAAAATGCTTGCTTGGTAGTTTTTGTTCCGATGTCAATTGCGATTGTGTATTGGCTTTATCAAAGGCCTTCGAATTACATCGCAAATCTTCCACGCAGTGCGACTGAAACTAATGAGCACTTCGTCAACATGTTCATCACATTCGATAATGTGATCTCCGCAAAAATAGATAGAGACGATTTTATTGCCGATTCACTTGAAATGCAGTTAATTCGTCAGCTAAACATGTGTGCTCGAGTTCTCGAACACAAACTTCAGAATGTGTAGGTGCTTAGCACCGGTAACACGTAACACATAAACAAGCTCCAAACCCGTATGGCGTCAAACACCAAGTATTTGTGTCTCTCTCCTGTGTCCATTTACGTACGAAGTGAAATCAACTGCGAGTTTTTACAAAAGTTTTTTCGTAAAAGTTCTTCGCAATCTTGGCAATTAAATCTTCGTCGTTTGAGTCGACCAAAAGATAGGTCGAGTCTTCGACTCCAAATATCAAATCATCGAAAGTGGACCTAAATCTTGCGGACTCGAAGTATTCGCCCCTCGTTAGCCAACTTCTTAGTTCGTCAATTGAAATCCAAACTCGCTCATTGTTATCCAGCTTGTCTTCAAGATTACAGACGTTTTGCCCATAGCCACTCCTGGCCCTGATGACCTCCAACTGCTTCGAATCAAAATTCGAAATCAATGTCTCGAGGAGTTCTAGAAGTGTCAGCAGGCTGATCAACAACCCGTCTTTTGTTTTGTCAAAAATTCGGAGCATCATGGATAGTCAAGCGGTTCGGCGGGGTCCCTTTGATAGCCACCACGCGGAGCAATATTCGGATTATTCGGCCTCAAAGGATGTTGGTGTGGATTTGGATGAATATCTGGAGTTCCATGGTCGGTAAACTCGATATCGCGATTGGCTGTGATGCCGATGTCACCCTCCGGCCAATTCGGACCAGTCGGACAATTATTGTACACCAGGGCGTTCGATCGTCCGAGGTGATAGACGTGTTCGTCTTCGATGGTCAGGTTGTAGACCCTGTGGACGCCTTCGATACGGCGGGACGATTGCAGCGTGAGTTGCTCGCCATTTAGGCCGAGTAAATGTTCGCCAATGTGACAAAAAAAGGGTCAGGAGCCTTTTTGGTTGACTAGGCAGTTTGGCTCCGGTATCTTTCGGAGACCAAGTGATGCCTAGACCGCCACGCGCCGATGTTGCCGGTGAAATCTACCATGCTTTGAATCGGGGGAATGGGCGGATGACCATCTTCCACAAAGATGCTGACTACGAAGCCTTTGAGCGGGTGCTTTGC
>JBGTBJ010000163.1:0-33370 GCA_041749395.1 Pirellulaceae bacterium
GCTAGCCACCGGCCTTACATTTTCTTGGGCGTTGATAAGGCAAGGCCGGTGGCTAGCGCCAAAACCGCTCATTGATAGTAAGGCAAGGCCGGTGGCTAGCGCCAAAACCGCTCATTGATAGAACATTTTGGCAATGCGTTATTTGGCTATGTCATAGGCGTAAATCAGATCTTGATCGCGAATAATCAAGGTTTGATCCGCTACCACGGGATGCGCCCAGATTGCGCCGCTTCTCCGCTCCATGGAGGTCTGCTTGGGCAAAGTGAGCTCGCCCACTACAGTCAATTTCTCACGATTTGGATCGACCAAATTGACTTTGCCGTCTGCATCCCCATAGCAATAAAGACGCCCATCGGCATAGGTGATGGAGCCACTGCGATTTCGATTCAGTGCTTCCGACCAAAGGATATCACCCGACATGAGATCCTGTGCCATCCAACGGCCTCGGCTAGTGTTTGAAAAGCCATAGATCACTCCATCAACAAGCACCACGCCGCCATGGTGATTTTGCATACTTTGGTTCGAAATGTGGTAGAGCTGTTTAGCTTTCACATCATCACCCTCCACGCTCATTTGCCATGCCGCACAGCCAGCGCCGTAGGCCGATGTGTGATAAACAATATCTCCTGAAACAACTGGCGTAGGAATCACGGCAGTTCCATTGCCCGTGGCGGCATCTTCAAACAGTTTTGCACCGGTCTTAGCATCAATCCCCAACAAGCCGATTTTTCCAGCGGTCAAGTAAATCCCTTTTCCACCCAGGTCGATCCGCATGACAGAAACGTATTGGGCTTCGGCTTCAAAGCCCTGAGACCCGAAAACTTTTTCGCCGGTCAGCTTGTCTAAACCCACTAAAAAATTCTTGCCGCCGGGGGTCACGATCGCACGATCTCCATCGATCAAGACTGACTCGCTATAACCCCAAGTTGGCACGGCACCGCCAAAATCGGAGACGAAGTTTTTGGACCAAACCATGCTCCCGTCGCTGATCTTTAAACATGCAACGGTTCCGATGTCGCTAATTACGTAAACATAATCACCATCAACTGTTGGTGAACTGCGCGGACCACCACCCCAGTTCTGAGTGTAATCGCCGTCAGTGGAAGCGCGACTGATCGATGTTTCCCACAGTGGCATCCCATCTGAAGCGCTAAGGCAAATAGCAAAGCACTCTTCGCCACGAGTTCCCATCGTAAATAGTTTGCCATCGGCAACACTGCTTGCCGAATATCCAGCACCTGCATTTTCGTATTTCCACTTCAGCTTTGGCCCCCCTTCAGGCCATTCTTGCAGTAACGATTGCGGAGCCGCATGTCCATCTCGCTGAGGTCCCCGCCACTGCGGCCAATCTCCATCTGCCGCATATAAACCAATATTTGCGGTGCCACCGACCAAGAGGGAAACAGAAAACCAAGCCAGAAGCGAAGCGATTCGCCGATGTTTGCGCATTAAATACATGGAAACCAAAAACCTAAACGTGCATAGGAAAGTCAACGGGCGGGACACTTCTGCGAAGCGTCTAGTAAGTTATTTTCAGCGTCAGAGCACTTTTCTGCAATTCCACATGAGGACTACGGAGTTACCGCGTCTGCGATTGACAGCGGGACATCTGCAACAAGCGAACTGGGATTGTCGTCGCTTCGTGTTTGCAAACGAACCATTTCACGATATCGGCCACCCTGCTGCATCAGTTCGGCATGGGATCCGACTTCCACAATTCTCCCTTGGTCCAAAACAACAATTTTGTCCGCACTGATAATTGTGCTCAGGCGATGTGCAATGACAAAGGCCGTGCGATTTTTCAACAACAGGGCTAAGGATTGTTGAATCAACTGCTCACTCTCGCTGTCGAGGTTACTGGTTGCTTCATCCAAGATCAGAATTTTAGGGTCTGCCAAAATTGCTCGAGCGATGGCGAGACGTTGTCGTTGGCCTCCTGACAGTTTGACTCCGCGTTCACCGATCCATGATTGATATCCATCCGGCAATTTCGAAATGAATTCGTCGGCAGCCGCAGCGCGTGCCGCGGCCAGCACCTCTGCTTCGCTGGCATCACGCCGCGCATAAGCGATATTGTCCCGAATAGTGCCGTCAAACAGAAAAACATCCTGTTCTACGATTCCCAACAACTTTCGATAGCTCTCCAATTCGATATCGCGAAGATCTCGTCCGTCTAATAATAGTGCGCCTTGATCGGGATCATAAAAGCGAGCAATCAAATTCGTTAGCGTTGTTTTTCCTGCGCCACTGCGGCCGACAAGTGCGACTGTTTGACCGGCAGGGACTTCCAGATCGACCCCCTCGAGTACCATGGACTTTGTTTCGGGATAGGCAAATGAAACACCTCGCAGAGTGATTGCTCCTTGAGTCAAATGTTTTTGCACTCGGACTGCACCGGGACGGGTCGGTAATTCACTATCCTGCTCCAGTACATCCAGGACACGGTCTAAGCCGGCGAGGTTATTTTGAAAAGTAACCGCGCTACCTGCTAATGTCGCGAGCGGATCCAACAACATGGTCAGATAGACTAAGAACATCATCAGGTCACCCAATGTCAATTGATTATTGAGAATCTGATACCCGCCATACATCAGCAACCCTGTCGACGCCAATGGGATGAGTACTTCCCAGACGATTTCGATAGCTCGCGTCCACCACCAAGTAAACAATTGTTGGCGGACCATGAAGTCCCCTTCGCGAACGTAGCGACCAGTCTCACTCCGTCCACGGGCGAAAGTACGGACCACACGGATGCCACCAAAGGTTTCCGTAGCGCTGCTGTCGATCGACTGCCGTTGCTTGCGAATATCGCGATAGAGTGGACGCACTCGTGCGATCCAGGTGCGATGCGTTAGCCAGACCGCCGGCAAAAGCAAAGCGCCACCCACCATCAATTTCCAATCCACCAGCGTTAGGATCACCAAACTACCAATGAATTGAATGATAGCGCGCCAAGGATTGTAGAGCACACTAAAGATCAATTCGGCAACACCGCCCGCATCCTCGCGAATGAGGCTCGCGACTCCTCCACTCTTTAAGCTGTAGACTTTGTTTAGGGGGAGTCGTACGGCATGCTCAAAAACCATCCGGCGAATAGTCACTTGAGCTCGGTTTACCGTTTTGGTTGCCAACCATCGGCCCCACACATTCACCAGCGTCGCTACGGCGGTCACACCCGTTACCACCAAACCAATCACAATCATCAATTGCCAGGGATCTTCCGGCAATGAGAAACGCTGCAAGTAAGACGGGACCGGTAAGCGAGGATTCGACAGCACCGAATCGATTGCCAGCTTAGTGCCGATGGGGGGAACCAAGCGTAGCATTGTGGAGATTGTCAGCGTTAGCAGCGCCAGGACAACCGGCATTCGGTGCCCCCTCAGCAGCCCCCAGAACTCGCGAAAAAGTTCTAAAAAGCCTCTTTGGCGATTCCCTAACTTGACCGCAGCGGGAGCCCCCGAGCCATGCGGAGACCCACCCAAGGGTTCTTTCGAAGTCTTGCGTTGGCGAACGAGTTGGCGATAGTCAGCAAAACGGCGGCGAGATGAAGGAGCGGTCATACCTCATTGGTAGACTCTCGCTCCTCCTTTGACAAGCCACAGTACCGTCAGTTACTAAGCCAGCAGCTTAGAAACTGCTTGCGCCTTGACCAATTCGCGGGGTTGGTTGAGGTGGTTGTAAACGATCGTTTCGGGGCCAATCCCAAAGCTGTGGTAGATCGTTGCCAACAGTTCCCCCGGATGGACAGGATCTTCTAGCGGAGCACTGGCCGTTTGATCGCTCTTGCCATGGACATAGCCCCGTTTGGTGCCTGCACCTGCCATCACGGCCGTGTAGCAATAGGGCCAGTGATCGCGGCCGTCGTCGCTGTTGCCATTTCCGCTGGTGCTCACGCCTCGCTGCGGGCTGCGGCCAAATTCACCCACCGCGACGACCAGGGTCTCTTCCAACATGCCACGGTTGTCCAAATCTTCGATCAATGCCGACAGACCGCTGTCCAGCATCGGTGCCGATTGGTTTTTCATCCGTTTGGACAAATCGGTGTGATGGTCCCACGAGTGGTTATCACTGTTAGCAACCTTTGGCCAGATCACTTCCACGACGCGCGTACCAGCCTCGACCAATCGCCGCGCTAACAAGCAACTTTGGCCAAAGGTATTACGACCGTATCGCTCGCGGAGCGCAACCGATTCTGCCTCAAGATTGAAGGCGTCGCGGGCACGTCCGGAAACGATCAATGACAATGCTTGATCATAATATTCGTCCAATTCATAGGACTCGACCGCCTTGTTGATTTCAGGCATTTGATCATTGAGCAGGTCACGCAACTTAGCGCGTCTTTGTAGTCGCACGCTAAAGACTTCGGGGCGCAATCGCAAATCATCAATCTTGATACGGCTCATCTTGTCCATATCGAGATCGTCACCATCGGGGTACAGCGTGTAGGGATCAAACGCTTTACCCAAGAAGCCAGCTGTTCCTCCCTTGCCAACCACATTGGATTCTTGCAGAGGGCGAGGCAGCATTACGAAGGGGAGCATCGGTTGGTCTACGGGCAACAGTCGCACGAGATTACTACCAAAGTTAGGAAAGTCTTTCGGGCTGGGCGGTTCCAATTGCCCCGAGGGACTCACTTTATCGGTCGTATAGCCGGTCATCATTTGGTAGATGGCAGCGGTGTGATTGAACAGACCGTTGGGTGTATAAGACATCGAGCGAATCATCGTGAAGCGATCATTCACCTGCGCCAACTTGGGCATGTTCTCGGTAAACTGAATGCCTGGAATCTTTGTAGAGATTGGGCTGAAAACACTCTTTACATTGTCGGGAACGTTTTCCTTGGGATCCCAAAGGTCCAAGTGGCTAGGTCCACCTTGCAGGTAAACCATGATGATGCTCTTGGCTTTACCCCAACCCGGCCCACCGCCGATTTCAGAAGTCGCCGCTTGAGCGCGGAGGTTTAGCATTGAACCAAGCGACAATCCCAGCATTCCCGATCCACCCACGCGAAGAAAATCACGACGAGTAGGGCGAAGATGAGGATCACATAAGTCGCGTGCCACGGGGCCTTTGAAGGTCAACATACTCAATTATCCTGTGAGAAAACGTGACTAACGGTTGAACAAGAACGCTGGGCTATTCACCAACGCCCAAGTGAGATCCTCAGCTGCGGTCAGCCGAAGGTTATGCATTTGCAGTGCACTCTGCTCGCTATCGTTTCGCAACATCACTAACGTCGTATCGAGCGGAATGGGCTTACCCAACGCCTCGATCCTGCGTTTCAGCGCAGTGATTTGCTCATTCTCTGGCACAGGAGTGTTGGCTACTCCCAACTTGTCGCGCGCCATTTGAAGTCCTGGATCGGTCTTCACCCAATAATCCAGCAGTGGCTTGAGATCTGCTTCACTTCGTTTATCCGCCGGAGTGGATACTACGGCAGCAAACGATTCGGGTAGTCCTAGCGAAATGGGAGCAGTCGCTGTTGTGGCACTGATTCGGAAGTGACCTAAGCGGTGCTCAGCCGCATCATGAACCTGGTGAATCTTGATAGTCCAGACGGTGCCACCAGGATGCTGTACTGGTTCCGCCAATTGGAACGTCGCCCATTGCGTTGCTCCACTACTTGGATGAACGGCCCAACCTTGCTGATTTCCCTTCTCTCCGTCAAAGGCTTGCTCGATCGCAAATCCGGCTTGAGTAAAACTGGCTTTGCCAGCGACCAGTTTTACGGGTACTTGCTGGCTGGGGTCGGTCTTGGGTGCAGCCAGCACTTCAAACTCCGTCACCACAAAATTGCCATTGGCGGGCAGCCCCGGTCCGCCTCCGGGAATGCCAGCAATGGGAAGGGCCTCCAAGCGGAAACCAGTAACAGGAGCGAGCTGAGAATCGTACGTGACTTCATACACACCCTTGTCCTTAGCACCTTCTGCCACTATCGAACGATCTTCTTGTCCCTTGAGCACAGCACCGGCAGAAGAAACTAATGCTGTAGGTCGAAGTGGCAACCACTCCTGGGCGGTCGCTTGCTCACTTTCCCATTGAGTGATGCGCTGCCCGACGTTGCTTTCCAATTGGGTCAACTCCGCTTGCGCCGCTGCAATTCGGTCGGCTCGTTCTTTTTCTAAGCGTTCGCGTTCCGGAGCGAGTGATTGCTCTACAGCCACAAGCTCTTGCTGCGTTGCGGCAACGGCGTCTGCCTGTTCCTTTTCCAATTTGGGCAACTCTTCTTTCCACCATGCTTCGCGCTCGGCCAACTGATTCAACAGTTGCTGGTGGTCTTCGCCAATTTCTTGCATGACCGACTGGTAGGCAGCGAGTTCTGCGTCAGAGGGGAGGCGATTGAGAATCTTGAGAAACAATTCTTCAACAAGAGCCGCGTCATCGGGAATCGCTTGGACTAGGGTCCCTAAATCATTAGTGGTATCTGCGATTGCGGTACCCACGGTCGGTCCGCTGACCAATGCCATAATGGGTCCCAATTGCAATTCGCTGGACCGCTCACATTCACAAGCACTTTCACGCACAGGACGTCCCAGGTTTGCCAAGAAACCATCTTCCGTCGCCACTCCCGCATCAGGAAGTGCCGCAGCGCGCGTCCCTTCGGGCACTCCAGGGATTTTCGACTTTGAACCCGTAACGGCATGGATGGTGTCATAGAGCACTTCGGCAGGCAAGCGACGTGGTAAGGCATGACTGTAATTGAGTCGATCGTCGGCGTTCCATTCATTCGTCGCCACAGCGAGTTGATAGGTGCGACTGGTGCAGACCAATCGCATGACGTGACGTGGATCAAAGCCACTGTCCACAAATTGCTGCGTCAGGTAATCCAAGAGCTCAGGATTGCTGGCTGGATTGCCTGCGCGGATATCATCGATGGGTTCAATCAACCCCACGCCCAGTAAATAACCCCACAATCGATTCACATAGCTCTTGGCAAAGTAGGGATTGTTGGCCGATGTAATCCAAGCGGCGAGCTGGTCCCGGTCCGTAGCATCCTCTTTGACTTGAAAATCACAAGCAAAGGGAAACTCGGGGACGACCGGTTCGCCATTGCGAGGATGAGCAATACTTCCCTCAGCCACATCAAAAACTTCTTCATAGAGTGGCTTGGCATCTTCTACTGCTGAACCGCCAATCTTAGCGTCTCCGGCGGCCGGATCGGGACGCAACTTTGTGCGAGCAAAGAAGGCGGCAGTCTCGTAATATTGATCTTGTGTCCAACGCTCGAACGGATGGTCATGACATTTGTTGCAATTGAATCGAATGCCTAAAAACAAATGGGTCGTATTTTCCATTGTTTCTTCAGGATCACGCAAGATCTTATAATAGGAGGCAGCGGGATTGGTTTTATTGGATCCGCTGCTGGTCAAAATTTCCCGAGCAAATTGATCGTAGGGTTTATTGTCGCGAACGGACGTCTCAATCCAGTTACGAAACTCGGCTGCCCCTTCCGCACCAAGAAATTTGCGGTTTACTTGCAACAAGTCGGCCCATTTATTAGTCCAGTAATCAACGAACTCAGGGCTTCCTAATAGCTGATCAACAATCGCCTCACGTTTGATACGTGGCTCGCGAGTGTCGGCGAGAAACTCGCGGACTTGGGCCACAGTGGGAGGCAAGCCCGTCAAATCGAGATAAATGCGGCGCAAATAAGTTGCATCGTCGCAAACACCGGACGACCGAATCTTCATCCGCTGCCATTTTTGCGAAACTAAGTCATCGATGGTTCCATAACTATCGACATCTTGCCACTGAAAATTATCTCTCTTGCCCATCACGGTCAAAGTCGTCGCGGCGTAGTTACCTTCATACCGTGCCAGGATGGGGGCCTCTCCACGGCGGACACTTCTCAATAGCCCCGTCTTTGATGCAATGGCGACTTCAGAGTTTCCACTTTCCACAAATGCTTCGTGGGTTACATCGCGAGTCTTACCATCAGCGTAGTGCGCGACAACTCGAACTTGCTGCAACCAATCAGCATCCATCGAAACAGGATTTTCTGGCAGAATATCGATCTTAACCGCTTTGCCGCTGGACAAATCCAAGGTTGCGCCTTGGGCAATCCACTCACGCAAAATCCCATGATTGGGCGAACCAGCGTCGATCAGTGCGCCACCTTCGTGCGGTACGCGACCAAGAGCTTTCAGCAACTGCAAACTGTCGTCGGGTGATGCAAAATTAATACGGCGTGAAGCCAGGTCGTCGGTCAGCGCACGAATATCAAAAATCGGATCGTAACCTCGCAACGACAACTTAAAACCGTTCTTCCCTTTTTGAGCACCGTGGCAGGTTCCCTGATTGCAACCCAATCGCGACATCACTGGATTCACATCGCGAACAAAGTCCACTGGGTGCATGGCCACGCTGGCGTTGTCCCATTGATTGTTGACTTGCAAGAAGGCGTGATGATCTCCCAGGGTCACTTGCACCTTCGCGTCACCGGTTGATAGAGGCCTTAGCAAACCGTCCGCAGTAACATAAACCGTCTCGGTGGATTCGTACTGGGCAATACGAGTCACATCAACGGACGCACCCTGGTTTGTCGTAGCCGTTACTAGCAATTGTGCATAATCGTAGGGTCCATAAAAGGCAACGCTTTCAGCAGGTGAAAGTCCGATACTGGTAATGGTGTCTAAACCCAACGCGGCCTCAGGCTTAGGCAACGATTCTGATTTGGCAATCGCTGCAGCAGTGGAAATTTGCTTCCATGCAGGGCTGTCGTATGCCAAGCTAGCTTGTTCAAGATTCGTTTCGACGGGCGCTGGAGAAAACGTACGCACCAGTTGACCTGCTACATCCAACACGCGAATCGATCCATCTGCACAGCCAATCGCCAACTCGTTGTTCGGAAGGAAACAGAGCGCATAGGCGGCTGACTCTGGCATGACATATTGAGCCAATTGCTCGTCAGCGGGTGTAACGAACGCGGCGAGCTTTGCTTTCTCTTCGGGATTGCGTTGGCCAGCCTGCTTGAGTTGTATGGCTTTGATGTCAGCCGGCATTTCCGCCAGTTCGCGAGCTTTCCAAATTCGTACTTCTGAATGTCCATCCAATGTCGTAACGGCCGCCAATCGAGAAGCATCTTGGCTGAAGTCCACGGCAAAAATTCGTCCGGGAAGGGCAGGCAATTCACGAATCAAGTTCGCATCATCACCAATTTGTCTTGCTGCTTCACGGAACACGCGATAAACCTTCGCAATCCCATCTGCACCACCCACCAAAATCTCTTCTCGGCCCGGAATCGCCACAACACTAGTCAGACCACCACGCAACGCGCCGGGTGTGATCGAAGTAATGTTGTCGATAAATCGTTCGGTCGCAGTTTCGGTCAGCTTGCAGGTCATATCGCGCGCTACTGAGACGACGTGGTCACCCTTGGATGTGAACACAGTACCCAGCACCCAATCTTCATGGGCGCCTTGAAATAGTTTTTGCTCGCCAGTCGTTGCGTCGATCGCTCGCATGGTGTTGTCCGTTGCTCCGAAAGCAACCAACATTCCATCGGGAGACCAACTCACACCTCTCAACGTATCGAAGGTAAAGGGAGCCGATAATTGCAACGAACGATCCGCCACATTCCAAATTTGAATCTCGCCAAAACGACTTGGATGTCCGCCGGCGACAGCTAGGCGCGCACCGTCAGGACTGAAGCGGACCGATTCGATCCTCTCACTCATTCCGACAAGGCGTGCTGCCAGAGTACCGTCGGCACTATTGACCAACCAAACTTCGTGGAACGCGGCAACAGCCAACAAATCACCGGTCGGCGAAGCATCGATCGAAGTGATAGCGGGTTGGTTTCGATAAACGGGCAATCGCTCGGCAGTGTACCTTGCACCCGAGTCGGCAGGCGAATCGTCCTGTGCGCCTTCGCTGATCCAGCGACGAATCACATCGATTTCGACTTGCGACAACGCTTTCCGTTGCTTGGGCATTTCGGCAACGTCATCGACCGGAGTGATGAGGCGAACCAAATGACTACCATTTGGGTTTCCCGGAACGATGGCAGCTTCGCCCGTCTCACCGCCAGCCACCAAACGGGCAAAGTCGGTCATCAGATATCCGCCCTGCGATTTTGCCGCCTGGTGACAACCCTGGCAATTGCGTGCAAAAATGGGCTGAATGTCCCGAAAATAACTGACCGGAGGCGCGACGATCGTAGGTGCGTCGACAGCGGGCTCGTCGGCTACCGATGGAACAGTGGTGAATGTGGCTAAACCACCACTCACAAGCAAAAAGCAAAGGTGCCGGGCAACGGTACCAAGAAGCGGCAAGGAAGCACGCATATATTCTACACTCCGGTGTCAAACAAATGGGATTCGGGTCTGACACCGCCGATCCACCCAACAACCAATCTTTCCCGCAGGGCACGGGAGATTGCGGGAGGTAGCTCGTCGCAACTTAATTTTTTTTGCGACAACGTATTAACGACGAGCGGGCGGGACCAACAGTCTGTCGACTTTCGCTACAAGCACCGGCTTGTCACTTAAGGCAACTTTCCTTGGCGTTCGCTCCAAGTTAAGGTGAATCTCTCGCGCTGTCAATCAATTCTTTGGTGAACAAAGTATTTCTACCTGCAATACCCTTTGAATCGACAAATTGCTCAGAACCGGTTTGCGGCCGCAGCCCTTGTAGGTACACCCTGTCGATTTCTTTGGAAAAATCCGGCCTGATGGTTTAGCTTGGGGGCGTCCTCGTTGCTCCGCACACCGACTCACCAATGTCTGACTCTCAGCAATCTCAAGAAAAAACCGGCCACACTACAATCGGCCACCCTACAAGCGCGCCTCAGCGGGATTCCCCTCCACTGACTGCAAATGCTGCGTTTCGGTCGAGTTTGCGCCACAATCTGCTTAGCTCCGCTGCAGGACTCCTTACACCACTTGGCAGACGTGCCCCGGATGGCTCGTACGGCGTGCTCATGTATCACCGTGTGACGCCAAATCCCACGAACTACTTCCCACCCAGCTACAGTGTCACACCCACAAGATTTGAAAAACAACTGATAGGCCTTCTGAATAGGGGTTTTCAGTGCTGGTCGCTGGAGCGATTGTTAAACAACACAATGACCCAGCAGCCGATTCCGCCGCGAGTGTTTGCGATTACGTTTGACGATGGTTTCGAAAACAACTATTCCTACGCCTTGCCGATTTTGCAGAAGCTTCATTTACCCGCAACGATCTTTCTCGCAACGGCATATCTCGACAGTGACAAGCCCTTCCCGTTTGATTGTTGGGCTATTCGGGAGGCGGACCATTTACCCCCTGAAACCTGGAAGCCACTGAGTAGACGCCAGTGCCATGAGCTGAATGCCTCGGAGCTGATCACATTCGGCGCACACACGCATACTCACGCGGATTTCCGTAAAGCGCCGCATGCTTTGGAACAGGATCTTGCCACATGCTGCGATATATTGCGTAACGAGTTCGGTGTTGCTCAGCCCTCATTCTCATTCCCCTTTGGTGTTCCTGAGCTCGGGTTTGCGGCTCCCGAGTTTGGTGCCATTGCTAAAAACGTGGGCTGTAGTTGTGCTTTCCAAATCGGCAATTGTTTAGTGAGGCCCACCGACGGCCTATTTGCTTTACCACGCTTTGATGTAGCCTCTCGTGAGTCGGGAAAAACGCTAGCCGCAAAATTAGATGGCCGCTATGAGCACTTAGCGCGGGTGCTACGAAATGCCTTGCGGATCGACAAATCGGGTGGCACTTCGTGAATTCCGCAACCCATTCCCACGCCAATACTGATGTGCCTTATTCCAGTGTGGATCCGAGCTTTCCATTGAACGCTGTGCCGGAGTTCGCGTCGGTACCGACGCAGCCTCCGGTTCGGCAAGTCTGGTGGGCAAACCGTGGCTTGCTGGCGATCATGGATCAGGGGGTTGTTAGCGCGACCAGTTTTGTAACCGTGTTGATTCTCGGCCGGCTGCTCTCGCAAGAGACCTTAGGAATCTATCATCTGACGATTGGCTTCTTTTTTTTCTTGCAGTGCATTAGCGACCAGCTGATCAATCTTCCCTTTTTGATTCGCCAATCACGCCTCGAACCGAGCCGCATTTCACGACTCAACGGCAGTGTCTTGGTGCATAATTTCGTGCTTTCAAGCTTCGGCGGGTTGGCAATTTTCGTAGCGGGGGTTGCCCTTGGCCTGATAACGGAAAACAACCGGGAAATGGCAACTGCGTTTATCGCCTTGTCATTCGCTGTACCTTGGATGCTGACTCGTGACTTCATCCACAATTTTTTGCATACTCGGCTCTCGCAATTCAACGTTCTCATCTTCGACACTCTGGTCGTAACACTTCAACTGGGCAGCGTTGCCCTTTTGGCGTGGTTAAAAATTTTATTAGTACCGTATGTGTTCTTAGCAATGGGATTGGCTTGCGCTGTGGTGGCGTGGAGTTGGTTGTTCAAAAATAGAAATTTGTTCCAAATCCGCAAACGTCTTTTGGTCCCCCAGTGGCGACTCAATTGGAACATCGGACGCTGGGCACTTGGCTCGTACCTAATCGGCAGTGCTGCCCCCTTCGTTCTCCCCTGGATACTCGCCTATTCGCACGGACTCAAAGGTGCAGGGATCCTCGCGGCCTGCATGACGCTCGCAGGGCTGCCACAGATGTTTCTCCGTGGTACCTCCAAATATCTAGCTCCACTCAGCGCGAACGCTTACGGGAAGCGGGGCTTGGCTGACTTGAACAACGTCATGAAAAAGTTTTTTCTGTTGTACGCCGTTTCCATGTCGGCCACGACCTTGCTGTTTGGTTTTTTTGGCGAATCAATCCTGCAGTTCTGCTTCAATGGAACGTTTGCTGGCACCGGAGCCACCATGTTAGTGCTCGGGCTTGCCTGTCTGTTCCAAGGGCCCGACATGGTAGCTGGAAGTGGCCTCAATTCGATCTCTCGAACCGATTTGAATTTCGTTGCCGACGTGGCGCGTTGTATTGCCATCCTTATTTCGGCTCCGCTGGCGATTCCCGCCTACGGCGTGCTCGGCGTCGCACTGGTGTTGATGATCTCTATGATTGCCAGCGGAATTGCACGATTGTTTCTCTTCTATCGAACAGCTCGATCGCTCTCCTAGCCGAACATTGTCTCAATTAAGGATCGCACGGGTTGTGACGATTGCGAAGTATTTTCTTTTTGGGTATTTCCTACATTTCTTGCAATTGATCCGCCTCACTCAAAAAAATAACCAATGTTTAAGTTGCGTCCACATGGATATCCGATATCACCGACGCATTCTTATCAGCATCTTTTCCGAATCGCTTCTTGAGCACCCACTTGAACCAGGTCGATGTCTCCATCGTCGTCTGTACGTATAACCGATGTGAGATGCTGCGCGCTTGCCTTGCCAGCCTAGTGCTGCAAGAAACCAACAATGAGTTCACCTTTGAAATTGTTGTAATCGACAATAATTCAACGGATGACACAGGTGCCGTTCTCCAGCAACTCGTTACTCAAGGGGCAGTTCCTCTGCGGACCTTCTTGGAAACGACTCAAGGTCGAGTCCATGCTCGACATCGCGGGCTCGACGAAGCTCGCGGAGAATGGATTGCCAATTTTGACGATGACGAAGTAGCCGAACCAACTTGGCTTTTGGAACTAATGCGACTGGCAAGATCCAAACACGCGCGTAGCGTTGGTGGAAAACTACTCCTGCGTTTTCTTGAACCTTGCGAGCGACAACTCCATCCGCGAATTCGTCGCGCTTTGGGCGAGTCTGTGTTGTGGGAAGCACCTCAGCCCTACACACGTCGCCAGGGACCTGGTGCGGGAAATCAGCTTCTTCACAGAACGGTTTTTGAAGAAGTGGGCCGATATGACCTTTCCTACCAACGACGCGGTGAAGATACCGATCTCTATCGCCGTATTTGCGAAGCAGGAATTGTCAGTTGGTTTTCTCCCACGGCAGTCGCATACCATCTAACACCCAATGAACGTATCGACAACTCCTATCTGAAATCAACCTTTCTCCATGACGGCTGGTGCTTTAGCCGTCGTGACGTCGAACACTTTGGACCTCTCAAGTGTTCAACAATCGCGATAGCGAGGCTGGCGAAAAGCTTGCTCATTCACGGGCCAATATCCCTGCTATCCTCGGTTGTGGGTAAATCAGAAACCGCGTTGGCACATCGCATGACTTGTTATCGTGATATCGGTTACGCGAGAGGCTTTGTCTATTCGACTCTGCGCAATTGGATCCCTCAAACACGATTCCTTGCTCAGTATGGATTTGACAAATGAATCCACTTCGCATCTTGTTGTGTCACAACTACTACCAACTCTCTGGCGGCGAAGACCGTTGCTACGAGGATGAAGGTCGACTGCTAGAAAAGCACGGACATCAAGTGTTCCGCTACGAATGCAATAATGACCACATTTCGGGCGTGTACCAAATCACAACTGCGGTCAATGCTTTGTGGAACCGGAAAACCGTCAAGCAGATTCGAGCCTTGATTCGCCAGCACAATATCGACATTGTCCACTGCACGAATCTCTTTCCAGTGATCTCTCCTTCACTTTATTATGCAGCGAAGCGTGAGACCGTACCTGTTATTCAGAGTTTGCATAACTACCGACTGTTTTGTGCCAACTCGTACTTCCTGCGAGATGGCAAAGTCTGTGAGGACTGTGCATCCAAACGATTCGCTTGGCCTGCCATTAAACATTCATGTTATCGTGGCAGTACATCAGGCAGTGCGGTGGTTGCCGGAATGCAGGCATTGCATCACGGAATCGGCAGTTGGCGCAATAAGGTGTCGATGTTTATCGCATTGACCGAGTTCGCAAGACAGAAGTTTATTCAATACGGATTACCAGCGGATCGACTTGCGATCAAACCTAACTTTATTGATCCACTACCGTCACCAGGTACAGGCGAAGGCAATTACGCATTGTTTGTCGGACGGTTATCACCCGAAAAGGGAATCGATCTCTTGCTTTCGGCCTGGCAAGACGAGCGTTGCAATTTACCGCTTCACATCGTGGGGGATGGGCCACTTCGTGAGCAAGTACTTGCCGCAGCTGGAAGAAATTCTCGCATTCGCTACTTGGGCGCAATGCCTCCTTTGCAAGTCCTCGAAGCAATGTCGCATGCCCGTTTTTTGATTGTTCCATCCGTTTGGTACGAAGGGCTACCGCGTACTATTGTGGAGTCACTTGCAGTGGGCACGCCAGTACTGGCGGCCGATATCGGCTCGCTGACCGACTTGGTGCGCAACAACGGCGGCGGCATGCGGTTTATCGCTGGGGACGTCGTAGCGCTGAGCAATTCCGCGGCCCAACTATGTAACGACGACGCGAAGGTAAACCAAATGCGAATCGATGCGAGGCACGAGTTTATGCAACGATACACGGCCGATGCAAACTATCAAACGTTGCACTCCATCTATCGCTCAGCCCTAACATCCCAGCCCAACGCGTCGGCTAAGGATTAACTTTCCTAGCGGTGCCTCTCTCAAGCGAGTGAAGCACTTTAGGGTTGTATTGGCAACTTGAGCGATACACGTTTGCCATCTCTGATGAAGTCCACATTTACAGTTTGACCAATTTGGCAATGCTGCAACGCATAGGCAAATAATTTTGACTCGCTATTCAAATTTGCTTGCCCATCATAGGACAGCAGCACATCGCCTTGCTGAAATCCAGCTCGCTTTGCTGCCGCATGCTCGTTGTATTGTCCGACATGTTTGACTCGCAGCGTCATAACATCCGCAGGCAATTTCTCTCCTTCTATCATCAACGCTTCCCGCTCTTCTTGCGGCAGTGCCTCCAGCGACAATCCTCCGGTCACCATGCGGCGTAAGCCCCATGAACTGACTCGCCAGGAAATATTCTCTGTGGTTCGCCAATCGGCATCTAACTCAATATCGCCCGCTATCTGTTTGTCGCCCCGCTGAGCCACATAACTCAGCTTGGCAGATTCGGCCGGTGTGTGGTGCAGCACCCATTGCACATCTGCCATGGCAAGCAACGGTTGGCCCTGCAACGTCAACAATTGGTCACCACTGCGCAAGCCAGCGCGTTCCGCCGCCGATCCGTCCACCAACTCTTTGACAAGAGCTCGGTCCTTGGGATCTAACACCAATCCAATCGTCTTGGGATGTGGATATTGGTAGATAATATTGGTGGGTACGGGTTGACCAGATCGCCAATAAAATTCCCGTTGAGCATCACCAATTTGATGACAATGAATGCAACTTTTGACGAGTTCACCTCCTCCTTTCCAGTGACTATCGTACCTCTCTTGCAATGATGGGTATTGTTCTGGAGACAGTTTCTCGGGCTCACCTCCCTGCTTTCCCAGCAAACTATCGCGGTTAGCAGGATAGTTTTGGTGGATCGCCAGTGCGCCTTTCATTGCCTCCGCGAGCCCTTCCATCGAAACATCTCCGATCCAATCAGTACGATGCGAACGGGTTCCAAAGCGTCCATAAACCGTGCCATCAGCATTCAAAAAAAACACTGCAAACGACTGATCGGTATCAAACTGAAAAATTCGCAGATCCAAACCATTCGTCGATACTTGTCGAACACGTACGAAATCTTTCATCAATTGGCTAATGATGGGGTCGGCGTCCATGACATCGTCGTCCAATTTGACGCACTCCTCACAGGGGACGCAGCGCAACACCACCATCATTGGCTGATTTGTCTCACCGGCAGTGCGAAAGCCGAGGGCCAAATCATTGTAAATCCACTGGCCGCCGGCTTCGACTTTGGCGCGGTCCTGTTGTAGCTTTTCTTCACGTGTCGGCTTTTGTGCAAACGCTGGAACGGCTGCCAACACAGCGAACATAAAAACGAAGGCAAATTTGCAATGCATTATCGAAACTCTCTTTCTTGAGTAAAAAGATAGTCGCCTTTCGCTCTGCGAAAGTAGCGAAATTCTTAGTGACAGACGACGCTACTTTCGCGGATAGGCTGTGAATTTATTAATCGAAGGCAATAATAGTCGCCTTTCGCTCCGCGAAAGTTCTGAAAAAGCAGCGAATACCAACGCTACTTTCGCGGAGCGAAAGGCGACTATGCGACTATGCGTCTTTCCTATTCTGCTTCGACGATCAACTCTCCCACCATGACCATCCAGTGCCCGGGGAATGTACACATATAGGGATATCTCCCTGGAGTCTCCGGCGCACGGAAGGAAATAGTCATTTCTTGCTTGGAATCTACTACGTCGGTATAGAACAAGACTTGGTCCGATTCGGGAACATACTGCCTTGCCACACCCTTTGGATCAGAAATCAAACGATTGGCCAATTCACCCACTTCACGCTGACTGCCGGGATTCACTAGGACCCAATTGTGCGGAACCACATCGGGGTTCACCAAGGTTAACTGCAATGCTTCGCCCGCCTTAGCCCGTACTACTCGCGTCTCATAGGATAAGTTCCCGGCTGTCACGACGCGGACAGCGCGGGCACCATCTATTGGATTACGCCATGGATTGGGCACACTCTCAGTAACCATCGCGAGGTCGCCCCAAATAGGATGAGGATCAATCTTCTTTTCCTCAGCTCGATAGCCCTCAAAATCTGTAAACGGTTGGTCAAGTTTGTGCACCGCCATAAAAAGATCGCGTCCTTCCCGTTCGTTAACATACATCCTTAAATGCAATTGATTGACAGGTTGTAGATCGGGGATCTCCAAGAAGAGCGAGCGGTTGTCGGGAAGGACATGGGCTGAGGCAATACGCATGGTGTCGTGGCCTCGCAGTCCAGTGTGCCGCGCTGAATATTCAGGGGATCCGTAGGCACTGCTGTAACGGTAATTCCATGATTGGGCAAAGTGACTTTTTGTTTGTTCCGCAACGCTGCGATCCAAGTCGCCAGAGAAGTGGATCATCACCCCATTTTCATGAACATGAAATCCAATCGGCTGTTGCACGGCAGCACCCGTGTATCGGACGCGAGCAAAACATCCATCATCGGTCGTGTAAGTTCCCCAACCGGCCATTCCCGAAACATACAATTGGCCATCGCGAGGGTTAAAGTGTGCGCGGTGCACGGCGGATGAAAAATCACCTGCCATAGGAACAACCGCTCCCTGCAATTGCCCGTCAACTTCGTCTCGCAACAGCACCATATAAGTGCCCGCCCCGTAAGACACGTGGACCATTTGATCATGGAACGGTCCCCAGCGTTGGCTATCGACGTACACTTGCCCACCACTCGAATTATCGACTCCTCTCGGCAAATACAACATTGGCAATTGCGGTGGTTGATTATTCTTTGGTCCTCGATATCCAAAGAAATTGTCTGTACTACCCGGACGAACTGCACAAATCATCGAAGCAGGTGTCCATTCACCTTCGGAACAGGGCACCGTCACGATGCCATTGGGTAACAAACCCAGGCCATCGGGATTGCGAAAACCGGTCGCGATAATCTCCGCACGCGAACCATCGGGACTGATCTTGACCACTCCTTGATTGCCTGAGGCGGTATAAAAATATCCCGCCGCATCGCGTTGCAAACCACAAATGAAGTCATGTCCAGAGGTTGATGTCTCGTAAGCTCGCGAAAACGACTCGTAGAAGTCAACTTCTCCATCATCGTTCAAGTCATGAAGTCGAGTGATTTGATCTCGGCCTAAAACAAAGATCCCATCGTCAGAGACAACCATTCCCAAAGGTTGGTTCAATCCGGCTGCGATTCGTCTCCAGCTGGCAACAGGTTGTTCAGACTTCGCATCATTCGTTTCAGTGACTCGCCAGACATCTCCCTGCATGGTACAGAGCAACGCATCCCCATTAGGCAAGAACGCATGATCGCCGATAAACATCAACGAGTTCCAAGGATTATCACTTGGGATGGCGAAGGTATCGACAGCGTAGGGTTGCTGTTTGCCCAGGGTGATCTCCGTGGCGATCTCTTCAGGCCATGTTGCTGGACCACCCTTGATCCAGTCCTTGAACGGATGATTTTCGGCGGGCCCGACCTGCCGCACGAATTTCCCGCTTTCAACCCAGGGAGAATCGAGGTATTCGGTTGCGCCGATGCGGTAAGAGAATATCACTCGATTTCCATACCGGAAGTAACCGTGGTATTCGAATGGTTGACCCGCTACGAGTGAAGCGCCGTTGGCGACAGCACTTTCAGGCAATGGCGTACCGTCTAGCAATACGCCGTGCATGAAACCGTGACGTACCGAGGAAAATTGGAGAAATCCTCCGGTCCAAATAACATCGTAGCTGAGGGTCTCTGGATTAAAGCATGCGGACATTTCGGCTCCATCGCCCAATTGCATGCAAACGCCTTTGGGAACAACTCGTTCTGCTCCCGAAAAGATGCCACATTGGACGGAACCCAGTTTGGTATTATTCCAGCGATCATCGGCCCACCCTGCTTCGTTTTGACTTCCCCAATGGCCAAAATTCGGTCCATCCAAACCGGGAAACTCGGCCAATAGCGGTGGCATGACTGCTTCGCTACGAAAATGTTCGGCTTGTTTTGTGTAGTATTGAAACAGTCGATTTTGATTCACGTTTTGGTGCAGCTGCGTCCAATTTTCAGGATCCAGTGGCATCAATGTGTAGTCAAATGTCGCTGGTTCCGAGGTGGCATAGTGGCTCAGAATTGTTTGTACCAATTCGGGCTCCGTTCGCTCCCAATGACCAAGATCGCTCAGAAAAGCGATCAAATCAGATTGTTGCTGAGACCGCATGGCATCGGTCAGGCCATCCGGCATCAAGCTCCCTGCAGGCTGCTGGTCCTCAATATCGTCCTCCGCAATATGTTGCACGTTACCCGTCGATGGGTCTCGCAAGGAAATGCCTCCCGCAGTGCTTTCGACCGGATATCCTGAAACAACGGTTCCCGAGGAAGTCAACACACGCTGTGTGTGGTAAGCGGCTTCAATCGTTCGTTGGGGCCAGAACAAGGACTCCACAATTTGCTCTACGGTTCTCTGCTTGCCCAATTGATCAAAAGAGGGACCAACGGCACCTCCGGTTTCTCCAATCTTATGGCAGGAAAGACAAGCAAATTTATTGGAAGCAAAGACGGTGATACCAGCAGTTGCATCGCCATCACTTTTTGCGCGGGCAACCACTTTCTTCACGATCACTTCGTCGAACGGACGGACGCTAGTTCCCTCAGTCGCGCTGGATTCGTTAACCTTCGACTCGTCCTTCATTTCATTAGCATTCTGCTCGGCATTTTTTCCTGCAGCAAATGCCTCATTCTCCCAACGAATGAGTGTCGTATTCTCCTCGAACGATCCCCGCGCTATGGTTACCCATTGCACATCTCCGTGACAACCGAAACCACCTTCTACCAGCCGTCCAATACCCAGGCCTGTGGGTGTTTGCACTGCCGATTCGCCTTCTAATGCAAGATCACCAACTCGTTGACCATCGATCAGTACTTTGGCTCGCTTGCTCTCATAATGGAATGCAATTTGATGCCACTCACCGTCACTGATCGAAACGTTGGTATGCACATGATCGGGTTTACGCCCCGGCAAATAAACCGATAGATTTCCTGAGCCTGGCATGGTAAATATTTCCCAGTGCCTCGGCGAATCCTTGCGGTCATTGGCAACCAGAATGTTGTAGCTACTAGTGCTGGTGATGCGCGCTCGAGTTTCTACCAACAGCGGCTCGCGTTGGTACTCGCGGTTCCCCTCCAACAGAACGCCCTTAAACAACGTGCCTTGATCCAATGCACTAAGGTCTCCCTGTTGAGGATTCCATGTGCGATAGGCTGGCGAAGGAATGTTGTCGGTGGTGCTTGATTTCTTAAGCAACCACTCGAGCCCTTCTAAGTTATCAAGCAAGCGTTGCTCGGCATCCAATTCGGTATGATTCAGAATCCCAATGGGTCCGCGGTATCCACTTTCACGGATCGCCTTAAGCCAACTTTCATCCTCACTACCGGCACCAATCGGTAGTATTTTAGCACCTGTTTCATCACCATGAGGGATCATGCCATTCAGGTTGATCGTCAACAAATAGGGCTTCATCTTGGCTAACAACTCGGGCAGCCTCTGCAAATGAGCATGTCCGTGATGCAAGTTATAAACGATGCCCACGTTGGGCATGTTCAGCGATTTGATAATCTCGATTTGGTTTTCCGGTTCGCCAAACCAACCACCATGATTGTATAGCCCGACCGAGCAACCGATTTCGGCTGCTGCGCGGGCAATGCGAGCGATGCGTTCCGCTTCACTCGCCACTCGAGCACGTTGCTCCTCTGCGGATCGTGTCGGCTCTCCACCGCCGGTCACCCAAAGTTGTGTTTTTACTTGATGGCGTTTGAGTACCTCCAGGATCAGCTTCGCTTCATCATTCATATCGGTGGGAAACCACCAAGCGGTCAATTCGATACCATGCCGTTTGAGCGCATCGAGTTCCGCATCAAAAGTGGGTATATGTTCGGCGCGATAGTCATAAGCCAAACGTCGCAGGCCCAGGCTCTCCAGCATCGCTGCGCGTTCTTCCGGCCCACGTTTCTTCGCATCGAAAGGAACGATGCACCAAGCGACCCATTGATCTCGTTGCCACTGAGCTTCGCCCTTTTGCACCTCATCCACAATGAGCTCAGTGGACTTTCCCTCTGCCTCCTGTCCGCATGAAAGTGGCAAAGGGAGCGAACAGGCCTGCGCGGCAATCAAAGTCGCTGATAGATAAAAAGCTCGCAAATAAACAGCTCGCAGAACTCGCAAGACATCACCGTTCGGTTTGTTAGGGAACGCTCGTCGTCGCAACATGGCCGAATCCAACCAGGTACACTACTGAAGGAATATGCTATTTAGGGAATAGAATACACCATAGTCCCTCTGCTTGGTAAACTTCCTCGCCAAAGTATCATTCCCGCCCTGCCCTCCCTTCCCGGACAAACTGCTATGCGACCCACTGGGAAAATACTTGGAACAGCGTTTGTTATTGCCTACTGCTCCTGCCTCGCTCATTTGGATGGGGTTTCGTCGCAAGAATTAGCCAACGATCGCTCTCCGGAGTCGTTGCTTTTACCAGGGACAATGCCCTTGCAAGAGACAACGCCCCTGGAAGACCGCATTTTGAACGGCGCGGACCATTTTCTCGACCGTCAAATGTCGATAGCCAGCGTCGAACGGCATCAACAATGGCAAGCCATCTTGCGATTGCCAGAAAAACAGCGTCTTGCCGCAGTCGATGTATTACGAGAGCGATTGCGTCAAATCACTGGCAGTCATGATCTCCGCGTTTCAGCAAATCCTCAGGTCGTGTCACCCCTTGCGGCCGGAAGTGCGTTAGCCATCGGAGACGATGTGGTTGTCTCCCAGTTGTCGTGGTCTGTGGTGGACGGCTACCAAGCGACAGGCTTGCTGGTTCAACCAAGCCCCGCGTCGATCGATAATCCTATCACTACCACAGTGATCCTGTGTCCAGATGCAGATCAATCTCTTGCCGTACTGTGTGGCCTGGAACCATCTGCGGATCCACTCGCAGGACAACCCTTGCGACTGGCTCGCGCTGGCTGCCGAGTGATCATTCCACAACCCATTACGCGACATGTAGAGAAAAGAGGCGGACGCATCGACCTGACCGATCGCGAATATGTGTATCGAGCGACGTTTGTTCAAGGTCGTCACCCGCTGGGCATAGAAATTCAGTCGGTGCTGAGTCTTGTTGACTGGTTTAAGACCCTGGAAAATCCAAACGGTGCGGACCAAACGGTTGCCGTGATGGGTGATGGCGAGGGAGGATTGGTCGCCATGCTCGCTGCGGCAATGGACCCGCGTATTGATAGCGCCTTGCTGAGTGGTGTGTGGGGCAATCGAAACAGCACTTGGCAAGAACCAATCTCGCGCAACGTCTTTGGCTTGCTGAGCAATTTTGGTGATGCATCGCTGGCCTGTATGATCGCACCCCGCAAGCTCTTCATTGAAACGACTACTGCACCGCGCGTTCAAATTACAGCAACAGGTGCTTCGCCAGGGCGATTAGAAACGCCCACTCCTCAAGAAATCAACGATCAAATTGCAGCAGTGAACGAGATGACGCAAGGCTCGGAACTTGCACCAACCCATCCGTGGCTGGTGTTCGCTGAGTCTTCGTTGTTGGATGCGTTTTGCCTCACACTCGGCAAGCCACTGGATGGGATTCCATCCCGACAGGAACTGACAACATCCATGAGAAGCGATCGTCCTTATCCATGGGCGTCGATTCGCCATCAACAGATTTCGCAAATCGAAAATCTCTCGGATCAGTGGATTCGCACAAGCCGTGATGAACGCGAACAGTGGGTGAAACAACTCAACACCGAGTCACTCGATAAATTCCAAGCTAGCATGGTTCCCCATCGAGAACGATTCTACAACGATGTTATTGGCCGCTTTGACGAACCACTTCAACCGCTAGCCGCGCGCTCCAAATTCTGGAAGCGTACTGATAAGTGCACGCTGTGGCATGTGGAGATGGATGTTTTTCCCGAATGTGTCGGTGGTGGTATCTTATTGGTGCCAAATGATCTTGATCCCACTCGCAAACATCCGGTGGTCGTTGCGGTACATGGATTGGAAGGACGTCCGATCGATACCATTGAAGGAGACCACTACGCCTATCACGACTTTGCCACGCGAATGTGCGAACAAGGGTATATCGTTTTTGCTCCTCAGCAATTGTACCTCGGGCATGATCGATTTCGATTGTTGCAACGAAAGGCGAATCCGCTTGGCAAGACATTGTTCTCTATCATTATCCCACAACACCAACAGCTCATTCGTTTTCTAAAGTCGCTTCCCTGGGTCGATGCAGAACGGATTGGCTTTTATGGATTGAGCTATGGAGGAAAATCGGCAATGCGAATTCCAGCAGTGGTTGAAGAGTATTGCGCAGTCATTTGTTCGGGTGATTTCAACGAATGGGTCTTGAAGAATGGCAGCACTCGCGACCCGTTTAGCTATGTCTGGACTCCCGAGTACGAAATCTTTGAATTCGACCTAGGACGCACCTTCAACTATGCCGAGATGGCCGCACTGATTTGCCCTCGTCCTTTTATGGTGGAGCGAGGGCATTTTGATGGCGTGGGAATAGACCGCTGGGTGGCCTTTGAATATGCGCCAGTGCGATATCTTTATGCTGCCAAGCTCGGTATTCCAGAACGAACTACCATTGAATGGTTTGTTGG
Source organism: Pirellulaceae bacterium (assembly GCA_041749395.1). GTDB lineage: Bacteria > Planctomycetota > Planctomycetia > Pirellulales > Pirellulaceae > Laterigemmans. The sequence goes on from JBGTBJ010000163.1 coordinate 24,113, forward strand.
TCCGCACACCATCCATGGTCAAGGCACCTATCAGTTCCTGCAACAACATCTTGATCCGTCGAAGAATTAGCGGACGGCGCGGCGGAGCGAGCCTGCTACTTTGGTTTGACGTGGCGCAGGCCATAGGTAGCGCCGACTAGCAAGAACATGGGATTCGTCACCCAAATCGCATAAGTCAGCGGGTTGTCCGTCAAGCCGCAAACCATATAGAGAAGTCCGGCCAGGATTGCAGAAGAGCTAACCACCACAATCATCCCCTCACCTCGATTTTTAATCCTCCACAGCGATATCAGTTGGGCAGACGCGGCAATCAAGTAGAGCATTAAGCCAATGATGCCGGTTTCAAATCCGACGCGAAGATAGTCGTTGTGTGGCAGAGAGATGTCTTGCCAAACTTGCGGAACAAACGTTCGCGTGCTACCGACACCATGTCCAAGCCAAGGTCGTAGCTTGGCCTCTGCCAAGATTTTCGGCCATGCTTCGAACCGTCCGAAGGCTAGAAATTCGCCTCGAAAAACCTGAGTAAGCGTCCCACTCCCTGTCCAAAAGAATCGCTTTTGAAACGTTGGCGTGTAAAACAAACCAATGCCCATTAACATCGACACAGCAATTAAAGCAACTCGCAACCATTGTGAACGCAAACGTGGAAAGAGGATGGGCACTCCCAGCAATGCGATGGTTGCCATACGAGAGCCTGCCAGAAATGTAAGCACAATACAGGTCATCCAACCGACAAACGGTCGTTTCCATTCATCGGGCACCCAGCCTGCTAGTGCCCCACCAAAGACGACCAGGGACAACGATAGTGCCCGAATATCGCATTCCAGTCCAACGCGTTCGAAAATCCCCATACGGTAGGCAAGCAATTCGAAAGTCATTACCACCAAGGAAATCGCAATACTTGCGTAGATCCCGCGTACATGCTGGTTCGTAGAAATGGTGACCGACGCAAGCATGCCGACGACAAACGGAAGCGTGACCTGTAAGCCGTCCTGAACATTACGAAAGGAAAAATCGCTGATCCAAAGTACGGACATCCAAACAAGAATCAGCCAGGGAATCCAAAAGAGGATCGGGAATCGAATTTTGGTCTTGGGATCAGCGGCAAACTGAATTTGCAGTAACAATAATCCTACGAGCAGATACGACAGCCACAGATATCCGGTGTACTCCAAAGGGCCAATTTTCAAGCCCTTAACGCCTGCTACTGCAGCCGCTATCGGAATGCTCCAAAGATACCAGAGCGACAGATCACGGCTTGTCACACCGCTGGATCTAGAGGTCGCTGCGAGCTGAGTTGGTGCTGCCCCAATGGGCTGAGAGGGCAACATACTGTGCAATATTATCGTGAAGCAATAATGATCGTGAAGCTATAATTATCGTGAGGTGCGAATTCGAACGCCACTAACAGCCGCCACACGCCGCTGAGGGTTTTCAGCCCGACCGTCCAGACCGCTATCGATATAAATGTGGTCGTCAACACGCGTTACCCTGTGGGAATCGTTGGCAACAGCAGCATTGGCCAATCGCGACGAGGTAACTGCCTCAATCTCGCGATCCTCCAAGTTGTTCCAATCATGTTCCCGACGGACGGCAATCGCATCTGTCCTACTAACTCGGGCGTCGATAGCGAATGAACGAAGTATAAATTCTTGGGCGAGCACAAAACTAAACGCAGCGCCGATCGACAACGCGAATCCAAGAGCCACAATTACAATGAGCTTCGGCGATTCCGCACGCGGAACCGCAGTGGCAGGTTGGAAAAGACTGATGTTTGAGATGTGTGATGACTCCATCGCATCAATGATCCTGGCTTGCTCAATGTTCTCATTGTATTTTCGAGCCTTAGCCGCTAGCGTTTCGACCTGTTGTTGCAGGTCAATCAATTGCTGTTCGTCTTGATTGAGTTGAGCTACTCCTCGATACAACTCAACCAACTGACTATTGAGCGATTCAATTCTTGCCCGCAAAGAGGCAATTTTCCCTCGCTCGGAAACCATTTGTAATTCCAAACTCACACGAGTCGGATTTACCGAATCGGTGACTTGTGAACGCGAATCAGGTTCATCGGCAACTGCCTTTTCCGCCGCTTTGAGCTGGCGTCGAACTTGCGTGAGCTTGGGATTGTCCCCACTGTATCGACTGGATAAATCGGCTTCCGTTATCAGCAAGTTGTAATAGGTCTGCATCAGCAAATCAGAGGCTTGATTGGAGACTCCCGAAACCTCACTGGAACTGTATCGCGCTGGAACGTCAGCGAATTGTTCCGTCAAGCTTTCAATCATTGCAATGGATGCTTGTAGATTGCTGGTGCTGGTCAGTATGTCAGTCTCAACAGTACGAATTTGTTCTTCGACAATGCGACGCTTTCCCTCGACCGAAGTCAAGTTCCGTTCATTCTTGAATTGCCGAAGCGCATCGGCCTTTTCCTTCCACTGATCATCTAATACTGACAATTGTTCGACAAAGAACTGGTATTCGCCAGCGGTGTGATTTACGGCCAAATGCATTTGCATCGCATGCTCCATCATCACCTCAAGAATTCGCTGAGCACGTAAATGGTGGTTTGACTTCACTTCACATATGAGCACACTGGAACCTGGCTCGATGTAAACAGCAAAGGAATTTTCCAGAGTTCGAATTGCTCCATCCCGTGCGTTCATGGGATCTGCAAGCCCTACTCCAACCAATAAGTCTCGAAGTCTTCCGCCTAAGTTCAGCGAGAAACCCGGTTCCTCCATAGCTGCCCCTTCGCTTGGCTCACCCTTTGCCAAAACGAATTCCGGAGTCAGCGTATCGACAGTCTTTTCCATCAAGGTGCGGCTATACATCGTGGCCTGAACCGAGAGAATTTCTGAATCAAGCGGTTTATGAATGGGGTTGATTTGGCCTAAGCTGGCCGTCGGATCCAAACCGATAGTCGAACGCCCCACGCGGACCAACAGTCGAGCTTCGGATCGATAGGTACGTGGCGCAACAAAAACGACTACAAGCGTAGCCAATAGCCCCGCACCCATAATCAACATCATCTTGCGACGGTGGTTCATCAGTAGGCGGAAGAGCTCTGGTAAGCTGATGCCGTAGCCGTCAGTTGATTCCATAGCGTGCATAACTCTTCGAGCAGTAGTGTGGCAAAATCGATGTTCTCACTATAGCCAAGTCGGTAGTAACAACAACAAAAGGAATCTGAACGCCCCCTCTTTTATCACCACAAACCCCTACTATCGTCATTTTCCAACTGTTTACACACAGGGGGACGCTGCAATATCGGGTACACGATCAGGCAAAGTGAGGTCTATCCTACCGCGATAGCTGCGGCAAATGGAGCGCAAGAGTAGATTCGCTTCTTTCCCCCCTTTGTCCTATAATGGGCGCGCTTCAACGATGGGGGAGAGACACTCTTCCTGCCCGCCTACCTGCCTGCCACGCTTCCTACCCACCCAGTTTGCCATGATCCGAGCACGTGCACTGTTCTGCCCTGTCGTGCAAAGACTCAATATAATTGTTGCTTGGGCAACCATTTTGATTCTCGCAGGTACATTCACCGGCCCGATTGCGTCAGGTGATGAAGCGATTGACTTTTTTGAAGAGAGAATTCGACCAGTCCTCATCGAAAAGTGTTATTCGTGCCACTCAATCATGTCCGAAACGGCTGAAGCAGGACTATTGGTGGATTCGCGTGCCGGCCTGTTGAATGGCGGAGACAGTGGTCCTGCGATTGTCATCGGTGATGCAGAAACAAGTCTGATCATGGATGCGTTACAGCATCAGACCCTGCAGATGCCACCGGATCAGCGGCTCAGTAATGAGATCATTCAAGACTTTGCAAAGTGGATCGACCAGGGCATGGCAGATCCACGAGTTCTGGACACAAGCGAAACCAATCCCATAGGTAATTCTTCGCCCTCGAAGGGACTATCGGTAGACCCCGTTGAATCCCAAACACATTGGGCGTTTCAAGTTCTGCAGCGTCCTCCAGTCCCGGAGTTTTCGGTCGGGGATACCATGGCCGAATCCATTCGTAATCCCATCGACGCGTTTGTTGTTGCACAATTGCAAAAACAGGATTGGTTGCCCGCCACCATCGCTGATAAACCAACACTGATCCGCAGAGCGACCTTCGACCTCACGGGATTGCCGCCGACATCAGAAGAAGTGTCGGACTTTCTCAACGATTCGACCCCCGATGCCTATTCGCGAGTCATCGATCGCCTGCTCGCATCACCCCGTTATGGCCAGCGATGGGGAAGACACTGGTTAGATTTGGTTCGCTATGCCGATTCCAACGGTGCCGACGAAAATCACTCCATGCCCGTCGCATGGCGATATCGTGATTGGGTTGTGGGTGCGATCAACAAGGATCGACCGTACGATGATTTTTTAGTGGAACAATTAGCCGGAGACTTGCTGGTCAACGACCAGTGCAGTGAAAAGCGTATTCGTGAATTACTAGTTGCTACAGGAATGTTGGTCATTGGCCCCAAGATGCTGGCCGAACAAGACAAAGCAAAAATGCGCATCGACATTGTCGACGAACAAATAGATACGATCACGCGCACGGCGCTCGGCCTAACTGTGGCATGTGCCCGCTGCCATGACCACAAATTTGATCCAATTTCTAACAAAGACTACTACGCAGTGGCCGGTATTTTCGCTAGCACCAAAACGATGGCCAACGAAGACTTTGTCTCCCAATGGCTCGAACGGCCCTTGCCATCTCAAGCCATTGACGCTGCGAGAATCGCCTATCAACCACAGATAGATGCCAAACGAGCAGAGCGCGACACACTGGTGGCGGCCGCGCGGCAACAGGTCATTGATGCAGATCCCAGCAGTGTTCCGACGGCTGAAATCGAACAACATTTTTCGGAGGATGCAAAGCTGCGGATCGCCAAGGCCAATGAGGAACTGGCCGAATTAGAAAAAGGGATGCCAGCGCATGAAATGGCAATGGCCGTAGACGAAGCCAAACCGACGGACCTACCCATTCATATTCGAGGTAACCACTTACGTACGGCTGACTCAGCAACATCACGCGGAACGATTGAACGTTTGCGTCATGCTGTCCCTATGAAACCAATTCCTGCTGACGCCAGTGGCCGACTACAGTTCGCCCAATGGTTGACCGACCCTCAGCATCCACTCACCGCTCGTGTTGCGGTCAATCGCATATGGATGTGGCATTTTGGTCAACCTTTGATGCGATCTCCCTCGAATTTTGGATTGCGGGGCGAGCGTCCTACAAATCAAGACTTATTAGATTGGCTAGCGAGCGAATGGTGTAAAGAGGGATATTCCATGAAGTGGCTTCATCGCCTCATCATGACCAGCCACACTTACCAAATGACCAGCACGACTGATACTTATCAAGACCAAGACCCTGACAACCTCTATCTTTGGAGGCAGAATCGACGCCGCCTCGAAATCGAGCCTCTGCGCGATGCCATTCTTGCAGTCGGTAACGGGCTTGACGAACAATTTGACGGACCGGGTGTCGATCTTCAAACGCCTCGACGCACCATTTATATGACCATCAATCGAGCTGCATTGTTCGATATGTTTTCCACGTTTGATTATGTGGATCCGGCAAGCCACATCGAGCAGCGCCCGGTAACGACAGTACCGAATCAAGCGCTGATGTTGATGAACCATCCCCTGGTCCATGCTCAAGCCAATAAGTTAGCGGGCGATTTGCTGGCTATTCAACAGGATGATTCCAAACGGTTAACGGCGCTATGGCAAATCGTCTATCAGCGCGATCCTACTGAGAGCGAGCATCAACACTTGATCGACTATCTCGATCGTGCGGAGAAGATAGTAAACTCTTCGTCTCAAGCACACGATTCACGCCGTGCCGCTTGGTCCAGTTTAATCCGCACAGCCATTGCGGCGAGCGAGTTTTGTTATGTCGAATAACCCATCTTCCATGCCGAATACTTCCCGACGGACGATCCTCCGACATGGGTGCTTTGGGCTTGCGGGCCTTGCTTTGAGCGATCTCGTCGGACGCTCTCTGGCGGCAGACGAGCCTTCGTCGTCTACCATCCCTGGACCTCATTTTTCGCCACGCGCCAAACGAGTGATTTTTTTGTTCATGCACGGCGGACCGTCGCATATTGATACGTTTGACTACAAGCCTGATTTAGTCACACACAATGGAAAACCTCTTCCCTTCGACAAGCCTCGGATTCAATTCGCCCAAACCGGCAACCTGCTCAGTAGCCCCTGGAAATTCCAGCAATACGGTCAATCGGGAACTTGGGTGAGTGATCTTTTTCCTCATGTCGCCCAGCATGTCGATGACATCACCTTCATTCATTCGATTCATGGATCGAATGAAGCCCATGGAGGTGCCTTGCTGAAAATACATACGGGATCCGATACGTTTGTGCGGCCCAGCATGGGTGCCTGGATCAGCTATGGATTGGGATCGCAAAATGCAAATCTCCCCAGCTTTGTGACGATCAATCCAACGCTCGGCCATGGTGGCGTTCGCAATTTCGGCTCAGCATTTTTGCCTCCTATTCATCAAGCAACTCGCTTGGGTTCGTCGGGGGTTTCGATGAAAACAGCTCAAATCGAAAATCTTGTGCCACCCCAAAGCATGTCAGACGATTTACAAAGGGCGCAACTCGATTTGATGCAATCGATGACCCATATGCATGCAGAGGCTCAAGGACGAACGATCGATAATGACCTGCAGGCCCGCATCGATTCGTTTCAGCTAGCCTTTCGCATGCAAGCCGAAGCGCCCAATTTGATGGACCTATCACAGGAAACAGCGGAAACACTCGCCTTGTATGGGATCAACGAGGGGCCGACTGACAATTACGGTCGACAGTGTTTGATCGCGCGTCGACTATCGGAATCGGGCGTCCGCTTCGTACAGGTGTCCCATGCCTATTGGGATCAGCACTCGGAATTAAAAGAACAACATGGCAGCCTCGCTATGCAGGTCGACCAGCCAATTGCCGGCCTGATGGCAGACCTGAAACGCCGTGGATTGCTCGATGACACACTAGTCATTTGGGGCGGTGAATTCGGGCGAACTCCGACCGCCCAGGGCAATAACGGCCGCGATCATAATCCACACGCCTTCACATGGTGGATGGCCGGCGGGGGTGTACGACAAGGATTTCATTACGGAGAATCGGACGAGTTTGGTTTCTACAGTGTCATCGACAAAGTGCATGTGCATGACCTTCACGCCACTCTGTTGCACCTCTTGGGAATTGATCACGAGCGGTTAACTTATCGCTATGGCGGTCGCGACTTCCGCCTTACCGACATTGCTGGCAATGTCGTTCATTCCATTCTTGCATGACGGATGACCTACTCTTGATTTACGCCTTAGAACCTCAGCTTTCTCCAGCCGAATTCATTGACGTGTTACGTCGATCGACTCTGGATCAGCGCCGCCCCGTGCACGATTCCGATCGAATCGCCGGTATGCTGCGCTGCGCCGACATTATCGTCACAGCAAGAACTCAAGGGGGATTACTTGTAGGTATCTCACGAGCTATCACCGACTTTCACTATTGCACTTATCTCTCAGACTTGGCAGTCGATCAACAATTTCAGCATCAAGGTATTGGGAAACAACTCATTGAACTGACACATCATCACGCCGGACAACAAACCACCTTGATTTTGCTCGCTGCGCCTGCCGCGGTCACCTATTATCCTCACATCGGCATGAAACAGCATCATTCCTGCTGGATAATCTCCGGCAGCTCCCCTCCCGCAAGTAGCGCCACTGATGGTTCGCTCGCCTCATCCAATGATTGACCTGCGTGACGCGGCTACGATCGAAAACCCATTGGCGTAAGGAACATAAATGTGAGAGGCGAAATAACGATCGGCCAAGAAGCCGAACTGCAATGGCAGGTAGGTGCGGAGCACGTCATTCACTTGGGTGCACAACACGGTCCCGCTACCGGTTCACCAGGAATTGTGGTGTTTTCCACACCAAATATGATCTTGTTGATGGAACGGGCCGCGCGAAAATTGCTGGAGCCTTTTCTTGAACGTGGCGAAGAGTCCGTTGGAACTTCCGTAAATATTCTCCACCTCGCAGGCACTCCCATCGGCGCACAAGTTCGCGCCGTCGCGAAAGTAACAAGCGTGGAGAGAAAGCAAATCGAATTCGAGGTGGCCGCATACGACGCGGTGGAGCAAATTGGTAGTGGTACCCACCGTCGCGCCATCGTCTCCATTGACCGAGTCAGCAGCCGTATCGCTGCGAAGAGTTCGTTAGTTAATCAAGGAAATGTGCTCCCGATGCAAATGCCTAAAGAGCCTGGCCCCCTTCCCTCTTTAAACACACTATCCGTAGAACTCGGAGGGGAAATCGCGTCCGTGCGAATGAACCGCCCGCAGAAGAAAAATGCTGTAAATCAACAAATGACCCAAGACTGGGAAGCACTCACTGCGTGGTTCGCGGGCCACCCTGAAGTACGCGTGGTCATTATTGCCGGAAATGGCGACGCATTCTGCGCGGGAGACGACGTTCCTGAAGTTGGGACTCTCTCTTTGGATCAAGCGACTCAGTTGAGCTATCGTCAAGCAAGGCTTTATCTATCTTGGGAACAGCTGCCACAGATTATTATCGCGGCGGTTCACGGTTCGTCGCTGGGCGCTGGTTGCGTACTGGCTTGCGCGTGTGACTTTCGCATCGCAGCTCACAATGCCCACTTTGGTATGCCTGAGATTTTACTCGGTTGGCCGCCCGGTTATGGCATCGCCCAGTTAACGGCATTAATTGGAAAATCGCGTGCCATGGAAATGTGCCTTACAGGAGAACCAATCACCTCAAGACAGGCATACGATTGTGGTTTGGTCAACAAGGTGGTGGCACAGAACGAGCTTCATGCTGCGGTGAAAGCCTTTGCGGAACAATTGTTGCGATTGCCCAAAGAGGCCTTGAGCGAAACAAAACGCTTAATCCATTTGGACGAGGGAGTGCAACCTAAGCACGCCTACATGGCCGACACTGCAGCCTATATTCGTTGCTTAGAACTTCCCAATGCCAAAGAAGGCATTGAAGCATTCACACAAAAGCGAAATGCCAAATTCAAATAGTAGATAGTCGCCTTTCGCTCCGATAGTCGCCTTTCGCTCCGCGAAAGTAGCGTCGTAAATCGTTGATAGTCGCCTTTCGCTCCGCGAAAGTAGCGTCGTAAATTTATAGTAGCAGATACAAAGCGCTAGAGCAGCGAAAACCAACGCTACTTTCGCGGAGCGAAAGGCGCCTATCGC
>JBGTBJ010000164.1:0-90127 GCA_041749395.1 Pirellulaceae bacterium
CATCATGACCTCAGAAAAAATCATCTGCGTCGGGATTGATTGGGCCGACAAAGACCACGCCTTCCACATGATCCACGATTACTCGCGAACTGGCGGCAAGCGCCGAGGATCGACGTCGCCTGGTCGACCAACGGACTGCCGTATGCAATGAGCTCAAAGCCAAGCAGCAGATTGATAAATACGATGAAGCTCTCCAGTCGCTGGTGGTTCAACACGCCGATTACGAGATCTACATAGCGCTACCCGCGGGCTCCTTCGCTACTGAGGGGCGCATGATTGCCGCAATGGGCGACCGGTTCCCCCTTAATCGCATTCATGGAGGCATGAAGATCGGTGGAACACATGTCAAAAAACAAAAGAGAGCCATGTCAATAAAACATCCTCAACCTATTGACGCGATGACTCTGATATCTCCGAGTGCAACAGTTTGTTATCCGCCGGCTTGAATCCTTCGGGATCCTTCGCCGGCGTCGCGAATTTAAGCCCAAGTATACCGCAAACGATTAGAGCGATGCACGCAAGACGCACCACATCGCGTGATTCGCCGAGAAGCACGATTCCAGCAATCGCGGTACCCACTGTGCCGATCCCCGTCCAGACCGCATATCCCGTACCCACCGGTATCGCCTTGAGTGCGATAGCCAGTAAAATGAAGCTAGCAATCATAGCAACGATGGTCACCACCGTCGGAATCGGACGCGTGAAGCCGTAAGAGTATTTCAAACCAACAGCCCAAACGATTTCGAGCAACCCGGCGACAACGAGGTAGAACCAGTGCATCGTGGGGTCAGTTCAGAGGTGTGTTTGATGTCGAGAGTTGGACACGGTTTTTAGTCTGATAAACCAATTGCGATCTATAGAGGCGCAGGAGGTGCATGCATTGATCGTGCGTTGAACTTTGTCGCCGCATGGATTGTCGTTTGGGGCGGAATCAGGACGGCTGATTCGTCAGAATGAGTCTACCAGATAGGACTCGTCGCGGGGAATGTTCTCCGCAAAACCTGAAAGCTGCTGTTGTATGGATCGCAACGATTTCGGCTCGATTCCCTTTGCACTTTCTAGCTGGGTTTCCAGGTACCAATCGTACCCTTCCTGCGTAACAAGTGATCGGCGCAGAACCAGTTTCTTCAAGTTCGGCAGGGACTCCAGGTGTTCCAAGCCAGCATCAGTCACTTTCGTGCGCGTTAAGTCAAGATGTTCCAACGTGTTCATTGCCCGCAATTCAGCGATCGATTCATCATTAACCCGAGTGCGATTCAGGAGCAGTGATTTCAGGTTTAATTGAGACTGAACGCTGATCGGACGAACATTTACGTTCACCAGATTGCCAGTGACGACGCTTTCACGATTGGGAAACTCTTTAGGCAATTCTTGTGCAACGTTTTGTTGAACTGGCCGAGTTCGAAGCGAGCAACTCATTTATCTATGGAGATTGCGTGATGACTCAGTTATCTCCGTTGCATCGCTTGGTTCGCCGATTCCTACCGGGCGCCAAGCAGTTCGTTAAAGGATTCGGGATCTAGTAGTTTGTACAATGGAGTTTGGATCTTGTTCAACAATCTGACGTGACCTGTGGTTTGGTATAGCCAACGGTCACTACTTTCGCCTGTATCGATATCAAGCTTCAAATGTTCGCCGCTCGCTGTTGACATCGCGGGTCAGCTGGCGTTTTCTTCTCGTTGAGCTTTGATCTGGCTGCGTTGGCCTACGGCGTAGGCGTGTGACGCAGCAGCAATCGGTGCGAGAATCAAGAAACCTGCGATCATTGGAAGCCATCGTTCCGGAGTCTCTGAATTATGTAAAGTGTAGTCTAGCACGGCATAAAGAACTCCAGCAATGATGCCGTAAACGATGCCAAGCCGTAAGCCGGGGTTCCAAAATCTTCCGTATACATCTTGTGTCAGCATGTTCGTCCAATTGCTTTCTCAGTGTAGGGGAATTCTCAAAGTACGCTGCTGGGCACAGACGACTTTAGCGTACCGCAGCGTGGACTTCATTGCAAACTCTTCCATACAATGGCGACGCACCTCGGCAGCATCAATCGCTGTGTCTTCTCGCGACGCTTTCTTATCTTATTGAATGATCCAAGTTGATTAGCATCATCAGCCGTGCAAAGTGATACCAATTACAGAATCCGAAATGCGAGCGAAACTGACGCATGATGGACCAACCACAGAGGTCGCAGAGTTCCACAGAGAAAAGACAATGCGTTAAATTCGTACTCGTACTCAGCAACGCGGTACTCGTACTCGTACTCGCTCGTTCTCACCAATTCGCGTATGGTCGAAATCTCAGTGATGGCATCACGTTTATTTCGAGTACGAGTACCGTTGCACTGAGTACGAGTACCGTTTTCCGCGGGAACACTAGTGATATCGCTGCCAATTTGCCAATGGCTACATGCGTAAAATCCCGGGGGTTTGGGGGCTGGCTGAACCAATACCGCGTCAGGGCTTTTTCCAGACCACAGCTTTGCGACGATTGGGATACAAATGCCGACATATTTCGCAATGCGTACCGTTGCATCCACGCGCGGTACAGTATTCGCGACCATAGAAAATCATCTGCAGATGAAGACGATTCCAAGCTGTTTCTGGAAATAGTTTTTTTAGATCTCGCTCGGTCTGAACTACGTTGCTGCCATTGCTGAGTCCCCAGCGCTGTGCCAGTCGATGAATGTGTGTATCCACCGGAAACGCAGGGAATCCAAAGGCTTGAGACATTACCACTGAAGCCGTCTTGTGTCCTACTCCGGGGAGTGATTCAAGCGACTCAAATGTCGCTGGAACTTGGCCCGCAAAATTCTCGATAATCAAAATCGAAAGCTGTTCGAGAGCGACTGCTTTGCGAGGTGCTAAGCCAAGCGGTCGAATGATGGAAAGGATCCGTTCCGCTCCCAGGTCGCGCATCGCCGCCGGATTTCCCCCTAAGCGAAATAACTCGGGCGTGATTCGGTTCACCATTTTGTCGGTGCACTGCGCACTCAACACCACAGCAACTAGCAGCGTAAAGGGATCGGCATGATCCAACGGGATAGGCGTCTCGGGATAAAGTTCCTCGAGCCGCTTTCCTATATATGCGGCTCTGTCGATTTTCAGCATAGCCGGGGACTCACGCAATTCTTGGCAGTGCTGGAAACGCCAATGTAAACTTTGTACCACGCCCCAATTCACTCTGAACGGTTATACGTCCACCGTGAGCTTCGATGATTTTTCTCGCTGTCGGTAAGCCCAATCCTGAGCCGGCATTTTTGGTGCTGTAAAAAGGTTCGAACATATGGAGTGCTGTGTTGTCGTCCATGCCCTCACCCGTATCGATGAGGTCAAGTGCTACACCACCGCGAGTCGTATGCGTTCGGGCCAGCAACTCGCCTCCCTCGGGCATGGCTTCGATGGCATTCTTCACCAAGTTCATCAGCGCGGCTTGCAAAGAATCACTATGCATCAAAATACGAGGCAAATCAGGATCCAAATACCGAAGGATTTCGACCCCATTGGAGTCGGCGAGCGCTTGATAGGCGCGCAGCACTCGGTCCACTTGGTCGTTGAGATTTCCTGAGGTCAGGTCCATCTCGCGCAAGCGGGCAAAACGCAAAAAGTCAGCAAGCAAGCGTTCCATTCTTTCGCATTGCTGACGAACAATATCGACTTTATCCAAAGCGCGGCGACGAATCGGCGATTCACTCTCCAGCAGATCTTCACTGAGCAAATCAATGTTCATGTGAATCACTGAAAGTGGATTCTTGATTTCATGGGCCAACGAACCGGCCAGTTCGGCCAGCTCTTCATAGCGCTGCCGCATGGGGTCGATCGGTGAATCGTCATCATTGTCGCCAGCCGGTAGTTCCATAACGAATAACCTTGTTCCAAGCAATCTTTAGAGGAGGCTATCGAGTTGTGCAGTCAATTCTTTGAATCGAGCCAATGTTACTGCGACCGGATCCGGTGATGTCATATCCACACCCGCATCCCTCAGCAGGTCCAAAGGATCTTTGCTGCATCCGCCGGAAAGGAAATGCAAGTAGGCATCCAGTTCGGGCTTACCACCACGCAATACACGTCTTGATAAGGCGATCGCAGCACTCAATCCCGTAGCATATTTGTAAACGTAAAAAGCTCGGTAGAAATGGGGAATGCGGAAGCACTCGAGCTCTAGCTCTTTGTCAACAACAAATTCAGGTCCGAAATAGGCGTCGAGCAATTCGCGATAGCAAGTTCGCAGGGATCCCACGGTAAGTGGTTCCCCAGCTTCAGCCATTTCATGTGTCCGCTTTTCAAATTCGGCGAACATAGTCTGCCGAACTACGGTCCCTCGAATGCTGTCGAGTTCTTGATTGATCAAATAGGCACGCTGTCGATCGTCGGTAGCGGTCTTGACCAAGTGATCCGATAGCAATTGCTCATTAAATGTGCTAGCCACTTCAGCGACAAAAATGGTGTAGTTGTAATACTCAAACGGCTGATGCTTGGCTGAATACCAGGTGTGCATCGAGTGTCCAGCCTCGTGCGCTAATGTAAACACATCATTGAGCACCGACTCTTTGAAGTTCATCAGAATATAGGGATCTGCAGAAAATGTTCCGCACGAGAAGGCGCCACTTTGTTTGCCTCGGTTCGGATACCGGTCGCACCAACGGCCCCGTAAGCCTTGCTCCAATGTCTGCAGATACTCTGCACCCAATGGTTGTAATGCGGCAAGAATTGTATCGACCGCCTGGTCCCAAGAATGCGTTTTCTTGATATCGGACAATATGGGGACGTAAGTGTCGTATTGATGTATATCGCTTAACTTCATCTTGCGTCGACGCACGTCGAAGTACTCGTGTACGACAGGCAAGGACTCACGCACCGCTTTGATGAGATTATCATAGACAGCGACGGGAACGTTGTCAGGAAAAAGCGCAGCCTGCAAGCTGCTGTCGTAGTTACGTGCTTTGGCGTAATAGACATCTCGGTGAATACTTCCTGAGAGCGTGGAAGCAAGCGTATTCTCATGCGCCTTAAATTGAGCGTAGTACTTCTCGAAGGCACTTTGTCGGGTCGCACGATCGGGACTTTCTAGGAATTGCACGAAAGTTGCGTTGGTCAACTCGCGTTCATTTCCCTCCTTATCGGTCACAGTGCCGAACTTCAAGTCAGCATCGTTCAGCTGCCGAAAGGTGGTTGATGCAGTGGCTGCCATCTCGCCCTGCATGGCCAACAATCGTTCTTCGCGATCCGTCAACGTATATGGGCGGAATCGCAAAATTCGTTCGAGACCCAATTTGTAAGGACTCAACAGCGGACTCGCCAACATGGACTTCATCCTTGCAGCTGGAATCGCCAAAATCTCCGGTCGAAAAAAGCTCGATGCCTGAGATGCTTTGACGGCCACGCTGCGGAAGCGATTCTGCATCGCTTGATAGGTGTCGTTGGCTTGGTCTTCGGTAGTGCGTAAAAAGGCGTACGTACCCAAGGGCTCGCCAATCCGATCTATGCGGCTATCGAAGGCGAGTGCCTCGGCCAATTTTTCCGCTGACTCTCCAAGTCGTCCGCGAAAAGGCTCGTAGCCCTCGATCATTTTCTTAAACGATTCGAAATCCGACTCCCACCCCGCGTCATTGGCATAGAGGCTTGTCAAATCCCAAGTATCAGCGGAAGGAACTTCCGGACGGCCAGGTAGCGATGATGTTGCAGACACGTTGCTTTGATCTCCTCCATGGTTGAATACCAAAAGAGAAGATTCTATCAGATTTTGTCTGCCTGCTCAGGGCGACTTGTCGCAAACCGTCAAGCTCATTTGGGACGCACGACGTCTCGGACCAGCCCCAGCTTCTCTAAGGTAACAATGACCCACCATGACATGTCGTATTCGTACCAGCGATGTCCATGCCGGGCCGCACGAGGGCTCGCATGATGATTGTTATGCCACCCTTCTCCATGAGAGAAAAGCGCCACCAACCAGTTGTTACGGCTGTTATCGCGAGTCTCATAATTGCGATAGCCAAACACATGCGAAACCGAATTGACAGACCAAGTTCCATGCAACACGAAAACGGTTCTCACAACCACACCCCAAATAAACCAGCTCGCTGCCATCTGCAAAGCGCCGTTCAAATTCTGGCTCCAAAACAATCCCCATAACCCGCCAAGTGCAGTCAGAATCACGGCGTGGACAAGATAGATACCGAGCCACCGAAACCGTTTTTCCAAATTCAAATAAAAGGGATCTCGCAGCATGTCGCGGACGTATCGCTCGAAAAAGTTGATGTGATCGTGGTCGCGATTGCGGCATATGACCCAGCCCACGTGCCCCCACAAAAAAGTTGCCAGCGGCGAATGTGGGTCAGGCTGATGGTCGCTGTGTTGATGATGCATGCGATGAATTGCTACCCACCGCGCAGGACTGTCTTGCAAATTGCACATTCCCAAGATGGCGAGCGAGTGCTCCAGCCATAGCGGGCAAGTAAATCCTCGGTGTGTTAGCAGTCGGTGATATCCAATGGTGATTCCCAACATACCGAAGGTAAGGTGCCCGAGTATGGCGACAACCAGGCCAGACCAACTAAAGAACCACGGTACAAACGCAATGAGCGCTAGGACGTGCAGTACCAGCAGAGGTATTAAATAGGTCCAATAGACGCGCAAGGGTGTTGCGGATTGAGGATAAGGCAATCGCTGAGGATCGGTCCCCTCAACTAGCAATTCATCGAGTTCGTCTGTGGACTGGTCGGTCGGGTTCTCAAGCACGGCTTTGGGTGCAACTTGCATAATTCATATCTCATTGTTTCTGGAGGCCGGAAAACCAGCCCAAGACGCACCTAGTATCCAATGAGATACGAACGGCGTCGACCCAAATCTCCGTGAAATTGCCGTACTGTGTCAATACTTCTTACTTTTGATCAAAAAAAACGCCAGCAACGGCATTGTGCCGCAGGCTGGCGTTTTACGATCGCTGTTAACAGGTCATGAACGGAAGCGCTTACTTGGCTGAAACCGCTTGCTTTGCCTTGTTCTTGATAATTTCTTCTTGAACGTGGCTTGGCGTGCGTCGATAGGCGAGCAATTCCATCGTAAACGTACCTTGTCCCTGAGTCATACTGCGAAGATCGGTTGCGTAACCGAACGTCTCAGCCAGAGGAACTTCGGCTTCGATATAACTGATACCGTCGCGTGACTCGGTGCTGGTGATCAATCCTCGACGACTAATCGCATTACCGACCACCGTACCTTGGAAATCTTCCGGGCATTCGATTTCGACCTTCATGATTGGCTCAAGCAGCACTGGCGAGGCTTTCTTAAAGTACTCGCGGAAGCACTCTTGCGCACAAATATAGAAGGACCGCTCCGAACTATCCACATCGTGATAGCTTCCGTCTTCCAACTCGATCTTGGTTCCCACCACAGGATATTCTGCAACCGGACCTTTGTGCAAAGAATCGCGGAAGCCCTTTTCCACAGGCGCAATGAATTGCTTAGGAATACGACCACCGACAACTTTGTCAACGAACTCGAAACTACCTTCGGAGTCTGAATCGGTTGGCAACAATTTGCCCACGATGTGGCCATACTGGCCGCTACCACCGGTTTGCTTCTTGAACTTGTGATTGAATTCGACCGCTGCGGTTGGTGCTTCACGATAGCTAACCTTCGGTGCACCCACTTCAACGTCGACTTTGTATTCACGCCGCATGCGTTCAACATAAATATCCAAATGCAATTCACCCATTCCGCTGATGAGAATTTCCTTCGTTTCTTCGTCAGTAAAGACTCGGAAAGTTGGATCTTCTTTACGGAATCGTTGCAACGCCTTGGACATTTTGTCGGCATCCGCATTGCTCGATGGAGTTACCGAGACCTTGATCACAGGGTCCGGAATAAACATCGATTCCAAGGTGCAATAGTCACGATCGGTGCAATAGGTATCACCAGATGCGCTATCAATTCCCATGATGGCGACAATATCACCCGCCGATGCGCTGTCAATTTCTTCTCGCTTATCGCTGTGCATTCGCACGATGCGGCTAAATCGTTCTTTCTTGCCCGTACGCTGATTCACGTAGGAACCACCCTTTTCGATGGATCCTTGATACATCCGCATAAAGGTCAATTGTCCAAACGCATCATCCATAATCTTGAATGCCATTCCGACAAACGGTGCACTCGAATCGGGCAATAGCTTCATGCGATTGCTCTCATCCCGAGGATCGCGACCCTTAATATCGCGGTCCAGTGGACTTGGCAAATAGCGGATGACGGCGTCGAGCAAAGTTTGAACGCCTTTGTCCTTGTAAGCACTTCCCAAAAACACGGGGGTAGCACCAGCAAGCACGGCCGATCGCATCACTCGATAGATCATCTCTAGCGATACTTCTTCTTCGCTAAGCAATTTTTCCATGAGCTCGTCGCTATACATGGAAAGTGATTCCAGCATCGCAGCGCGCGCTTCCTCGGCTTCTTCTTGCAGATCGGCAGGGACCTCCGATTCGACAACCTTTTCACCGCGAGCTCCCTCGTAGCGAATGGCTTTCATCTCAATGAGATCAATAACGCCTTCAAACTTATCTTCGGCACCGATTGGTAATTGAGCCAGAAACGCATCCGCCCCAAGTTTCTCACGCAATTGTTTCACAACGCGTCGCGGGTTCGCGCCGGTGCGGTCCATCTTGTTGATGAACGCCAAGCGAGGCACTTGGTAACGCTTCATCTGGCGATCCACGGTGATCGACTGACTCTGCACACCACCGACACTGCACAGTACCAATACGGCACCGTCCAGCACTCGCAATGAACGCTCTACTTCTACCGTAAAATCGACGTGGCCAGGCGTATCGATCAAGTTGATCGGATGGTCTTTCCAGTTGACGCTGGTTGCGGCGCTGGTGATCGTGATACCACGCTCTTTTTCCAACTCCATAAAATCCATCGTAGCGCCATCGCCACCGCCACGCACTTCTTCAATTTTGTGAATGCGGCCGGTGTAGAACAGGATCCGTTCGGAAAGAGTTGTCTTTCCCGAATCGATGTGCGCACTGATCCCGATGTTCCGCAGATTCTCCAACTTCATTCGTGTCACCTAAGCCAACGTTAGGTCGTCTCGCCACACCTCAATTGCGAGGAATTGCAACGGAAATGACGACCGAAAGAAAAAAAAGGAGGATTCTGAAAAGAACTCCCCCTGTCTACTGAATATCGAATATCCCAAAGCCAAGCCCAATAGGAAAGGGCAAATCGCTCTAATTTCACATTGGCTATTACTTTAGGATCCCCCAGCGGGCTGGCTCAGCCCGCTGGTGCTGGCTTTCGCTTCGGTTTGTAGATTTCGGTGGCCGTTCCAAAGTGAACCTCACCTGCGTTCATCAGGGTTTCACTAAGCGTGGGGTGAGCATGGACGGTACCAGTGATATCGTGCACTTCGCATCCCATCTCTATGGCTAACGCGGCTTCCGCGATCAATTCACCTGCGCCCGCACCGACGATCCCACAGCCGATAACGCGGTGCGTAACCGGATCGACTAGCCATTTGGTCAGCCCCTCGGTGCGGCCTAGTGCTTGGGCGCGTCCGCTAGCTGCCCATGGATAAACTTCGACGTCTACCGCGATTCCTTCGCGTTTGGCTTGATCTTCCGTAATTCCGGCCCAGGCAATTTCCGGGTCCGTAAACACAACGGCAGGAATTGCATTCGGCTCGAATACAGCAGGGTGCCCGGCAATCACTTCAGCGGCCACACGCCCTTCGTGAGTCGCCTTGTGTGCCAGCATTGGATCACCGGCAATGTCGCCGATGGCAAAAATGTGGGGATCGGCCGTTCGCTGCTGAGTATCGCAGACAACAAAGCCTCTCGAATTGACTTCGACCTTGGTTTTTTCCAGGCCAATTCCTTTCGTCACGGGTCGGCGTCCGATGGAAATGAGCACCCGATCAAATCGCTCGTGACCAAATTTGCCTGGTCCTTCGAAGGTGACCTCAATACCGCCATCCACTTCGGCCAAAGAACCTACTTTCGTGTTTAAGTAGATCCGCCCTTGGACCATCGCATCGATTCGTTTGGCCAGCGGCTTTACCAAGTCGCGATCGGCTCCGGGAAGCAATCCTTCCCCCAGTTCGACAATGGTGACTTTCGAGCCGAGATGCGCATAAACGCTGCCCATCTCTAATCCGATATATCCCCCCCCCACGACCAGCAGGCTGCCAGGAATATCCTTCAGGGCAAGCGCGCCGGTGGAATCCATGACACGGTCTGAGCCAATATCAAAAGCACCAGGCATTGCGGGAACGCTTCCCGTAGCCAGGACACAATGATCAAAGGTAATCACACGGTCTTCTGGAATGGACGCATGATCTCCTTCCAGCAGCATCGAAGTGCTACTGGTAAACGTGCCCTTCGCTTGAATGACCGTTACCTTGCGACGTTTGGCCAGTTGAGCAAGTCCGCCCGTAAGATTCGAGATAACCTGCTCTTTTCTGGCGCGGACTTTGTCGACATCGATCTTTGGTTTCTCGCTGTACTCCACACCCCATTCCGCACGGAGTTCATCGACTTCGCTAATGACGCGAGCCACGTGCAGGAGTGCCTTGCTTGGAATACACCCACGCAGCAAACAAGTACCCCCAAGCCGCGGTTCGGCTTCGACCAAGGTGACTTCGAGTCCAAGATCGGCAGCCATGAACGCGGCGGCATAACCACCGGGGCCGCCGCCGAGTACGACTAGCGGGCTGTGCATAGGTGTAAAACTTCGTAGCGGAATACGAGACGGGGAACCAACTAAACTATCGCGACAAGAATTCAACGACCGCGTTCGCGTCAACCGGCAGGCTGATGTCGCTTGGACCCGGTAGACCCAAAATGGTCGCCTTGAGGTTTTCGGTGTCCAGGGTTACCCAGTCGAGCGGATCCGGAGCAACCGTCGCAATGATACCTCGATAGACATTCTTCAAATTTTCACGACCACGTACTTCGACAATATCACCAGGTCGAAGAATGTAGCTAGGCGACGTGACCTTGATGCCGTTGACGCGGAAATGTCCGTGCGCAACACCTTGGCGAGCTTGAGGACGAGTCTTCGCGAATCCACAGCGACGCATGACATTGTCCAGACGACGCTCGCACAACAGCAACAGCAACTCGCCCGTATTGCCGGGCTTGCGGGTCGCGTAATCAAAGTAACGACGCAACTGTCGTTCACCCAAACCGTAATAGTGCTTGATCTTTTGCTTCTCCATCAATGCCAAGCCGTAGTTGCTCGGACGGCGACCACGAACGTGCATCCCTGGAGGTGAATTGCGGCGGTCCGATGCTCGCGTTGCGCCTGCACTCTCATACAACAGTGCGCTCAGACGACGATTAATGCGTGCCTTGGGTCCGGTATAACGGGCCATAAATCGAATGCTCCTAAAGCAAAAAAACAAACCAAACGATGGGGGCGAGACATGCAGGCAAAAACCAGTTTGCCAAGCACCTCGACAGTAAACGACCTTTTCTTTTTCGCTGCGGTCTGATCCCTGTACGGGTAAACAATTAATACCCGGTGGGTCGAACCTGATCTTTTGCGAGTCCTCATTGCGCGAGGAACCCAAGAGTGTCGCGATTTTGCTGCCCTTTGACAAGGGGAAAGCGAGCGAGAACACTTTCCCTCCCAACAAATCAATTCTCTGTGCATTCTCTTGCAGACAACTCGCGCTAATATGGCTAGAATTTCGGCCGCGGGGCTCCTTGCGGATCTCCAGCGAAAGCCCGTCTTCTTCCCCACCTCGAATTCCCAACCACTCTGTCGCTCTAATCCGGCGATGGGCGATGTACCGATGAGCACCTCGCAGGCACCTTTCGATCCGTTCCACGCACGTGACCTCTTCGAATCCGGCGATGGACCTATGACCATCTTCCGGCTTAGCCGTCTGGAAGAGGCTGGCTTGGGTTCGATTAGTCAGATGCCGTTTTCTATTCGTGTCCTGCTGGAGTCCGTGCTGCGAAACTGCGACGGATTTCAAGTGACCGAAGCGGATGTGCGAAACTTGGCGGGTTGGAAAGCGGCTGACCCGGCTAAAGAAGAAGTTCCTTTCAAGCCTGCGCGTGTTGTACTACAAGATTTTACAGGGGTGCCGGCAGTAGTCGATCTTGCTGCCATGCGATCTGCCATGAAGCGACTGGGCGGCGATCCAGCGAAAATCAATCCGCTCATCCCCGTGGACTTGGTAATTGACCATTCCGTTCAAGTCGATTTCTTCGGCACCGACCAGTCCTTAGCGCAAAACGTGGATATGGAATTCGTTCGCAACCGGGAGCGCTATGAATTTCTGCGTTGGGGCCAGCAAGCCTTTGATAACTTCCGAGTGGTTCCACCGAACGTGGGCATTGTTCATCAAGTCAATCTAGAGTACTTGGCCGACGTTGTGTGCGTACGTCAAACTCCCTTTGGTCCTGTGGCAATGCCCGATTCATTGGTTGGTACCGATAGCCATACCACGATGATCAATGGCTTGGGAGTTCTCGGCTGGGGCGTTGGAGGCATTGAGGCTGAAGCCAATATGCTGGGACAACCGCTTTATATGCTAATGCCCGAAGTGGTCGGTTTTGAACTTACGGGCGCGATGCCTGACGGGGCCACTGCTACCGACTTAGTGCTTCGAGTGACGGAAATTCTTCGCCGCGAGGGAGTGGTCAATAAGTTTGTGGAGTTTTTCGGTGAAGGCGTCTCCCGCATGTCGCTTGCCGACCGAGCCACGATTGCCAATATGGCGCCTGAATACGGTGCTACGATGGGCTTCTTCCCTGTCGACACGGAAACGCTCAACTACATGCGGCGCACGGGCCGTAGTGAGAAAGTGATTCAACGAGTCGAAAGGTACTGCAAAGAACAGGGACTATTTCGCGTCGATAACGGCCCCCGATTGGTATACAGCAAGCAACTTTCGCTCGATATTTCAACGTTGGTTCCCGCGCTGGCTGGTCCAAAGCGTCCGCAAGATCGCGTTGCCCTGAGCGACATGCAGAAGTCATTCCGCAAATCGCTTACCGCACCCGTTGCAGAGCGTGGCTTCGGGCTCAGCGAACAGCAACTTCATGCCTCAGCTGAAGTCAAAGAAAACGGCACGAAAGAAACGATTGGTCACGGCGCCGTTGTCATTGCTGCAATAACTTCCTGCACAAATACATCCAATCCTTCCGTGATGATCGGGGCGGGTTTGGTTGCCAAGAAGGCGGTGGCTCGTGGTCTTAAAGTCCCTGGCTACGTGAAAACCAGCTTGGCCCCTGGCTCTCGGGTGGTGACTGACTATCTCGATAAAGCGGACTTGACCGATTCCCTGCGAGCGCTCGGTTTCCATACGGTTGGCTATGGATGTACCACATGTATTGGCAATAGCGGTCCTCTCCCCGAACCGGTCGCAGTTGCGATAACGGCAGGTGACTTGGTCGCTTCTGCAGTGCTCAGCGGTAATCGAAATTTTGAAGGCCGCGTCAACCCACTGACGCGGGCTAACTACTTGGCAAGTCCGCCGCTTGTGGTTGCCTATGCGTTGGCGGGCACCACAGATATCGATCTGGTGAACGATCCCATCGGCCAAGATCCATCAGGCAATGATGTGTTTCTGAAGGACATCTGGCCCAGCACGCGGGAAATCCAAGAGACGATTGAACGCGTGGTTCAGCCGGAGGCCTTTATCGCCGAGTACACCAGCGCGGTGAAGGGCAATGACCTTTGGAACGCAATTGAGATCACCGAAGGGAATCTCTATTTGTGGAACGAGTCGAGTACCTACATTCAGGAGCCTCCCTTCCTGGCAGCACTCACCTTGGAGGTCCCCGAGGTGCAACCCATTCACAAGGCGCGTGTCTTGGCGCTGCTGGGCGATAGTGTCACCACCGATCATATCTCTCCGGCCGGGTCGATTGCCAAAGCGGGTCCCGCTGGTACCTACCTTCAGGAACATGGTGTCGCACCAGCTGATTTCAATAGCTACGGTAGCCGCCGTGGAAACGATCGTGTGATGGTGCGGGGCACTTTTGCGAACATTCGCATTCGTAATGCCGTAGCACCTGGAACCGAAGGGGGCGTTACTCGCTACCTTCCTACGGGCGAAGTCACAAGCATCTACGACGCGGCGATGCGTTATGTAGCCGACGGAACTCCATTGGTCGTTGTTGCAGGTGCCGAATACGGAACGGGTAGTAGTCGCGATTGGGCTGCTAAGGGGACGATGCTGCTGGGTGTGAAAGCAGTGATCGCGGCTAGTTACGAACGAATTCACCGCAGCAACCTGGTTGGCATGGGCGTCCTTCCATTGCAATTCCAAGAAGGTCATACATGGCAATCCTTGGGATTAACGGGTGAAGAAGTCTTTGATATTTTGGGCTTGGATAATGACTTGCAACCTCGCAGCACTATCGAAGTGGTCGCCACGTCCCCTGACGGTTCTGTCAAACGCTTTGATTGCATCGTGCGCATCGATACGCCCGTGGAAATTGGCTACTATCGCAACGGTGGAATTCTCAATACGGTCCTCCGCAGTTTGGCCGCGGAGTAGCCACAGAGCTTTTTTCTACGGCGGAATGCTATGAAAAGATGGATCGGCGCAATCGCGGTGGTTATGGCCATCGCGATCGGTTTTGGTGTCTACCGCTCCGTTCGCGGTCCCGCGATCATTCCAGAGAATGACCCAGCGGATTCGTCCACCAAGACAGTGGCCGAACTCAACACGCCCGATTCGTTGCCGGAGCCCACGATCGTTCTCACGGATATGGAACGCCTCGCGACTCTTCGTTTGGCACTTGCCGAAACAGAGAATATCAATCCCGAAGCTGCCGAGCCACTTTGGGATAAACTGCTGCAGGAACGTCCGCAGGATTTGGACACACTTCAAAACTGGACGCTGAACCGTCTCAGCCAGTTGCGTCTCGTGAGCGAGAAGCTCAATCAGTCCAACTTATCGCCAGACGAATTAGCACAAGCTCGCGACAGTTTGCCGGGAATAAAGTTAGCCACTGAGCAAGCACTGGCACGTTTTGAAGCCACGCTCGATTCGGTATCCAGTCCCAATACTGGTTCCGGTGATAACACTGCTGCGGCGATAGAAAAACGCCGCGAGATCGTCGCCTGGAGTCGCGCATATGCGAATTATTTTGCAGCGAACTCCCTCAGCTTTGACGATCGGCGGGAGGCAATTGCCCGCTCCCTGGATCAATTAATCGCGTTCCTCAAATCGCATCCCTCCTGCTCGATTGTTGTGGGTGCCATTCAGGATTTCGAAGAGTCCAGCAGTCAACTGGACGGCAGGTCACCCGCAGAACTAAAGACCTTTGCCGATGTTCTGATCCCTGCTGCTGATGCTAATCCCAATAACATCTATATTGCCATGTACGCGTTGAGGATGGCAATCGCTGCAAAGGATCCCAGGGCATTGGGACTCGCCGAGCG
This sequence comes from Pirellulaceae bacterium, assembly GCA_041749395.1. Taxonomy (GTDB): domain Bacteria; phylum Planctomycetota; class Planctomycetia; order Pirellulales; family Pirellulaceae; genus Laterigemmans. The sequence goes on from JBGTBJ010000164.1 coordinate 15,393, forward strand.
AGCAATCAAAAAGACTTTGCCACTTGGTCCTGAAGCGAGCGCGTCTGCGGGAATGGAGATGAGCGAGATAGCCGCTGCACTGCAATCAAGCCTTAGTTCCGACGATTGGGAGTCTGCTGGATTTTCGTATTCATCTTGGTTCAACGTATTCAATGCCACACAAGCAGTGAAAACAGATCGTCGTCGCGCGTCGGTAAATTTATTGGATCTCGTTGCGACGCAGTCTATCAACGAATTGGGAGCAAGAATTGCAGCAGAAAATTTGCCCCCAGCATCCTCTTCCACGCTTCAATTTTCGGTTCCACAGCTTGTCGATTGCTCCATCAGTAATCTGTTAGCGCTGGACCTGGTCGATGCGGATCTGCTTGGAACTCCTGAACTCGTTGTTGCCAACGATCACCAGGTAGCCATTATGAAATGGGACGGAAATGGCTGGATCGAATTCGCGGCGCGTGAGCTAGACCCAGGCATTCGTGGCATCATAGCGACTGATCTTTTTGTGGTGGATGGACATGACGAGGGGAGAATCGAGCGAGTCAATGAGCTTTCCAAGGATGGCAATCGCGAGGCGGCTTCCGAGTCATTCGACAAGGACCACGACACCTTCCCCTGCCTCGTTGCCTGGGGTGAACAGGGCATTCAGACCCTTCGTGTCGATGGGCGACCAAACGCGCCAGTCGCAGATAGAATCCTCCCGGAAGTCGAATCCAATGGACTGCAATCGATCCAAGACGTCGCTGCACTGATCGCAGGTGACATCGATGCCGATGGTGACTTGGACCTTTTTGTTTCGACAGAATCGCAGGGTTTTCAAATTTGGATTAACCGCGGCAACATGACGTTTTTCTCGCTAACCGAATTCAGTAGTGTCCCTGCGGCAAATGATCCGGTAATCTCAATGTCGATTGGCGATTTGGATCGAGATCTCGACCTCGATGTAGTGACGGTACAGCGATCGGGCACCGTAGGTTGGTTGGAAAATCTACTGCACATGCAAATGCGTTGGGCGCCACTTCCCAATCTACCCAACATCGGCACCACGACTTCCGCATCACTGGTTGAATGGGATGGCAATGTCTCTTGGGATGTGGTCTACGGCGGCAGCGAGAAGGTTGGATTGTGGCGCACCGAAACCACAGACGCAGGAGTATTCACAGTTATCGACAATTCGGTTCGCGAACTGCCCACTAGTGGAAATACTGCGAACGCAGCGATGATCACGGCCGATTTGGACAATGATTCGTGGATGGACGTGTTACTCAGTAGTGATCGCGGAGTACAAGTATTGCGCGGCGGACCTCAGCCGTTTCAAGAATTACCACTGGAATCATTGAGCGATCAAGCGACGAGTCATCTCAATGCGATTGACTTCAATCAAGACGGCAAGAACGATCTTACATTCCTTCAGAATGGAAAATTGTTCTACCAGCAAAATAAGGTTGAAAACATTGGGCACTACCTCGATGTGCAGATGATCGGGATCGACGATAACGCTTCAGGACGTGTGAACCACTACGCTATTGGCAGCACGCTCGAATTGCGATTCGGACCTCACTATCGCGCTTTTGTTGTCAACGATCGTTCAACACGTTTCGGCTTGGGAGATAAGCTCACAGCCGATGCGATGCGTGCAATTCTCACCAATGGCATCACACAAAACGTCATCAACCCTCCCGTCGATACGCGTATTGTCGAACAGCAAACCCTCAAGGGTTCATGCCCGTTCCTCTATGCATGGAATGGCGAACGCTTTGAGTTTGTTACCGATTGCCTGTGGGCTGCGCCACTGGGTTTACAATACGCGTTGGGGAAAGTCATTCCGGATCGCCCTTGGGAATATCTCAAAGTCGATGGGCGTTTTCTTAAACCCAAAGACGGCAACTACGAAATCCGACTTACCGAAGAACTTTGGGAGCTCGCCTATTTCGATCATGTCTCCTTGATTGCTGTAGATCACCCACAGGGAGTTGATATCTGGACCAACGAAAAAGTGGGACCACCTAACGTAGTTCAACCGCAGACGTTTGCCTTCAACAATGCAAGAGAAATCACACACGCAGTGGATACCAAGGGCAATGACTGCACTGAGATACTCGCCAAAAAAGATGAACGCTATGTGCAGGGTTTCGACCGCCGTATAGTGCAAGGTCTATGCCCTCCTCATTGGATCGACCTGCAACTTGGTGACATTGATGCCGACGACAAAATTTACTTGTTGCTGACGGGATGGATATTCCCAACCGATACTTCACTCAATATTCAGATCGATCAAAATCCGGAGCTCTCGGGTGTAGAGCCCCCTTCTGTATGGATCCCCGACAGCACGGGTAATTGGTTTCAAAGCATTGAAGCGATGGGGTTCCCGGGTGGTAAAACCAAAACGATCGTGGTGGAGCTGACAGGTAAAATCAACGCTGAAGATCCGCGCGTGCGCATCCGCACAACGGCGCAAATTTATTGGGATGCGGCACAATTGGTTGTTAACCCACCTCAAGTGGATTCGGTTACGCAAACGCTGCAGATGATTTCGGCCGAAGTTTCCTATCGTGGCTTTTCCGCCCTCCTGCCCCGTAATTCGACTCAGCCCCATCGTTTCGACTACGACTCTGTGGATCGCAACCCAAAATGGCCTCCGCTGCGAGGGAATTTGACAGTGAGGGGCCCATGTGACGAATTGCTCGGCGCCTGGGACGACTCCATGGTCGTGCTCGGTGCCGGAGATGAGATTCAACTCAAATTCCGCGTTCCCGATCTCCCTATTCCTGATGGCTGGGAACGAGACTTTATTCTTCATTCTGTTGGCTGGGACAAAGATGCGGACTTGAACACCTTGGCTGGTCAAAGCGTAAATCCTTTACCGTTCCGACAAATGAGCGAATACCCACCCCCCGCAAGGCAGGCGGACGAGATACGCAAAGTGGAAAAATTGAACGCACACCATCTAAAACGTGAACAATCTTTTCGCGCATTCTGGGCACGCTAGTTCAAATGTTGTTATTCTAGAAATCAAGACCGAATCGCGGACGCGACCTTTTCCAAAGCCAATCTTATTTTCGGACAACTGTTCTGTGGCTTTCCAACAAGAAACAGTACTGACCAATCGCCGCAGCTTGGCTGTCTGCGCCTTGGGACTGCTCTTCTTTTTGGGTTCATCCTCTCTGAATTGTGCTCACGCTAGTTGTGGTGATTATCTGATGCCGTTGGGCTCATCGGCTCTGCATCCTAGTGACAGCGACCATGAGCCATTTGAGCCCCATTCCAAAATTCCTCAATGTGGCCAAGCTCCCGATTCAACTCCTGGCCTGTCCGCCCCGGTTCAGGTCAATCGAGTTACGATTTCGCTGTTTGCAGTGCAATCCTCGCCTTCGCTTTACGTTCCTCTGAAGTGTGACAAACAGTCGATTTCGAAAGTTTGGCGTGACGACCAATTTCTTGTTAGCGGACTATTTCGCCCGCCCCAGGCATCGCTGCAAAGCTAGGGTTCTGTGCTACGACGAAGGTTCACCATTCGTATCGGAGTGCAATGCCCTCCAGATGCCGTGCGTCGAACCTTTCTCCTGTTCGAGCGATCAATGCAATGACATATTGATTGCAGGACGGGAATCTTGAGCACCCCTCCTCAGCGTATCCCAATTCAATATGAGCGATTCCAGCGCAGTCCCTGACAAGTATGCCCATTTACTGAAAGCGGCGGAAAACAAACCCCAGTATGTCCGCGCAATCACACCGAGATTACGTAAGCTGCTGTATGTAGTCTTTGGTCTGTTCGGCATTCTTGCCGCCAATGGAGTCTACCTCAGCAGCATTACGTTTTTGGAGTGGTTTCGCGGTGAGCAGTACCAAGATCACTTCTATCAACTGATGCTACTGGTTCACTTGGCCTTGGGCCTTGTTTTGATTACTCCCGTCGTTGTTTTCGGCGTCTTTCACATGCTCAAAGCGAGAGGGAGGCGAAACAAACGCGCGGTAAAGATCGGTTACGCGCTCTTTGCTTGTGCTTTGGCGATATTGTTGACTGGGTTTCTTTTGATGCGTGTCGGTCGATTGAACATCGTGAATCCCGATATTCGCACAATCATCTATTGGGCTCACATAATTACTCCAGTAACAGCCGTTTGGCTGTACTGGCTCCATCGACTTGCAGGTCCCAAGATTAAGTGGCGCGAGGGGGGCCGCGTCGCATTGGTGATTGCCGCTGCGATTGTTGGTATGGTTGCTTTTCAAGCCAGCGACCCAAAAGTGAGTGCGGGTTTGTCTCCAAAGGACGGTGCCAAGTATTTTCATCCTTCGTTGGCCTCAACCGCATCCGGCAAGTTTATTGATGCTTCGACTTTGATGAAGGATGATTACTGCCTAAAGTGTCACCCTGATGTATACAAATCTTGGTTCCACAGTGCTCACCATTTAAGTAGTTTCAATAACCCTGCTTATCTTGCTTCTGTGAGGGAAACTCGCAAGGTCGCCTTTGAGCGCGATGGCAATGTGCAAGCGACACGATGGTGTGCGGGATGTCACGATCCTGTGCCCTTCTTCTCAGGCGCTTTTGATAACCCTGACTATGACGACGTTGCAGACAGTACTTCCCAAGCCGGTATCACATGCACCGTCTGTCATGCTATTCAATCCATCGGCAGCACGCGCGGCAATTCAGATTATGTGATCGATGAACCCGAGCATTACCCATTTACCTACAGCACTAATCCAGTGCTGCAAAAATTAAATGAGATGATGGTGAAAGCCAAACCGGCCTTCCACAAAAGTGAGATGCTGAAGCCATTTCATAAGTCTGAAGATTTTTGTAGCGTCTGTCATAAAGTTAGCTTGCCTGGTGAACTGACTAAATATCGTGAATGGATGAGAGGTCAGAACCATCATGACTCTTACTTGTTGAGTGGCGTCTCCGGTCATGGCGCTAGAAGCTTTTATTATCCACCCGTTGCCGAAGACAACTGCAATGGATGCCACATGCCTCTGGTCGCATCAGATGACTTCGGAGCCAAATTCTCTGAGAAACTGGGTCAACTGGCAGTGAAGGATCATTTGTTTGTGGGAGCCAATACTGCATTGCCGTATTGGTTTGGCGGGCAACCCGCAATCGAGCAGACACAGAAGTTTCTCAAGGAGTGTATGCGGGTCGATATTTTTGGCGTTCGCGAAGGTGGTTCAATCGATGGCGCACTCACAGCTCCGCTTCGTCCCGAGGTACCCAGCCTCAAGCGAGGGCAGGCTTACCTGTTGGAAACCGTTATTCGCACGTTAAAATTGGGCCATCACTTCACGCAAGGGACGACCGATTCCAACAACATTTGGTTAGATGTCACTGTTACCGATCCTAGTGGCAAAGTGATTGGCGCCAGCGGCACCGAAGCCGCAGACGGGACTGTTGATCCATGGGCCCACTTCGTCAATAACTTCATCGTCGACAAAAATGGTGATCGAATCAATCGCCGCAATGCGCAAGATATCTTCACCACGCTTTACAATCACCAAATGCCGCCAGGGGCTGGGCAAACAGTCCACTATCGCCTTGTGGTTCCCGAAGATGTCCAAGGACCTCTCACTGTCAAAGTTCAGCTTAAGTATCGAAAGTTCGATACTGAGTATTTGCGGATTATCGAGAATCAACAAACTGATCGCGATCCCAAACTGCGTGGACAGGGTGATGGTTCGAATCCCCTTCCGGTCACAATGATGTGCGAAGACGTCGTTGTTTTCCCTCTCGAAGGAGATCAACCACTAGCAGAAAATACCAATCCCGTTCGAGACATTCCTCAGTGGCAGCGCTGGAACGACTATGGAATCGGTAGTTTACTGAAAGGAAAAGCTGAACTGCGCCAGGCGGCAGACGCGTTTGCCGAAGTTGAGAAATTAGATCGGTTCGACGGCCCACTGAATCTGGCGCGAGTCATGGAAATGGAAGGGGATCTGGATGGAGCAACCCAAGCACTGAATCGCTCTCTTCAATTCGATCCCCCGCCACCTCCATGGACCTATGCTTGGCTGAGCGGTGTAGTCGATCGTCGGCAGGGCAATTTGGAAACTGCCGCCGCCTCACTGCGTGGTGTATTAGAAACCAAAGTTCCCGAACGCAAATTTGACTTCAGCTTTGACTATGTGGTTCGCAATGAATTGGGGCTCACCCTTATCGACTTATCCCAAAGCGCAGAAGGTCGTGCGAGCCTTGCAGAACCTGATAGTCCTGAGAGAGCGGAATTTCAAGCCAAGAGTGAAGCCTATTTGGCGGAAGCCGAAAAGGAATTCCTCAGAGTGCTTTATACCGATGTGGAAAATGTCACTGCGCATTTCAATTTGTCGAAGATTTATGGGGAGCGAAATGATGATGAGAAAGCTCTTTATCATTCCACTCTTCATCAAAAGTACAAATCTGACGACAACGCGTCCGAGGTTGCGATTCCGGCTGCGAGAGCCAAATATCCCGCTGCCGATCATGCTGCCGAAGCGCTTGTCATTTACGATCTACACCGGGGTGAGGCAGAACCGGCACCATAGTTTGGGGCGAGACATCGTCATTTAGCTCGTTTACACGTGATAGAAGTTTGCTAACTGTATGAGTAATTCGACTGAACCCAATGATGGCGATGATGCAGTCATTGGTCGCGCGCTACGCGTTTCCCTCGCCGTGATTGCCGCTGTGGTATTACCAGTTTGCGGCTATTGGATCGCACAACGGTTATTCACGCAAAAAATAGACCCCGTTGTCGTGCGCGTGGTTCCACCGACGGAGCGGCAGCAAACCGGTCCCTCGTTGCCCAAAGTCAAATTAGTTAACTACACCAAAGATGCAGGCATATCGTTTGTTCATTTTAATGGTGCTGCAGGAGACAAACTTCTACCCGAGACGATGGGGAGTGGAGTTGCGTGGATCGACTACGACAATGACAACGATCAAGACTTGTTCTTTATTAACAGCAAGCCTTGGCCCTGGTCGCCTCCTTCGAGTCCGCCCCAAGATCCCAAGTGCGTACTTTATCAAAACGACGGGACGGGCAAGTTTCGCGACGTCTCTGCCGAGACCGGGATGGATTTGAGCATTTATGGTATGGGGGTTGCAGTCGGCGATTTTGACAACGATGGTTGGTGTGACCTATTCATTTCGGCGGTCGGAGTGAATCGGTTATTGCAAAATCAGCAAGGAAAATTTGTGGACGTTACCGAAACGTCGGGTGTCGCTGGTGCGATGGACTCGTGGAGTACGAGTTGTGGTTTTGTTGACTACGACAATGACGGCCGACTCGATTTGATGGTTTGCAATTACGTCGATTGGTCAAAGGAGAAGGATCTATCGCAAAGTTTTTCGATTGATGGCGAGCATCGCGCGTACGGACCACCACGAGCGTTTGGAGGAACTTTTCCCTATCTCTATCACAACGAAGGCAACGGGAAATTTAGTGACGTTACCGAAGCAGCAGGACTACAAGTACGGAATCGCACCACGAAAGTCCCGCTGTCCAAAGGGATGGGGCTCTCGCCAGTCGATATTAATAACGATGGATTCATGGACTTTGTGATTGCCAATGATACCGTCCAAAATTTCTTGCTTGTCAATCAAAAAGATGGCACCTTTCGCGAGATGGCTGAAATATGTGGTATCGCCTATGACCGCGACGGCAATGCTCGCGGCGCAATGGGTATCGATGTCGGCGCATTCCGCGGTGATGGTACGTTGGCGATCACGATTGGCAACTTTGCCAACGAACCAACTGCACTTTACTTAGCGTCTGGCCCCGGACAACCACGGTTTAATGATTTGGCAATGGCCACTGGACTCGGCTCGCAGACCCTCCTGGGGCTTACCTTTGGGATCTTCTTTGTTGATATCGACTTGGACGGTCGACTGGACGTAGTGGGTAACAATGGTCACCTAGAACAAGAAATCAACAAAGTCCAAACGACTCAGTTTTACGCGCAATCGCCACAGGTTTTCTGGAATGCAGGCAAAGCGGGTGGCGGTCAAATGATGCCTTTCAAGAGCGATCAAACGGGTACCGAATTCCATCAACCGATGGTGGGAAGAGCCGCTGCCTTCAGCGATTTCGATCAGGATGGCGATAGCGATATTGTCTTCACGGCTAATGGTGGTGCAGCCCGCCTGATCCGCAATGAACAAATTCTGGGACATCATTGGTTGCGATTGAAATTGACCGGAACGACCTCCAATCGTTCAGCAATCGGCGCTCGCGTTGTCTTAAAATCCAACGGCGAAGAACAATATCGCGTCGTCATGCCAACTCGCAGCTATTTGTCACAATGCGAACTCCCCGTCACTTTCGGACTGGGGGACAGCGAACAGATCGAATCGCTCACCATCACGTGGCCCAGCGGGAAGACGCAGGTTGTAACGGTTCCAGCAGTCGATCAGGTTATTGAAATCGTCGAAACCTAAGGAATAGATCGCCCTTTCGTTTCGATCGATTCAATCCACCATGGGAAGCTGCAAGCTTTAGAAAACTTTTCCGGATTAGCGAAAATGCGACGGCTTGGTCGACGATACGAGAAGCCAGAACACCGTGTGGTGTAGCGCGTATCATTCTTGGACCTTGGCTTGGCCGACTGTTTTTCGGATCGGAATTCACTTGCTTCAGGGCCGCCGGACCGTCGGCCGTAGGTCATACTTGAATGCGACGCTTTCGTCTTTAGACGTTTTCTCGGTCCATGGAGATTTCACCGATGCGTCACGTAATTGCTCCTGCACTGTTGGCCTTGTGTATGTTCTCAGGCAGCTCAGCTCACGCTGGGTTTGGTTTCATGAATCGTTTCTGCGGAAGCAGCGCATGCGACGCTCCTTGCGCCGTTGAACCAGCTTGCGGTTGCGAAATCGCTGCTCCAGTTTGCGGTTGCGAAGTTGTCGACCCATGCTGCAGCCCACGCCCCAAGTTCGGTGGCCTGTTGAAGAAGATTTTCAGTAAGCACAGCTCCTGCTGCGATGCACCTTGTGCAATCGAACCAGCTTGCGGTTGCGAAGTTGCACCCGTTGACTGTGGTTGCGCTGTGATTGAACCAGCATGCGGTTGCGAATCCGCTTGCGAACCAGTTTGCGGCTGCGAACCAGCATGCGGCTGCGAACCAGCTTGCGGCGGTCACAAAATGGGTGGCTTGTTCAAGAAGTTGTTCAACAAGCGTAGCTCATGCGGTTGCGAAGTTGCACCAACTTGCTGCGAACCAAGCTGCGGTTGCGGTTTCTAATTGAAATCACGCCTGCTTTGGCAAGCGAAACATCCCTCATGGGCGAAACCTTCCTGCGGTATACCCTGAGTATCCACATCTGTAACGTGGAGCCACGGTAGATGCCAACGCTTTGATGAGTCGCACCGGCGTGTCCACTATGGATACGGCGATGGCAAGATGTCGCTAACAACGCCAAACAATCTAGATCCTCCTGATCCTCGATGAATCCTACGATTCATCGGGGATTAGTCATTTATTCCCATGGCATTCGTGGACGGCCGAAGCGAGATCGGAATTGATTGAAGTCGGAAATAGTAACTCCACCGCCATCAAAATCAAATCTGGCATCATATCCAGGCATCGAGGGAGCTTTGCCAAACGATGAACGGAACTGATTGAATTCTGACAAGCTTACTATTCCATCTCCGTTGGTATCGCCAAATAACGCGAAATAGTCATCTGCTTCATCATCACCGATGACCAATGCGTCGCCTCCTACACCGTCTTGGTCAACATCCAATGCCAAATCGTTGCGTCGAATCTTGGTACCGTCGATCGACAATTGATAGTATCCGTCGATCAGTGCACCGGACGCACCACGGGTAAACGATCCAGAAAAAGAAAGCACAATCTCTGTTTGCCCCAGACCATTGGTCTGTGAGACAAATGTGGTCGGAACAACGCCTCCTGCCCCACCTCGCAGAAGCAATTCAAACGCACCCTCTTCGACCACCACAACGTCGTCAAACGTCAATGTAATGCGATCAATCAAGGAGTGTTGATCGGTTCCATCCCCAAGCACAGGTTCGTCAATGAGTTCAGGCGAATCCAGAACTGAAATAGTGAAAGTCTTCTCCAAAGAAAGTCCGCCACTATCGGTGCTCTGAACGCGAATGGAATAGCTCGACATCGTCTCAAAATCGAACACTTCGTTGACGCGTAGAACTCCATTCACATCGAGAGTAAATCGAGCGTTATCGGTATCGCCGGAACCGGCAACCAACTGGTACTCAAAAGTATCGCCAGAGTCGGGATCTTCAGTATTGAAACTGTCAACTATCGAATTCGATGGGCTATTCTCAATTGTGAACGGAGTACCCAAGGTAATGTCGGTGGGTGCTTGGTTCTCAGCAAGTAGTTCCCTTATCTGCCCGATCTTCCATGCGCCTCGTCCCAAAGTGCCAACGACTAATACGTCGTCCACCGGATCGTAATCCATATCGAATACTTGAATATTGGGCAGACCGCTGCCAACCTGAACCCAGCTTCCTAATGCTGAGGTGGCTGCTGCGAAAACCCCAATGTTCGTTCCCACTAAGATCGAACCGGTGGCTGCACCTGTGACAAAGGCTACAGAGCGTAGCTCCGCCGCAAATGTCATCAGGTTGCCCGTGATGTCACTCCACGCATCTCCAGAATTGCTGGTCAAAAATACGTTATTACCATCGATCACTACAGAAGTGGACCAGTCATCCGGATTAACCGCGAGCCCGAGAATGGATTCGCCTGTTGGATCGCTGGCCGTTGCGCTAACTGCTCCGGTTCCGGCAGTGCGTAAATAGACATCACTTCCACTCGCGGCCCAAACCAGGTCTGGGTTGACAACCGAGTCTTTGGTGCCGCCATACCAAAGCGCACCGCCCACTAGGTTCGTGTTTCCGAGGCCCACGCCAATCGCGGTGACTGAATTGCCACCGTTCATCGATTCATAAAGGGAATTCGCACCTTGAATCAACAATCGACCACCGGCAACCGTATTGGTGGCAATACGTGTCCGAAAAGCACCCGCAATTGCTGAACTTCCCGATGTGGGTGTCAGCGATGGGAAAGTTGTTGAAACAAGACCACCCGTTGCATTCCAGACGGTACGACGGAAACCACCCAAGTTTTGAAAACTGGAATATCGAACAGATCGATCGCTACCTGCCAATTCAATATTGTCAATCGCGATATCGCCGCCATCCGCAGTGGAAACAGATACCCATTGGATTGCATTTTCAAATGGCTGGTAGGTTGACCCGGTATCCTGGTTGCCGGTCATGGCGACATTACTGAGTGAATCCCAGGCGACATCATGTGCCTCCGTGACCTGAAGATCTCCAATGACCGAATACCAATCTCCCATATTTGTCGTTGGTGAAGTTCGACGATATACACCACCGTCATCCACCTCGATTAAATGGCCATTGGCATCGATAGCCATATCGCGAGAATCGGCATGCGGAGAACTGCTGCTGGCCGTACCGCCGCCCACCGCGCCCAAATCATTGCGATGGGTCAAATGCACAAATTGACTCCCCGCAGGTTGACTTGCATCACCACGAAAGAGTCGTCCTGAGAAATCCGTTGCTCCAATAGAATTAGGGAAGCCTCCCGTATCACCGAACGAGCGAGGCTGGCGATCACCCCCAACGTAAACAATATTTGCGTTGTTCGGATCTGCCGCAATCGAAAAGTGAATAGAACCTTGCCCGCCCGCAATTTCTTCAGGTGCGCCGGAAGACGGGCCCTTACCGCCGCTTGGATTTAATCCCACATCATCGCCGTTTTCATTCGTCTTGGGGCTATCCATTTGAACCCAAGTGATGCCATTGTCAGGCGAACGAAATAGTCCGGCAAACGCACCTGCGTTAATGAATGCGGCATACACTTCGTTGTTGTGCCCCGCAGCCATTTCAATGTTACTGGTGTTATTGGTTATCAAGGCATCCATTGCCGGGATGCTGACTTTCGCCCAAGACGCACCGGCGTCTATTGACTTGTAGACGCCATTTACACCGCCAACACCATCGGAAAACACGGTTGAAGTGTAGAGAGTGTTAGGATCGAGTGGATCTGCCACCAAATCATAAGCAACGCCACCTGGTAACCCCGTTGCTGCCCCATTCCCATTGGAGATTCTTGTGAAATTTGCTCCACCGTTGGTACTGCGAAAAATTCCTATGTTGGAATAGGTGTAATTGTCCGCAACATTAACGGACACAACGATCGTGTTTCCATTGGCAATGATGCCAGAAACATTTTTGCCGACGAGCAATCCTCCTCCATCAACCACGTCCCAATCATCGCCTCCATTCACCGTTCGCATCAAGCCATTTCGCTGATTTCCGATCCGGCCAAAGCTGCTATATCGCGCGTTTCCTGCGTAAACCGTGTTATTCGAAGTGTCCCCCACATCGAAAGCCAGTGCACCAATGGATTGTGAAGGAAACGCATCAGTCAAAGGAACCCAGTGTGGTTGCACCGCAGTAGCATTCACGGTTTTCCAAACGCCACCATTGGTCGACCCTACATAGAGGATGTCAGGATCTACGGGATGCGCGAGCACCGCATGCACTGCACCGACAACGGGACGGCTCGCAATGTTCTCCACTTGGCCATTTGTCGCGGAAAAAGGTCCTAGGGGAAACCAACTACCGGTGGTGTCAACATTGACACGATAGTCCTCGACCTCACCATTACTTGCCAATCCCGTGACCCCTAATCCACTATCAGTACTCAGCCGAAATCGCGCGTAGGTATGTCCCGAAATGGTACCACTGGGGACCGGCACCGCTAGTGCGTTCGCACCGGAAGAAATCGCAACGTTCGCGAAAACTTGTTCGTTCGCGTCGGACCAATCGCCGTCTTGATTCCAGTCGAACCACGCGCTTAACAAACCGCCCGCCGCCGAGGCGATCACTTCAATATTGGTTGAGCTTCCCGCAGAGAATGACTCATTAAAAGTGACACCATCATCGTCGCTCCCTTCCGAATTGGATTCTAAACTTGCAACTCCATCTGATTCGGTATCAACGGTTCCGCCCAGGAATAAAGCACCTACTGTATGTCGAGCACCATTTTGAGCGAGCGAGATTGGATAAGACGATGGCGCATCACCGAAATCAGTCGTGGGGACCCCGTCGAGAAAAATAGTATCGATTCGCCAACCAGTTGAATTCTCGCTTTCATCCGATCCCATCCGCCATCGCAACACGACGCTCTGATCAATTGCAGCACCGGGGAGGTTCACGACTGTTGAAATGTAACCTCCAGAATTGCCATGCCACGCTGGCCGGTTTGCCAAAGGATTACCACTGGAGTTTAGTGTTCCCACGTAACCACCCGAAACAAAACTCCCGCCAGCGGTAAGGATGTCGCTAAATGCACCACCATTTATGGCGATTTCTAATACGCCACCATCCCAATTGGTTTCGGTATTGTAAAAGTTTCGGAAATTCAACCTGGGTGTTGCTGCCGGCACGACAAAACTAGGAGAGGTCAGGCGGCTATCACTTACGGATGGAAGATCTGCGACAAAGGCATGGTTCGGAGCAGTATCGCTTCCCGAACCGGCGACGGTGATCCAAGCGTTCGAAGCTGTCGTCGATTGCGACCAATTGAGCGGCAACGCAGGTGCCGTCACCCCGTCAAACATCTCTGCAATCATCAAGCGTCGCGACTCCAATAACTCAAAGCGAAGCCTTGTTCGCTTGCCTGAGCCACTGTTTATTCGACGCAGCCGCCGATTGCCAAGATTTGCTTGATCTATTACCTGAATACCACTAGTTGCCATCACGAGCCGCCCAAAGAAATCCGCATGAATTGTGAGTGAATAGTCGCCTTTCGCTCCTAGGCTGCGAATTTATTAATCGAAGGCAATCATAGTCGCCTTTCGCTCCGCGAAAGTTCTGAAAAATCAGCGAATACCAACGCTACTTTCGCTCCTAGGCTGCGAATTTATTAAGCGAAGGCAATCATAGTCGCCTTTCGCTCCGCGAAAGTTCTAAAAAAGCATCGAATATCAACGCTACTTTCGCGGAGCGAAAGGCGACTATTGATTGATCGTACATCCGCCATCAGGTGGCTTACTAGGCTTGGACTTGCTAAAGGTATCGCACAGGACAACACGGATTTCAAGAAGAATATCTCAAATTAACGAGGGTTGCTCGTGCCAATGGAGTAGAGACTTGTATTCGATCGCAAAATAATATTTTGACGATAAATCGCCGGCGTAGCATTAAAATCCGACATGTCGGAATCTAACCGATTCTGGGCGAGCACAGAGAACTCCTTTTTCGCAGGAATTACCAGGGTACCATCGAGCCTTGTTGCTACATAGAAGTTGCCGCCTGCAAGAATCGGCGATGCATACACTGGACGCCCACCCGCCTTCAAACCGGGGACACGACTTCTATATATTTCCTTCCCGCTCTCCGCATCCAAACACCAAGCGATACCCTGATCGTCAATCCAAAACAATCGTCCATCATGATAAATCGGAGTAGCCACGTAGGAACTACTTCGACTAGTCCAATCAACATGCGATTGCGTGGCATCACCTTTACCACCGCTGCGAATTCGATAGCTCCCTGAAGAACGATAGCCACCGAACACAAAAATCGACTCGTCGTGTACTAGTGGGCTAGGACTTATATTTCCGGTCAAAGTTGTTTCGACGAACCAAAGCAGCTTTCCGTTTTTAGGATTGAGTCCCCAAACTTCACCCGGTACAGCGATGACGATCTCCTTCGCGCCATCGCTCTTTGTGACAACACTTGGAGTACCGTAGGTCAACTCAAGCGATGCGCCCTCCGCTCGCCATCGCTCGACCCCAGTTGCTTTATCAATCGCTATGATCGAGCGAGCTTCTTCTGATGCGTTGACAATGACCAGATCGTCTACAAGCACTAAACTGCCCGCCGATCCCCATTGTCGATTTCCGGACTCCGTTCCCACTTGGCATGTCCAGAGCTTTGTCCCAGTCATGTCATACGCATGAACTCCCGACTTACCGAAGAAAGCGATCACTCGTTCGCCATCGGAGACCGGAGTGTGACTCGCGTAACCATGCTCAGTTAGATATCCTTGATAGGGATCGTCGGATACTTGTGATTCATGCTGTTGCTCCCACAGCACTTGCCCCGTCTTCGCGTCGACACACAGTAGTGAACGAACAAGCTTGGCCTCCGGTTGGGACAGCCCATAGCTGGTTACAAATATTCGTTCACCAGAGACGATCGGACTTGATGAACCTGCGCCGGGAAGCGTTACCTTCCAGCTAACATTCTCAGAGTCCGACCATCGTGTGGGAACATCTGCAGCATGGCTCACTCCACTACCATTGCTGCCTCGAAATCGAGACCAATCGTCTCCAAACACCGGTCCTAACACGCCGAAGCAAACGCCAAAAGCAAGTCCACAAACGAGACGGGTCCACCGGGAAGATTTCAAACGATGAGGCAACATGATGGTTAGTACTCAGTATCAAAGAACGATTACTATTCGGCGATTGGCCGACTGGGACGCTGAGGTTGCTGGCCAGGTTGGCCTTGTGGTCCGCCAGGCCCACGACGACCTCCCTGTCCACCAAATCCGGGTCCACCAAATCCAGGGCCACCAAATCCAGGGCCGCGGCCAGCTCGTTGAGTCATTTCCTCAGCAAACTTCATTACTTCTTCTTTGCTCAATTTTCCGTCGCCGTCCTCATCAAAGGTAAAGGCCTCTTCAACGAAACGTTCCGGATTGGGACCACGACCTTCTGGGCCACCGGGACCACGACCTTCTGGACCACCAGGACCACGACCTTCTGGGCCACCGGGACCGCGACCTTCTGGGCCACCGGGACCGCGACCTTCTGGACCACCGGGGCCACGACCTTCTGGGCCACCGGGACCACGACCTTCTGGACCACCGGGACCACGACCTTCTGGACCACCGGGACCGCGGCCTTCTGGACCACCGGGACCACGACCTTCTGGGCCACCAGGACCGCGACCTTCTGGTCGTTCAGGGCGAGTCTCCTCATCTGAAAGTTTTCCATCGCCGTTCTTATCGAGAGTCAGCAATGACTGCGAGGCAGCCTGAATCTCTTCAGCAGAAATTTCGTGGTCCCCATTCTTATCCAGTGCCGCCATGATCGGTGGCAACGGTGGTGGACCGTCCATTTCCCGTCCATCCCTTCCGCGACCGCCACGAGGGCCGTCGGCGGGAGGTTGGGCGAAGCATGGGGAGGAAATCCCCAGTAAGGCGGCCAAAGCACTTAGTACCAATGTCTTTCGCATGATTAGGTCTCGTCATTGCCAGGGGTGGATGAGTCGTTTCAGTTCATGTTGGTCAAGCAATTTGACTTGCTCGTCACCATGAGTAATGAAAACGCCCTTGCTGACGATAAATCTACAGCGCGTGGATATTTATTTTAAAAAATCGTTCACATTCAGCAATGTCACACATAGTCTGTGAAATAGTCGCCTTTCGCTCCGCGAAAGTAGCGAAACCCACCAAATAACAACGCTACTTTCGCGGAGCGAAAGGCGACTTAAAACAACGCTACTTTCGCGGATAGGCTGTGAATTTACTAATCGAAGGCAATAATAGTCGCCTTTCGCTCCGCGAAAGTTCTGAAAAAGCAGCGAATACCAACGCTACTTTCGCGGAGCGAAAGGCAACTATCATAAATTCACAGCCTAGGAGCGAAAGGCGACTTAAAACAACGCTACTTTCGCGGAGCGAAAGGCGACTATCAGCTAGCTGGCTCGCGGGCAGCATTTAAGTTCGCTTTCAATTCGTTCGCGCTGAGTTCGCCTTCCCACCGACTTATGGCAACTGCCGCCACTCCATTGCCAATCAAGTTGGTAATTGCACGACACTCGCTCATGAAACGATCGATGCCTATCAAGAGCGCGAGAGATGCAATTGGAATAGCGGGAACGGCAGCAAGTGTCGCTGCCAAGGTTATAAAACCGGCACCAGTAACACCACTCGCTCCTTTAGAGGATACCATCGCGACCAAAAGCAAGCTGATCTGCTGACGCAGGTCCAATGGAGTGTCCGTCGCTTGCGCCAAAAAGATGGCCGCCATCGTCATGTAGATATTCGTTCCATCAAGGTTAAAGCTGTATCCTGTAGGTATTACAAAACCCGCAGTGGAATCTGCGCAACCCAATCGTCGCATTTTTTCCACCATTCCAGGTAAAGCCGTTTCCGACGAACTGGTCCCGAGCACTAACAGTATCTCTTCTTTGATGAAAATAACGAATCGAAATATAGAAAAACCACAGAGTCTCCCGACGCTACCCAAGACGACCACCACAAATACGGTCGATGTCAGGTAGAAACAAAGCATTAGGGTGAGTAGCTTTCCCAATGCGCCAAACCCATAACTTCCGATCGTAAAGCTCATTGCACCAAATGCGGCGATGGGCGCGAGCACGACGATGAGTCGAATAATTCCAAAGAAGACGCGTTCGCCATGCGCGAGTGCATGAAGAATGGGTTTTGCGCGCTCTCCCATGGAGACGACCGCCAACGCGGTCAAGCTTGAAATCAACAGTACTTGAAGCAAGTCTCCACTTGCAAAGGCGTCGAAGTAGGACTTGGGAATGATGTTCAATAGAAAGTTGACGGTCGTCGTATCACTCGCTTTTTCTGCGTAAGTCTGACCGATCTCTGCATCCAGGCTGGCGACGTCGATATGAAAGCCATCCCCGGGTCGCACCAAATTCACAACGACCAGCCCGAGTATTAGCGCCAAGGTTGAGATAAATTCAAAGTACAACAGCGACTTCATCCCTACCCGGCCCAATTTTTTCATGTCCCCCATCGCGGCAACGCCATGAACGACCGTGCAGAAAATAATGGGTGCTATCACCATCTTTACCAATTTGACAAATCCATCTCCCAATGGCTTGAGAGACTTGCCAAACTCAGGGAAAAAATGTCCCACAGCAATTCCTGCAAAGATTGCAACGAGCACCTGGACATATAGCATCCGGTACCAACGCTGACGGGGTTGCTTGGTTTGCACTGGCATTTAAGGATTGCCTGAAAGGGATATTGCCGCTCGTGTAGCATCCTGAGATTCTGAACGATATTGTTTGGGCGTGACACCCAGCCAACGTTTGAATACTCTTGTGAAGTGTGCCTGATCGTAGAAGCCTGTCGCCAATGCGATCTCACCAATGGACGTCACAGTGTGAATTAGTCTTTGGCTCGCCAGATGCACGCGGAATCGCTGCACATACTCGGTCGTTGCCAATTGATAGTGTAATTTGAATAGCCGATTGAGCTGGCTGGGCGATAGGTTCACTGTGGCTGCCAATTCATCGACGTCTAATCGTTCTGCGTACCGTTCCGCAATCATTGCCAACACAGGTTCAAGCCGATTGGCTGCTGGGACATCGCCACTTGCTTGATCAAGTGGATGCATGATTCCTGCAATTCCAATGCAATCGCCCGCACGGTCAAACAAGGGAAGCTTGCTGGAACTGAAAGGAATCAATCGCCCCCCTTGATCCGAAATCAGCCATACCCGCTGACTTACTTCACGTCGCTCGCGCATGACCTCTAGGTTCTCGTCTTGATATCGCCTGCCCCATTGCTCCGCATGGAACTCGGAATCGGTTTTACCCAATAATTTGCTGGGGTGTGAAACCCTGCGGAGCTCGGCCAAAGCCTGATTCGCAGCCACAAAACGATGTTCCCTATCTTTTGCATAAAAGTAGACATGGGGTAGGAAATCAAAGAGTCTTAGCAGCGACCGAGGTTCTGCGAGCCGCGATAGAAATGCTTCGGAATAGGATAGTCGTGATGAAGTCATGCTGGATTTGTACAAAAGGTCGCAGCAATAATGCAAGACGCGGTGAGCCCATTTTCCTAAGCTACTAGTGACCGATCGCAGTTTAGCCCCTCCTTATCCCCATGTTCGAAATGAAACAATTCAGCATTGTCCCCACCGCAGAAGAACTTGCGGCATGCCCACGAGATCTGCACTTTTATCCGACTCACAATGAGAGTCCGAAAAAACTTACGACGGACCAAGTCGATTTTTTCAACCGCAAAGGTTATGTCACTCCTTTGGATGTCTACAGCAAAGCTGAAATTGACGGGATTCGAACCTATTTCGATGACCTTCTTCAGCGAACGATTTCACAGGGTGGCGACAGCTATTCCATCAGCTCTGCCCATCTGAAGTTTGGTCCCGTCTACGACATTTTGACGAATCCGCGCATTATTGAGTATGTATCTGACTTGTTGGGCGAGAATGTCATTGGCTGGGGCTCCCACTTCTTTTGCAAAATGCCGGGAGATGGAAAAGCTGTTGCCTGGCATCAAGACGCCAGCTATTGGCCACTGACGCCGTCAAAGGCAGTTACTGTTTGGCTCGCCATCGACGATGCCGATGTAGAGAACGCCTGCATGAAGTTCGTGGCCGGATCACATGTGCACGGTCACATGACTTTCCGCCCTAGCGACGCGAGCGAACACAACGTGTTGAATCAGACGATCGACCATCCAGAACAGTTTGGCGAAATTGTTTTCAATCCACTTCGAGCCGGCCAAGCATCCATACATAGCGACTTGCTGCTGCACGGATCCGAAGCCAACCAGTCCACACGTCGCCGTTGTGCGCTAACCCTGCGATTTTGTGCCGCCGACGTGCGCACCAGCCTTGGTTGGAACGAAAAAGGGGTCCATGTTCATGGCAATGATGGATCGGGACATTGGTCTAATAATCCACGACCAGCCGCTATTTGATCCAACCTAGCACGTGCTTTATTCAACGGATCGCCACTCAGGAAACCCTTAATGGCGATCCTCCGAAATATGGCTCGATATCTCGAATGCAATTTCCAATGCTTGTTCGTAATTGAGCCGCGGATCGAGCTGAGTTTGATATGCAGACTCCAAATCATGCTCAGTTAGTCCGCGCGACCCACCGATACATTCGGTTACATTTTCACCTGTCAGTTCCAAGTGTGCACCGCCTAATTGAGAGTGACAGTCTCGGTGAATGGCAAACGCTAATCGCAATTCTTCAACGATGTCGTCCACTTTCCGCGTTTTGCGTCCATGCATGGTCGAAATCGTATTTCCGTGCATGGGATCACACACCCAAAGGACTTTTCGCTTTTCACTCGCCAAAGCTTCAATCAAAGGAGGCAGATGGGCTGCGATCTTTTGATGTCCCATGCGATGGATCAAGGTCAATCGCCCCTCAATATTATCGGGATTCAATCGCTTAGTGATTTCGATAAGCTCGTCGCTTTGCATCGATGGCCCAACCTTTACGGCCACCGGATTAAGTATGCCACGGAAGTACTCAATGTGAGCTCCTGATAAAGCTCGTGTACGATCACCAATCCAAGGAAAATGCGTTCCCAAGTTGTAGTAGCCGATACCTCGCACACTGGGACGGGTCAGCGCCGTTTCGTAATCGAGATGCAATGCTTCGTGCGATGTAAAAAAGTCGACTCGTTTTAGCTCCGTTGCAGTTGGCCCGTCCAGGATGGTCTCCATAAAGCGGATTGCATCTCCGAGCGATTTAACCAACTCTTTATAGCGTCGAGCCGCTTCCCCTTTCGCCTCACTGACGAACAGTAAATTCCAGTTTTCCGGATGATGAAGATCTGCGAAGCCTCCCTCGCTTAAGGCGCGAACAAAATTGAGTGTCAAAGCCGATCGTTCGTAACCGCGCAACAATGAAAGTGGGTCGGCGCGGCGAGCTTGGGGGGTAAATTCAAAACGATTCACCAAGTCGCCCCGATAGCAAGGCAGGGTCACCGAGCCTTGTGTTTCTGAATCACTCGAGCGAGGTTTTGCATACTGACCGGCCATTCTTCCCACACGAAGAATTTTTTTTCTCGACCCGAATACAATCGCCAAGCTCATTTGCAACAGCAGCTTCAGTTTGCTGGCAATGGGCTCAGTCTGACACTGCTCAAACGTTTCAGCACAATCTCCACCCTGCAAGAGCCAGGCTTCACCCCGCTGGGCGGCCGCAATGCCGCGATGCAAATGATCGATCTCCCAACTTGTCACCAAGGGGGGCATTAGGGCTAATTGCTGGAGCACCCATTCCAGCTCGGCAGCGTTTTCGTAAGTCGGTTGCTGGGCAGCACTAAAGCGTTTCCAAGACTGGGGTGACCAACCTGGCGCAATGAGGGGTAAATTGTCCGCCTGAGGTCCTGTCGGAGGACTAGTGGTCATCTTGCGTGTCTTCTTCGCTAGGGTAGCTGATCCGGAAAATTCAGTGCATTCGTATGCGGATCATGTTGATCTGGTTCTCTGTATTCGCAAAGGGGGGCGGGCAGGACAAGTCTAGATTCTGCCGACGCGACTTACCAATGTTCCGTCTGTACGCAATGAGCAGTTATGCTGGTGCGAATTGACTCTGTTAATCTTAGTCATGGATCATTCGTTTCCCACCCATTGCACCGTGACCTGAGGGACTATCCCCCATGCCTTGGCTTCCCTGCGCTCGATTGGCTCTGCGATTCTCCAGAAACCTGGCGTTTTCTAGGCGACCGAAGTTACTCATTTTCTGGGCGATTCTTGCTTCCAGTTTTGCCAATAATCCTGGAGCAATTTGCCGCGGGCAAGTCGATCCCCAACCACTTTCGACTCCGCTGAGCGTCGATGCGATTTTTCACGACCACTTCTTTGCGTCCAAGGGGAGTCGTGCGACATGGCAAAACCAAGGCCACAACTATGAAATACTCGCCCCGGACGAGCAGGGCAATGACTCAATCACGCAATTCTCAGTCGATGGCTCCAGCGAACCAAAAGTCGTTCTTCAGGGAAATGATTTAGTTCCTCAAGGTGAATCGCAGCCGCTGAGGATCGATAGCTACCAGTATTCTCCCGATCGATCGAAATTGTTGATCTTCACCGGCTCGCAGCGTGTCTGGCGTCTGCGCACTCGCGGCGATTATTGGGTGCTTGATTTGCACAGCAAGAAACTCGTACGGCTGGGTGCAGAATTCCCTGACAGCACATTGATGTTTGCCAAGTTCGCTCCCGACGGCCAGTCGGTCGCCTACGTTCACAACCGCGACATCTACTGGGAATCACTGGTGGATGGAACCATCCAACGTCTCACGACCGCGGAGAGCGAAACGGTTAGCAATGGAACATTCGACTGGGTGTATGAAGAGGAATTCGCACTCCGCGATGGATTTCAATTCAATGCGTCCGGCGATCGCATTGCCTACTGGCAAATCGACTGCTCTGAAGTCGGTTTATTTCCACTATTAAACAATACGAAACAGCTCTACCCTACTCCTCAGTGGATTCCTTATCCGAAAGTGGGAACAACCAATCCTTCCGCAAGAATTGGTGTGGTGACTTTGGCAACTCAAGAGAAAAAATGGCTAGCAGTTCCAGGCGATTCACGCGAGAACTACATCCACGCAATGGACTGGATTTCCGATAGCAATCAACTAGTCGTAAAACAACTGAATCGACTCCAGAACACATGTCATCACTACGTGATCAATATCGATCAACAGGAAGTACATCCAGTTCACACCGAAACGACGGACACATGGATCGAGCCCGACACTTCATTCAACTGGTGTGAAGAAGGCAAAAGTCTTTTTTACCTTTGCGAAATGGATGGCTGGAATCGCTTATGCCTGCTGGACTTGTCCAATGGTCACTCGAAACCCATTTCGACGGGCGATTTCGATGTCATTCAATTGAGTCATTTCGACGAATCAACTCAAGATATTTATTTTATAGCCAGTCCTGATAATGCTACCCAGCGTTATCTTTTCCGCTGTAATCTTCTGGATAACTCCACGTCACAAGTCACTCCAACTGCCGAGCTGGGAACCCATCGCTACCAATTCTCAGCGGATGGGAAATATGCCATTCATGTTTTCAGTGCTGCCAACAAACCACCGGTTACACAGATCATTCAGCTTGCCGATCACAAAGTCATCCGTGTACTTGAAGAGAATTTTGAGCTCAAAGACAAAGTAGCCTCCAGCCAGCTGCCCCCCTTCGATTTTATCAAGATTAGGACGAGCGATTCTGTGGAGATGGATGCTTGGATGATCACCCCTCCCGATTGCGACCGCAACAAAAAGTATCCACTCATAATTCATGTTTATGGCGAACCGGCAGGCACAACGGTCACCGATTCTTGGGGAGGAGACCGAGCTTTATGGCATCGGTACTTGGCGAGCCTCGGATACGTGGTCGTCAGCATTGACAACCGTGGAACTCCTGCACCAAAGGGTACTTTATGGAGGAAGTCTGTTTATCGCCAAATCGGCACGTTGGCATCGATGGACCAAGCTGCAGCGCTCCAGCAACTGCTCCTACAATTTCCCTTTATCGACTCAGAGAGAGTTGGAATTTGGGGTTGGAGCGGAGGTGGATCCATGACTCTGAATGCGCTCTTTCGTTATCCCGGACTCTACAGCGCGGGGGTCTCGATTGCTCCTGTCCCGAACCAGTTGTATTACGACACGATCTACCAAGAACGTTTTATGGGACTACCCGCCGACAATGCCGAGGGGTACCAGCAGGGATCTCCCATCACGCATGCAAAAAATCTCGAAGGTGAGCTGCTGTTGATTCACGGCACTGGCGACGACAATTGCCACTACCAAACAATGGAGTTGCTAATCAATGAACTGATTCGTTTGAATAAGCGCTTCAAAATGTTTGCCTACCCAAACCGCTCGCATGATATCTCAGAAGGTGAGAACACCACACGACATCTGTATCAGATGATTACAAATCATTTCCTAACAAATGTCGCACCCGGTGCGCGCTAACCCTTGTGACCGAACTCGCTCGGCCCCAACAGTTCCAGTCACAAATCACGGCTGGTGAGATTAACCAATATTCCATGGGTCGCGCTCAGGACGACGGCGCAAACCGTTTGCTTCGTCATCTGCGATGAAAGTCGCGGTTTTCGGATCGATGCGTAATGGACGTTGGAGAATCCACGCTAGTGCGGCCGCATGACAAGCTATGTGAGAATTCCGCATCACTTCGGGGTTTGCAGCGGTTGCCTGGCGTGATTTAACGCAATCGAAAAAGTTGCGTGCATGGGCCGTGACATCCAAGCCAACAGTCTTCTTGTAGTTGCTGTGCACTTTGGACGCCAGCGCCTCGGGTTTGACGACGATATCGCCGCTGTCTCCCGTCTCCACCGAACCACCATCTCCGACAAATCGCACTGGACAGGTCCCCAAGCTTTGTACCCATCCAGGTCGATCACCAAAGGGTGTTTGAAGGAAATCGATTACAAGTTCCACACCATTCTCGTATTTAGCTCTAATGCCCTTTTCACTCGGCTCGTAAAGAACGGGCATCGTCTCGTCCGCTTGATTGGCCCACTGGCAAAGATCGACCGTGTGAGCGCCCCAATCAAGCAATTTAGCCCCTGAATCAAAGTCCCAATAACCGCGCCATCTTCCGGCAACATACTGACTGTTATAAGGCCGCCAGGGCGCCGTTCCCAGCCAGAGATTCCAATCGACAATGTCCTTGTTGGGAGTTGGCTCCGATGGCAACCAAGTCGATTCGATGGATGGTGTGTAGACGGACGCGTACATCGTTTGGATTTTGCCGAGCTTGCCACTATGGGCGAGATCGACAGCCTCAATGAAATTCGGGACACTGCGTCGTTGAGTACCAGCTTGGAAAACTCGTCCAGTCCTCCGCATGGTCTCGGCCAAGTCGATGCAATTTCCAATCGTCAATCCACAGGGCTTTTCGCTGTAGACGTCTTTACCTGCTTCCGCCGCCATCATCGATGCGGGCGCGTGCCAACGATCACCGGTGGCAATCAACACAGCATCGATATCCTTGCGTGCCAATAATTCACGAAAGTCACGATAAAGATCGCAATCGGCATTGCCATAATGGGCATCGACAAGAGTTTTACCCGCCTCACGACGCGACGACTGCACATCAGCAATTGCGACACACTGAACGTCGGCCAAGCCCAGCATGGCATTCAAGTCATAGGTGCAGCGAGGTCCAATACCAATCACCCCCAGCGTAATACGATCACTGGCAGCCACAGAACCTCCATAACCGAGTGCGGTGCTCGAAACTATGTAGGGTATTGCCACAGCAGAGGCGGCAGCGGTCCGGCCAAGAAATGATCGGCGGGAAAGCGAATTTTGCTCAGACATCGCGGCGACTCCACAAACACTTGAAGGGGTTGAGAACTAGTCGTTTGGACATTAGATGATTTGGGTTCAAATGTAGCACAATCGGAGCGACAACCCAAATCAACCAAGCGCTAAAATATTCTGACTGGACAGAATAATCGGAATGGGAAAAGGAATAGGATTGGCTCGCTCGGTAACATCGGGTCACGCTATCCGCGTGAACCAGCCGAATCCTTCTATGGGACGGCTAAAAAGAGATGGAAGTGGAAACAATACTAGCAAACAACCGCAGTAAAGAATCCCGGCAGAGCGACCTCGCTGCATTTTCATTGCTCGCAGGTGAGTATTTGGAAGGCAACAAGAGTTTGCTTCGGAGTGTAGAGCGTTCCGTCGCTGGAGATCGCCCTCAACTAAGCCGAATCACTTTAGGATTGGCGTTGGCTGTCACGGCAATGTCTAGTGCTACGATCTATTGTCTGGTTGGCAATGGTGCAAGTACTTTGCAGATATTTCTCTCTTCGATCGGAGAGATCTTTTTGTTTACTCTGGTGGCCATCAGCGGGCTAGTTGACTTGCAAGCCAAGCATGCCTCCACCACGAAGATGTTGATAGAAAAAGAGCTATCGCATATTTCACATCATGTTCACTCCATAGATCAATTGGCCGCTCTCCGCAGTCGATGGCAGGTCGAGACAAACCAGTCGAAAGACGAGTTGGAGACGCTACAGCGGCAACAATTAATTTGTTCTGAGCGCATTCGGGAAATGGACGTTCTCATTTTAGAGAGAGAAAAGGAAAACCAATTGCTCGCGGAGTCTATTCAGTTCACCCGCTCTGAAATTGAACAACTGACCGAGAAATGCCAACAGCAGAAGAACACCTTTAGCCAACAGAGCATTGTGTTGCGCGAACAAGAGAAGGCGATCCACAAAACGAAAGCCGAGTTGGACGCACAGCAATCACTCGCCACATCTTTGCAAAGAGAGAACTCCGAACTGGTAGAACGCAGCAGTAAACTATCTGCCGAAATTCTCGTGGATTTGCAGCGGCGAGATGGATTGCAGCTTGAAATTACCGTTCTATCGGAACAGTCTCAAGAGATTGAATGTGAATTGAGTTTGGGCAGAGAGCAGCTACGCTCTGCGAATGAGGCACAAGCTCGCGAACAGAAAAAACAACTTGAAGAACGATTGATACTTCGCAGTGAACAACTTCATGCCAAGAAGCAACTCAGACAAACAATCGATCAGGAAATTGCCATTCGCGCGGAGATGCGGAACGTAAGTCGGGAGCTTGCGATCACTCAAGGCAGCCTCACGATAGCCAAAGAACAATTGCGAAAAGTCGGCGAAAGGCGTGAGGCAATGCTGCTGGTTCAAATCGCCACTTCAAGCGAACCTGATGGGATTTGTCGCCCCAAGGCGGAGTTGTTAGAAAGTGATTGGCGAAAAGAGAAAACAAAGTACATCCGTGTCGATCGCAGTCAAGAATCAATCACTCACTGTGTTGTGGCGAGCAGTGATTCCGACTTGTTAATTCCGGCAGGTATCCCAAGCTTCCGCTAACAGGTCGGCAGCCCGGTCGACTTGTTCTTCACTTGTAGTCCATCCCAAGCTAACGCGCAGACAACGCCCGATTCTTGCAGGAGACAAGCCAATGGCCTGCAAACAACGAGTCATCTCGTCAGCAGGACTGGCCGTGCGAGCGGTGGCGACAACCAGTTGCCTGGCTACTTTAATCAGTCGGTTAGCATCGCCCGGCCATTCGAGCACAGCCGTGTTGGGCAATCGTTCAGAGTCGGCACAAAGATCAATAGGACCCGGTTGAACCAAGTCGCCTATTTTTTCAACGAAGCGATTGCGAAGTTCCGCAAGCCGCTCCGCTGCGTTCGGTGCAGCGCGGGCGGCGAGACGCGCGGCCGCTCCCAGCCCTACCCAGCCAACAATATTTTCCGAACCAGGGCGCAAACCCATTTCTCGCGTTTCACCATACATCACGGGTGACAATGAGAAACCACGCCGCACGTACAGGGCACCCGTACCCTTCGGTCCGTAGAATTTGTGCCCGCTGAGAGCCAGTGTGTCCGCGCGTAGGGTGTTGATATCAAGTGGCATTTTGCCAAAAACTTGGGAGGCATCGCAATGAACGGGGATACCGCGTGAATGACATACATCTGCGACTTGCCTCACATCTTGTAGCGTCCCTAGAACGGGGTTCGCGGCCTGCAAGCAGACGAGCCGAGTGTTGTCTTTCAGTAACGGCTCGATCCTTGCTGCCGTAACCAAGCCCCGTGAATTGGCTGGGGCGATGTCAATTTCCCAGTCCCGTTCGCGAAGCGCGTTGACCGCATTCCAGACCGATTCGTGTTCCAATGCGGAGACGACGATGTGTCCAGTTTGATAGCGGTTCGCCAAGCCGAGCACCGCTAAGTTATTGGCTTCAGTACCACCGCTGGTAAAGACAATTTCAAAGGACTCACAGCCAACCAGTTCCGCGACCCCTTCGCGCGCGCGGTCGAGTGCATCGGCGATAATCTGACATCCCGGGTGTCCTTGCCCAGGCAACATAAAATGCTCTGCCCAAAAGGGATCCATAGCCTCGCGGACTGATGGCGCAAGGGGAGACGTGCTGTTGAAATCGAGATAGAGGTAGTGCACAGGAGCGATTGAGCATGGACCAGCGGGGCAGAAACGAAGTCTTTATCAAACTTGCCAAGTAGCACCGTTTCTAGAGGCGGCAGAATAATACCTGAAACGACGATCGCACTATCAGCAATCTGTAGCGGTTATGAGAACTAGGATGCCTCGATAATGCTAGGCCACGTTTGGGACTGGTATTGCAGTGGCTGGTTTTTCATTTGGCTTCAGGGAGCTGAGCCGGCACCACAAACGAGCGCCGTCACATGATCATCTGGAGCGATGCACAAAAGATAGCTGTTTGCTCCATCGCGGATCGCTACATCGGCGCGAGCGTCCACGCCGATGCTGCGGCTAGTGATTGCCGCAGTCGCGATTTCATGAGTCCCTGCAGGGAGTTCCAACCGCATCACTTGTATCTCACGAGGCAACAATGCCCAGCACCGCGTATCGGCCTGTTCGGTTGCTTCCCAAGCCGAACCTAGTAATGCGCCCCCAAGATTGGCAATGGGGTTCTCGCCCACCAAGGTGTTCAGTGATGTCGCAACAACCGTTTTCTTCGCTACCCGCCGCACCACCCCTCGGGCCACGGTCCAGGGCATTTCCGCGTCCAGTTGACGGCTCGCCAATTGGCCAACATCGGTCAGTATTTCGGTTCCGCCGATGAAGTCACCGTCGGCATAGACGCCAATTCGGTCGACTCGAGAAGGTGGAATCATAACGCGTGGCACGGGAATTGGCGCCAATGTGGGTGGAATCGTGTAGCTGGACGAAGCTGCGACGATTCGATCGGCTATCAGCAACGCGGGTCCTGTCGCCTCAGCTACATCGGGAACGCGTTGAGGTCCACGCCCCACAAAGGCGATGATATACAGCACACCGTGTCCAGGCTGGCTATGGGTACCGGTAGTTGCTCGCTGAACATCGTAGGGGGCGGGCAAAAAGCTGGGCTGCCACTGGGCAACTAACTCATAAGAACGGGCGGCATCATCGTAGTCATGGTGATTTGCTTCGCGAATCAATCCTCTTATATAGGGAGCCAACGCCAGAGGCTGATAGACTTCGCCGACGTTTTCGATTCCCTTTTCTTCCGCTTGTTGAGCCAATTCGCCTTGGCGCATCTGAGCTTGCAGAGCATAGGATTCTGCGTCTCCCGATCCGCTCATCAGGCTAGAGATGCTAAGCAACGAACGAATCATTACTTCTTCATAGCTTGCCGCATCGTACACTCGATCGCGTTCGTCCGTCATCAGACTTCGCACCGAAGGGAGAGTCTCCGACGGATCGCGTAGATCAAATGAGTCGCGAGATTCTCTCAGCAGCGCTTCGGCTCCGTTGGGATTTCCAACTGCCAGCTCTACAACTGCAAGATCGAGTTTGGCAATGTCGGTGAGTTTGCTTTTCGCTTCGGCGGTTTCCAGCAGAGCCGATCTGGCCGTTGTCAGGTCGCCAACAAAATAGGCGTTGCGTCCCGCGTCCAGCGTCGAAAACCCGCTCCGACAACCGCAGCAGGCTACGACCAACATTAGACAAACGGCACGCAACAATCGTGAGCCCTCACAATTCGACTCGGCGTTCCCAGCAATCGGACTATCCATCCGCTTGTTCGAACGGACCGTAGTTCCACCATTTTCCTGCCCGCGTGTTGTGGTAGCCTTTGCGAATATTGGCCGATTCTTTCACGTAATCGCCTGAGTGAATGTTGACCATTTCCAAAGTCAACTCGTAGTCACGTTGAGTACTGGAGTTGCGCTCAGTAGTGCCGCTGGTAATTTTTCCGTAGAGGAGAAAATCCACGGGCGCTCCCTGTCGGCCCAGTGCCGCAGCAAAAACTTCCCGATTTCCTGGTAGAAATAAGGCGTCAGGCCGCATCCTCGTATCGAGCAGCGCGGCATCCACCATGCGGCGACTCACCATACGGAAGTTGCCTGAGGAATTTATTTGGGAATCGATGCGTTCGTAAAGCTGGTCTTTGAAATCGAGCAACTCTTCGGCGCTCTTATTCTCCAGTGCAATAAAACAAACTGTTGCGGAGCCATCTTGGGCGCTACGGTGGGGTAGTTCGCCAGGAATCATATTGGGCTCAAACGCCGCCGGATACACTATTCCCGCGTCGCAGCGCCCCAGCAATTTAGCGACGGATTGATCCACGAGAGGATTCCAAACGGCGGCCCCTGCTTCGTGGCTGCCGACCATATCGACATCATTATTTGCCAAAATATGACCGTATCTGCGACCGGCACATCCACTGCTGGCTGCTAAACCAGAGAAAAATGCGACCGATCCGGAGCGAATGGCAAGGTTTTTACAGAAATGTAGGAAGTCGCGGCGTTCCATTACCGAATGCTCCGTGAATCCAATATGTTTGCGAACCGCGACCGAAACTAGGCTGTTCGATTTGGTGCGAATCCGCGAAGATTATCCAATTACCCAATTTGGCCCACCGTGACAATGTCGAGTCATGGTGTTCGACTAAAGAAATCGGCAGGATGCATAGGGTTGCGTTGACAAACGTTCGGACGTCGCGAAACTCTAAGTCTTCTTCGTAGATTACCAAACACTCAGCACTCCCACCCGATGGTGGGTCACAATAAAACGTCCCCATTTTTCCTCGTTCGATCGGTCCAACAGCTATGTCCGCCGTTTTGCCATCCCTGCCGAATCGGTCTCAAGAAATCCAAGGCTCTGAATTGCTACCACTAGAGAAAACAGATTCATTGGTTCCTGAACCGTTTGGTGCGCCGTTGACCATTCCGGTCGACACCGAAATCCAAGACGATGAGTCGAGTGCGACGTGGACGGGTGAACGAGAGAAGGATTGGGAACAGGGCGCATGTGGCGGCTGGATTGATCCAAACGTTAGCCGTGCCGTGCGCAGTGAAATGTCGGGGTTCGACGAGGATGACCTTGGGGATGGTGAAACACCGGACGAAGGTGTCGTTGCAGATGATGAAGACGATCTCGACGAGTTCGACGAAATTGACGAAGACGATTTCGATGATGATTTCGACGACGACTTTGAAGAAGAACTGGAAGACGAATACGAAATTGAAATCGAAGACGAAATCAGTGCCGAGTTTGGGCTGGGGCCTGACAAAGATGACATTGAAGAGCTCGACGATCTCGATTCGTTAGCGGATGATTTAGACGATTTGGATGCAGACGACCTCAAGGATTGACAACATGTTCAAAGCCGTCTCGACCGATGTAAGCTTTCCTAAACAAGAAGAGCAGGTGCTTCGTTTTTGGAAAGAAGCAGAGATCTACAAACGTTCGCTGGAACAACGCGAAGGGGCACCGTCGTTCGTGTTTTACGAAGGCCCGCCGACGGCAAACGGAATGCCGCACCCCGGCCACTGTTTAACGCGAGCGATTAAAGATCTGTTTCCTCGCTATCGCACCATGCGAGGGTATCGCTGCGAACGTAAAGCGGGTTGGGATACTCACGGTTTGCCCGTTGAAGTCGAAGTCGGCAAGGAATTAGGTATCCACAGCAAGGAAGAGATCGAGGCCTACGGTGTCGAACCCTTCATACAGCGCTGCCAACAAAGTGTGTGGCGCTACATGCGACAGTGGGAACAATTGACGGAACGTTTGGGCTTCTGGGTCGATCTCAAGGAGGCCTACGTTACCTACCACCAAAGTTATGTCGAAAGCGTATGGTGGAGTCTTAAAAATCTGTTCGACCGCGGGTTGCTCTATCGCGGCAACAAAATTGTCTGGTGGTGGGCCCAGGGAGGCACCGCGCTCTCGGCGGGTGAAGTGGGACAGGGATATCGAGAAGTGGCCGACCCCAGCGTCTATGTGAAATTCCCATTGAGGGATATGCCCGAACGAAGCCTGTTGATTTGGACAACAACACCCTGGACCCTACCTAGCAATATGTATGCAGCGGTCCATCCGGAATTGCAATATTCACTTTGCCGCGATGCAGAGAATGGCGATCAAATTTATGTTGCCAGTGCTCTGGTGGAGACACTAGCGGCAAAGACGAAACGGAATTTGGAAGTTTTAGAAACATGCCGCGGAACGGATTTAATCGGCCTTCGCTACCTGCCTCCGTTCGATGACTATGTGGTCCGTTTGCAAGACCCTCAAGGCAAGACAACGCAAGGTAATTTTGAACACCATTACTGGCGGGTGCTCGCGGCTGAATTTGTCACCATCGATAGTGGCACGGGTCTAGTTCACCAGGCTCCGGCATTTGGCGAAGTGGACTATGAGGTATTTCAGAAAGAGACGCAGCGTTTTGCTGAGGGTGAACAACCTAAACTGTTCTATGCAGTGGGGCCCGATGGAAAATTCACGGCCGAGATGCCACTGTTTCAAGGCGAATGGGTCAAAGATGCCGACAAACCAATCATCCGCGTACTGAAAGAACGCGGCGCACTCTATTTTCAAGAACAGTATTTACACGAATACCCATTTTGCTGGCGCGCCGATCAGGATCCACTTATCCAATATCCACGCGAAAGCTGGTTTATCCGCACCACGGCATTCAAGGATGCCATGTTGGAGAACAATCAGCAAATCCAATGGCTGCCCGGACATATTCGCGATGGGAGGTTCGGCAATTTTCTAGAATCCAATGTGGATTGGGCTTTGTCTCGCGAACGCTATTGGGGAACACCATTACCTATCTGGCAATGCGAAACAACAGGACGATACCAGGCAATTGATTGCTACAAAGAATTGCTGTCGAAACCGGGCGTTACCGGAACAGAAGTTTGGGCAGCAGCGAAGCAAGCAAATCCCGAACTGGTGGATGATCTTCAAGTCCATAAACCCTACATCGATTCTGTCACCTACGACTCGCCATTTGCCGAAGGGGCAAGGATGCAACGAGTCACTGAAGTCATTGATTGTTGGTACGATTCGGGCGCGATGCCTTTCGCACAGTGGGGTTGGCCGCACCAAAATCATGAGGCCTTCGCAGCGCAGTTCCCTGCAGATTTCATCAGCGAGGCTTTGGATCAAACACGAGGTTGGTTTTACAGTCAATTGGCAATCAGCACGATGCTCTTCGGAGGTGCCAACAAGAATGCCAATGAGAAGGAAACCAACGAGTATTTAACTAGCAACGCGATTTCAGCTCCTACCCCAACTGATTCCCTAAAGCATGCATATCCTCACCCCTTCAGAAACTGCATCGTCTTGGGACTGATGTTGGCTGAATGGTGGGAGTCCAAAGATGGCGTGCAGCGATTTTTGTCTGAAGCGGAGGCTGAAGCCGCGCTGGGGAAAAACGTCGTTAAGAAGGTTGGCAAGATGTCTAAACAGCTGCGAAATTATCGCAGCCCCAACGACATTTTTGATGCCTATGGCGCCGATGCCCTGCGTTGGTATTTTTTCGCCAATCAAGCCCCGTGGAACTCGATTGTCTATAGCGAACGCACCATCCGGGACTCCATTCCAGAGTTCTTGTTGCGACTCTGGAACGTGTTCAGCTTTTTCACAATCTATGCGGAGATTGACAAGTTTGATCCAACGGTCGGCATTGAATCGCCTGGTCAATTGACGCCGCAGGACCTCAGCCGCGCTAAGACATATCGTCCGGCATCCGAGCGTAGCGAAATCGATCGTTGGATCTTGTCCGAGTTGGCAAGGACCATTGCCGCTGTTACCGAGCGGATGGATGCGTACGATAACTATGGTGCGTGCACAGCCATTAATGAACTTGTCGATGGGTTGAGCAATTGGTTCGTACGGCGAAGTCGAGATCGATTCTGGGCAAGTGATATTCACGACCCAAACAAACTCGATGCATACTGGACTCTTTACGAAATACTGTTGCAAACGACGAAGATTATCGCGCCATTTGTTCCCTTCGTTGCGGAAACGTTGTGGCAGCATTTGTCCAAGCCCTTTCGCAGCGAGAAGGAGGCAACTGCAGCATTGCCTGAGTCCGTTCATTTGTGTGACTATCCGAAATTTGATGCCAACAACTTGGATACCACTCTTTCATCGGCAATGCATGTTTTGCGCGAAATTGCCTCCTCGGGCCGAGCGGCCAGAGCCGGTGCGAAACTCAAAGTGCGACAACCTCTTTCGCGAGTCGAAGTGGTGCTGGCCGATAATCAATTTACGGAATGGCTGCGGGCTCATGACGATTTAGTTAAAGAAGAGCTCAACGTCAAAGCGGTTGATTACACGACCGATGGACGAGAGTACGTTGAGTATGTGGTCGTGCCCAATTTTAAGCGTTTGGGCCCACGTGTTGGCAAAGATATGCCCCTGGTGAAAAAGACTCTGGGTGCTGCCGATGGTGGTCGTTTGCTGAGTGAACTCAAGAAAAATGGTCACATCGATCTGCCATTGGGTGAGGGCATCTTGACGCTAGATCAAGATGACATCGAAGTTCGTTTGTCGGCCAAAGATGGTTGGACTGCAGCACAAGGCAAAGACTCGGTGGTCGTACTGTCCACGGAAGTTACGCCTGAGCTTCGTCGCGAAGGCATTGCCAACGATACCATTCGTATGATCCAAAGTCGCCGCAAAGAAATTGGCTGCGAGTTTACCGATCGAATCGAAATTGGTTTGGTTGTTGATGCCGATGCGCAGGAAGCCATCGACGAGTATCGCGAACGAATTGTCACGGAAACTCTGGCGGATGTATTGGAATTTCGTCCTTTCGCCGAAACAGAACCTGTGGCGATCAAGTTGAATGAACTGGACGCTGCGTTGTATATGCGAGTTGTTTGCACCCCCACTCGGCCTTAGGTGTTTAGGAATGCGGTCCATGTTAAAGGTTGCCGTTTTTCTATCAGGTGGTGGTACGACTCTAAGGAACCTGCTTGAAAAACAGAATTGCGGGCAGCTGAATGTCGAATTCCGCTTAGTGATCAGTAGTAAACCGCACGCAGGTGGACTGGAAATTGCAAGGAATGCCGGTATCGAAGCCCAGGTCATTCGCAAAAGTGAATACGGAAAAGACGCGGCCGCCTACAGCCTCGCCATGTTTGACCCGTGTCGCCGTGCGGAAATCGATTTAGTGGTCATGGGAGGCTTCCTGCAGCACGTTCTAATCCCCGACGATTTTATTAACCGCGTTATCAATATCCACCCCGCATTGATTCCATCTTTTTGTGGAAAAACGATGTATGGGAGCCACGTACACGCTGCCGCACTGGAGTACGGCGTAAAGGTCAGTGGCTGCACAGTTCATTTTGTTGACAACCAATACGACAATGGCCCCATCCTTCTGCAGAGGACTTGTCCAGTGTTGGATAATGATACGCCACAAACGTTGGCCGCCCGCGTTTTCGCTGAAGAGTGCGAAGCGTTGCCTGAAGCGATTCGCACTATTTGCGACGGCAATGTTCATGTGACAGGAAGGCGTGTAAGTCAATCGCCCCGCATCCAATGAGTATGGACACCATGCCAACTACCTCGCCACCTACCAGCCTCCGTCCGACGCCTGTCCTTAGCGGCAAAGGCTTGACCGCTGCTTTGTTGCTTGCCTGCATCTTACCTTTGCTTGGCTTGACCCTCTACGCAATCGTTGTCGACTTGCCCTACGATCGCCAGCTCCCCGTGATCGTAGAAATTGGCAAGCGTCCGGTTCCCGTTCCAGGAGGCGGGGCGGCGATTGTCGCCGATGTCGTGATCTTAAAGAACCAAGCGGATTATGAAATTCCACGCTTGACTATCGACCTGAATGGCCAATATTTTTTGCATCGCGACAAGCCTCTGGGGGCAGGAGAGGAGCTCGTTCTGCCACAGCAGATTTTCTCCACCAAAAGCAATCAGCGCTGGGTACCCGGAGCGTATCCGCTGACTTCCATCAATGTTACCGGACAATTACCCAGCAAAGCGCGGGGCGTACTCGAAATCAAGTACTAGCGAAGTCCGAGCAGGCGGCGCAACCGAGTCGCTACCGTCGGATCCCGCTCTTCTTTAAGCAGGTCCCCGAGCGATGCAATGATTTGAGGGTCGTCCATCGTGCCGAGCCTAGCGATTGCCTGCAACCGAACGTCTCTTTCGGAATCGACAGCCAGCCACAAATACCATTGCCTTGGGTCAATGTCAGAGCGAGTGGCTAGTTCCTCTACGAGTGCCAATCGCACAGATCGATCGCCGGAGTTGAGCCGCTCGGCGAGTTCCAATTGATTTTGTTGAAATCCTCGCGCACGTAGTTCAGCCTCTGCGGCGGAACGCACCGATGGTTGAATGCTACTGATAAAGCCAATCACCGACCGCGTATCGTAGGGTGAAAGTGGATTCGCCGTAATGGTTTCCGACTCTTTGGGAACCGAGAGAGTTGAGGTACGGTGCTGAGTCTGAGCGAGTTCTGGAATCACCGGCATCTGTCGATCATCCTCTAGCGAACCATTTGCCCCATCGTCGGTGGTGATGTAGCTGGCGCCTGTAGTGTTTGCAGAATCATTTTGGGAATCGTATTCACCCCTGCTATTGCGCTGTCGCGTATCGGAAACAGATTCGGTTTCGCCAAGAGGCAGCGGCGGCAACAGCCCTGCACCGCTCAAACCGCTAACGTCATTGTTGCCAATGGGAGTAAGTGGATTTGACGTAGCAATGCGAGGCGACTCCTCATCCCCAAGCCGGGAATTGGGAGGGCCACCGATGCTGGACAGCAGACTGGACGCCCTTTGAAAAGTGAGACTGTCCCTCGCATCGACCGATTCGACCGTATCGAGAACGAGTTGATCAAGCAGCCTGGCCAAACGATAACGTTGCTCAGGTTGGCATTTCTGAAGTGCTTGATCGATGGCCTCAACCATCGCCTCATTGTATTCCGCCGGGTCGGATCCAGCGGACGTTTGCCAGCGGCTTTGCATCTGGGTGACCACTTTAAACGCGGTTCCCGCTAAATCCTCATTGTCAGACGCTACTGCTGCAATCAAGTCAGGCAATCCGGAGACGCCAAATTCGGCGAGCATTGCCAAGCGTTCCGCTTGAACGCGCGGGGGATGCGATTCCAATTGATAAGCCAAGCGGCTCAGCAACCACCGCTGACTGTATGAATGAACGGCCAGAACGCTCGCTGAACATACGATGACGAGTACCGTCAACCGGACCCAGGGCTTTTTCCGCAGGGGCGTCTGTGGCAATACGACAAAAGGGTTGACTGAGTCGGTAGAATCCACGGGCGCGAGTCCTTGCAATTGAAACATCCTATCCGTTCAAATTGTCGACGGAAGTGAAGAAAGCCACAAGACCGCTTTTTTCAGATGGTACCCAGCAACGGGCAGCAGACAACGGGCAACAGCGGACTATGTTGGACACAAATGAGACGATTTGCGCGATCGCTTCTCCCAATGGCCCGTCATGGCGGGGGGTTATTCGCATTAGCGGTCCTCAAACAATTTCAATTATCAACCGGATTTTCCCATCGGCTATTTCGCGACACGGAAAAGCAGCGCGGACCAAGGGAACGGTTCACTTACCAGCACCTTTGGGTGCACTGGAAACTTCGATCAATTGCTGGTGGTCGCCTCATAGTTACACGGGACAGGACTCGGCGGAAATTCACACATGGGGTGCGCAGCCGATTCTCCAGGCCCTCTTGGCAGTGATTCAACAAGCGGGCGCGCGCCTCGCGATGCCCGGTGAATTCACCCTGCGATCTTTTTTGGCGGGCAATGTCGATCTGCTCCAAGCCGAGGCAGTTCTGGGCGTGATCGATGCCGATAGTCGCGCGGGACTTGGTGTGGCACTCGATCAACTATCGGGTGCCATATCGAATCCGCTCAAGGAGAGTCGCCAGGAACTTCTTGAGCTGCTGGCTGATATCGAAGCCGGATTAGATTTTGTTGATGAGGACATCCAATTCATTGAGGACGAACAGGTTGCCATTCGCCTGCACGATATGAGTCAGCGGATCGCCAACATTGCATCCACAATGAGCTCTCGTGGTCGCGCGTCAGAGTCCCCATTAATTGCGCTGCAAGGACTGCCCAATGCGGGCAAGAGTAGCCTATTGAATTCGCTTGCAGGTAGCCAAGTTGCCATTGTCTCCGAGATTATTGGGACAACTCGTGATCCCATCGAGATTCGCGTAGGAAAAGGGAATGAGCAATGGAGATGGATCGATACCGCCGGATGCGAAGATGTCAGCCAAGACGAAAATCTAACCTTGGCTATTCGAACTCAAGCACAGAGGCTAGCTCACCAAGTCATTGCAGCGGCTGACGTAGTGGTTTGGTGCCAAGACAGTCAGACGCTTTCCGGTGAACCACTTCTCATTCCCGACCGGGTGATTCGAGTGGCCACAAAAGCAGACTTATTGAGTCTCGCAGAGCACAACGCAATCCGACAAAGTGGATGGATTCTAACCAGTGCCAAAAGTGCACTAGGGCTTGATGATCTCACGTCCAAAGTGCGCGAGCTCGTTCAGAATAGAAATTCTGCGGGGACGGTTTCATCTACGGCTGAACGCTGTCGAGAATCGCTGCAGGAGACCGCGGTTGGGCTGAGGAATGCTGCGGACATGATCTCGCAAGGCGAGGGTCACGAATGGGTCGCAGCAGAATTGCGTATCGCGCTTGATAGTCTGGGGCGTACTACCGGTACGGTTTTCACAGACGAAATCCTGGGATCTATCTTCTCACGTTTTTGTATTGGCAAGTGAAGCACGCTGCCGCTCAAAACGAGGCGGGATGATATGGGTCGCTAAGCCTAAACGACCAAACATGCAAATGACATAATAATTAATATCAATTTCCCACCATCTGTGCTGTACAGACGCGCTGGATGGATCCGCATGATGATTGTTATGCCAGCCTTCACCAGCTGTGAGTAAGGAGACAAACCAATTGTTGCGGCTATCGTCCGTGGTCTCATAATTGCGATATCCAAAAATATGAGTCATGGAGTTCACCGACCAAGTGATATGCCAAACCCATACCGTCCGCACTACCACTCCCCACAGTACAACGCTAGAAGTCAATTGGATTGCCTCGGCCGTCGTTTCGCAAGTAAGCCAGCAGATCCCAAACGCGATGGCTGAGTACACAATCGCATGTAGCAAAAATAGCACCCCCGCAGGGCTTGGTAGCCGTTGAATCCATCGATAATACGGATCAGCCAAAATATCACGTGCATACTTTTCATACATTGAAAAAGTTGCCAACCGTGTGCGGCGCTCGTGAACAAGCCAGCTGACATGAGCCCAAAAAAAGCCCAATCGCGGAGAGTGGGGATCTTGGGAATCATCTGAGTGCGCGTGGTGCATGCGGTGCCAAGCTACCCAATGCGCCGGAGTCTCCTGCGCTGTGCACATCGCCAGGGTAACAAGCGAGCGTTCAAACCATTTGGGGCTACGAAAACTACGATGCGACAACAATCGGTGATAACCAATGGGAATTGCCAATTGTCCAAAAACTATGACGCCGAGAACAAATGCAACAACGCCCGGCCAAGAGAAAAACCATGGCATCAAGGCAAGCAACGTCAAACCATGTAACAGCACAAATACAACGGTGTAATCCCAACGAATGCCGCGAGAAACGACAGCAGAATCACCTACCTTCACGTCCGTGATCTGGGTCATCTTCATCCACACAATACATTTCGAGAATATGGCAGGCTATCGCTGCAACATAACGAACTCGCGGTGTTTTGGCGATTGCTGAGCACGGAGATCGCCAGTTAATTCGCGAAATACTAGATGAGTGCGTCAATTTATTCGGTACGACACGCAAACTCAAAAAGAGAAACGCCAGTCCTATGTTTCTAGGACTGGCGTTTGCGAGTTATTCATATCGTTCGCTAGTTGATAGCAAAAGTAAATTCTTATCCGGCCTTCGCTAAATTCTGTTGGCGAAGCGACTCCAGATAGTCCGTTGCGATATTGATCACTTCCAAATTGTAGAACGTGTCAGAAAAGACTTTGTCTGAGCTCTTTTGTAGCTCAATCATTTCTTTCTCATCTTCTTTTTGAGCGTCGAGCTCTTTGCGAACTTCTTTAAAACGATCGCGATTGATCGAGAGGAATTTCTCTTCCTTCTGGCGATTGTAAGTCTCGATTTTCTTTTGCAGACTGGCAAAGTCGGTGGAGCTGGCAAGACGATCCGCTGCTCGAGCACGAATTACCCCTAGCACATCGGCGGGTACCATGCGGTAGCTTCGGTGCGGCGATGGAGGAACACGATCGCTCGGCAAAGCGTATTCCAGGTCAGCCTCGCCCACGTCCATTTGGCTCGAGAGAGATGGCAACGTAACGTCTGCAGCTACGCCACCTCGCTGAGTGCTTTCGCCATCGGGTAGGTAGAATTGCTGCTGAGTCACCTTCAAGGCGCCCAGCTTCTGACCATTGCCGCTGAAGACTTCGCGATCCAGGTCAAGCAAGGTTTGGACCGTACCTTTTCCATGGGTTGTTGGGTCGCCCACGATCAATCCACGGCGATAATCCTTGATGGCACCAGCCAGAATCTCCGACGCACTGGCGCTAAACTTGCTCGTTACCACCACGAGCGGTCCGTCCCAAGCGACGCCCGTGTCCTCGTCGGCATACGCTTCCACGTCACCGTTCGCATCTTTCACTTGAACCACAGGGCCGCGGTCGATGAACAACCCGGTCAGATTCACCGATTCTGTTAGGCTACCGCCCCCATTAGTGCTCAAGTCCAACACTACAGCATCCACTTTCTTCTGCCTGAAATCTTGAAGAATGCGGGCGACGTCGCGGGTGCTGCTGCGGAAATCGGGACGCTGACTGCGGGCACCTTCCATATCCATGTAGAAGCTTGGCAGAGTGATATAACCGATTTGCGGTTTAGTACCATCAGCTTGCGCTGGACCTGGGACAATCTCTCCCCGTGCAGCGCTATCTTCCAGCTCCACTTTGGCGCGAACAATACGCACGATCTTCGTTTCGCCCACACCGCCCGTTTTAATGCCCAGTCGAACAATCGTTCCCGCATTACCTCGAATCAATTTCACCACTTCATCGACTGGCATTTCGACTACGTCGACCATTTCGCCCGTATCGTTTTGCCCAACAGTAACGATGTGATCGTCTGCTAGAACTTCACCCGACTTGTCGGCCGCTCCACCTGGGATGACCTTCGAAATGACCGTGACGCCATCTTTTTCCTGCAAGGCTGCCCCAATGCCTTCCAAATTCAAACGCATTTGAATGTTGAAGTTGTCCAAAGTCGAAGGGGACATATAGGTGGTATGCGGATCGTAACTGCTGGTCATCGAAGTTAAAAATAACTCCAGCAATTGATCGTCATTGGTTTGATGCCAACGCTTTGCATTGCGATGATAGCGCTTGTCCAATTGTTGGAGCGCTTCCTCGGTGGTCTTGTCATCTTCCTCTAGCACAAGAACGCTGTACTTAATCTGACGACGCCATCGCTCAGTGGCTTCATTTTCATCTTTGGGAAAACGAGCCGTATCAGGATCAATCACAATAGATTCGTCGGCAGCGAAGTCGAGATTCTCTTTCAGAATTTTCTCGACCGAGACAACTCGCTCGTCAACTCGCTGTAGGAATCTCTTGAAGACTTCGTAGGCAAAGTCGACGTTTCCCTCGTTCACCATGTCGTCAAGCTTATTCTGCTTAAGCATGAATTCATCGATGTCGGACTGATAAAAATACAACTTCATCGGGTCCAACGACTTCAGAAACAATTGAATAGCCCTTTGGCTATACTCGTCGCTGAGTGCATCACCCGAAACGTGCTTACGAGGCATCAGGCGGGCGACAATACGCGCGATCGCACGATCCGTCATATCCGGACCATTGAGGCCCTCGGCATGTGCCGACGACATCAAAGAGGGACTGGCAATCGTGGTACCAATAATTGCGGTGAGAATCAGGACGATTCTTTTTCGTTTGCTCAAAGCCGATTTCACATGCATTCTGATCGTCCGCTTTCGAAAGGTGGCGTGGCGGCAAAGACAACCACTTTGTCGCCGATAGGATCGTACGAGCGTTGGTAAATAGGGCAAGTAAAAAAGAACTGACCCTTCTACTTTTCCAGCAATACCTATTGTACCGTCTGGAACGCTTTGGGGGTTGTTGCACGAGCCGTGCGAGCAACCCCTTTCATCTTTTCCTACCTTATTTCGTTAGTTCCTGGGAAGACAGGAAACGTTCATTCGAATAATTGCGAATCTAGAGTTTTTCGTTCGCAAGTATCCACCACAATTGGCTCAAAGCACGCGAATCACTGTCGGAATTCTTCCGCAGGCTTTGCGCCAGCTCCATATGCCTTGCCGAGGGGTGCCAGTACCCCGCTAGGTAGTATAAGTGCTGGGATTGCAGATCATAGCCCGCGATTCCTTCCAACCGACTCAGCCAAGCAGCGGGCAAGCCGACACTCTCGCCTCCAGTTGAGGTTTCCAATGAGGCTCGCAACAAATCAACTTCCGATGGTCGCTTGCTGGACGAATTACTCGCAAACAGGCTCGTCGATGGACCATTCGATCCTTCAAAGCCGATTTGTCCCAACAGTTCTTTTGCTTTTCCTTCGACCAGATCGGCAGGATTTTGATTCAAGTCGACCACCGCGAGCAGTTGTCCGAATTCTTGTTGGGGCATGCTGAGCGGAAACGCAGCAAAATTTTGCAGTTGATGGTTCGCTGCCAGCAATTGCTGTGCAGAAGCGGATTCGAAGGCCGGCGAGAGAATGGCCCTAGGAACCTGCAGTTGCATTGGTTGTGCTGACGCAACCCAACAAATCAATCGCCCCATATTAAAGTCATGAGCACGAAACTGCTCTGCTAATTCATGATGCAATTGAACCAGTTCAGGATTCTCGGCGGGAGCTGCAGGATTTGCGGACGATCCGATCAGAGGTCGCCCGTAAACAATTTCCCAAACGCAATTGACTGCAGCACGAGCAACCTGTGGATTGTCGTGCAGCGAGTCTGCGAGCTGTTCAATTTCGGTAACGGCCGCAGTTTTGTCCGCTCGGGTTGTCCCTTGCGTCTGACCAATCCAAGCTGGCAAGACGCGAGGGGCTGCAGAGCGTTGTCGACCATCGGGTAGTTCGTAGAACACGACAGGGCTGGCGAGGTCGGCGGTCAATTTCGGCGAATCGACTCGTAGCCCACCCTCTTCATCAGACGACCAACGTAAACCTGTTTCAAAAACTGCGTTCAATTGCCAATAACTCTCTTGGGCAATGCGTCCGTCCAGTGGGTGATCGTGACAACGTCCACAGCGAAGATCGACATCCAGCACGGCATGTCCAAATTGCTCGACTAGCGGAACGGAGCGAGGCCCAGCTAACGAAGCAAACCAGACCGCTGCTGGGTTAAATTCCTCGGTAGCAAGCTTAGATGAACCACGCGAACCAATGAGCGCGGCAACCGTCTCGTCCCAGCGTTGGCCCGACAGCGCGGGCGCCAGCCATTTGGCAAATGCGTCTTTCTGTGCCGGTTCAACTCTTCGCGAGCCGACGCGTCCCAACAGGGCAACGGCTAATCGTTGCGCTAGATGATCGCGAACATGTGGTTGTTTGAGAGCCGCGTAAAGAGCTGCAGCGTTCGACGAAGTCTCTATGTTTTCCTTGGTACCAAACAACTTGGCCAGTCGCTCTATGACAACGGCTGGTTCCACGGTGACTTCTGCCGCAATCCCTTCAGAGACCCAGAAATTGGCCAAGCGAAGATTAATTTGCTCAATAACTTTTTGATCCTCCAGTGCCTGTGGAGGAGCAGGAAAGTTGACAGCAATTGCGTCACGTGGCATGGCTAAGAATTTGGAACCCGTCTCGACATCACGCGATGAAGCGGCTGCGAATTCGGGTAAATCCAACGTCACAGGCGAGGTCTTTTCGATCGGCGTTTGCCCAGTGGAAGCCGATGCAACTTCCTGTGTCCCAGGCGACAATCTTTGGCCATTCAGCGAAGCGATGTCTGTGGTGGAGTGTGGCCCTGGATTACCGGCCCCGCTGGCTCCCTCAGCATTTGTCGAAGCTGTTCCCGCGCCAGCCATCAAGGACTCGCCGGGACGACCATCGGAAAGGACGTAATACAACAAGAACAACACCAAAGCAGCCATCGCGGCAAACGACGCCCAGAGCGCGACAGGTACTTGAGCCACCTTTGCGGTATGGCGTTTTGTTTGAAGGTGCTTGGAGAGATTGGGGTTAACGACCGGCTGATGCTGAACCACATTGCTCGCGGGTTCGCGAGTCCGTGACTCTGCGCGCAACTCAGCGATGATCCTCAAGGAGAGATCCGGCGGCGCAGGGCCGCCGAGTGCCTCATCGAGAAGCTGTTCGAATAGCGGGTCACTTGAATCTTGATTGGTATTCATTGCAATTGTTTATCAACACACTCGCGGAGCTGTTGTTTTGCTCGCTGCATTAAATTTCGGGCTCCGTGTTCTGTAATATTTAACGCGTCGCCAATTGCAGCGCGGCTGGAGTCATCTCCATACCGCAGTCGCAAGGCCTGTTGAGCGCGCTCCGTTAATTTCTCAAAACACGATTTTAAAGCATCAATAACTTCATCACCAACGAGATCGCTACCCGCCCAACGATTCCAAATCTCGTCCAAGGAATCGAATGAACCAGTGAGCTGCACTTTGCTCGATCGACGGACCATCGATACCATTAAATTGTGTGCCGTACGCCGCAGATACACGGCCGTCGCTGCGTCGCTGACTTGCACAAAGCTCTCTTTCCGCAGCACCTTGACAAAGGTCTCTTGGGTGAGATCATCAGCGGTGGATGCGTCGCAACCTAGCATGCGCAAGTACCTCCAAACGCCTTTTTGGTTGCGTAGGATGAACTCGGTTGCGTCGCTCGCCACTGAATCTGGCGATCCACCGTTTGATAATCCCAATGTGTTTGTCAGGAGAAGAGCTCGTTAATCACTTTGCCCCCGGCGGCGATCTTCATGGGGCGATTGTTTTTAGACGTATAAGTCACTTCAAGCGAGATACCGAGCGCTTTGCAAACAGAAGCCATGAGATCTTCACTGCTGAAGGGTTCCGTCACAACTTCGGTACCATCATTATTGGTTTCCCCAACTGCAATCCCGCCCTTCATTCCAGCCCCACCAACGACGGCGCTCCAGGAGCGAGCCCAGTGATCGCGACCCGAGTCGGCGTTGATCCGAGGTGTGCGACCAAATTCACCCATCCAAATGATCGCGGTATCTTGCAGCAAACCACG
The DNA here is from genome assembly GCA_041749395.1 of Pirellulaceae bacterium. GTDB lineage: Bacteria > Planctomycetota > Planctomycetia > Pirellulales > Pirellulaceae > Laterigemmans. Next base: position 60,210 of record JBGTBJ010000164.1, read on the forward strand.
TTGCTCAAGGTCCTCGACCAAGGCGCTCATGGCCTGATCCATTTGCGGCAGTTTTTGACCAGACAACGTCGTGTGAATGTTCTGGTGATTGTCCCAGCCGCCCAAATCGACTTCGACAAACGGCACTCCTGCTTCGACAAGTCGGCGAGCCAACAGGCAGCCCTGACCAAAGCCATTGGTTCCGTAGCGATCCTTCACCTCTTGCGGTTCCTTATCGACTTTGAACGCAGCCATTTGATCGCTAGTCATCAAGTCCAATGTTTTCTTGAGCACGGCTTGGTGATCGAGCGCCACGGATCCCTTGCTGCTCTTGATAAATGATGTTTCCATCAAGTTGAGGGCCTGCATGCGTTGCATGAGCCGAGTATTCTCCATATCCATTTCGAGATCACGGATTCGACCATTGCTCGACACGTTAAACGGTGCCCAGGCCATTCCCAAGAAACCGGGACCGGTGCTCGCACCACCAATCGATACAAAGGGAGGAATTGCCAATTCGGGGCGCTGCTCGAAGAGCTCGTGGGCAATTACCGAACCGTAACCGGGGTGTTCGATATTGGGATTCGGTACATAGCCTGTGTGCATGTAGTAACGCCCGCGATTATGATCTGCTTCGCGGGTGCTCATGGAACGCACAATAGCCATGTTGTGCATTTGCTTAGCCATCAAGGGAAGGTGCTCGCAAATCTGCACATCGCCACTGGTTGAAATCTGCTGGAAGGGACCGCCGGTGGGAGCGCCTGGCTTCAAATCCCAGAGGTCAATCGTTGATGGGCCGCCACTCATCCACAACATAATCGCTGACTTGCGGTTCTTGCGAAGCTCGTCAGCATGCACCCGCATCGAATGTCCGAAGGACAATGCGGAACCGAACATTGCCGATGCACCTGCCATATGTTTGACAAAGTGACGACGCGACATGCCCGCTGGAATTGGATTCAAAAAGTGTTGGTTCATTCGACGAGTCCTCAATGTTGCAAGATAAATTCGTTGCTGTTCAAAATAGCCCACCACAAATCTTGGAGGGCCTCAGTCGTATTGCCGTTGCGGGCCGTTAGTAGTTTCGAGGCGAGAGTTAGTTCATCACGAGTCGGACGTCTAGCCAAACCCGTTAAATAAAGTCGCGTTACTTTCTCGGGCACTTTTGCGTCAGACCGCGCAAGCTTGCCAATCAATGATTCCGCATCGGTATTAGTCGCTCGCTTGATCAAATCGCCATTGAACATCATCAGCGCTTGAGGGATCGACCCATTGAAAGTGGTCGCTTCATCTCCTTCGTCCGTTCCAAAGGCAACTACGAATTGCCCGAGCCAGCGACGTCGTTCCGCTTCTTGCTGTTCATAGGATCCACGGACTTTCGCATCCCCGGCAACCACTAGCGATTGATACAAATCTTCGGCTTGCATCTGCCGCAAATAAAAGTGAGAAAACTTGGGAGGCTCGCCCACCGAAGGATCGTCAACTTTATTGTAGGCAGTGATCGTGCAAGACAATTGATAGGGACGACTGAGCGTAATCCAAGTGATTAATTGTTTCAGGTCATAACTATGATCGCGAAACTCACGTCCTAATGTTTCCAACAACTCAGGATGCGAAGCGGGATTATGCGGTCCAAGATCATCCATGGGCTTGGTAAATCCGTAGCCCAAGAAGTGCCCCCACATGCGATTGACGATCATCTTGTCTAGATACTCGGAGTCCATCACGAACTTCGCCAATTCTTTCCTGCGATTGACATCGCTAACCAGTCCGCGGGGATCGATGGGTTCGTCTCCCATGAAGACAGGATACGCGCTCTTGGTAAGACCATTTCGCAGTTCATAAAAAATCACCGCGTCATCAGGATCTCCGGCCTGGCCAGCAAAATCTTGATCCGTCAATTCCGCATGGTCGATGTCGTTGGTGCCGCTGATGAATCGACGCAGTGCTACCGTTTGACGGAAAAACGCATTGAATTCCCAGAAGGTCTGCTGCTTCCATTTATTGAAAGGATGATTGTGGCATTGGGTGCATTGCACCTGCAGTCCAAGAAAAATTTTTGAGGTGGCGCTGGTCGCTAACACGCCATCTTCGTCATTCACTTTGTTGACGAGAAAATTGACCGCTCCGTTAAAATTCTCACTCCCCGGCTTCGTGGAGCCGGAAGCTGTAATCAACTCATAGGCCATGCGGTTGTAGGATTTGTTGGTCGCAAACGAATCTCGCAAGTACTTTTGCATACCATCGCGATTGGTGAGCGACCGGTCTTCAGTGCCTCCGCTGCGTCCAATCAAAATGTTGGTCCAAATCGTAGACCAATTCCTGGCATACTCTTCGGTGTAGGTGTCGCTATAAAGCAGACGCTCCACCAACTTGGCTTTCTTGTCGGTAGCACGGTCCCGAGCAAATTCTGCTAGCTCTTCATAGGTGGGAATTCGCCCGACAATGTCCAAGAAGACTCGACGACACCACTGCGTGTCATCAAGATCCGGAGCGGGGCGCACTTCGAAATCTTTCCAGTCCTGATCGATCAAATCATCGATGATAGCAATTTGAGGGGGTAGTTCAGCATCCGCTGCGGAAACTGACAGACCCGCACCCCAAGCAACGGCGAGGCAGGAGGAACAAAGAAAAGCCCTCACGGCGTCAGCCGCAACAGGACTATAACGGGCGAGGAAAGCGCATCGCATCGCTTGGTCTCAGATAGAACGAAGTTCGAAAAGCCATGGTGACTATTATGTAAACGCACTGCGTCTACAGGAGTACCCAAGGGGCATCAGACATCGTTCTATCTTAGACAGTAATTTCCTGGATAATACGAGATTAAAAGAGATTAGACGGTAGCAACTTCTGCTTCAATTATTTCCCAAGTTGCCGCATCGGTCTCGCTTTGCCATAGATCCCTCATGGAATCACCCCTCAAAAGGCTGCGGACGACGCTCGCAAGTGGGTCAGGAACGACGAGCGCGACCAACCCATTTCGATACTTTTTCTTGATCTTCGCAAGCATTTTGAGAACGCGTAGACGAGCTTCTTCCACCGTCTCGCCCCCCGGAGGGCGAATCTGGTCGGGAAAATCTTGGCCCGTCCGATAGATCTTGGGCAACTGCGTGCGGACTTCCTCAATCCGCTTTCCGTGCCACAAGCCATGGTCGATATTTTTCAAACAATCAACCACTTTAATCCTGCCGCCGCAGGTATCCGACAGCGTTTCTGCGGTTTCCCGTGCCGATTGGCAAGGAGCCGTATAAATGCGGTCAAAATGATAGCCGCTCAATTGACTGACGGCCGACTGCACTTGGCTGCGTCCGCAATTGCTGAGTGGCATATCCATCGAACCTTTCATTCGCCCCTGATCGTCGAAATCAGTAGCACCAGGCTCAATCAATAGAAAACGGACCATATAAAAGACGACTCAAGGCGAGTGAGGGCGCTGCATCGCTTCGCAAAGATCTGTCATGGCCACGCCATAATCATCTCGACGAAAAATTCCTGAACCTACGACAAATAAATCAGCTCCCGCTTCTCGGCAGGCACCAATTGTTGTCTCGTTCACACCACCATCAACTTCCAACAGGATGTCAGGGTGCTGCGAACGAAGGATTCGCAATTTGTCCAATGCAACAGGATCAAAAGCTTGACCACCAAAACCGGCGGCGACACTCATGACTAACACCAGATCACATTGAGCCACATAGAGTTCCACCGCTCCGAGCGGCGTCGTGGGATTCAACGCAATACCGGCCCCGATACCAAAACTACTTATTTTCTCAATGACTGACGCAGGATCTTCCACCGCTTCCACATGAAAGGTCATTATATCCGCGCCTGCTCTCGCAAACGCTTCAGCATAACTAGCAGGATCGCTAATCATCAGGTGAACATCCAACGGAATATCCGTTAGCCGACGACAAGCTTCAACGATGGGCATCCCATACGATATGTTCGGCACAAACACACCATCCATCACGTCCAAATGGAGTGCCTGGACCCCCGCATCCTCTAGGCGACGTACTTCACGTTCCAAGTTCCCAAAATCACATAGCAACAGCGATGGAAGGACCGCTGGGGTCGCGCGACGCAGTGCTTGCAAACGATTTTGAGCCATATCAAACCAGCGAAGTAAACCGCTTTCCTGAGGCAAGGAACTCGCCGAAATCGAAGTACGGCAAAGCCCTTTGGCGATAACTGTTGCGTGTTGAGGCTCGCCTGTCAACTTTCCCCCTCGGAAGGAAGCCCGCTCGCCATTGCTGAATTCTAACTTTTGCTAGCAAAACGAAGGAGAAATGGTCACTAAAAATTTCGTCAAAAAGGGTTTATGTGGACGGGTTGTTCCAACCATGCGTTTGCCTCAGCAGCTCGTAAACTGCAATGGCGACCGTGTTGGATAAATTGAGACTCCGCACTTCCAGGGTAGTTGGAAGCCTCAGGGCGTAGGGGCCGGCGTTTTCCCTTAGTGAGGGTGGAAGCCCGGTGGTTTCACTTCCAAAAACCAGCGCATCGCCTCGTTGGAATTCGGCTTCCCACAAGCTTTTTTTGGCAAAACGGCTGAAATACCAGTACCGTCGCCCCTCGTTTTCAGGAAGTTTGGCGCCCAATTCGTCCCAGGAATCGACCATCCGCAGGTCGAGATGGGGCCAATAATCAAGCCCGGCTCGACGTACCGTTCGCTGATCGATTTGGAACGGAATAGGCCGCACAATCCACAGGACCGAATGGGTTGCCACGCAAGTCCGACCAATGTTGCCAGTGTTCTGAGGAATTTCTGGTTGATATAGCACAATGTGGGCATTGGGTCCCAAGGCTTCGGGACGCTCAATTATTTTGTTTTCGCTTGTGTCTGGTTGCAATTCCCCCGCAGCGCATGCCAGACTGTCGGCCGCAAGGTCGTTGTCGCTGCATCGCTTCTTTTCGTTGTGCTTGTCTTTCATGTCGATCCAAGTTACCTGTCCAGGCTGCCTAACGCGATTCCAGGTCAACGACAAATTTGCTGGCAAAAAGGGCCCCTGCCCTAAATGCAAAGCGCAAATTTTAATTCCTAGCTTGGAAGATCAAGTCATTGTTCACGCCCCTGAGGATATGGGGCCGAAAGACAGTGAAGGACGCCCCGTCCTGAAGCCGATTGCCCGCGAAGAAGTGAAGGTGACTCGGTGGGGAATCGGGATCGTGATCGGCGCGATTCTCCTGGCGATCATCATCGCCGTGGCATTGCGAATGAGCGGCGGGGTGCCACTGATTGGCCAAATTGCCGCGTTGATTCTCTTGGCGCCTCCCCTGGTTCGCGCTGGCTATGCATTCGCCCGCGATGGAGAACTAGCTCCATATCGAGGCAGCGAATTATGGATCCGCGTCGGCATTACCTCGGCCATCTGCGCGTCACTGTGGCTGATCTATGCCTTCGTGCCGGCCTATTTGTTTGAATTGAAAAGCGCAGATCAAGCCGCCTATTGGCTGGTGGGTGTAGCGATGAGTGTAATGGTGTTGCTGGGAGCCGTCGCGGCGATGGCGACCTTCGAATTGGAGTTCGGAGGGGGGCTGGCCGTTTCCGCTTTGTACTTCGTCGCTACATTAGCCCTCGCGACGATTGCTGGAGTTTCTTTGGCGAACGCGAACTAAATCGTTTCCCTCGCTGGTTTGGTCATGATTGAGGAAGTGCAAGCCCTATCGTCCCCTCAGGGACTCGTTAGAGTCCCTCCGGAACTGGACATTCCTGTGACCAAACGCGTCATGCGATTGGTCGATAGCGGTCCGATGCGTCGCCTCAGTCGTATTAGCCAACTTGGACTCGTTGCCCAAGTTTATCCGGGTGCCGTTCATTCCCGCCTCGAACATTCACTGGGTGTCTATCGGGGCGCTCTGGTCGTTCTGCAACATTTGGCGACCAATCCCCGCTTTCAACATTTAGTCGGCCCACACGAAACAACGTCGTTTGTTCTCGCGGCACTGCTACACGATATCGGACACTGGCCATTTTGCCACCCAATCGAAGACATGGGGATTGCTGACGTCCCTTCACATGAATCGCGTGCGCGAGCTCTCATTACAGGTCATGAACTTCAACCGCTAATCGCCACTGACTGGCATGGTGATACCGATCAAGTACTTCGGATCCTGGAAAAGCGTCCCCAAAATGATTCCGAACGTCTCTTGGCAACCCTGCTTAGCGGCCCCATTGATATCGACAAAATGGACTATCTCGTACGGGATAGCTTGCATGCAGGAGTCCCCTACGGCAGAAACTTCGATTCCGCTCGCCTCATCTCTGCATTTGGAGTTCACCCCCATAAACCCAGCATGCTGATCGGCGACAAAGGACGAACGGCAGCAGAAATGATGGTCTTCGCTCGCTACGTGATGTTCAGCGAAGTCTATTGGCATCATGCCGTTCGCAGCGCAACAGCGATGCTGCAACGGGCGGTCTACCTGCTCCGTGACCGCATAGATCTTGCCGCCATGTATGACTGCGATGAGGCAACCTGGATTCGGCGTCTGCGGCGTGCTGCCCTGGGCAAAGATGCCGAACCACTCGTGGAAGGTCTGTTTGGCGATCGAAGAGTGCTGCTGAAACGGGTCGCTCAATTTAATGTCTTGGACCAGCCCGATGAACATCAGCGTTTGGCCCATCGACCCTATGGCCAATTAGCGGCCGCCAGCGAGCGACTTGCGGAAGCACTGTCGCGCATTACAGGTATCTCGCTCGGTTCGGCTGACGTCATTATCGACGCACCACCTGTTAAACTAGAGGTCGACATCCAAATGGACGTGATGGATTCAAAAGGCAATTGTAGACCTTTAGGTCAAGTATCGCCGGTGGTGGATGCTTTGGCGAATCGGCAATTCGACTCTCATGTCAAGCGAGTTCGAGTATTCGTCAGGCCGGATATACGGGACAAGCTCCCCGGACGGACTATTGACCCAGAAATGCTGATGGAATCCATTCAGTAGACTGGGCAATTCGTCTGTTCGACTTGTCCCTTGACGAGATAAGTGAATAATATAGTAACTTAGCCAGTACAGGCTCCACTTGGACTCACAGGCGAGGCTGGTGGGGAATCATCGATAGCAATTTTGGAAGGGTCTTAGATATGGCAGTCAAGTTGACGGAACGTGCCGCCACAGAAGTCAAACGATTTCACAGTGAGCATAACTTTGATGATTCGAAGTTTCTGCGAATTGGCGTCGCCGGAGGTGGTTGCAGTGGTTTCAGCTACTCGCTGAATTTCGACGACAAGTTTGATGAGAAAGCCGATTCAAAATACGATTGCTTCGGTGTTCCGTTGGTTGTCGACAAGAAGAGCGCACTTTATTTGGACGGCACGACGGTCGATTGGTACGACAGCCTGGAAAAACAAGGTTTTACCTTTGAAAATCCAAATGCTGTGAAGTCGTGCGGTTGCGGCAGCTCGTTCTCAGCCTAGGTTGCCACACTGCGATTTGACTTTCGCGTTCGCGGAAGAACCAAAATTCGATACATTTACACCGGGTCGCCCATCGACCCGGTGTTTTTTTTTACGACGCCAATTTGGAAAAGGACTCGCCGCCGTGCCGCCCCGTATTCAGATCATAGGTATTGGCGACGACGGAGTCGCATCGTTGACAGGTCATGCGCGCGAGTCGATTGAACGAGCCGAAGTCATGATGGGACCTCGCGCTTTGTTGGACAAGGTAACTTTTGGACCATCCCACCGCGTCGTCATCGGCAGCGATTTGGATGAGATACGTAGAGCAATTCTGTCGCTCGATGCTCGTCCGGCTGTGCTATTAGCGAGTGGTGATCCACTTTTTTATGGTATCGCCCGCTTCATTTCCCAAATCGTTGGAAAAGATGGTTTCGAGGTTGTTCCCCACGTTTCCAGCATGCAGCTCGCGTTTGCACGCATCAAAGAAAGCTGGGACGACGCGTATTTGACCAATCTCGCCGTGCAGCCACTCGACCGCGTAGTTGAGACCATTCGCACTGCAGATCATGTGGGTCTATTTACCACTGCGATACTGACGCCAGCTGTGGTCGCAGAAGCTTTGCTCGACCGCCGCATCGATTACTTCACTGCATACGTCTGCGAAAATCTTGGGTCTCCAGATGAACGCGTCACTCAAGGGGATTTGGGTTCGATTCGCAAATCGCAATTTGGTGCGCTCAACGTCATGATCTTGGTCCGCCGCAGTGGCGCGGCCGACCGGCCTCGTGACGCTGGACAGCATCGCATCTTTGGCAATCCCGACGAGTGCTTTCTGCAATCGCGGCCCAAACGTGGGTTGTTAACGCCAACCGAGGTTCGCTGCATTGCACTCGCAGAAATGGAATTGCAAAGCCAAAGCGTGGTCTGGGACGTGGGTGCGGGGAGTGGTTCATTGGCTATCGAAGCCGCTGGCATCGCGCATGCAGGCCAAGTCTATGCGATTGAAATGGACGCAGAAGACTATGGACTAATGATTGAAAACGCTAAAGCATTTCATCGTCCCTCCCTCATTCCCGTGCACGGGCAAGCACCGCAGGCATGGAAAGAGCTCCCCGCACCGGAAGCAATTTTTGTTGGGGGTGCCGGTCGCTCCGTCGCAGAACTAAGCGCCGCAGCCAGTCAACGATTAAAGCGCGGTGGTCGCTTAGTCATCAATGTTGTGAGCATTGACAACTTGGTAGCGGTACGGACAGCAGTCGCCGCCCAGGGCATCGATACCGAAGTCAGAATGATCAACATTGCAAGAGGTGTAGATTCGCTCGGTTCATTGCGGATGGAAGCGATGAATCCTACCTTCTTAATCATTGGCCATAAGCTCTAACGACTCTTTTCGGTGAATTCGCCGTCAGCCTTTCGAACGCGTTGTCGCCAAGTTATCGATCCACCACGTATCGGGGCGTTGCCAAACGTCTGGCGGCGCGGCGGCCGGTTCATCGTCGTTAAACCATTCATTTGCTTGATCCTTCTGATACCACACCCAGTCGAGATCGGGTTCCTCGGTCGGAGTCACTTCAACGACTGGCGGCGTCGGAGGCATCACTGGTTTGGGGCGACGCGGCACTAAGACGGGAAGGGGCCGTGGTCCATCAGCAGCGGATGCCCGAGGTGGCGAGACGATCGGAGCTGGCGGCGGTACGGGGTCAGGTTCGCTCTCTTCCTCAATCTCTTCTTCAATCTCTTCCTCTTGTTCCTCCTCCTGTTCCTCACTCTCCATTTCTTCGTAAGTCGCTTCGATCTCTGGCGCTTCTTCCTCTTCTTCCTCAACCTCTTCAGGTTCCATCATCACATGTTGGATTGCCACCTGAGGTTCGGGTGGAGGGAGAATGGTGGCTACACCGGGATGTCCTTGTGCTGGAAGCAAACGCACTTGCACATCGATATCGTGAAAAATTTCTGCGATATGGTCGTGGCAGGTGAACATCAATACTTGATGTCCGAGTTCTGCAAAGTGCTTTAAAGTTCTCGCGGCATGGATTGCGCGTGTCTTATCAAAATTGACAAGCACATCATCCAGAACCAATGGCAACATTACACCGCGACGTGCATAGGCGGCGGCAAGGGCCAGACGCAACGCAATGAAGACTGCTTCGCGCGTTCCTCGACTGAGTACCTCGATGGGGAGCGATTTTCCTTCTTGCCCATCGATCTTCAGTTGATTCGTACCGAGTGGTGTCCAAATTCGCGTGTACTTGCCGTTGGTCAATGAGGCAAGGAAGGAACTCGCCTCGCGAAGGGTTTCTGGTTGTCGTTCTTTTTCAAAAGTGGCACAGACATCTTCGAGCAAACTGCTGGTCATCGCCAACGTTTGCCATCGCCGCGCCAATGATTCGAGTTGGCGTTCGACGCACTCAAGTTCTAGCTGTGCATGAGAAAGGCGCTTGTCTTCTGCCAGCATTCTCATTTCTTGCGCGAGCTCGCCCTGTCGCGTCTGCAAACCGGAAATGCGTTCCTCGGTTTGCACCATTCGCTCTGTTAAAGCATCCAGGCGACGCTTGAGATCCTCTGGCTTGGCACCTTCCAATTCGCGAAAGACATCTTCGAGCGAGCATTGAGTACCAATCATCGTACGAATTTGTCGTTCCTGGTTTTCCGATTCTTTCCGCATCTCTGCCAAATGCGTTTGCGCATCAACCGTCTGATAGAATTGTTCCGCCGTAGCGACTCCGCACTTGGCCCATAGCGAGCGTCGCATTCCGTCAATTCGTTCGACGCCCCGCAGATGGGCGAGCATTTGCTTTTTGAGCTGCACATCCGTTTCTTTCAGTTCGCGTCGACGTTTAATCCAATGTTGCTGCCGTGCCAGTTCCTCATGGAGGTGATTCAATTGTTCTAAAGGCCCTTTGCGCAACTTTTGAACGCTGCTGGTCCGCAGGACCGAATCTCGCGAGCTGTCGGATCGCTCGGAATATCGATCCTCATCGGCTCGGCGCTTTTTGTCGCGATCATTGCGGTCACGGTCTCTGTTACGATCGCTATCCCGTTCACTATCGCGATCACGCCGACGCTCATCTTCCAATGATACTTGAGGCGCGTCGGCCTCTGGCCCCAGCGCTTCCAGATAGAGCGTCTCAATGCGTTTGGCCAATGTGGCCAGTTCGCGTCGTCTCAGTTCTTTTTCCGCTTCCAGTCCCTCTACTTTGCGCCGACTATTCTGTAGCGTCTCGTAGCCTTCCGATAACTTCCGAATGCTCGAAGGAGACAGAGACTCGCTCAGACTAAGCGATTGCAAGGTCTTCTTCCATTGGTTGCGGGCAGCCTTGAGCCCGTCGGCGGCTGCGGCGGCGCGCTTTCTTGCCGCTTTGTATCTTTCTTCAGCCGCTTGTTTGCCATGATAGACAGGTAACAAACTCTCCAAGCGATTGTAGAGATCCTCTGCTTCACGCATTCGCATTTCCAGCGTTCCGGTCGACGAGGGCAGCCGAGAATCGATGTCGTCCCGCTCGGCCTCAATCTCACGAACTTGCCGCCGGAGTGTATCGATTTGTCTATCGCAATCTTCAAGATCCAATGCTGTACTTTGGTCGCCTCGCTCACGTCCCAAATACCAAACGAACAGTGATAGCACGCCCATGAGCATGCTAATCATTGCCGTGTTTCCATTGGGTTCGCTGACTAACGAGGTTGCACCGAAGAAATGGCACAGTCCATAAACGATGGCCACTCCGCCAAAGGCAAAGGGAACCGACAGCATAAACGTACGCTCGATCGGCAGCGCCTCGGAGGTTGCCAAGTCAAGGGATTCTTGTTCCAGATCGCGAAAGTGTCGTTTGGTCTTGTCGAGATGTTCTTCAATCTGCATCCGTTGGCGCAGGGTTGAGATGGTGGTCCCTTGCACCTTGATGGCTTCGTGAAGATTATTGGCTTGAGCATGATCAAGTGATTCGTACAAGCGATTGGCAAGCGTTTCCGCATCTTTCTTGTCCTTCAAACTCTCATCGCGCGCTCGCTGCAGCTGAAACAACTGTTCCTTAACGTTGCGCGCAGGTGCGGATAGAGTCGTGAGCGTTTGGCGACTCAGATCGGGCAAGGAGCCTCGTCCGCCATCCACCAAATTCAATCGATCCTGTTCGTCCAGCCCCAACTTTTCTGCATCGGACAGCAGTTCTTGCTTCGCTTTCTCAATCTGTGAGTCAAGTTTGGCGATCTGTTCTTCCAGCGCTTCAACCCACGTCGCTTGTTCACTGGCCGCTTCGATGCGTCCCTGTAATTCCACTAGCCTGCGAGTGAGCGGTAACGCGGCCGATTTCTCACGCAACTCCAGCCGTTGTTTCTTGACGGATTCAATCTTCTCCTTGCGTTCTTCGAGCTGTGCTTCCAATTGAATCAATTGACCTGGAGCATCTTCAGGGATGGACACACCACCTTCTTGCCGCTTGATCCGCTCATTCAAATCTTGGCGGGAAATCCAAATGTCTCGTACTGACGAAGCAATTTCTACACAACGCGCTTCTTGTTCCCACTCGGTCAAGCGACCGCGCAAAGCGATTACTTCTTGTTCTTGCGTTCGACGTTGAGTGGCCAACTCGGACCAACGACGACCTCGAGATGTCAGCTGACTGACCTCGTCACGTAATTTCTCGCGCCGCTCGACCAGGGTTGCCATTCTCCCCGCCTCTGGATCGTCTTTGCGATTGTCGATCAACTTGCCTCTGGCCGACCGCAACGAGCGCATTACATCAACTAGAGACACTCGATCCAGGCCGCTGCTGAGTTTGTAGAGCTCGTCTGCTGCGGACGTATCGTCCAACGTGCTCAGCTCCTGCAGTTCACGCAGACCAATGGCAAATACATTCGTAAAGATGGGCTCGTCGATCTGGCCTAATAGCATTGCCAACCGGTGTTGACCTTGAGACAGACCATCTTGGCCAGTGACAGACAATTGTCCCATCACGCTTTGTTCTGCATTGTCACCGTCGGTGGCGTGTACGCGGCGACGAATTTGGTACCCACCCCCTGGGCCCGTCACGCGCATCGCTCCACCCGGAGTGCCACCGTAGACCGGCGGCAAGTAGCGCTGCCTTCGATCGGGCGTGAATCCATAGAATGACGCACGGATGAATTGCATCAGCGTTGTCTTGCCCGCTTCATTCGGACCATAAAACAACGTCATGCCGTCCGGTAGCGAATCGACTGCCAAGTCGCTCCACACACCGAAGCCGTCGATATGAATGTCTTTAATCTTCATGTTCTATTGCCTTCCCATTCATTGGGTTGCCCCCGCGGGCATTGGCCATTCAATAAAAACTTTCCGATTGGATCTCAGCTCTACAACGATGTAGAAGCGAGGTACTACATTTTGGGTTTCCCGCCCCGCAACAACTCAACACCTAAGAGTGTTGCATCCCCTAACAACGTGGGACGCAATGTCGGATCAACATCCGCCAGCAACGATGCTGTTGTCGGCATGAGACTTGGATGCTCTTCGGTCAGCGCATCCAAATTGAGGTCTCGTCCCGCATTGCGGCGATGACGCTCTGATGCTCGTAGGAAGTCGCCAAGTATCGTGTCTTCCTCCTGCCATTGCTTGGGATAGCGCTGCGGTGGTGTGACTTGCAAAGAAATGGAATAGGCCGCCGGATTGCCGTTGCCAAATTCGCGCCGCAGCCAAGTAAGTAATTCCGCTGGATCTCCTAAGCCAACAAGCGACTCTGCGCTAGTCGGTAGCAGTTCCCAAGCTAGGAGCAAATGACGGTCGCCATTCTCATGGAGCAAACGAGCAATGCGGCTGGCCATCAATTGTCGAACATTGTCGCCACGCGACAGCTCGCCGGCATCCAAGGAAGTTCGAAAATATCGAAACGAATCAACATCCACGGTATGAAGCCTGGTCGATCCATCCGCATCAACATCGACCAAATGGAACCCGTGCGGCCCTGTTTCCTCGAGCCGACGCGCTTGAGGTGAGCCACAAAATACGGCCCCGTGTCGAGCCCCTTCTTCCATCACCTTGCGCTGATGGGAGCCACCCAATGCCCAATAGTCAAACCGTGCTTCGGCCAATGCATCACCTTCGGCCGTGCCATATCCCATCCCAATCGTGAACTCATCTGTGGAATCAATTCGATAGGAAGGAACGTGGATCGCACCGAAGCCTTCGCTGCTGCGACCAATCACCCAACAAATTGTCTGTCCTGCCCGCATAATGGGCACTGTGATCGCACGGCCCTTTGGTAGCCGGGTGACGTTCGGGGGTAAGGGAATCGACTCCGGCCATGTATGCGCACCATCGACTTGCCCCGATGCCCAGATTACCGGAATACTTCGCTCGTGCAGTGCATCGAACGCCTCGACCAACATGGCCATCCCGCGCGGCCCGGCCGATTGAGGATTTAAGAGGTCGCCGCACAGCAAGACGAAATCAACATTCTCAATGACTGCCGATTCGAACACCGACTCAGCAGCCTTCCATGGAGCTTCAGCGATGGCTTCCCGTAAATGCTTGGGAATGTCATCAAGATCACCCAACGTTTTTTCAAGATGAAAATCGCCGGTATGTATGAACCGAAATGATTCGTGTGGCATCTGCGGGGTCCCTCCCTTGAGTTGGCGCTCCTGCCGCTAATGACAAAGTGGTGTAAACCTGTGACCCTTGTCTGTGATCTCTCGTCGACAAAAATCGCACCCCTCTCGGCACAAGCGCTGCGGTAGTTTAACGGAACCAGGAAAAATAGTCCAAGACAGTTTTGCCAACGAAATTTACCAATTTTCCCTCTACTGCCCCGTTGGTTCAAAAAGTGTGACAAAGAATCTGTTAACGCACACCTTATTGGGTGTGTTGATGGCACACGGGTGGTGAGGTGCGACTGTTACTTTCCGCAAAACCTACCCCATACCCTCCTGCGGCTTTATGAAGATACGACCGTTTACATATTAGATCCCAACCCGCGCGCCGATTCTTGCCTTAGCTTTACTTGGTACACGGCATGTGCGTCGGGGCAGAGGCACTTGACGGGTATCGAGTAACGATGTCGGTTTCCGACGGGCGGTTTAGCGATTTTCGAAGTTTGCCGGGGGCACGGTTAATTTCGGGGCACGAAATCCTAAACCGCCTTTTTCTACTTACCCCCCTTTGGATTCAGCTTTGGTGGATTCAGCTCTGGTGGATCCAACGCAGTGTTATGTTGCGTCAACGCAACGCCCACGGTGCGTTTCCGCCTCGTGCCGGGCCAAACACTAATTGCCACACAGCACCTAAGTTGTTTCTCAGGCGGTCTTTAGCGCTATCAAGCAGACGCATCGTGGCGCTTTGGCATTCCACATGCATTCAAAGTGGCAGAGACACCTCCCGTCTCCCGAAGCAACTTACTTCGACAAAATTACTGCCCCGTATCTCGGACGCATCACAGTGCATGCCGCTCAGCTCGTCGACCTTGCCTCCATTCTTGCGTTTCACGGACCAGCGCTGCTCTTTCGACGTGAGCTTGTTTCTGAGGAGGCAATGCAGTCATTTTGGATTTCCAGTCGCGCTAGATTTGATGAATGGCATCGGCGCCTCGGAAATTACAAACATCTCGAAGAGACTCACTCGCAATCAGGGATGGAACAGTGGTGGCAAGCCAATGAACCGCTAATGGACGAAATCTTGCTCAGCGAACCACTAACACGTATTTATGCAGCGATCGGCGCAGAGCTTGACAATAATCGCGAAACGAATGAGATCAGCCCGATTACGCAATCGGTTTATTTAACGCACACCGAAGCTCGCAATCGTGTACTCCAGATCATCCTCACTAGTCGCGTGATACCACTGCAATCTGCAGTGCGAATCAACAGTCTGCGGACCATAACGGAAAGATGGTGTGACGCACTGCTCGGCCACCTGCGCACGGAAACCTCATCGCAAGTGGAAACCTACGGCTACGACGGTGCGCGAATTCGCGCGTTTGCAGAGGATGCCTCTCAAATACCGCGAGGGACCGCAAGAGCCACAGCGGGATGGCTATTATCAGCCGCCATGCGGGATTCGTTGTTGCGACGCAGTGAAGCACGATCCGCTTGTCCATTGGAAAATCGCGCCGTTGGAGACGCAGTGCTCGTCTGCTTGAGACCCGATCTGTTTGATTCTGTCGGTTTGCTCAAGTCTCTTTGGCTTCATCGTCTTGAACGAGGGTCCGAGCAAACCGACCGCGTCCTGGATCAACTCGCTTGCAACGACCTTTCCAGTGGTGACATTCTGGGTGGCTACGAAGCGATTCGCGATACTTCGTTTGGTCGCTGGTAAGTTACCACCATCGGTCGCGGAAAACGACCATGTAGCGCAAACGAAAAAAGGCGATGGGCATATCAACGCCAATCGCCTTTCAAAGTTTAAATCAAAACCCGAATGGGTTTATGCTTCGCTGGTTTCTTCAGCATCAGCAAACGATGGCTTCTCAGCTTTAATGCGGACGCGATCGTTCTTACCGACGAATTCGATAATCGCTCGTACACCCGCGTCGCCCAAACGTGGCGTGGCAAGGCGAACGACTCGCGTGTATCCACCGGTACGGTCCATAAACCGTGGCGCGATGGTGGAGAACAAAATCTCCATGGCTTGCTTATCGCCGATCATTTGCAACACGCGACGACGAGCGGTAACGGCAGGACCACGCTTGTCAGCCCATTGTCGCCACTGGTCGCTTTCTCGCCACTTCTTCCAAGCGTCCGTGCCTTTTTGGGCAGACGTCTCGAACTGCACTGCTTCTTGTTCTGCGATCAGACCCTTCTTCGCAACCGTAATACAACGCTCTACCATCGGCCGAATTTCTTTGGCTTTGTGTAGAGTGGTCACGATACGACCAGGAACTTTTGGTGCGTTCTCTTCGCCTTCAGCATCCCGCTCTGTTAAAAACAGGGCGCTCATCATATTGCGGAACAATGCTTTACGGTGGCTTGGACTACGTCCGAGAACGCGGCCTTTATGTCTATGTCGCATGACAGTTTCTTCGTGTCAAAAAAAGGTCTAAATATGATCGTGAGCTAATATACGAAATCAAATCCGAACAACTATCGTACAACGCCCGGAGTGGGCAATCGCATTCCAAGGTGGAGGTCACGTTCGGAAAGCTTATTTTGTACTTCGTGCAGAGTGGTATCGCCGAAATTGCGGACTTCCAGCAATTGATCTTCAGTGCGTTGCACCAGATCGCGAAGCGTACGGATATTCTCCGACTCCAAGCAATTGTTGGCACGCACCGAAAGCTTGAGTTCGCTAAGCGGCATATTCAACTTTTGTTCCAATGCCGCATCGCCACCACTTCCACCACTGGAACCACCGCGGCCACCGGAGAAAACACTGGGACCGAGTTCTTGATATTGAACGAACGGGCTGATGTGCTTACGCAGGATCTTGGCCCCTTCGATCAAAGCAAGTTCTGGATTGATGGAGCCGTCGGTCCAAATTTCCAAAGTGAGTTTGTCGAAGTTGGTTTTTTGACCGACTCGAGTTTCTTCCACTTCGTAGCGGACGCGAGTGATCGGACTGAAGACCGCATCAATTGGAATGATTCCAATCTCATGATCGCCAGTGCTATGTTCAGTCGCTGGTACGTAACCACGTCCATTTTCGACAACCATTTCCATCATGAATGGAACATTGTCAGTAATGGTCGCCAGGACGTGATCTTTATTGATGATTTCCACATCGGCATCAGCCTGAATGTCGGCACCAGTAATCACGCCCGATTTGTCACGCTCTACCGTGATAACTCGAGTTGCATCGCTATGGTTACGCACTACGAGACTCTTCACGTTCAAGACAATCTCCGTAACGTCTTCAAGGACGCCGGGAATTGTGGTGAATTCGTGCTGAGCACCGCGAATTTTGATCTGCGTAACGGCACTTCCTTCGAGGCTAGATAACAGCACTCGACGCAGGCTATTACCAACGCTATTTCCGAAACCTCGTTCAAAAGGCTCGGCAATAAATTTTCCATAAGTGCCCGACAGTGAGTCGCGGTCAACGACGACGCTGCTGGGCAATTCCATTCCACGCCAACGGATATGCATGGTACGCGAAACCTCGGCTTCGGGGTGTGTGTGTTTAAGTACGGTGATGTCAGTCTTCCGAAACGAGAACGACTAGACGCGTCGTTTCTTTCTCGGGCGGCAGCCATTGTGAGGAATCGGAGTGATATCCTCAATGAGCTTGACGTTCAGACCAGCCGCTTGCAGCGAAGTAATCGCCGACTCGCGACCCGATCCTGGGCCCTTTACCTTCACATCCACATCACGCATGCCAAATTTGGTGGCCTTTTCCGCTGCTTGCTGAGCTGCGCATTGACCCGCAAAAGGGGTGCTCTTACGGCTTCCCTTGAAACCACAAGTGCCTGCACTTGACCAGCAGAGCGTATCGCCCTTGGTATCCGTTATCGTGACCGTCGTGTTGTTAAACGTGGCGTGGATGTATGCCACACCCGCATTTACGTTACGACGAACTTTCTTGCGTTTGTTAGTCTTGGCCACCGCGATGGCTCTCCAAAATAAAAAAGCGTGTGCACCTGGACCCAATGGCGGAACAAACCACCAATGGGCATAAAAATTCGAGCTTCAGCTAGCAGAAACAGATACTCAATGTCCCCACAAGGGACTACTTGAGATCCTTCACGCCCTTCTTGCCTGCAACCGTCTTTCGCGGGCCCTTACGGGTACGCGCATTGGTCTTGGTTCGTTGGCCACGAACCGGCAAACCGGCGCGGTGACGCATGCCGCGATAACATTTAATCTCGCGCATCCGGCTGATGTTCTGGGTGACTTGTCGCCGTAGAGGACCCTCCACGGTGTAATCACGCTCCAACATCGCTGCCAAACGACTTACTTCCTCTTCAGAAAGGTCGTTGGCGAGACGCTTGGGATCAATGTTCAGCGTTTGGCACACTTCGCGCGCCGTATACAAACCTACTCCATAGAGATAGGTCAACGAATACTGAACTTGCTTGTCGTTCGGGATGTCGACGCCCAACAATCGGGGCATATCGCTGACTCCTACGCGAAACTAAACGGATCTACTCGGGGGGCTATTCACACTGTGTATCGTTACGCACCACCATGAATCCCGAACTATAGCGACTGGTGCGGCATTTGCTCAATGGGGTTCCGTACGAAAAATATGCTTCTTCGAAGTTTCTCGCCATTACCTGCCTCCTTCCTCGACTCCTTTACCACCTTTTCCATTTGGAATCCATCCGGAGCAGGTGGGCGAATGGCCAAAAGAGGTGGGCGTCGTAGCGGACCTTGCGAATGTTAAGTCCAGCGGTCCTTTAATCTTCTGCTGGATTGCCCTTAATCCATTTTTCAGTCCGAACTCCCTTGAGGTAGTAAACGCAGTCGGCTCGAAACCAGACGTAGCCAGCCCCAATCGTCAAGACACAATATATTAGGATCGCCGCAGGGTGTGCCCCAGCGTGGAGAAGTCGCGATGTGTCCAGGAATCGATCACCGGAAATCCATGCCAGGGCAAGGTAGCTGCCGTTTGCAATCAAGCAAAAGTCGGCAATAAACCAAGCCCAGCGGCGCCGAACAAATGCGGCGAATACAATCGGAATAGCAACGCCAAGTAACGGACCGGCCCAGAGCGTGACCAATGGATGCGGATCGGGCGAGTGGAGGCTATAGGGCATTCGCCACGGGGCAAGGTCAAAATCAACGAGCCGTGCGCCGCAAGTCATGCCGCCGACAATGTGGCCGCATTCGTGCGTGAAGGTCATCACGACCCAGGATGCCGCTAGCAGCGCGACGAACGTAGCGATGCGTTGAATCAACTGGGAGAACTCATCATGCGGTGTTGGTGTTCAATCGGATAAGTGTGACGGGTGGCCACTTGATGCGAGTTCCGTTTGCCGACTTGGCTATTCTGTGTTGTTGCCGATCTCGGCCCGTTTGCGGCAATAAGAGCGTAGGAGGTAAACTGTCACTAACGCATTGCCAGCACTAAATAACAAAAACTGGCTGCCTCCTCCTAGCCACCAGATTAAACCGAAAGCTACCACGTGCGCTGCAAAGATCGCCGCAAATATAAGCTGAGCACGAATGGATAGCGTCCGCTTCTTGGGAGTGTCGGCAAATTGTTCGCTGAATTGTTGCCAGCCAACTTGTTTGGATTCGGCGATGGCGCCCCTGAGAAAAGAGATCAATTGCTGACGATCTTGCTGATTGAAATTGCCCAATTCAATGCTTAAGGCGTCAATGCTTAAGGCGTCAATGCTTAGCACTCCACACATTCCGGATAAACGGACGCTTCCGCCTAGCGGATAAAATCGCCATTTCAACTCACCAATCACGCGCAGGTCCGCGGTTTTGCTGCGCACCACACCGGTTTGGTGAATCGCTGAATCGCTGACGAAGAGCCGATATCGGTGGTGAAGCAACAACAGATAGATGCCAAGCGCAGTAAAGAGCAACGAGATTGCAATTAGGAACGGCGCGTTGACCGGATGGTTCGCGGGTTGGATCCACAAAGCGACGAAAAACAATATTGTCATAGCGAGAGAGCACACAGTGCCCGCTAGACCAACGTTCCTAAAATAGGGACGCATGCGGTAGCAATGTGTCCATTCCTGTTTCATTTACTTCGGTTGGCTCACGGTTGTGACAACGGATTAATAGACGGTTTCATGATCCACATAGGACACGCGTCGCTTGGAGTCAAAGAGCACCACGAACCAACCAGGATTCATTGCGCGAACATAGTGCCACGACTCTTCAGTCTTACCATCATTCGGCAATCCTAGGATGGTCAGCACTTCATGATGCGACATGCCGGGTTGTATCTTTGATGCGGTCGAGCTGGGAATGACAGGGCCAAGGCAATGTCGAGCACCAAATACCACGAACGCAACGATCGCGGTGAGGATCAGCAATGTTTTTAATGAGAATCGCATCAGCGTATGCGTTTGATATCGAATGAGATCAAGTAATGGTTGGCGATCGCCTTGTCGCCGGGATTATTTGTTGGCAAAGGCGTATGGCAAGAGGCATTCCTAAACGAGTACGCGGTATAAACTTTTATTTTAGCTTGTCAACGACTCGGCGAAAGTCATCATCCGATTCAAAAGCTGAGCGCGGCACGGAAATAGAAACGCCGGTATCAGGTTCCAAGAAGATGCATTCCGGCTTGACTGTTACAACTGTGAATGCAGCATATCGAATTGTGCCATTGCAGTTTGCAGTATTTATTGCAACGTGATCATCGTTGAAAACGAGAGCGACATGCGGCCATCTACGATGGTCACGTTCACTCGCTTGTAAACGTAAAAACTAAAGTTGCGTGTAATAAGCCCAAAGAGTCGCAAGGCCACTCAAAGTTATTGTCAAACAGCGGAAATCCAACGAAATTAGATCGCGTGTGCGCGTAAAATGATGATGCCTACCACCGGATTGCCGACTTGTGAGTTTAACTAACGCGATACCAGATTCGGAAAAACTGGTTCCATGTTTCGGCGAATGTGGGTTGTAGAACCAGGTTAGGATCGGCAGTTCCTTCGCTATATGGCCCGTACAGATTCGGTAATACAACTGTTTCGATGCTGAGTACGTTAATACTGTCGGTCCGAATCCAAGCATTGGCTGCTTCCAGCGTTTTGTCCAGAGATTCGTACTTCGCTGATTTCATTAGTGCAGGCGCAGAAATTTGAGTTGGTATAAAGTCGCGGTAGGCAATCATGACGTTCTCCTCGTCTCTTCAGTGAGTAGGCAGTGTATTGAAGATAGTCGCCTTCCGCTCCGCAAAAGTAGCGAAAACAGTAGCAGCAAGCGACGCTACTTTCGCGGATAGGCTGTGAATTTATGAATCGAAGGCAATAATATTCGCCTTTCGCCCCGCGAAAGTTTTGAAAACGCAGCAAATACCAACGCTACTTTCGCGGAGCGAAAGGCGGCTATTTGGGAGTATGAATTCAGACAGAAACGTCGTTTCTGCAGACTAATGATCGTGGTGGTGTCCGTCTTCGCTGTAGACTTCGTTGGACTTTTCGCCCTTGGCTGCAACGAACGCCAGCAAATCCAGCACCTCCTCTTTATTTAGCTTTGAGAGCAGGCCCTGTGGCATTGCGGAAACGGTTGCCAATTTGCGTTCTTCGATCTCGTCTTTGGAAAGGATGAGTGGTTCGCCCTTGGCCAAGGGATCAACCAGGACGCTAACCGTTTTGTCATTTTCCTCAACTACCATTCCCGTTATTACCGCACCAGAGTCCATCAAGAACATTTGGGATTGGTATTTGGGATCGATTTCGGCGGAGGGTTCTAAGATCGAGCGCAATAAGAATTCGGGAGTACTCTTACGGGCATCAAGCTTCGTAAAATCGGGTCCGAACTCGCGGCCCTGATCGCCCAGTTTGTGACAGCCGATGCAATTTGCGGCAGTAAATAGACTCTTGCCAACTTCAAAGGATCGACCTTTATCCAGAGTTTGAAGGTCGTCTGCGAAATCTGTGTACTGCCAGTTTACATCGCGACCAATGGTCTCCAGCAATGCATCTTGGAAGGGCATCGGATTGGCTGCTAAATAGCCCTCCGAGTCCGCTTGAAAAGCATCGTAGTCACTCACAACTACCAGCACTCCGAACATCCGTCGCCAGTGACCCGGATAAGTGCAAACGTAGGGATACATCCCTGGGCTGGACGGTACTTCAAAGCTCAGCGTTTGAGATTGACCAGGATTGAGCAATTCGCTGCTCAGCAATATTTGATCGGAAACAGGCACATACTGTCGATCCCTTGCGTCTTGCTCCAGGGCTGTCGATTCTGCCAGCAGGCCGACCTGCTCTAGCGCGCCGGGCTGCAGGATGACAAAATTGTGGGGCATATTGTCAGTGTTGGAAAAACGAAATTCGATTGGCTTTCCTGCCTGAGCCGTAATCCTTACTTTGTCGTATGCCATGCGCTCGATCACAGTACCGATTGCCACCGTGCGAACATCCAGATTTTGCAAGCGATCGAGTACCTGACGAGATTCTGTATCGGGTAGTCGAGTGGCCAATTTCTTGATCAATTCGACGGTATCGACCGCCGTACCCGATGTTCGATTCTTGGCTGGAATGCCACTTAGATAACCAACAAGGTTGTCCACTAGGCCAGGAAGTTCTTTCATGTCCCAGCTTGTTTCAGGCAATTGACGGAGTGCCGTCACTACTGCGGGACGGCTGCGATCAGCCTTGATCAAACGCGTCCAGTCAGTGAACTTCGCTGCATCGTTTCCAGTCAAGGACGATACCGCAAGAATTGCTAGGTCATGTAAAGATGTCGTCGATGTACCAACAGCTAGACGGTCGGCCGCAATCGGTTGTTTCGCAAAGCTAGGACCGCTCCATTGAACCGACAATCCATCGCCCCCACCATTGTCGTAATAAGTGACCGCGAACTTATGGCTTCCAGCTTGCAAATCGATACCGGCACTCATTTCTGTCATACCTTGCAGACGGTCATTATCGATGAGCAACTTGTCGTCGACGTAAAGTCTTGACCCATCATCCGAGGCGATGAAGAACTGATAGGCGCCGGATGTTGGCACGATTATGTTGCCAGAAAACCGTAAGGCGAAAGTATCCGGTTCTTTTCGTTGCGGTACATCCATTGTTATTGTGGGGACTAAGCCACTCTCTTGCGGCTTCAGTTTTGCTAGTGTTTCCAGGGAGACATCTTTAGGATTTGGAAAATAATAGTCGACTTGAATCCCACTTTGGAAAGCTTCGGAACCATTGGGTTCGGTGGGAAGATTCGGAGGCAATTCGAACATCAGTGAGCGAATAGCAGCAAACAAATTTTCGCTGCGCGCATTTGTCGGAAGTTGTGGAACTGCTAACAGAAAATCGCGTAAGCGGTCTTTGCTCTTGATGGCCAGAACCAGGGCTGCATCGCTATTGCCATCAGCCGTTATCCAAGCAGCGTAGCCAAGTTGACGTGTTGCTGGTTGCTTTGAAGTCTCCGCGATGGCTTGAAATTGACTTCGAAAGCCCGACAGTATCGTCTGAGATTGTTCAAGCAACAACTCTGCAAGACTCGAGAGCGATCCGGATTGCGGATCGATGTCACGTTGTTCGATCAGGTCAAAGAGGACCGGAAGCGGGTTCGCATTGAGCAACTTCGACAATCCCGATAACGCATCACGGAGCGCCGGTACGGTTGCATCAGGGTGATTCAGGATTGCTCCATAAACTTCTTTTGTCTTGGGAAGTTTCGTGAGGTCCTCAAGGCTGGCATTTCGAAGTGCATATGCGATTGCTGCAGGAGAAAGCTCGCTGCCTGCTTCGATAGCTTGTTGCAATTGTTGGTCGGCTTGAGATTGAGCGCGTCCGTAGGCAAGTACTGTATCGAGCTCGGCGTCGGTAGGCTGGATAGCAACTTCGAAGACGACTTGAGCCGCAAGGGATGGATCGAAATTGACGGCCGCTTTGATCGCTTCGGCGCGTACTATCGCCGCGTCGTCGCGAGCAGCAGTGAGTACTAGTTCTGCGCTGTTATCAATTGGGCCAGGTTGTTTGCCACCAGTCCAGTGACCGAGAGTACGAATCGCTGCGGCGCGGACTCTTGCGTCTGTTGCGGCATACACTTTTTTCAGCAGGGCTCCATTTGGACTTCGATGTTCTTCACATACCCAAAGGCATTCAAGGAGAGCTTGTGCATCACTTGGGTTCGCAGGATCAAGGTTGCTCGTGAACTCAGTCAAAGCAGTCATCACCTCAGGAGTCGATCGACCACTCAATTCGAGTCGCGCACGATATCGGGTACCGTTTTCTTTTGAGTAAAACGCTTTACAGACTTCGTCAAGCGATTTTCCTCGCAGCTTCACTGGTGTGACGAGTGGGCGATTTTTCGCTGTCACGCGGTAGATTCTGCCATGTTGATGGTCGCGATTCGGATCTCGCATATTGTGTTGCATGTGACCGATAATCGCATTGGACCAATCGGAAACATAAAGCGCTCCGTCTCCACCAATTTCAACGTCAGTAGGTCGGAAATTGGGATCGCTCGACACCAGAATAGGTTCGATTTCCGTCGCCGTAATGTCCGCACCATCGTAGTGGACTTGGTGTTGCAGCACTCCCAGGAAACCAATGCAATTGCATACCAAGAAATTTCCCTGGTTCTCGTCGGGGAATTGGCTGCTGGAGAGAATCCCGGTTGCTGCAACGGGACGGACTCGCATTTTGAACCATGGCTTATTGCTGATTCCTTTACCAATATTTACATAGGAACCAACGCCCCCGGTGCCGTCATTAGCGAATTGAAATCCCCATTGGTCAAACACATCACCATGGGGATTGGGACCGATGGGGAAGTGAAATTCCATTTCAAAGGTACGGGGATTGAAGCGATGCACGCCACTTTCACCGGAACGAAAAGTCTTGGTGGGCGTTTCTATCGATGCGGTATTAAAAATACCTCGCGACCAATAGAGCCAACCATCGGGTCCCACCAACACGGCGTTCGCCGAGTGATGGGAGTCTGCACTGCTGACACCTTGTAGCATGCGAATCTTTAAATCGGCTTTGTCGTCTCCATCGGTGTCCTTGAGAAACCAAATTTCAGGCAAAGCAGCCACCAACATGCCGCCTCCCCAGAATTCAAATCCGGTCACACTATTGAGGTTATCCGCGAACGTGACGCAGCGATCGGCAACGCCATCTCCATTGTCATCGGGCAAGCAGACAATTCTGTCACGGCGGGGCTGTGTCGGATTCCAGTGCGGATACGATGGCCAGACCGAGACAAACAACCGGCCATCGGGATCCACTGCCATTTGAACCGGGTTGACGATCTCTGGAAACATTTCTTCAGATGCATAGAGATTGACTTCCATTCCCTCAGCGATTTTCATTTTTTCAATTGCTTCTTCACCGCCGAGATACTGGTGTTTGCCCTCCGAGAGTGAGCCGGGAATATTGGTTTGCACCTCCAATTCCTTGGGCAAATTATTGTCAACCACAATGTGATCGCTGCCTCGCGCGACGGCCCAAACCTTCACATCGCGATTGGCTGTCATCACATCGAAGATTTCCATCTCGCGCATCATCACATCCGCGTTGCTTTGGCCGAACCATGCCAATTTGGAACGCCCCCCAAAAACGTTGTAACCATCCACGACTCGATAGCGATTAAACCAATAGTCATTCTTGTCCAGTACTGCGCTACGAAGTCGTTCTAATTGCTCTTCGCTCTGTGTAATTTTCGTATTGGGAAACAACGCGTTCATGATCACCTTGGCGATCGCGCGGTCCCCCTTCTCCAGCAAATGGATACCGTTCATCGTGAGCGGTTCGTCAGAGCTGAGATAGAGTTTCTTACTAGAATGAAACAGGTCAACGAAGATAATATTTTTCGCTTCACAGACTTCCTGCATCGCCGCCGTGTAGAGCTCCAATAAGACGTTGTTTGCGGAGCCGTCGGGCAGATGGGAGCTATGCAAATCTTCGTGTGCAAGTGGAGAGAAGAATACTAATTGCGGTGCTGCAGACCCGTTGTACTTTTGGCTTAACATTCCCTCGATGGTTGTGGCCAGTTCTTTACGAAACTGTTCCAGCCCCGCTTCGCCCTTTAATGCCTCGTTGTATCCGAAGAAGCAGAAAACGACGTCGGCTTCCACTTTCGTCAGCCATTGATCGGGACTTCCAAAGTTATCTTCGCGCAATCGATTGGTCAGCTCGTCCCCTGGGAAACCCAAATTCCGAAAGGTCAAATCGGATTCCGGGAAACTTGCATGGATTAAAGTTTCTAACCATGCAGAGTGTTGCATGCGGTCAGCGAGCGCATTACCGATGTAGGCGACGTGGTCGCCATGGTGGAATTGTAGGGCGACCGGCTGGGCAACCGTCTTTCCGGCAGCTAGCACGAAACTCAGCAACATGAACGCGAAAAATCGCTGGGAGTTCATCTGGGTCTGTTCTCTTCGGTTGGGCGAGCGATCCGGCTTCGAGGGGTCAAACTGACGACGCACTAGAATGCAACTAGAGGCAATCGTGTCTGACCTAATCGAGTCGACGTAGGATGGCGGGAACGTAGCGGGATGGGTGAGGTGCAAAAAGCAGTGAAAAAAGGTGCGAGGAGGGAACCGAGCATTGTAAAGGCTTCACAACGCATTGCAAACAAACTGCAGAGATTCAGTGGTTAGTGCGATGGAGGGCAGGGCGAGCGACTCAATTTTCGGAGGAAGGTTGCCAATGGAGGTCGCTTCTGTCAGTCTATTTTGCTGACCTGATCGTCAGTCATTCGGGACGAGCGGGTGGGGCAATCGCTCAGTTGGCTTGGCCGCAAGGTCGGAGCCGGATTGGGAGGAAAGTCCGGGCACCGTAGGACAGAGTGGTCGGTAACGCCGACCGGCCGTGAGGTTAGGGAAAGTGCAACAGAGAGCAAACCGCCGAACGGTCGTCCTTTGGGGCGATGCGTGGTAAGGGTGAAACGGTGCGGTAAGAGCGCACCAGCACGCGAGGAGACTCGGGTGGCTAGGTAAACCCCACTCGGTGCAAGACCAAACAGAGAGGAGAGGCTGTCCGTCTCAATCGACTCTCGGGTAGGTTGCTTGAGGCGACGAGCAATCGTCGTCCCAGATAAATGATTGCTGCCTAGTTTGGCCACTGGATTTCGAGAGAAATTCGGGGTTAAACGATGGTACAGAACCCGGCTTACAAACCCGCTCGTCCCGATCGACTGACTCGTCCCCTCGTCATTTGTCGTGCGCGGTGGCAAGATACTCGGCCACGCACCCGACCGTCCTCAGTCCCCAAATGGATTCGTGAACAGATGAATGACCCCATTGCGATCGTACTTGCTGCTGGCAAGGGTACCCGCATGAAAAGCGACATGGCAAAAGTGCTCTTTCCGGTGCTTGGCAGGTCGATGGTTCATTATGTGCTCGATGCGCTGGAGACGGCTGGAGCAACGAGGAAAATTGTGGTTGTGGGGTACCAAGAAGATAGGGTTCGGCAGGAGCTCGCTGGTCGCGACTCGGTGGAATTTGCCGTCCAGTCCGAGCAATTGGGTACTGGGCACGCCGTACAAATGTGTCGCGAATTGATCGCGGGGCATGATGGTCCGGTGATCATTGTGACGGGTGATTCGCCACTACTTCAGCCGGAAAGTCTACAGAAACTGCTGATCCGTTTTCGACAGATTCAACCTGCCGTGTTGCTGGGGACCTTGGTCAAGCCTGATCCGAAGGGGCTGGGTCGCATTGTCCGCGATGCCGATGGTGCATTCCGGAAAATAGTGGAACAAAAGGATGCAACTGCGGAAGAATTGGCAGTTCAAGAAGTCAACATGAGTACTTATGTCTTTAATGGAGCGGATCTCTTAGAGGTATTGGGCCTGTTGAGCAACAAAAATGCTCAGGGCGAGTACTACATCACGGATGCACCTGCGATTTTGCTGGGATTGGGACGCGAGGTGGAAGCGCTGCCCGTTTTGCAAGATTGCGAATCGCTCAGCATCAATAATCCGGATGAACTCTTGCTGGTTGAGGCCCGGATGCGCACTATGGGATACGCGACCAACGCATAATCACGTTCGAAGTTTACTCGTTCTTTGTTTCTCTCTCCAACAATCCTCCTCTTGCTTGAAACGATTTTCACGTGCGTGAACTGAAGATTTTCAGCGGCCGAGCCAACCCAGAATTAGCTCGCGACATCTGCGGGTTTTTACACTTGGGTCCAGGACGCATAACGCTCGGAAAATTTCCCGATGGCGAGAATTTTTGCAAGATCGATGAAGACGTACGTGGCCGCGACGTCTTCCTCGTGCAACCGACCTGTCCACCTGTGAATGATAATCTGTTGGAACTGTTGATCATGATCGACAGTTGCAAACGGGCCAGCGCCGATCGTGTGACCGCCGTGATTCCCTACTTCGGTTATGCAAGACAGGATCGCAAGGACGAGGGGCGTGTTCCCATTACGGCGAAATTAGTCGCCAATTTGATTGCACGGGCCGGTGCGGATCGGGTCTTGACGATGGACCTTCATGCGCCGCAAATTCAGGGCTTTTTCGACGTTCCCGTGGACCACCTCTATGCAGCCCCGGTGCTGAATAGCCATTTTGCCGAACGGGGTTGGGATCCAGAAGAAATTGTTGTGGTTAGCCCAGATGAAGGGAGTATCAAGCGAGCCTTAGGGCATTCCAAACGTCTTGGAGGAACGCTCGCCATCGTCGATAAACGACGCACGAGCGCCTTGGAAGTGAAGCAAAGCACCATCATCGGTGGGCCGGTCAAAGATAAGATTGCCCTGATGTTCGATGATATGATTAGTACGGCAGGCAGTATTTGCGGTGCCGCACAATTGGTCTTCGAAGCGGGGGCACGTGAGATTCACATTGGGGCAACCCATGGCGTGCTCTGCGGCCCTGCCATTGAGCGATTGCAGCAAGCGCCCATTCAGTCGCTGGCAGTTACCAACACGATTCCCTTGCCGAGCAGCGAGTCGCTGCCCAGCATGGTTCCGTTATCAGTCGCCCGATTGTTAGCCGAAGCAATCAAGCGAATCCACCACGATCAGTCCATCAGCGAAATGTTTCGCTCACGCGTCTAAGGTAGCCGGCACGCTCCAACGTGCTGTCCGCATCAACACGCCACGCGTACCCTAGTAGTGACCGTGTGCGTTGCCGTTCGCCATTGTGTTGCCGCGGAAGATCCTCTTTGAACGAGGTATGACGACGCGCGACCTCTGCAATTCTCTTTCGTCGACAATCGGTCCTTCATCAAGGACGATTGATTCACCATCCATGTGTCCATTGTCGACAAACTGGCGATGACCTCCGCCACTGCATTCGCTGCATCCGCCGCATCCTTCAATGCCGCAGGTAGGTTCCATGCCGCAGGATACTTCATCGCACCCAACGACGCCGCAACCGCAAGTGGGTTCCGCGACCGTTTGGCAACCGCCATCGCATCCGCCGTCACAACCACCATCGCATCCGCAGCCACCGTCGTAGCGGTAGCCCCAAATGGTTTTGGCGCCATAAAGCATGGGGCGGCACGATCCACAGGATTGACCATTGTGGTTGCCACAAGTATCGCAGGGACTGCATTGGGCCGGATCATTGATCCAAGGATCCACATACAGCTCGCCGCAGCCAGTATTGCACCCATGAAAACGCATGGGGCCGCAACATCCTGAAGCGAACAGGCCAGTTAGAAAACAGACTGTAACGGTGATTCGGTGGAGCTGGGGGCGCTTCGGCATTTCCATTCTTTCCTTAGTTGAACTTTGGTCCGTTCTGTTGTTTCGGAATTTTGCCCCGGCAAACTTTAGCTAATCAGAATAATCGTTAAATTCGGAAGGGCGGTTGTATCAATCCACCCTCCCGAGTCGCCGTCTGCGGCGAGCGGGAGGGTCGGGGCGGAGCCCCGGGGAGGGCCTCTTTTTTTGCACGGAGATTGCGCAAACCCTCCCCGTGGCTCGTTCCTCGCCCCGACCCTCCCGCAGACGGGAGGGGGTATCAAGCCACCCTCCCGAGTCGCCGTCTGCGGCGAGCGGGAGGGTCGGGGCGGAGCCCCGGGGAGGGCCTCTTTTTTTG
>JBGTBJ010000165.1:0-13597 GCA_041749395.1 Pirellulaceae bacterium
CCGTTGGTCGCTGATCTCCGATCGAGAAGTCTACCTCGGTATGGACTCCACATACGACGCGAACACACTGGGGCAACCGCTGTACTTGCACAATAGTTCGTTGCACATTCCTGAAGGGATCACGCTGACGCTGTCTGGTGAAACTGCGATCTCGGACTGGGAGTTACCCAACAACCTGATCGATAATCGAGGGACAATCCGCAAGGTTTCGGGAGACGAAGGCGTAATCTTCACTCCTCTCGAGAACCAGGGCTTCGTGCAAGGAAACCTGTCAGGCTTGGTGTTCAATCAGCAGGTCACAGGACGCGGTGATTTCGGTGGCACGATACAGTTTCTCGGTGGTTTCAGCCCCGGTAGTGGGCCCGCAAGGATCATCGCAGATAACTTAACGTTTGGGCCGCTAAATACGCACAAAGCTGAAATCGGTGGGCTGGTCGCCGGCAATGAGTTCGATCAGGTAAATGCATCCGGAACGGTCGTATTGGAAGGGACTTTGGAAGTTATCCTGCTGAGCCTCGGTAATGGTTTTGCACCGGCTGCGGGACAGAGCTTTAACATCATCACCGCCACCAATCTTACAGGAACCTTTGCCAACGTCAGCCTGCCCACGCTTCCGAACGGGCTGAATTGGGATATCGTCTATCAAGCGGACCGAGTAACGCTGGAAATCGAACAAGCACTGGACATTGTTCTATCTGCCAACTTGGTTTTGGAACGAGCCATTCCCTTGGCAAACGCCGAGACTATTGGGATGTTGACGGCGGTCGATCCGGATGCTGGCGATTCCCACACGTTTGCATTGATCAATGGTGTGGGACCGAACGATAATACGTTCTTCTCGATTACCGGCGATGAACTGTCTATCAAGGCTGGCGCGGCTGTCGACTTTGAAACCAAGCCTAACTACGTCGTCCACGTGCAAGCAACCGACAGCCAAGGGAATACCTTCGCAAAAGACTTGTTGGTCATGGTGGGAAATCGTGGTGATCTGGAAGTGGTGACGATCGGCGATGGTACAGCCCAGCGCAGCCGCGTGACGGGGCTGACGGTCAGATTTGATTCAGCCGTAGATATCGAAAGCGATGCATTCACGGTGCTCAAGCGTGGCGTGGGTGGCGGTGCGGTGGGTGTGAGCTTCAGCACGTCGTTGGATGGGCAAGGGCGAACGGTTGCTCAACTAACGTTCAGCGGGTCGTTTACTGAGTTCGGCTCTTTGGCCGACGGGAACTTTGAACTGCAGATCAATGGCAGCAAGATTACGGACACTTATGGAAACCTAGACTTGGACTTAGACGGGGCCGATGGCGGGACATATCGGCTGGGAGACGAAGCGGCAGACAACTTCTTCCGACTATATGGAGACGTCAGCGGTGATCGCAGCGTAGGCTTGGCCGAATTCAGTTTGTTCCGAGCTACGTTTGGCAAGAATCAAAGCACGGCAGGATTTAACCCGCTGTTCGACTTTAATGGTGACAGTGTCATTGGACTATTGGACTTCAACCAGTTTCGCGCTCGCTTCGGCAGGAATTTCTAAGAGTCTGTCACGCGATACAAAAGCGACAAAGTATGTTTAAGCTGAGCAGAAGAGCGCGCTGGTTCGGTCCAGCGCCGGAGTTAGCGGATGCTGCTCGCATTTTCGCAACTGGCTAATAAGTGCAGCCGTAAAATTCAAAGGGGTCAGGCGTAAAATTCAAAGGGGTCAGGCGTCTTTTGCGATCAAAGACGCCTGACCCCTTTGATTCTGCAAAGACGCCTGACCCCTTTGATTCTGAGATCATTTCCTGTTGCCGCTCCGTGAAATGCTGGAGCAGCAAGTCAATCAGCTCCGTAGCAACCAGCGCATCGGCAACGCGAGGTTCGATGGGGATTTGCGATTTGGGGAGGCTGGAGTCATCGAGCGCCAGCTCTTCACGTCGCACGTTACGCTTGCTGCAACGAAAAAAGGCTTCCCATTTCCGGCATTTTCGACCGACATCAAAGGGGTCAGGCCTCTTTAGTGTGCGAAACTGCAGAAATAAGCCTGACCCCATTGACGTCGTCGTTTACCCAGTCGTTCACTAATATGGTTCCTCAGAAAAAACATCGCGAAATGGACCGAGGAACCGTCTCTCGGGAGACCAATCGGTAATAGCGAAGACAACTTCACCGAACGCACTTGCGAACTCTCCCTCGAGCGCACTGCGAAAGTCACTCGCTGTGCGGCGAACATCGTTGCCGAATGCGCCGCACCCCCAAGCGCCCAGAACCAATTCCGAGTAGCCGTATGCTCGAGCAATCGACAGCACGCGTGCGATTCGCTTTTCAAGCAAATCGCCCGACACTGGATGCCCAACGGAAGGAGCGTAGGGAGCCGCGCAAGTAACAAAGCTCAACAGCCAAGGCACATCCAGTTCCAGCCCTCGATCGTCCCGAAACACTGGTACATTCGGTGAAAGTATCACCCAGTCGCTGGCCTCCGCCCACAGTTCATAATTGCGATGGAAGTCGTACATCGGATCGTCGAGAAGCGTTGCATATAGTCCGCTTGATCGACATAGTGCTTCTTCTTGAGCCGTCGCGCCTCGCAAGAAACCACCGCCCGTTTCCGTACCATTTGCAAAGTTTAACGCCAATGGCCGTTTTCCTCCGTCCACTAACCGCTTTGACGCACCAAGCGTAGTCTCGTTGGTAACTTGTACAATCGTCTCTGGAATTGGAGAAGTTCCTCTTGTCGGCAACTCAGTCTCCGGTGCAATGCTCACCTTTGACTCGCAAGCAGACTGCAATGCTTTGCTCCACACGACTTTGCCATCGTCCGTTAGATAGTACCCTAAATCGATCGCCTCCACGGCCGACCTCCCCAGCGACTCCGCCAACTCGGGCCGCAACGCCAACTCGTTATGCCTCTGAGCGGCACGCTCGTCGGAATCTAAACATGGAAGGATTCGAATTGGAATCATTACTTCGAACGCCCTAACGTTACGCGAGTAGAAACCGCAGTCACCCAAAACTAACAATGATATCATTCTAACACTAATGCCGCGGTAACAGTATCGTCCCTGGGGTGCGGGATCGGCGAAATTGAGCTTGGTAGGATTCTGTGGATGCGGGTAGATTGCGGAAATCAGGGACGGAATTCGCATGAGCTATATCTCTTACCCGCTGAATAACAATCCCTGCCCCAACTTCGGACATTGTCCGCACGCCGGCGGCGCGTCGATCGCCGCACTGGTTCGAGCTTATAAGCGTTTGAATTGTTTTTTAAAATCGCGAGATGAATTTGCCATTTCCAAATCAACCGTCACAGTACAGCGCGAAGAGCAAAACGAATGAGGGTAGATTTCGCTGGCGAATTTTGCCAGTCTCGTTCTTTGCGCTACTGGCAGTGATTGCGCTAATCCTAACCGTGTTCGATCTCTCCGTATGGGGTTACGCTCTAATAAGGGGCGCGCCTGAAAAATGGCACACTGAATACGGGTATTTTTTTCTTCGCAACGGTATGCTCGGACTGGTGCAATCTCTATTGCTCGGACTAGGAAGCTACTACATATGGAAACTGAGTTATAAAAACGGGATTTCGCTTCTAATCGCTGGAACATTCGTAAGAGTCTTTGCAAAATGGATTTTTTCGTGGTGAATTCCAAATTCGAATGTGCGCCGAATCGACAGGGGAACTGACCAAGTTCAACTCGGTCGGTTGCTGTTCCGCGGCTGGCAAATCTTCTCCGGTAATTCTCGTCGAATCGGTTTAACCAGCGCCGTAACTCGACCGAGCTATCAGCTTCGAGCTACCAATTTTCTTCGCGGTTCACCTTGAAATCGCTTCGCATGAGATAACTGACTGAATGAGGGTCAGCATAGTTTACTCGGTGATTACTAGTAACAAACATTCGCCAAACTCGCTTGGTAGGTAGAGAAGAGGATGAGGGGCTACTCTTCACCACCGTAAAAAACCAACTTCTGGTAACCGGAAACGTGAGCCCTTACAAGGAAAGTCTAATGTCCAACTTTGATATCGTCCGTGCCTGGAAGGATGAAGCCTACCGTCAAAGCCTGAGTGATGCACAGCGAGCGGCACTGCCCCAAAATCCAGCCGGTATGGTTGAATTATCCGCCGCCGACCTAGATTCGGTAGTTGGAGGCGGGCGTCCTAAACCGCCGCAATCGCGAAAGTACAGCTGCACACCTCGATTGTGCTGCTAGACTTAGCATTTCGGCGAACTACAAAGCGTGCTTGGTAAGGGCGCCAGGTGTTTGACAGTTAACACCTCGCCGCCCAGGTGACCGTGGAACCACGATTCTTGGACGATTTTCATGTGCACTATTGAAGAATTGAAGTCACCAGAGTGGTTTCGAGCGTTCGCAATGTCAGAGAGGTTGAAAACGCTCCAAGCGGCTCAATCAACCGATTCGCGTTATGCAGTTGATTCGATGGCGGAGCGTCGTCTGCAGAGTTGTACATCACAACCGCCGTTCCAATTGGGTGAGCTTCTCGGCCAACGACTTGTCCAGGATTGCATGACCGAGAGGGAGTGGATTCAGCTTCTCGGCGAACCCATTGAGGCGGTCCATGACCGTTTCCCTAAGATTCCAAATTGGCTGGTGACCTTGGAGCGAGCCTATTCTCGCACGAATACCGTCCGACTGTTTCCGATTCCATCTGTGATCGACGACCAGCAAGTGCTCGCCTTTTTGGAAGGTGTGCAGCCTTTGTTGGACGATGGTTGGGAGCGATTGCTGCAACAACTCCATTCCTTGCATGCAGTCACCCCTAACGCGCCGTTTTGTCCAACTACTGTAGCAAACGCCCTTGCTGCTGGGTTGCCTTGGCAAGTCGCACAGATGATAAGCCGGACCATGATTCTGGAACTCAACGTGGCTCGGCTTCGAGGCGAATTGTCGGGCGATTCTGCCGAGTCTCGCTTCGATAGTTTTCAGAGGCGATTGAAACAGCGTGATGTAGTTCTGAAACTGCTTAAGGAGTACCCTGTTCTAGCGCGACAAATGGTCACAGTCATCGATCAATGGATCGAATTTAGCGTTGAGTTTCTAATGCACTTGTGTGCAGACTGGTCGGCTCTGAAGGAAACTTTTTTCTCTGATGCGGATCCAGGCCCCATCATTGCTATCGCAGAAGCGGGCGATAGCCATCGTGGAGGACGAAGCGTGTTAGTCGCGACGTTTGAAAACGGCACCCGCATTGTCTACAAGCCTAAGCCGCTCGCGGTCGATTCTCATTTTCAGGATTTGTTACTTTGGATGAACACTCAGGGCTTTGAGCCGCCGTTCCGTTCCTTGCATATTCTGAATCGCGGGAACTATGGTTGGGTTGAATTTGTTGCTTTCGCTGAATGCGAGTCAAAGTCCGAAGTACATCGATTCTACGAGCGACAAGGTGGACAGCTTGCCTTGCTGTATGGAATTCAAGCAACCGACCTACATTCCGAAAACCTGATTGCGGCTGGCGAACACCCCGTTTTTGTCGACTTAGAAACGTTGTTTCAACCACATCCAGAAATTGCTGGGACGGCTTCCGATCAGGCTGATACATTGTTAGATCGTTCCGTGCTGCGTACTGGGCTACTCCCCGAGCGGATTTGGATGGATACAGATTCGGAGGGAATCGACATCAGCGGAATTGGGGCGGAACTTGAGCAACAGACTCCGTTTGGCGTGCCGCGCTGGGAAGGCATTGGTACTGATCAGATGCGTGTTGTCTACAAGCAAGTCTCGATTTCCGGTGCTGCGAATCGACCGTCCTTGAAGGGGCATCCGGTAGACGTTCCTGAGTATGCCTCGGCAGTCGCTGAAGGGTTTATCAGAGGCTACCGTTTACTAATGAAGCACCGCGATTGTTTACTCGATGAAGCTGGTCCGCTGACTCGCTTCTCTGACGACGATGTTCGAGTCATTCTTCGCCCCACAACAACTTATTGCGTCCTGATGCGAGAGAGTTTTCATCCAGACCATCTTCGCGATGGGTTAGATCGAGACCAGTTGTTTGACCGACTTTGGAACAAGGTTCCGGAATTGCCTTACTTGGCAGGAGTGATTGCTGCCGAGCGGAATGATTTATGGCGCGGTGACATTCCCGTGTTTACAACCTGTCCCCATTCACATGATCTGTGGACTAGCGAAGGGGCATGTATTGTCGATTACTTTAACAAATCAGGTATGCAGCTTGTTCGTCAACGCATAGAAAATCTATGCGAATCCGATTTGAATCAGCAGGCCTGGATCATTCGCGCGTCCTTAGCCACCCTGACGAAATCCACAGGGCAAGCGAGACGCCCCCGGCTGCAACAAGAAAGGGTTGGGTATGACGAACCTCGCGCTGATCGTGTGCAACTGCTCGCCGCAGCACGTGATGTGGGGCAAAGACTGGAGACATTGGCACTGCGTGGCGCGACCGGCACGTCATGGGTGGGACTATCGACAGTAAGTGAACACCGCTGCTCTTTGGAATTACTAGGAACTGACCTCTACGATGGCTTACCAGGAGTCATGCTTTTTCTGGCGTATCTTGGTGCCGCGACAGGTGAAGACCGTTGGACAAGCTTGGCACAAAGTGCACTTCCTAGGCTACTTCGCCAAACTAGAGATGAACTGCCGCAGTTCGGTTCAATCGGTGCATTCAGTGGTTGGGGAGGAGCTATTTATGCAATGTCCCATTTGGGAACACTCTGGTCCAACCGGTCACTAATCGCTGAAGCAGAGGCCGCCCTGGTCCACCTGCTCCCACGCATTGATGCAGACAATCACTTTGACATCATCTCAGGAGCCGCTGGATGCTTGGGCGGCCTTGTCAGTCTATATCGCAGTTCCCCATCGCCCATTGTTTTGTCGACCGCTAGAGCGTGTGGCGACCATTTGCTCGCCCATGCCCAACCCGCTGGTGCGGGTATGGGTTGGCTACCAAGCTTGCCAGCGCGAGGACCACTGACAGGTTTTTCTCACGGCACTTCTGGAATAGCATGGGCCCTCGCCGAATTAGCAGAAATCAGCGATGACTCGCGCTACGCAAGCCTCGCTTCCGCAGCGGTTGATTATGAGCGAGGGCTGTTTCTTCCTGAGGTTGGCAATTGGCCCGATCTGCGCGATGCGGATGATCCTGGCGAAACGACGCCTGGGTTTGTGACAGCCTGGTGTCATGGTGCGCCCGGGATCGGCTTGGCGCGTTTAAACACACTCAGACGCCATGAGGATTCTGCGACGCGTACTGAGGTTGAAGCTGCAGTACGTACTACCATCACGTATGGAGTTGGCAGGAATCACTCACTGTGTCACGGGGATTTAGGTAATCTGGAATTGTTGTTACAGGTCAGCCAACTACCGCACTCTTCGCACTATAGCAGTCAACTGGATCGGCTAGCTGCTCGGGTACTCATGGACATTCAACAGAATGGTTGGATATGTGGTGTCCCCCAAGGCGTAGAATCTCCCGGGTTAATGACTGGCTTGGCCGGTATTGGCTATGGATTACTTCGATTGGCGGATCCTACACGCGTCCCCTCCGTGTTAACTCTTGAGTCGCCAAAGGAGAGGACAAATGTCGAATAATGCTGGAACTATTTTTCGCGCGGAAGCACTGCAGCATTTCGTCGAAGGCCGTGAACGATCGGTCCTCCCTCGCTTTATCCGCCCGCGTACGTTTCTTTGCTTATGGATTCTGCTGGGCCTTTTTCTATCTGCACTGTTCATGACGTGGACCACTCGAGTACCAAGTTACGTTGCCGCTCTTTCCATAGTTTCAACAACTGACGGGAAACCAGTGCTGTACGTTCTTGTGCCCGCAGAGCACTCGATCGATTTAGCGGTAGGTCAACAGATTTGGGTTCGTAGACCAGAGTCTCGTGTCGTAAGTCGTACTCAGATCGTTCGCGTCGAACCTCAGATTCTGAGTCCGGCGGTGGTGAGGAAGCGTTTTGATCTTTCGACGGAATTGATTCACCTCCCGATTGTAGTCGTCATTGCCAACGTTGACGAGATTCTCCTAGCCGCGAATGATCCGCTATTAGAAGCCTATATGGGAAGCACAGCGCCTGTCGACGTTGAGATAGGATCGCGCCGTGTATTGTCGTTGCTGTCAGGCATAAGTGGCAATTTTCTATCCAATGATTGACTGCAGCGCAGCCTCATATCGCATTCCATAGGAACTCCCGTGTTTCATCGTAAGCGTTCGCCTGTCGTTCTCCAGATGAATACCGTTGAGTGTGGTGCTGCCTGTCTCGCAATGATACTTGGCTACCATGGGCGGGCGACGAGCTTGGCAGATTGCCGCGCTGCATGTGCCCCTGGCCGTGATGGAATAACCGCCCAAACTCTCGTTTCGGCGGCACGTGCGCAGGGCTTACGCGTAAAGGCATACACAGTCCAAAACGATGCCAATTTCCGCGACATACCACTACCGGCAATCGTTCATTGGAATTTCAGTCATTACGTAGTATTGGAGCGATTATCGTCGGTCGGAGTAGAAATCATCGACCCAGCAGAGGGTCGTCGACACTTGACGCTTGGAGAATTCGCTCTTGGATTCACTGGAGTCATTTTGACAATGGAGCCAGGACCGGAGTTCGAGAGCCGAACAACAGGAGGTCATCCGCTATGGCGTCAGTTTTTGCAGGTCATGTGGCGCACAGCGGGCACTCCGACGGCACTTGGTCAAATCCTCCTCGCCTCCTTGATTCTTCAGATTTTGGGATTAGCGATACCGCTGTTCACACAAGTGTTGGTCGATAGTGTTCTGCCCTATCGCATCGAGAATATTCTCGTCATTCTAGGGATGGGAATGGCGATTTTAGTACTATCCCAGATGGTAGCGGGATATCTGCGTGCCACCGTTATGATATATCTGCAAGCAAGGCTTGATACGCAGTTGATGCTCGGTTTCTTCGAGAGGATGTTAGCGCTGCCCTTTAGTTTTTTTCAGCAGCGATCAACCGGCGACCTCATCATGCGCCTCGCGAGCAATTCACAAATCCGAGCAACACTCACCAGTCAAACGCTTTCCGTTGTTCTAGATGGCAGCTTGGCGCTCGCTTACCTGGCGATCTTATTGTGGCAAGACGTCGTGCTCGGCGCCTTGGCATTCGGAATGGCTGCGGTGCAAGTTATGTTGTTGCTGACTACCTTGAGAAGGACAGTGACGTTAACGCAACAGCGACTCGGGGCCGAAGCGGAGGCACAAGGCTATCTTATTGAGGCGTTGAACGGCATCGCGACGCTGAAGGCAGCAGGAGCGGAAGAACGAGCCCTTGACCGCTGGGGGAATCTCTTTGTGAATGAACTCAACCTGGCTTCGCAACTAGGCCATTTGGAAGCCGTGATCGAGACGGTATTGCTGGGGTTGCGGATGGCGGCACCCCTGTTGCTTCTGTGGGTCGGTTCCTGGCGAGTTCTCGATGGCTCACTGACACTTGGCACAATGCTGGCGCTTAATGCCTTAGCCCTGGCCTTTCTAACGCCGCTGGCATCTTTGATGGCCAACGGGCAGCGCCTTCAACTGGTTGGGGCCTTTTTAGAGCGGATCGCCGACGTTCTTACCACCGAGCCTGAGCAAGATTCTAATACGACTCAAATCGCACCTATCCTGTCGGGTCGTATTGAGATTCGGAATGTCAGCTTTCGCTATGACGAACATGCGGATTATGTATTGCGGAATATCTCTTTCAGCATCAAACCAGGACAAAAAATCGCTCTTGTTGGCCGTTCTGGTTGCGGGAAGAGTACGCTTGCAAAATTGCTTCTAGGATTGCATTCGCCC
This sequence comes from Pirellulaceae bacterium, assembly GCA_041749395.1. Taxonomy (GTDB): domain Bacteria; phylum Planctomycetota; class Planctomycetia; order Pirellulales; family Pirellulaceae; genus Laterigemmans. Next base: position 9,743 of record JBGTBJ010000165.1, read on the forward strand.
AGCCAGGGTGAAATCCGCTATTACGAGACAAATGAGGCCTCCGATGAAGGAATTTTGCTCAGCAATCTCAACTTTCCAACGGTTCGTCGCCAGATCGGAGTCGTGCTTCAGGAATCGTTTCTGTTTAGCGGTTCCATTCGCCAAAACATTGCATTCCAGAACCCCGATTTAGATTTGATATCCATCCAGGATGCTGCTCGGCTCGCCGCCTTCGACCATGAAATCGAAGCGATGCCGATGGGCTACCAAACACTTGTCGCCGAGGGGGGGACGGGACTTTCGGGAGGTCAACGTCAACGCTTATCGATTGCCCGAGCTCTAGCAAATAAGCCAACAATACTCATTCTCGATGAAGCCACCAGTCAGCTCGATACCATTACCGAACGAACGGTCGACGACCATCTCACTTCGCTTGCTGCCACGCGAATCGTGATTGCTCACCGTCTGAGTACAATTTGTAATGCGGATCAGATCTTTGTTTTCGAGGAAGGTGAAATCGTGGAACACGGAACCCACGAGCAGTTGCTAGCGCAATCGGGCCACTACGCCGAATTAGTCCACAGACAGACCTAATAAGGTGTCGCATTCTCGCAGTGCGTAACCCGTTCCCATTTGAGTCTAGAACGAGCCATACGGAACTCACTTTGCCGTTGAAGATTTTCCGCCCTAGCCGGCAATGCTTATCGAATCGGTACAGCCAGCTGTGCTTGCCAAGACTGGGAAAGCAAATTCACTGCTGACTCTTCGGAATGAAAAACGGAGAACAATACGCATTAGTTAACGGAAGAACGGCGTGCTGGTGCAATTTAAGTGGAATTCGGTTCGGCGGAGTTTTTTGATAGGAGGAGAGTGTTTTTACCGTTTTTCTCGACCGAGTTAGGCGGGCATCGCAACCTAATCGATTCCCAATCAGCATCACTTTCGACATGATCTCGGGCGAAGTAGAACGAAGCTCCCGCATCATCGGTCAGTGCAATAACTGTCCCGTAATCTGTGATTTCTCGAATCTCATTTAATTTGAGTCTAACGCCCCACGATTGTCGCAGGATGGCGAGCTCTTGAGTGCTAATCCAACCGCGCTGGATCCACAATTCTTCACTCATTCCGCGAAAATAGCGCCGCCAAGTTAGAATGTTATTAATCAGGCCGCACATTCCAAGAACCAACAGCACGTATTGAGCTTGCATTTCGAAAATCCGCAATTCAAGCAACCCCATGGTTAAGCAGGCAATTGCCGAAACTAGTTCAATGAGGGCGGTTCCAAGTACTTGCGGTGTTCTCAGAGGCAGTTGCGAAGTGATGGTGCCACAAAAAGCGACTGCACCATCCGGGATTGGATTGAGTTCGGACCACTGTTCCCATCCGGGAGGTATTTCGGCGGATGGCTGGTTCGCTACGGTTTTATGCCAGCACTGCTGCAGTCGAGTGGCAACTTCCTCACTGTAGTGGTCAAACATTCTCGCCGTTAATGCCAAATAGCTGCGTGGGTCACGGCTTACCCGAACTCGAATACCAGCTGAGGTTACTTTTGAAGTAAGTAAATGATGAGGCCCAAACCAATGATGATGCATGCCGTCGTAATACTCAAGTCCGGACTCTGTCAGTTGTCCACGGGCCACACCCAAGAGATCGGGACGCTTTTTGAGGTTCCGTCGTGATCGGCGGATGGGACGCCTGATGTAAATGATAAAAATCGTACCAACTGCGGTGATTGTTCCGATCAAGACCACAGGGCGCAAAACTATGTTCCAGCCTTTTAGCAATACTGCAACCATGGTAGCTGAGAACAACAACAGGGTTATAAGGGCCAAAATTGCCAGCAGTAGCTTGTACAACAGAGACTCAAGATCTCGATTCGGCAAAAGCTGGGCATAGTCATTTTCTCCGATCACCCCGTCGAATGCTAAGAGCATCCGATCGTCGCTGACCATAGGCGGAGCTAAATAGGGATTGCTTGTGTCTCCTTTCACAAATCTTATCTCCGACGTGTACTCGGCATTGAGCGAGCCGCTGAAAGTAACCGAGCACTCTTTTGATTCGCATTGAGAAACAGAGCGTCCGAATTGGGCCTGCGCATCAAAGGTTTCAGCTGCGCATCAAAGGGGTCAGGCCTCTTTGGTGTGCGAAACCGCTGAAATAAGCCTGACCCCTTTGACGAAAAGCATGGGTTTTACATCACTTGGCAGTTCCGCAATCGACTCGAAATCAAGCGTCACGCATTCCGCATGTGCACCATATGTGATCGCGGCTTCGCGCAGCTCAAGAAGAGAATAGCCCTCAAATGGAGCGGAACCCAATTTCGAAACCAGTTCTCTGTAAGTGCTCGGACACTTTCCAAAGTAGCATAGAAGTACAAAGAGACAGTCCGCACCACAATACGGACTTTCATTGTTAGTCGTTAGCGGTTCCGGAATTATTGTAGTGAGTGTTTTGCCCGCATGAGATTGCGCAAAAACCGGATTCAAATGCACCATAACCAGTGCAAGTGCAAAGCAGCGAATTAACGGCGATCGATTCATTTTGACCCCTCACGTAGATCACCAAGAGCTCGATGCCGCAATTTGTATTCTAACTTACCGTCTTCACCGCCTACAAAATGATTCACCTGCTTTTCGACCCCATTGGCATCTTTAGTGACTGTTGTGACTCGTGTGCCGAATGGCACTGTATCATCCGTCAGAGTAAAAGGCTCACTGATTGCTGACGCAGAAAAGTCGATAGTCTTAATCGCCCACTGGACTTCGAAGCCTCTGTAATCGTGAATTTTAGCCTTCCTGGGAAACCACTTACCGCTCTTACTATCTTGCTCCCAGTCAAACTCCGCACTTGAGTTTCCTAGCCCTCCAGTTGTCTCAATTCGTATTATATGACACTCCTTCCGAGGGTCTACTACCATCTGGACTTCGCCAAATGCAAAATTTTTAGGATATGTCTTCTGGAAAACCCAATGGTTTTGCGTGTCCTTAGGAACGACTGCAGCTGCACCGTGAACCTCCGCAAGAAACAGATTTACATTCACGGCTGGTAGACCGCTAATGCTCACCCAGTTGTCTGGAAAGAGGGAACTTAAAGTACGCGGGATGGAGAGCTCAATCTCTGGTTGCTTAATCAAGGAAAGCCTAAGTGGGCGATATTCAAACGAAGTCTTTCCGTCAAATGCGAAAATCGCTGGCAGTCGAGATCCACTAGCCGCGAGTAACCTCTCTTGGAGATCCTTGGGAGCATTTGGGCTTGTTATTGTTTTTTGTTCGTAACTCAGTCTTTTCTGCTTTCCAAGTTGCTGGACATTTACGACGCCTTCCACTATTTCAATTTTGTCGTCGCCATGGACTTCCACCTCAAAGCTAACCGATCCCATATCCAATATCTTCGATGCTGCCGCGATCGCTTTGCTGCGCACCTCAGGCTCAGTTTGCGCAGCAACGTATGAGTGTGCGTGGCACAATAAGCAGATGCATAGAACTACTCGCATTCATGAACTCCAATAACAGTTAAGAGTCAGCCTTAAACGGAAAGTCAGCAACTATTTTAACTGAGGATAAAAACCACGGCAAACGCACACTATAGCACGGGAATTCCCAGTACTTTGGCGAGATAGTCGAGATTCCATCCGGCTACTCTGCGGCGTATGGCGACGCTGTATTTGTCATCTTGTTGTTTGAGTAAGCTTGGAGCGAATCGCTTGAGCCAGGCTAAGTTATTCGTCGTAGTCCGGTCACGGACTCGATTCTCATCTTCGCGAAATGTGACATCCAAGCACCAGTGAAGCGTATTTTCGATTGCCCAATGACCACGGACATAACGAGCAAATTTCTTTACACCCATCGGGATCGAAGCGATGAAGAAACGAACTTC
>JBGTBJ010000166.1:0-38838 GCA_041749395.1 Pirellulaceae bacterium
GCGGTGAGCCTCCTACCGCTGTTTCGAGGGGAAGAGATAAAGCAGATTCGCGACCTGTATTTCGTTCGACGCGAAGGCGGATCTGTTTACGGTGGGAAGAGTTACGAAGCCATCGTGCGTGGGCCGTGGAAGCTGATGCAAAACAGTCCTTATCAACCGCTTGAGCTCTATAATTTGGTTGACGATCCTACTGAGCAGAGAGATCTAATCAGTGAGAAACCGCCTATCCTTAATGCGTTACGCGAATCGCTTAGAAAGCAGATTCAACGTGGGGGCGTTGTACCTTGGCAACCGTGAAGACACGCTGACCAAGTCATACGCCCACAAATGGCACGGGGATCAAGAAGGCATGTTGTTGGAACCAAGTCGATAAACCATCCCAGCTGGTTAACTGGGAAACATAAACAAAGACGATGTACGTGAAAGCAACTGGCAGTGTCAGGAGACGAAAGACGATTCGAGTGAGCGTATGCCACCATCGCTTACCTAGTTCACTGGCATCCGCACGTCGCATGGCCCAACCAGCAATTAAATGTCCAGGGAGCATGAAGGCAATGAAGAGAATTGCAGGCGCCCAAACGACCTCTTTGGGAGTCGCTTCGATCTTTAGCAAATAGAGCGGGATTGCCAATAGCAAGGTTGCTGCCGTCCCCGTCCAGCAAGCAATCGGTGCGGTACGAAATGCAGCTCGGACTCGTCGAATGGCGAACATCGAGCGCAGTCGATTGTCGGAAGCGAATTGGACTTGCAGCAGAGGTAGATAGATCACCACGATTCCCATCAGAAACAAGCCCACAACACCGACGAGTCCGGCTAATCCTGTTTCACCATTTCGTGTGGCGCCCACTAGCAGCAGGGCGGGAAAGGAAATCCAGGCGAGGGCACCAATGGCGCCTCGCAATCCCAACCACCAGAAACGTGGGATTTTCAGTGACGCGATGAGATCCCAGAGGCGATCGCTGGCCCCAGACCAAGTACTTGGTCGCCAAGCTGTCTTGATAAATCGAACGGGCTGCGGCCATAGATAGTGCCTGAGGCGTCCACCTCGGATCCAAGCCCATGACAAGTAGGCGAAGCCCAAGGTCACCAATCCCACGCCGAGCCATCTCAGCACATCGCTCTGTGTGAACCCGGCACTGGCCAGGAGTCTCGAATTGGCGAGTGCGCCAGGCGCGATCAAATCGGCCGTATAAGCCCAATAGCTGACCATGCGTATGGGGAGAGAAATGAGGAGCACCGCACCCAACGCCATCCCGATACGTCCAGCTTGTTGCAGTAGGATGAGGCTGTCTCGCACCCTTCCACCTCGAGCAATGCGCCCCGACACTTCCAAAAGGTAACCCAGGACGGCCAACTGCAAGATGGGAACCACGCTGGCGATCGCCAAGAGCACAATCAGGCAAGCTAATCGCGTCGGCTGGACTACAAAATAATACGATATCCATTTAACCAGTCGCCAGCAGCGATGCGGAAAGGATCTGCGGTGCTGGGAAGTGCCGCCAGATTCTCCCAATGTGGTTAATGGCTGACCAACAGGGTAGTCTGCGCCGTCGTCTTCCAAAAGGATCGCTGTGGATTGCCCAGAGTCGATGTCCATAGGAATTGCCGGGTTAAAGTGTACAAGTAGACCATCGATACCTAGTTTACCGTTAGTTTCAACGAATTGTTTCGATGACGAGAAAGGATTCTTGTCATGCAATGTAGAAAAATCGTCAGTATCCCTAAAGTCGCCATATCCGGATGGTCGATGACGAGAGTGATGATGGGGGGAGCCATTATGCATTGGTAGTTGGATGCTGCGCCACTCTGAGATTCCCCTGAACAACCTACAAGCGGCTGGACTCGCTGATTCCAGCTTGGCGAAATTGCTGCCATTGGCATTTAGCATCGCGGTGGCATGCCTGATGTTATCGGGCTGTATTCACCCCAATATTCCCAGTGTGCGTTATGGCACCGCGCAGGGCGAGGTCCCCGTTGAAGCGTGTGGGCAGGCACCGCAGCGGTCCTTCAACCTGCTTGCCAGCATGCAAGAGCATGGCCATTTTCAGCCATTGGAAGAAGAGATTGAAGAAGAGGAGCGAGGTAAGCCTGAAGTCCCATGGCCACGTTTTCACCCGCTACCTACGCGGCCCGTTTTGGGCTCACCTTAGGTGATCGTTTTTTAGCCTGTTTAGGTTTCTCCGCAAGCGAATAGGTCAACGCATTACCTCGCTTGGTTTCTTCCTTTACCGCACCGATATTCCGTAAGACGTAGGCAATTCTTTGAGCCGAATCGCGCGGAATACTCAACAACTCAGCCAGTTCGCTGGTATCGAAAGGGTGTGGAAGTTCCTTAGCACGGATCAATTCAAGCAATGAGTCGGAAGTAGCGAATGATTGGGAATCCGCAATCTTGCTGAGTACGATATCTTTGACTTGGTGTTTTGCACGGCGTCTGCGCCAACGTTTCGAGCGCGTGGGCGGAGGCAATCGCCATTCTTCGACGTGCACTAAGGGGACTTCGATAATCAGATTTGGATGGGGAAAAATCCGTGTGAGAAAGACCAATTCGTCGAACAGATTCATGGTGGTGCCGCGTTTTGGACTCAGGCGTCTGCTAAGCACAGGTCCATCGGGAGTCTCTTGGCGGATAATGCGTCTCTGAGCCACGATCGGTTTGACGATGCGTACCGAATTGTGTTTGACCAGTTCGCCAATTTTGTCACGAATCGAAGAGAGCGATGCAAATTGAATTTCGATCAATTCATCGTTGCAAACTGCGTCGATTCGGTATGCCCCGACTCGCACCTCGATCGCCTCTTCCGATTCGGCATAGAGGGCTTTTAAAGTGCGATGTAGGGATGTTTCCATCTCAGCGTGGATCCGGTTCGAAACCGAAGTCACGAATCGTCAAGAGAGTTTGCAACTGCAAACCTTCAGCAGCAAACGCTGCTTCCCCGCCTGCGAGACGGTCGATGATTCCGATGACACCGCATACCTCTAAGCCAAAGTCTCTTGCGGCGTGGATGGCCTTGATGGCGCTACCACCGCTAGTGATGACATCTTCGACGATGACGACGCGATCCCCAGGACGCACGGGACCTTCCACTTGTCGTCCTCGTCCGTGGTCCTTCGGTTCTTTGCGAACCATGAAACCTTTCAGATGACCCCCTCTAGCCCCTTCGACAGTCACGATCGCAGCCGTAATTGGATCAGCACCAATGGCCATGCCGCCGACGGCTACAGGGGACGGCGAGAGGGCCTGTATCTGCTCGAGCATTCCGGCGGCGATCAGATTGGCCCCCAGGGGATGCAGAGTGATCAGGCGACAGTCCAAATAGTAGGACGCCGTCTTTCCGCTCGCGAGTGTGAACGTGCCGGTTTGCAATGCCTCTTGACGCACCAATTGAATCAATGCATCGCGGTTGTAAGGGATCATGCTTGAAGAAAATTTCGGTCAAAACAAGTGTACGGGATAGTAATCACAGGGCTACCGCAAAACGGAAACCGCGGAACCTTGCGAGAGTATACCAAACACATCGTGTGCATCGTTGGCACGCAACTGAATACAACCCGTCGGCATACTACTGGCTTGTTGAGGTGAGCCATGAATGGACATTTGATTCCCCAGATCCAGCCATACGTCACCGTAGGGATTTCGTGGATCATTGCCGGGAATGTTGGCACCAGCCAGTGGATAGTAGGTGCGTTCGGATTGTTTGGACAATATGGAATAGGAGCCGGGTTGAGGAGCTGGATCGGAACCAACTTGGATAGGAAATCGGCCCGCGTACAGTTCACCCAAGAAGACGGTCAATTCCGAGCGGGATAGATTGACTTCAGCACGAAAGGGACCTCGTAAAACTTTCAGTTCTGTACCAGGGACAATCGCTGCCGGATCAGCTATTTGATTGATGGTTGCCAATAGTTGCCATGGAACTTCGAGCGAAGCTGCGATTGATTGCATGGTTTCTCCTTGACGGACCCGGTGTGGTTGTTCCATCAGGTGCTGTGAGGAATAAACAACTTCACCCGCCAGGAAATCGAGTCGTGCCAGAAGTGGTTCTCGCTGTTCCTTGGTGAGGTCGGGCGTATTGTAGAACAAGCTGAGAGTCGTCAGCGCTTCACGCAATTGTTGTTGCGAAGATTGGCGATCTGCAGTTGCAATCGCATTGACAAGGGCAGCTGACGATGCCGACACAGGGTTGGGTGCTGTAGGTTTCGTTTGCGAAGGATTCGTAGCAAGATTTGGAGTCGTCGGATTCGCGTTGCCACCGGCAGCCGATCCTGCGTTTGATGGCGCCGTGTCAGTGCCTGGTAGTGCAAACGAGTTACCCGATGGCAATGCATCAGGAACAGCGATCGAAGCGTCTATGGATTTTGGATCGTTAAAGCTGAGGTCGGCAGGTGGTTTTGCGATGCTGCCTTGAGATTCATCGGTCATGCGTACTCTAGCGGAATTGGTATCGGCCAAAGCCCCTCCAAAACTATTTGCCGCTGAAGGGGGAGGTAGCGCAGGGTCTGCGGCTAGGTCACCTGAGGCACTATCGAGCGGGGGTGGAAGCATGGAATCGCCACCAAAGATATCGGGGATACCGGTATCGATATCGCTAGGATTGAATAACGATCCATTTTCGCTTTCTTTGAGGATTTCAGCCAGTCCTGCAGGAACTTCGGCTGGAGGTGCGGTGAGCGCCACATAAGCGCTGTAAGTCACTGTCAATAACAGTACAACAACGATGGCGGTTTTAAGAGTTTGCACGTTCGTCCTCCCTGACGCACGGCCTGGCCTGAAATAACCCAACGATTCAACGGAATCATCTCCTCCTGTTCAGAGGATTTCTTCCCGAAGATTTGGCAACGTAGCGAAAAGGGACCAAAAAAATCCAGACCATTTTGAAGTAAATCGACCCAAATCTTGCATTCTGGTCGCTGTCCGCTAACACTGAATGGTATCAAGTTCCTGTTTTACCCCTAAAAATTGCCGATCTTGGCAGGCTAATGTGGTGTCTCGATGATGCGAAGTTCGTCTGAAGTTACATCGATAATGCGATGCATCGGGGCCTCGGTTGTTTTTTTGCTGATGTTTGCAGAGCGGCTAGAGGCGGATTGGAAGGACGATATCGGCTACACGCAATTGGCGTCAGAAGTGGGCGGAACATTGGAGTCGGGGGTGGGAGTTGCGGTGGCGATGTCCGAAGCCTTCGTTTCGGGAAGCTATTTGCCAGATAGCAGTAATGCTGAATTTTCGGGAAAGACTTTGATCGATGCCAGCGGCATTCCCTCTAGCCCATCCGGACACGCCACCTCAGTTGCCCGATTGTTTTTTGGGAATACCTCCAGCATTGCTAAGGGGGTAAGCCAAGTCACGCTGTATCAAGCGGATGATTGGCTGGAACAGAAGCTTGGCTGGACAACCGGCGCTGACCCGATTTCGCAACCCTTCCAGGTGATGAATCATAGTTGGGTTGGAAATTCTGCCGACGATGCCGAGATGATTGATGCCTTGCAGCGTGTCGATTACGTTGTTAATCGCGATGACGTATTGATGTTGGCTGGGACTTCGAACTCCAACACTGGAGTCCCCGATTTATTGGGCCATGGATATAACGCCATGATTGTCGGGAAGACCGATGGTGTGCATGGATGGGGAAGTACGACCATGAACGGATCGGGACGCACCCGACCTGATATCGTTGCACCTGCGTCGGTCACAAGTTCGTCAACACCGATGGTTGCATCTGCGGCTGCGTTACTGCACGAAGTTGCTGCCGGGACGGACGCGGCTCGAAGTGAAACGATGCGCGCGGTATTGATGGCAGGTGCAACCAAAGAAGAATTCGCCAGCTGGGATCGCACCACCACTCGGCCCATCGATGACGTTTTTGGTGCGGGGGAGCTTAATGTTTATAACAGCTACCAAATTCTAAAGGCGGGCGAATTCGATGGATCGAATACTGCGCCAACATTTTCTGTTGGACTGACCGGCTGGGACTATGTGTCAGCAATTACTCCTGTGGACACGATGTACTACAACTTTGATGTTGCTCAAGGACAGATGCTGGACAAGTTCTCGATTTCGCTCAATTGGAACTTGGAAGTCATCGACACAGATCCAAGTGCGCTGGTCTTTAGTGCTGAGACTCACTTAGCCAACTTAAGCATGCGGCTGTACAATTCCAGCGACAGTTTCCTAGGGTCGCTTGTTGATGCCAGCCTTAGCCCTGTGGACAATGTTGAGCACATTTATATTAGTGGACTAAGCGCTGGCACGTACACTCTGCAGATTAACACGGACCGCGCCACCGATTACGGTTTGGCATGGCGATCAAGTCTAACTGCTGTGCCCGAGCCGAGTTCCCTTATAGTACTTTCACTCGGCGTCGCAGGCATGGGTGTTTATAAACGCAGGCGAATTACACGCCTGCGACTTGGTAAGAACTGAATATCACTCCGCGAATTACAGCCAATGAAATTCGATGGGTGCATTGATGTCAGGGTGAATACTCTGATGGACAGGACAATGACCGGCGGCCGTTTCAAGTCGTTTTCGCATTTCGAGATCGGCACATGCACCGACAGGAATAGTAACGAGCGTTTTCAAGCTGCCGATTCGTCGCACCGGTTGCTGGATCATCTCTTTTTCAACCCGCACCGTCATACCGTCCAGTCGCAACTGGTGTCGCTCGGAGACAAGCCCCATGATGGTCATAATGCATGTACCAAGGGCCGTTGCTACCAAGTCTGTCGGAGAGAACGAGCCCCCTTTTCCTCCGTTGTCCACTGGCGCATCAGTGATCAGTTGGGTACCACTCGGCCCATGCGTCGCGCGACATGACTGAGTCCCTTCGTAGACCGCTTCAATAATGACTGCCATCGTTGCATCTCTGGTGGAGGATTGAATAATGTCAAGCGTTACGGAACCAAATCGCTATTGACTGGCACCGATTCTGCATTCATTGAATCATGTATCAAACCAGCTTCGCCGGGTAGCCCTTCCACCCAAGTTCCGCCGAGCGCTTTGAACAATCTCGCATAGGCGATCAGCGCTGTTCCGTGCGCTACGGCTCTTTGGTCCTGAATGCTGAGCAACTGCCGTTCGGCATCGAGTACATTTTGGAAATTGGTCATTCCTTCCTGATACTCAACGGTAGCCATTTCTACCACTGACAATGCTGACTTAGCCGCTGTGTCCAAAGTTGTTGTTTTCGCCCGTTGAGCGTCACTACTGGCCATCGCGTTACGCACTTCTTCCACTGCGTCAAGAACCGATTGTTCGTATCGGGCCACGGCCTGAGCATATTTCGAGCGTTCGGAGTTTACTCCTGCTCGCAATCGACCAAAGTCCAGTAGGTTGAGACTCATCACTGGTCCGACACTGTGGGCTAACGACCGTTCATCCCACCATACCGATAGATCGCGCGTTTCCAAAGAGACGGAACCATTTAACATCAGCTTCGGATAATACTCGGCTCTCGAGGCGCCTACGCGCTCTGCTTGTGCCATCACTGCGAGTCGATTGGAGCGAATGTCAGGTCGACGAGCTAGTAATTCACCATCGATATGAATGGGCAAATGGGTGGGCATCTGTGGTAGCTGAATGCCCCAGTGCGCGGGTGCGGTGGGAGTCTCCATGCCGAACCCTTGTAACACCATTAAGCGGTGCAGAGCCGTTGCACGTTGCTCTTGGATTCCTGGAATAAGAGTTCGCGTCATGTCGACTTGGTTTTGCGCCTGCATGACCACCAAATCGCCTTCCTCTCCGATGCGTCTTCGCTCTTGGGCAATTGCCAAAATCCGTTCTTGAATGGTCAGGTTATCGACCGCAATCCGAATACGTTCGTTAGCTAAGCTGAACTCAATATAAGCCAGCATGAGATCACCCACCAAGGACAACATGACGTCCCGGCAATCTTGCTTGGCTGCGTCGGTCTCCAGTCCCGCAGCATTTCTCAAGCTTCGCAAGCGACCAAAGAGGTCAACTTCCCAGCGAGTATCAAGTCCCCCGGAATACCAGTCAAAGCCCTGGGTTGTTGACGAGTCTTGCACAAAGGCGTTGCCGTTTTGACTGAACCGCCTAAAGCCATACTGGGTGGTTGCGTTAACCTGAGGAAAGAGGTTCGCACGTGCTTGTTGGTAAATTGACCGCGCTTGAGTGATCCTCGCTTGCGAATCGCGAACACTGGGGTTCTGCGAGACGACTCTGTCAATCATTTCCTGTAAGATGGGGTCATCAAACAATCGCCACTCTGAAGCATTAATAGTAGCGGGCTGGGACTCACGCAGATCGACCGCTTGTGGAATCGCATTCCCACCATCTTCCATCAATTTTGATGGTGACTCAATCAGGTCCAATCCGAAGGACAACTCCTGTGCTAACGGAATTGTCAATCTCTCGGCTTTGTCAATGGTCGAAAATGGAAGGTGAGGAACCTCTCGGATTGGTTCAGTAGCTGCAGCGTCTAATTCTGGATTCGCAGCTGGATTGATCGATTCGATGAGTCCCTCGTCAGCAAATTGGTCATCTATCGAAAGTCGCGAAAACGTGCCGCCAGTGCTTAATGTTGGGGACCCTTTTTTGCCTACAGTGCTCGCATTTGTTCGCGGAGCCGTCTGGTTGGCAGGCAGAGGTAGTTCATCAAGATGCACGGGTTGGGCCGACGCGACCACCGGGACGCTCTCGGTTTGTTGCGGGAATGCACTGGCTCGATTCCCTGCAATGCAAACAAACACCACAGCGAACCCAACGCGAAAGCGTTTGGCCGCGAGGGCTGTTCGATAGTTTGCAGGTCGAGTCATCCTTGGGACCAGAGTGTCTCAAATTAGTGCTAAGGAAATGAGACACGCACAAAACTCCTTTTTGGCGCGCTATTCTCTCTTCGGATATACAGCTCAGAGATATGAAGCGACTCCACTTGACAAGGCGGCTAACACCCAGCGGGGCTGTATTGCATTCGTTCTATGTCGATTATTCGCGGCTCTCTCGGTGCGATTACTGACAATGGAGTTCCTTACTCCGCCCGAAATTCAGTAATGTCTCAGTCCGCACAATCGTTACAAACGCACAATGCCCACTTTCATTGATCTCTCAGTTGACAAATCCATTCAGCGGTCATCGGTGTTCGGTGCTGCGTGCCTGCGGGGTAACCTAGTCTTGCCGAGGTAACAAAGCTGATGACACAAATCCCTGTGTGTCGACGCTTGCTTACACAACAGATGCTTCGAACATTTGGATCACAGAGAAATGCGAATGGCAATTGGACTAGTCGCTCTACTTCTTGTTAGCCCAACCACTTGGGGAGAGTCACCCAAGCTGTTGCTCACTCCAGGAGTAGCGAAACCATATCGAAAGATCGACGTGCAACCACTCATCGAAGGACGCGTCGAATCGTTATATGTCCGAGAAGGAGAGCGGATTCAGGCCGGAGCTCCCATCTTTTCGCTGGACAGCAAGATGGCGCAGGTATCGCTCCTAGCCGCCCAAGCGTCGGCGTCGCAGCAGGGACGCCTTGAGTTCGCAAAGGCCGAAGTTGATCTTTCGTTGGGAGCCTTGAAACGAGTCCAGCGTATTCTCAATCACCATGCTATCGCACAACGTGAAGTGGATGCCGCATATGCGAATGTCATCAAATCCGAAGGCAACTACAAGGTTGCACAAGAAGAGGTGGAGTTAGCAAAAGCAGAATTGGCTCAAGCAGAGGTTCGCTTAGCAGAGCACACGGTTTTGGCCCCCTTTGAAGGTATTGTTAGTAGAATTCGCGTGAATGCTGGACAAGCGGTTAGCAGGCAGACCGTTTTGCTTCAACTTGTGGATTTGTCGCAACTTCAGATCGAGCTACAAATTCCGATGAATTCCTACGCGCAGTTGAAGGTAGGTAAAACCTACTCTTTGCGTGCAGAGTCGCCAGTCAATCGAGACGTCGACGCCGTATTGATCGCGATAGATCCCGTGCTCGATTCCGGTACACAGACTTTTCGTTGTGTATTCAATATCGACAACCAAGATTTAATTCTGCCAGCAGGTTTCTTGGTCTATCCGTCGCAGGAAATAGCGCAACAAGCGATGGCGACCGCGCTCGTTCCTTGAGTCCAATTTCGAAAAATGTTTCAAGTCGAGGTTGCCACGTGCCGATGGTGACGATTATAGGAAGCCTCTTTTTGCTTCCGTAGTGTCTTTTAAGACACTTTCGATCGTTTTTTTGAGGAGGAATCGGACATGGGACGTCCAATGAGTCTGCTAGCGCTTGTCGGCATCGCCGCTTGCATGGGATCACAGACTGTTTGGGGACAGCGTCCCGTCGTACCTGGTTCGGGTGTGCTGCAAGTAGGTGTCGGGGATGATTTTGAAGATCCCAAATGGTCTTACATTCCTAACGATCCCAAGAGCACAGAAGATATCGACGAGAATCAGCGTCAGCCAACTGGAAAGACTACGAATGGTCGATGGTACGAAGGCATCAAGCGAGGCCATCCCGATGTGGTGCAACGAGTCGCGACACCCCCAGGTGGTTTAGCGGGAAGCGAAGGAGCGATGTTGATGCGTTCAAAATTTACTGGCATTCCAGGTCGCCCTAGTGGCGAAATGCACCAGGATGATTTTGTCGCTAATATTCAATATCGCATTAAACGTCGCATCGACGTTTCCGAGGTTCCCAGCGTCACCACAAGAGTCTATCTGCCGCCCGTTAGTGAATGGGAGCTGAGAAATGGGCCCCACTTTGGCTTTCGCTTGGCGCTCGAAACGACTGCACTGGTGGAAAATAAAACAGGTTTCTTTGGAATGACAAAACGGGAGATGGACAATGAAGTCTATTGGCCCGGTATGTTCATCGAATTTAAGAGTAAGGCTGTTTCCAAGTCAGACAATGATTATGCACTGATCCGAGTTCGGGGTAACGCTCGAGGCGGTGACTTTAATGGCCCACAGATAACGACAACGGGTTGGTGGACTCTGGGGATGTCTGTGACTCCCGATGGCATGGTTCACTATTATGCGTCTCCCGGGGTCGATGATCTGACCGAAGACGACTACATCACCAGCCAGTTTCCTTATGGCTACCGGGCTGAACGCTTTCGAACTTTTTTCTACAATGTATGCAGTGCGGATGACGGCCGCCGTTGGAGCACGAGCTGGATTGTAGATGATCCGCAAGTCTTCTTAGCCCGTCCGAAGCGGTAGTTCTCAAACTCTTTTGATCGGAATGGCTGCGATGTCCGCTGATGAGCTGGTTGTCTTCAAGGCGGATCGTTTCAATATCCATCGCGTCCGTCAAACCGGTCACGATGGCAAGGAGCACCAGCGAGATATCATCCGACATCCGGGCGCTGTGGTGTTGCTTCCGATCGCCCCCGACGGACGTGTCGTGATGATTCGCAACTATCGCGTCTCGCTGGATCGCACTCTGCTGGAAGTGCCAGCTGGAACGATGGAGCCGGGCGAACCTGCCGAGCAGACTGCCGCTCGCGAGTTGATCGAAGAGACTGGCTATCGCGCAGGCAAGCTAGAACTCCTGCGCACTTTTTATGCTTCGCCGGGTATCTGTGACGAAGCGATGCACCTGTTCTTGGCGACCGATCTCGAGCTAGGTGCACCCGATCGTGAAGCATACGAACTAATCGAAAACCAACTAGCCACTTGGGATCAGATCGAGGGGTGGCTACAAGATGGCACAATACAAGATGCAAAAACTCTGGTTTCGCTGTTGGATTACCAACGTCGTTTCTTTCGCTGACCAGTCGGTTTGAGCTCGTTTGCTATGTTACGCAGCGATGCGTGACGATTGCCTTGCTTGGGCGATCCAACGCATGACTTCATTGCGTGATGGTGCTAACGCGGTGCGAAGAATTCTTCGCCCGGCAGAAGTTTGCACGAATCGCTCGATCCGTTCGTAAAGGGCATCGACGTCTGCTGTTTCTAGCCACTGTGGTGTGCGACAGCCATTGCTGACGAGCAATTGAACATCTCTCACTCGCAGCCACGGCATAGCCATCAACAACCGTGTTTGGGCTTGCCAATCCGCGATTTGTTCTACCGTAATCCAACGCACGCGAACTCGCTGGACCATTTCCTCGGGTGCTGATCCTAGAAATTGTCCGACATTGCTGATCCCGATGCTTTGGAAACGGGCGGCCGTCTTGGGGCCAATCGATGGCGCGTCGACAATCGGTGCGGCCAGTGTCAATTGGCGTCCCGGTGGACGGGCCGCCACAAAGGAAAGAGTCACCGGTTCTTCCTGCAAAGGCTGGGCGGTGACCGGTGGTTCCACAGGCTGCGATGGCTTCATATGAGCCAAATATTGTCGCTCGCGGTCACGAACCTGCAGTACTTTGCGAACCAGTGCGACCTCCTCGGGTACGTAAGGCGCCAGCAATCCCGTGGACATATAGTGGTGAAGTAGTGTTTCCACCTGTTTGCGCTCAAACTTGTTTTCCAATCGCCTTAACAACATTCCGTGTGGAATCGTCAGCGTCGCCATAAACAAGCTTGGCACAAGATTGACTGCCGGTACGTTTTCGGCAGCTTCTTCAGCCGTTCGTTCTAAAACACGCGCCCAACCAGTAATAGCAACTCCGAAAAGTTCCGCCAGATTGTCTTTCGACGGTTCGCTGAGACCGAGTCGGGGATTCTCCTTTGCGGCCTGTAAATCGTAGGTGCTGACTAGCGTTTCATAGGAGCGATGTGCCAGTTCGGCCCCTCGCAAAATGGCCGCCGGAAGCCAGTCTCCACGAGACGACAAACGAAACACAATGCGAAAACGATCTTCCGTCCATCGCGACAGAATTTCTTGGTAGCAGAGCCAAATGCTCCATTCGAGCGGCCGGTGCACCACGGCTTCGCGTTCGCTTTGAGAAGTATGCAAGGGCTGAAGCGGATCGGTAAAGTAATGGCTCAATACACCTGCGGCGTGTGCCGCGTCGGCCCAATCCTCGCTCCGCAGAAATTGCTGCAGCCTTCCATACCATCGCTCTGCTGCACGCGGTGCCCCACCCCAATTGCTGTCGGCAACATGGACAACGTGATTTTGAAAATCGCGAAAACGGGTATCAGGATCTTTCGCGCCGGCCAGATAGTTAGCGTGATATTTTAGTAGAAATCTGGCTAGACGTATGCCTGCATCGGTGCGAACGTGTCTCAAAGCGTCAAGGGCGAAATGATGATGCGTGCTTCGCGCATGAGCCGCACGCAACACTGTGATTAAGCCTTCCATGGCTTTGTACCCGGGGCGAGTAATTCAAATAGACGAGAACCGCGGACTAGTTGTGGACTATCACATTTCTGGTATCCACCGCAAGTACACTTTTCCCCACTCGAGAATCAACCCTTCTACGATTCAATCCGTAATGGTTTGCGCAATTCACTGCTAGTGCTTGTGGCCACTGCGTATTCAAAACCTGCATCGGTACCCGCCGCGCCGACACGTCCTAATTTGTCGAGCGCAACAAAATTGATGCTCAATTCACTAGCAGGCTTTTTCTCTCCTTTGATGATGCGCTGAATCGCCTCGGCACATGCTTCTTCCGGAGTAGCTCCTCGGCGCATTGCTTCGACGACGAGGAAAGAGCCCGCATAACGCATGGTCAGCTCACCTAGCCCGGTCGCCCCGGCTGCTCCAATTTCTCCATCTACATACAATCCACTACCGATAATGGGCGAATCACCCAAGCGTCCCGCTTTCTTATAACCCCAACCGCTGGTGCTGCAGCCTCCAGCCAAACCACCCAGGGCATCTTTTACCAATAGCGCGATAGTGTCGTGGTTCTCTCCAGGGACCGCCGTTGGAATCTTGGGGTTGACTGGGTCGACACCCCCTTGGGGTTTAGCATGCAATTCGAGCCATCGCTGATAAGCAAGGCGTTCGCGTTCGGTCAGCAATTCCACACGCTGACAGCCTTGCTGGTCGGCAAACTGAGCAGCCCCTGGACCCACCAACATCACATGCGGAGTCTTCTCCATTACCAACCTGGCCACACTGATCGGGTGCGCGAACCCTTCGAGCGAACCCACCGCACCAGCGCGTTGACGATCACCATCCATAATGGATGCATCCAATTGCACTACACCATCGGCATTGGGAATGCCACCGACACCGACGCTGCGATTTTCAGCATCGGCTTCCGCATGCCGAATACCCTTTTCCAAGGCATCCAATCGCGATTCATTTTGCAGTAGAGAAGAGATCGCGATGCGACAAGGTTCGAGACTAAAATTCCAAGTAGCGATCGCCAGCACTCCGGAATCGGTCGCATCATCCGCGATACGGGGCTCAAAGATTGCCGACACGTTGGCTGAATTAGAAGCGATTGCCCCTAAAAAACTGGCCGACGCGGCAAATTTCGCTGTGAACTCGCGTCGATTGAATTTAGCCTGCATGTATCCATTCACTTAGCGTGGTTTCTTATTGACGAATTGCCGAAGACCGGTGAGCAATTCGTCGACTTGGGCTTCCCTCATGTCGGGTGCGATCGCAGAAAAATAATCGTCAGAAATTCCTAGCGATGAGCGATGTAGTTGAGCCGAATCGGGGTCTGCATCCATTAGTGAGTCGGCTAGTTCGTAATCTCGGTCCCAGAGAATACGATCGGCGAGCAATTCGATTTGCAAGTCCCACTCGGACATGTCGGTCGAGGAAGTTAGTGGTGGCCCAGAGTCTTCGCTAGCAGAAAGATCCTCATCGTTAGACTCCATCAGAGAGAGCCGAGTCTGGCGAATCAGTTCGCGCCACGACAATTCAGCCGTTGGGCAATCATCGTCGTCACCAAATCTTTGCATATCAATTTCGGTGCGCACTTGTTGTCGCAAATGCTCGAACATCACGCCAACGACTGCTTCGCTTATCGCATTGAGGGGCAAGACCTCCTCGGTGGGCGACAGCAAGAATCGAGCGGCTTGATCAATCAGAACTAGTTTTTGGGTTCCTTCTAAGGCGTCAAATATGCCGATGCCCGAGACGAAATCCAAGCCGCAAAATTCATCGCCTTGCGTTTCGGAAAAAGCAATCCAATCGACGAGGGAAGCGATCGTTTCCCGCAACAAATGAGCTTCGGTACCCTCTAAGACTCGCTCGCCCATGGATGTGTGCCACATTGCTAATGACTCCGATTTGCTCAAGATTCAGATAAGTTGCCAATATCTTAATTGGCCCTCCGAAAAGCAGACACTCCCCAGTTCCGTTTCTTTTGCCACAATCCTGCGCAGATTAGGCTAAATTGGTGTGATTCATACAATCGTACGGGAATTTGAGGAAACAGCGATCATGTCGACCCAATCACTACAACCCTCACCCACCAAAGAGGTCGCGGATCAGGAAGGGGGGGCGAGGTTATTTGATCCCTCTCCGTTCGATCGCCCGGATCCGGTGTTATTGAAATATTACGCAATTGTATCATTAGCCAGCGGCCCGCTTTTCCCCATCGTGTTTTTGCCCCTGTTCTGCAAATATGTGACTCTCCGCTATCGTTTCGATACGGACGGTGTTGCGATGCAATGGGGCGTGTTGTTTCGGCGGGAAATTTATTTGACCCATCGTCGCATTCAGGACATTCACCTGACGCGCAATATCGTGCAGCGTTGGATGGGGCTGGCCAGTTTAGGCGTGCAAACTGCATCAGGCAGCTCAGCTCCCGAAATGACGATTGAAGGCCTGCTGGTCGTGGAACAACTTCGCGATTACTTGTACTTGAAAATGCGTGGCGCCAAGGGGCATGGTACAAACAACGCCCAAGGTCAATTCGATGTGGTGTCTAACGGCAACGAAGGGCACGCGATCGAGTCGGATGAAATACTTCAGCTGCTCTGCCAGATACGCGACGGACTGCGTCAAAGCAAAGAATCGAATGAGGTTGCATCATGACGTTGCCCGCGGCGGATGAAATTGACAATCGGTCGAATTCACAACGAAGAGTCGAATGGATCTACAAAGGACTATGGAAAGGATTGGTCAAGTGGTTTCGCGTTCCGGAAGGACCGCCTGAGTTACCCGTCAGCCATGATCAACGGTTTGTGCAGTCCTTTCGACCCAGTAAGGGTTTCTTGAAGTATCTCAAGATTCAGTTCTGGGTGGCACTCGTGCTGATGGACATCTTTTTCATCGGTGTTTGGATCGGCATTACCATCGCGTTTCCTATTGTGGGAGTACTCATCACTCCATTGGCTTTGGCAATCATCATCTTGCCTGATGTGGTGGCCTACGTTGCCATTCATCTCAAGTACGACAGTACTTGGTATGTGATGACGGATCGAAGTCTGAGGATCAGACGTGGTATCTGGACGATTCACGAAACCACGTTGACCTATGAGAACATTCAAAACGTTAATGTCGTTCAAGGTCCTCTAGAACGCTATTTCGGAATTGCTAACGTGATTGTGGAAACCGCCGGGGGTGGTGGCGGAGTCGATGCGGCGCACGGTGGCCAAGGCACGCACGTGGGCCGCATCGAAGGCGTTGACAATGCGCCGCAGTTAAGGGAAATGATCATGGCGCGCACCGCTTCCAGCAGCAGCACGGGATTGGGACATCACGAAGATGAGCCGCAACATCATTCATCGCTCGTTTGGACGACCGAACAAATTCAAGTTTTACGAGACATTGCAGCATTATTTCCCCCGTCCAAATTGTTGACTAAGGCATGAGCGACATCGACCCTGAGTTTCGGCCTCAACAGCTTGCTGTATCAGCCTTCGTTGCCCCCAACGCGACGCTGCGTGGCAACGTCGTGATCGGTGAGCAAGCCAGCATTTGGTTTGGCGCAGTCGTTCGTGGCGACACGGAACTTGTGCAAGTAGGAGCCAGGACGAATGTGCAAGATTTGGCGGTTCTGCACGCAGATCCAGGGTTTCCCTGCCGCTTGGGAGCTGATGTAACTATTGGTCATGCGGCAGTAGTGCATGGGGCTACGGTTGAAGATGGTGCCCTGATTGGCATTCGCGCGGTCGTATTAAACGGGGCCGTGGTGGGAACGGGAACGATCGTCGGCGCGGGGGCGGTGGTGACGGAAGGTATGGTTATACCCCCACGAAAGTTAGTAGTCGGGGTTCCAGCAAGAGTCGTGCGGGACCTGGGCGAAGAGGACATCGACCGCAATCGTCATGCGGCAAGCCACTATGTCGAAGCGGCTCGCGTCTATCTCGCCAGCCAAACGGAATCGCCGAAGATCCAATGATTTCGGATCAATCAAAAATCTAGTAGGCAGTCCACTTTGGAATGCGTTACCATAAACAGGAACGATCCCACCTCCTACCTGATTTGCTAAGGTCAATTCTATGCGACCCCCTCTCGAAATCGATCGACGTGTGTTTCTGGGCGCTGTGGCTGCTGGCGCGGTCGCATCAACAGCCGTGCCAAGTTTGTCCCGGGCCGATGAAAGCGCTCCGGTTAAATCATCCGAATCGCTCGTTTCGGAGCTATACAAAGGCCTCAGTGAAGAACAGCGTAAGGCGATCTGCTTTGATTGGAACCATAAAGATCCCCAGCGTGGATTGTTGCGCACCTTTGTGGCAAACAACTGGAACATCGTTCCTCAAGAAATCGTTTCCGATTTTTATTCAGATGATCAACGGGATCTCATCAAGGCGATCTTTGAGTCGATGATTCAGCCCGAGTGGCATGCACGATTCTACCAACAGCTCGAAGATGACGCTGGCGGATTTGGACAAGAACAATCGATCGCAATCTTCGGCACTCCCGGTTCCGACAAGTTTGAATTAGTGATGACCGGTCGCCATATGACGCTGCGTTGCGATGGTGATTCGACCGAACATGTCGCGTTCGGTGGTCCGATTTTCTATGGTCACGCGCCAGAATTTAACGAAGGGGCGGGACACATCGGCAATGTGTTCTGGGATCAAGCCGTTTCTGCCAACGCGCTCTACCAAATGCTCGATGGCAAACAGCGCAAATTGGCTTTGCTCGAGACGACACCACGCGAACAGGCTGTCGGTTTTCGAGGTACGAATTCGGCCATTCCCGGAATTCCCGTTACCGAACTGCTGGCAGATCAAAAAGCCCACATGCAGACAGTCTTGCAAAAACTGATTGAGCCCTACCGACAAAGCGATCAAGACGAGGTTATTCGTTGCATGGCGGCGCAGGGGGGGCTCGATAAATGCCACCTTTCATTCTTCAAAGATGCCGACATCGGCGCGGATGGTGTCTGGGACAATTGGCGATTGGAAGGTCCTTCCTTCGTTTGGCACTTCCGTGGTTCGCCTCACGTCCATGTTTGGGTCAATGTCGCCGACACCCCAGACGTAGAGCTGAATGCATAAATATATTTGTGCTTAGGGGTAGATTTGTGCAGGGATAGTCGCCTTTCGCTCCGCGAAACTAGCGTCGCCTTTCTCTCCGCGAAAGTTCTAAAAAAGCAGCGAATACCAACACGCTACTTTCTCGGAGCGAATGGCGACTATCACTATGACGACAGTGTCGTCCGTTTGATCGGGCGGCATTCGTTTTTTGAAAGCCTGCGTTCTAGACGTAACTCTATTGAAGGTAATGAGTTACGGCCTTTCTTTTGGAATTGGCACAGGGGGTGCGAAGGAGTGGAAGTGGAGCGAATCAAGTGAAGCTCCGGTTGATCTGTCGCTGAGGACCGGCAGTCTCAATATCCCGCGAATCCACCTTAGGTCCTTCGGAAAGAAGCCCCCGTATCATGAAAACGATCTACGCAGCGCTTGGCATGATGGCCGCAATTTTCATTGTTCCGCAGGGAACCGTACAAGCACACCCGGGCGTAGAGTTGCGCCATGTTGCCGACGACTATGCAATTGCGGCCGATCTATTTCATCGGAGCCTCTGCCGATGCCGCAGAGGTTCTGACTACACCGAAAGGTTGGCAGACAAGCTTGCTTGCGCAGCGCGGGATCTTAGTGATGCGGCTCGCTACCTAGATGATCCACGTCGCGTGGCTGTGGCCTACGACGAAGTCTATGCCTTGCACACTCGTCTATCGGAGTTGCTCGGCCCCGGTTGCTCACATCCCGATCCAGTCGTCGCTGCCTATTGGCAACCCATGGATATCGAATTTGAGCGTCTAGTTTGCGCATTGGAGGGGTGCGTAACCGTGTGCCCCCACGTCGTTCACTGGCCTCCGCACCACCGCCAGCCTGTCGTGGCGAGTCCATCGCGTCATCGCCAATCGGGCGTAGGCATTGGCATCCACATCAGTGCACGTCCCCCCGTCGTTGTTCATCGTCCTGAATTGCACCCTCACTTGCCTACCCCCGATTGGCGAAACCATGGGCCTCGTGGAGTCGATCATCGTGACAACGGGCGTCGGGACATCGATCATCGTGATAACGGACGCGGGCAGATCCAAGGAGGCTCGTTAGGGCGAAATCCTCGCCAGCAAGATGTGCGATCGCAAGCGATCCAGGGCTTGCTGTCACGAATACTGAAATAGAGACTGAAAAACTCTTTGCAGTAGGGACTTGTCAAAGCCTCTACCCGCGCGTCTAAGATGCTCTCGGTCGTCCCTCGGTTGTGACGGCCGAGAATTGTCATCGAACTTCCATGCCGGGATCTGCGCCGTGTCGACTGCTTCGCGTTCACATCTAGCTCTTGATCGAGAAACATTACTTCACAGCGTAGGCCAAGCGACCAGCGATGTGGAGGCAGCGATCACTATTTGCCGGCAGTTAATTGCCAGAGCCAAGGAATTGCAGACTCCCCAAGAGCGACGTCAGCAAGCGGAATTGGACCGTATGATCGGCCATCCGGAAGACAAAGCTACCTTGGTGGAGATGACGGACCAAGCTTTTCGAACCAACATCAACGAGCGAGTCGCCGATCAGTTGACGCACATCTTGGATATCCAAGGCGTGCCACGTTTTTTCAGTGGTCTGGACCGCACGATGCTGAGAGGATTCCAGAGCTTTGGTGGCTACATGCCGGGGGTGGCAGTGCCGCTAGTGAAAGACAAGATGCGACGAGAGACAGCAAATGTCATTCTGCCTGCGGAAGCCGAGACATTGACGGAGCACCTTCGCGAACGGCGGAAAGAAGGGGTCCGCATGAACGTTAATTTTCTCGGCGAGGCTTTGATTGGAGAAGGTGAAGCGCGGCGAAGATTAAAGTCTTATTTGGCGGCGTTGCAATTACCCGATGTGGAATGCACTTCGGTTAAAATTTCGACCATTTATTCTCAAATCTCTCCGATTGCCCGGGCACATACGGTGCAAGTGCTGGCAGATCGCTTGGAGCTGCTTTTTCGAGCTGCCGCACGAGAGTCCTTCATCCGTCCCGACGGTACCATCACCAGCAAATTTGTCTACTTGGACATGGAAGAGTATCGCGACATGTATTTGACGCGAGATGCTCTGATGGCCGCCCTGGCGAGGCCCGGATTAGAAAATGTACGGGCTGGAATTGCACTGCAAGCCTATGTTCCCGATTCGTTTCGCGTGCTGTGTGATTTAGCGGAGTGGTCTCGCGAGCGTGTTCATCTGGCTCATCGCCGAGGGCAGGCCTGTCAGCCGTTGACGATTCGTGTCGTCAAGGGAGCCAATATGGAAATGGAGCGAGTTGAGGCATCTATCGGCGGTTGGCCACAAGCGCCCTACAACCAAAAGCTTGAGTCCGATGCGAACTTTAAGCGAATGGTTCGCGAAGTGCTCAAGCCCGAGTATGCGGATTCGCTGTGCCTGGGAATTGCCTCGCACAATTTGTTCGATGTCTCTTTGGCTCTCTACTGGGCGTATCAGGCCAAGGCGTTCGGAACGGGCCGTGTTCAGTTTGAGATGCTGGAGGGGATGGCCAATCATCAACGTCGAGCCATCTTTGAGGTGACCAATGAATTGCTGCTCTACGCGCCAGCCTGCAAGCGTGAGGACTTTATTAATGCGATTGGTTATCTGATCCGCCGGCTAGATGAAAACACGGGTGCGGACAATTTTCTGCGGCATACTTTCCAATTGGATCCCGATGGTCCTGTATTTGATGCTTTAGCGGAGGGTTTCCGGCAATCGGCCGCAATCATAAACACGGTTTCCGATGCACCTCGTCGTACTCAAGATCGGCGACTCGCCCCGGTACAACCGCCTCAAGCTGACGATTGGCGCGAGTATGTAAACGAACCCGATACCGATTGGTCGCTCCCTAATAACGGCAAATGGGCCGAAGAAATTCTGCATGAATGGCACTCGCGATGTGGTGATGCGGCGACATTTGTGCCGCTGGTTATCGCTGGTCAATCGCTCACAGCTGACCGCCCCATCCGAACTTCCTTGGACCCTTCACGGCCAGGGGTCGTGGTTTGCCGCTATGTCGAAGCCAGTGAGTCGGATGTAGAGCAAGCCGTCGAGTGTGCCAAAGCGGACCCCAGTGGATGGCGCAATTTCTCACCGGCAGTTCGCCACCGCATTCTGCGAGACGCAGCCCAGTGGATGAGAGTCCGACGTGGCGCGTTGATCGGCGGAGCGGTAGCGGATGGTGGTAAAACGATTGTGGAAGCCGATCCCGAAGTGAGTGAGGCGATCGACTTTACGGAGTTCTATCCACTAACGGCGAATGATCTGTTTGGTCAGTCATCGATATCGGCAAGCGGTCGAGGCGTCGTTGCAGTGATTAGCCCCTGGAATTTCCCCATCGCTATTCCTTGCGGAGGTGTTGCTGCCGCGTTGGCTGCTGGAAATACCGTTATCTTGAAACCAGCCAGCGACACCGTTTTACCAGCGTCGATTCTGTGCGAGTGTTTTTGGGCGGCCGGTGTACCGCGCGAAGCGCTGCAGTTGGTACCCTGCCGAGGCTCCAATGGCGGACAGAGACTCGTCTCCCATCACGATGTGGATGTCGTCATTCTCACTGGTGGAACGGAAACGGCGGTCCGGATGCTGGAAGCTCGACCCGAGATGGAATTGGTCGCAGAGACAGGTGGAAAGAATGCGACCATCGTGACTGCGCTCTCTGACCGAGAAATGGCCATCAAGCATGTGTTGCATAGTGCCTTTAGCCATGCGGGGCAAAAGTGCAGTGCCACGTCGTTGCTGTTACTGGAAGAAGAGGTCTACAACGATCCGTCCTTCCGTGAATCGCTTGCTGATGCCGTACAAAGTTTGCGGGTCGGTTCTGCTTGGGAATTGAGCCATCGGGTTGGACCGCTGATTCGCGCCCCTGAGGGAGCGCTACTGCGTGAATTGAAAGAATTGGAACATGGCGAAGAATGGCTAGTCATGTCCGAACAAGTAGGTGACAATCCTTGCCTTTATCGCCCCAGCGTAAAGTGGAATGTGTCGCCCGATAGTTTTACGCATATGACAGAGCTGTTCGGGCCAGTCCTTGGCGTGATGAAGTATCGCAGGCTGGAGGAAGCAATCGAGCTGGTGAATCGAACCGGTTACGGTTTGACCAGCGGGCTGGAGAGCCTTGATGATCGCGAACAAGAGATTTGGCAGAGTCGAATTCGCGCAGGCAATCTCTATATCAATCGGCCTACTACCGGAGCCATCGTCTTAAGGCAGCCTTTCGGTGGTGTTGCGAAGAGTGCTTGGGGTTCGGGTATCAAGGCGGGCGGACCCAATTATCTGCTTCCTCTTATGCAATTCGAAGAGTTAGCAAAGAGTTGGTCAGAGCGCCTTAGTGACGGCGATGGTGGCAGCGGAAATTCGCCCCAGGCCGATGTCGCCGCGCACGCCAGCGACACCTTGCTGCATGAATTCTTGGATTCGATTCAACAAGCTGGCGCATTCGAGCAGGTAGAGAATTGGAGTTTACCGAGCGAAGCTGAAGTTTTGGCGAGGCTACGTTTTGCTGTTTCTGACTACTTGGAATTTGCCCGGAACGAGTATCTTGAAGAGCACGATACCGTGCGATTGCTTGGGCAGGACAATCGTCGACGTTATCGACCCGTGGAGCATCTTCGTTTGCGAATTCAACGGGACGATCCAGCTGACGACATTTTGTTGGCCATCATGGCCGCCATCTCTGTTGGATGTCGTCCGGTCGTCTCGTATGGAACTGGAGTACAATCCTGCCTGGTAGATTTGCTTGAATCCATCACGGGTGATTGGGCGGGACGCATCGAATTTGTCGAGGAGAGTGACCAGGAATTGGCTGAGCAGATTCGCAGCTCCGCGGTGGATCGCGTTCGGTTTCCAGGCGGACGCGACGTGCCGCACGTGGTGTTGGAAGCGGGGCGAGTTGCCTTTATTCCAGCGATTCGCGTTCGCCCCGTCGCGGCGGGGCGCGTGGAGCCGCTGTGGTACTTGACCGAACAGAGCGTCTCCTTTGATTATCATCGCTATGGAAACCTAGGTCGCAGAGCGTTGCAGCCTCGACGCCCCGTGTTGTGATACCGATGCCCTGTCCGGTGATACTAGCCCTGTCCGGTGATACTGGCCCTGTCCGGTGATACTGGCACGGGTTGCAAGGAATGTGCCTAGCGAATGGGAAAGCAGGGCGAGAACGGTTGCTTACGTCGCTAGGGTTATAACAGCCCACCAGGATTTTTTAGGGTGGGCTGGCGAACCGCGACGATGTTCAGGCAACGGAAGTCATCGCTATTCCAATTCCATGCGATGGCAGTAGGGGCGTCGTAGGGAGACAGCAGATGCGCCACGCATTCTCAATCGGGACCATGTCGCTGCTTTTGGCAAGCGTTGCTTTGATGGCTGGTTGCGCTCGTCGCCGGCCTAGCAACGGTACGTGGAACCAACGATGTACAATGGTGACTTCTGTGTCCGATGCGCCGTGTAATGCGCCAGTCTCCCGGGTCCCAACCGTCGTGCCGGAAGTCGGCCTATCTGGAGTGTTGCAGGTACCCGTTACGCCATTGATTGAATCACCCTTAATTGATGAAGACAGTGATCCGACGGATTCGCTCGACGCTACTCCGGCTATTCGCGAGCCGCAATTTTAGTGGTCCGATCGCTCGCATAGTGGACATGTGATCGCCAAAAGCGAATAGTTTTGCTCAAAACCCCGCCAAGGAGTTGATCCGTATTGGTGGAATAATCTCAGGGGTTTAGAATCCGAGGCTTACGGGCGACGCTCGGCTTTCGTATGCTGTGGGTCACTAGTTCGTAGTTATGCCCGCTTCCGATACATACAGAATTTCTGGGAGTCTCTACTCCGATGCAGATCAGCGTTTCGGCCCGTCACGGAAATCTTCAGCCCGGCGACCAAGCAATCATTGAAGAAAAGGTTGCCAAATTGCGGCGGTTGTTTGACAAGGTGAATGCCATAGAGGTGACAGCCGATTTGGAGCACCTAGAGTCACCGAACGTCGAAGTGATAGTGTCAGCCGAGCAGTCGGGTCAGTTTGTGGCCAGTGCCACAGCGACCACGGTGATTGGCGCATTGGACTTAGTCATTCCGAAGATGGAACAGCAGCTACGTAAAGCCAAAGAAAAAAAGACTGGGCACCATGCCACTGGCCACAAGCATTTGGAATCGTCAGAGCCGGAATAAAAGCCGCACGACGAGGATCCGTAGTCTAAGTGGGGCCACGGTGTCGGGAAAGAATTCAACCAAGGAACATGTCCACAATGAAGTTTGCCGACTTTATTAGTATCAATGCGATTCGCGCCGATTTGTCAGCCGACGATAAGGAATCGGTTATTAGTGAATTGGTGCAATCGCTGTTAGACGCTGGAGAAGTGAGTGCTGCCGACAAGGACGCCATCATTGCAGCGATTCTCAAGCGAGAAGAATTGGGAAGTACCGGAATTGGCCGAGGTGTTGCCGTTCCGCATACGAAGCATGCCAGCGTACAGAAGTTAGTTGGTACGGTTGGTGTGAGCACGGACGGGGTGGACTTTAATAGTCTTGATGGCGAGAAAGTACAATTATTTTTCTTGCTGGTCAGTCCACCGGAACGACCTGGGGATCATTTGCGAGCATTGGAGAATATTTCTCGCCAATTGCGTGATGACACCTTCTGTCGTTTTCTCAAGCAATCACGGTCGACCGATGATATTCAGCAGTTGCTGGATGAGGCTGACAACAATCAGTTTGCTTCTTGATATGGGTGAAGCAACCGCGATGAACGCCGAAAATCTCCAACGCACGGTGGTGGTGCGCAATCCCCAGGGATTGCATCTCCGCCCTGCCGACATGTTGGTGAAGCAAGCGAGCCGATATGCCTGCAGTGTACATTTAGGGCGTGACGGACAAATGGCGGATTGCAAAAGTATTCTTTCGATACTGACGTTGGGTGCGGCTCAGGGGACTGAGTTGCAGTTGACTGCCGAAGGAAGCGACGCAGCTCAGGCGATCCAAGCGATAGTCGAGTTGTTTGAACATGGATTTTTTGAGTTAGAGGGAACGGATTCCAATTGAAGGAAATTCCCTCTGCCACACAAAACGCAATATGAATGACGATATTCCCGCCAATCGTTTGCCGTCACAGCGGTTAAACAAGCCAGTCGCTCGACGCATCTGGTTGGCGCAATATGTCGGCCCGCGATGGAACAATTTCACGGTATCCCTGTTTCGCCCGGGGTGGCCATCGGTCCGGCGGTAGTGCTGGATGACGAAGGTTATAGCATCCCTAGGTGTCACGTTGCTCTGGCTGACGCAGCCAACGAATACGATCGTCTCGTAGAGGCGATCGAGGTTGTTTCACGCACTCTTGAAACCAGCCAACGCGAGACATCGCTGCGGATGGGTGATTCAACCGGGAGTATCTTTGGGGCTCAATTGCAGATGCTGCATGATCCACGGCTCAATGCCGAATTGCAGCGTCGCATCGTCCAATCGCGGTACGCGGCCGATTACGCAGTCAGCCAGGTAATGCATTCCTATGCGTCGGCCTTGCGGCGGCTGGGCAATCCGCTCTTAGCAGAGCGGGCGGAGGATGTGGCCGATGTTGAAAAGCAATTGCTGCAAGCGTTGGGTTCGGTGAATCGTCGACCATTGGATGCAGTGGGCGAGCAGTCGATAGTGTTTTCGCACAATTTGACCCCCAGCGAAACGGCGGGGCTCGATCGCTCCAAGGTCTTGGGGTTTGCCACCGAGACAGGCGGACCAGGGGGCCATACGGCGATTGTCGCCAAGGGCTTGGAACTCCCTGCCGTGGTCGGAATTGGCACGTTTATTGATCGGGTGGTTGTAGGGATGCAGGTGATCGTCGATGGCGATCAAGGCGTCATCATTTTAGACCCCGATCAGGAGACGCTCGAATCTTATCGCCGCAACATGGAACGGCGCCGCGAACTGGTGGCCCGACTCAATGAACTGGCGGAGCTTCCGGCGGTCACCAGCGATGGGGTTACGATCCAATTGTCAGCGAATATTGAGTTCCCTCACGAGGTGAGTTCTTGTCGTGAGCGGGGCGCAGATGGAATTGGTCTTTATCGCACCGAGTTTCTCTATTTGACTCGCCGCGATGAACCGACCGAAGAAGATCATTACGAGGCTTACAGCCAAGTCGTCCAGGCCATGCAGGGACGACCCGTAGTGATTCGCACTTTGGATCTTGGTGCCGACAAGATGGGTCACCGTCCACTGGCTGAGAATGAACACAATCCGTTCCTTGGCCTACGGTCCATCCGGTTAAGTCTCAAAAACCAGGATCTTTTTCGCCCGCAACTGAGGGCCGTGCTGCGTGCAGCCGTCCATGGTGATGTGTGGCTCATGTTTCCGTTAATCACTACGCTCAGCGAATTGCGACAAGCGCGAATGCTGATGAATGTAGTGGCCGAAGACCTTCAGGAAGAAGGCGTTCCCTGTCGGACGAATATTCCTGTCGGCATGATGGTCGAAGTGCCGGCTGCCGTGTTGATGCTCGATCGATTCATTCGCGAAGTCGATTTTCTGAGCATTGGCACCAATGACCTGGTGCAATACACATTGGCTGTTGATCGCAGCAACGAGTATGTCGCGGACCTTTATCAGTCCAGCGATCCTGCCGTTCTACGACTGATTCAGCGGTCGATTGAAATCGCCGATGCACACCACATTCCCTTGAGTGTGTGCGGTGAAATGAGCAGCAATCCAGCTAGAGCTATTTTGCTGCTCGGTCTTGGTGTGCGGTCCCTCAGCGTTCCGCCTCAAGCGCTTACCAAAATCAAGAAAGCAATTCGCAGTGTCTCCATCGCGCAATGTCGTGAAATTGCAGAACGCGTTATGACATTCGACGCCGCGGGTGAAGTCGACATGTATTTGTTGGATCGCCTAGGTGATCTCGCACCCGAACTGATGCCTACTTAATCCAAGACCATGCATGCCGCCCTCAAGGCTAAGCGGCAGCTTGCCATGACAAGCGAAATTCAATCACACCACACAATTACTTTTTGAAACACAACTCAATATGCGAAATGGATCTTCACCTCGCCGTGGGGCCGAGAGCGGTACACGCAATCCAAACTCCACCACGCGTTCAGCAACTCGTCCAGCGGCACCTGTCGAAGGTGCCCCTGTGAAACGGGAAATGCTCATCAACGTGGCACAGCCCGAAGAAAGTCGAATCGCCATCCTCGAAAATGGTCGACTCGATGAGCTGTACATTGATCGAGCTAGTCAAGAGACTTATGCAGGAAATGTTTACCGGGGCAAAATCGTCAACCTTGAACCAAGCATTCAAGCAGCGTTTGTCGATTTTGGCGTCGGTCGAAATGGTTTCCTGCACATCAGCGATGTCGAACCCCAATACTTTCGTCAGGGTGGGTTTGATCCTGAAGAAATAATGCGCCAGTCGGATGAGGATGCCGAACGTGCCGCCAATCGCGCACGCGATAGCGGGCATGGCAATCGTCGCGCCTTCAAAGGAGGCCGACCACGGATCAAACCGCCCATTCAAGAAGTGTTCAAGCGGGGCGACGAAGTCCTCGTGCAGGTTATCAAAGAAGGAATTGGGACCAAGGGCCCGACCCTCTCTACCTATATCAGTATCCCAGGTCGATATCTCGTACTCATGCCCGCATTGGGCCGAGTCGGCGTCAGTCGCAAAATCGAAGACGAAGATGATCGCAAGCGATTGCGAAAACTGTTGCTAGAAATGAACCCACCCAAAGGTCTCGGGTTCATCGTCCGCACTGCAGGACAAAAACGCAATGGTAAAGAACTCCATCGCGACATGAACTACCTGTTGCGTCTATGGAAAGCCATTGTGCGACGCTTGGGGCAAAGCAACGAGCCTGGGGTGATCTACGAAGAAAGCGATATGATCATCCGCACCATCCGTGATATTTTCAACGATGGTATCTCGGCAATCCATATTGATGACCGCGATGCCTATGAGCGGGCCAAAGAATTTTTGCGGCTCGTGATGCCTCACTTCGCCGATCACTTGCATTTCTACGAAGGCAATGAGCCGCTCTTCCACAAGTATCGCTTGGAAGAGGAAATCGCAAATATTAACGAGCGCAAGGTAGCTTTGCCCGGCGGCGGTTCGATTGTTATCGATCCCACCGAAGCTTTGGTGGCAATCGATGTCAACAGCGGTAACTTTCGCACAGATGACTCGGCGGAAGAAACGGCTTTCCGCTTGAATTTATCAGCGGCCAAAGAAATTGCTCGACAACTCCGGCTACGTGACCTTGGCGGTGTGATCGTTAATGACTTTATCGACATGCGGAAAGAATCGCATCGTCGCAAAGTCGAACATGCCTTACGCGACGCTCTGAAGAACGATCGCGCCCGGACCAAAATCTTACGCACCAGTCCTTTCGGTCTGATCGAAATGACTCGGCAACGCATTCGGCCTAGTCTAAAGAGAAGCATCTACACCGATTGCCCTTGCTGCAGCGGACGGGGGCTCGTGAAGACGGCCGAAAGCATGTCCATTGAAGTCATTCGCATGTTGGCCTTGGCTTGCCGCAATGATCATATTCAACGGGTAACCATTCGAGTCAATGACGAAGTCGCCGCGTTCCTCAATAATCGTAAACGTCGCAAAATTATGGAAATGGAAGAAAGCGGCAATATGACGGTGCAGATTCTGGGCAGTGACGGGCTGTTCCCCGAACACCTGGAAGTGGATTGCCGGGACAGCCACGGGGAACTCGTGGAAATTGATAGCTGAGCCCTAACGTAGAAAATGTTCCATTTTGTTACTAAACACTCGCCGCTTGTTGACTCATAATGTTGGCTCGCGACGAGTCGCCTTGTCTAACGTCGATTAACGCATTCCGTGAAAGTTCTTTGGGAGTATAGAAAGTGGCAGTTGGTAAGTATCTCTTCACCAGTGAATCGGTCAGCATGGGGCACCCCGATAAGCTGGCGGATCAAATTTCCGACGGTGTCGTCGATGCCCTTTTCGCACAGGACCCGATGAGTCGTGTTGCTTGCGAAACTTTGGTGACCACTGGGTTGGCAATCATTGCTGGTGAAATTAGCACCAAGGCAACTGTCAATTACACCAAAATTGTTCGCGACGTAATTCGGCGTGTGGGATACACCGACGATAAAATGGGCATCAATGCCGACACCTGCGCAGTTATGGTGACGCTGGATGAACAAAGCCCAGATATCGCACAGGGCGTGAACGAAGATTCCGCGACGGGGAAAGACGTTGGCGCTGGTGACCAGGGCCTAATGTTCGGTTTCGCATGCCGCGACACCGAAGAACTCATGCCATTGCCCATCGCGCTTTCTCATCGAATCATCAATCGCATCACTGAAGCGAGATTCAATAAGGAAGTGACCTGGTTGCGTCCCGATAGCAAGAGTCAAGTGACTGTCGAGTACGACGGCTATAACCCGGTGCGTATCGACACGGTTGTGGTCAGCACGCAGCACGACGAGACCGTGACCAATGATGTTCTCCGCAAGTTTGTCATCGAGAAAGTAATCCAACCTTGTCTGCCTCCAGAACTCGTCAAAGGGGATATTAAGTACCACATTAATCCCACAGGCAAGTTTGTTGTCGGTGGACCTCACGGTGACTGCGGTCTGACCGGACGAAAGATTATTGTGGATACTTACGGTGGCTGGGGACGCCATGGTGGCGGTGCTTTCAGCGGCAAAGATCCAACCAAGGTGGACCGCAGTGCCGCTTACATGGCGCGGCACGTGGCGAAGAACATTGTCGCGGCCGGCTTGGCCGATCGCTGCGAAGTTCAACTCGCTTATGCAATCGGAGTCTCCGAGCCTGTCAGCGTGCACG
This sequence comes from Pirellulaceae bacterium, assembly GCA_041749395.1. Classification (GTDB taxonomy): domain Bacteria; phylum Planctomycetota; class Planctomycetia; order Pirellulales; family Pirellulaceae; genus Laterigemmans. The sequence continues at coordinate 30,019 of JBGTBJ010000166.1, forward strand.
TTGACACGCAGGGCAGCGGTCGTGTGGATGATGCAACGCTTTGCAAGCTCGTTCGCGAACACTTCCCCCTTTCCCCAGCGGGAATCATCAAATACCTCGACCTGCGCCGCCCCGTTTATAGCGCCACGGCCGCAGGCGGTCACTTTGGCCGAACCGGTGAAGGTTTCACTTGGGAACGAACCAACAAGGCGGAAGCATTGGCCGAAGCAGCAGGAGCTGCTGCAGCGACAGCCTAGTCGTTTTGCTACCAGGCTGTGAAGCAATAATTCACAGCCGATACTTGAAAAAAAGAAAGGGAATCGTTGTGACAACGATTCCCTTTTTCGTTGCTATAAACTTAGACAAGTGACGGCAATTCAAATCCCTTGCGGTATTCGCGTCCCAACATGGGGTTCGCATCCGGTGCATTCGTGAAAACTTCGGCGACAGGATCGAATTGCAATAAGGGGCCCAGCGACATGGGATATTGATCGAGATCCACACCATTGTCTTTCAAATGGTCGATGGTTCTCGCCAGTGTTGCACCATTGTCATCAAGGCTCTTGATCTTGGCTAACGCGGCTTGCACTTCGCTCGCTGGCACACGATTGCTCTCGCCCAGGTAGTACGAGATGTTGCCCAAGTGGCTGATCGCGGCGGACAAGTGACCCACGCGTGCGTCGGCCGCTTGTTGCGACATGTCGCGTGAAGTACAGGCTTCAATGAAGTTGCCAAAGTGATTGCCACCACCTTTGAATTCACGAATGACGTTCATTTCTTTGTCGAGAGCGACGCAGTAGGTGTATTCACGTTGCACTACGTATCCTTCGGAGCCGTAAAAGACGACGCCCACTTTATTGCCACTGGTGCTGCCAAAGAGTCGGTTCAATTCGTCGTCTTTACTATCGTCGACACTCAGGCCACGCGTTTCAAAGACAATGCACTTGTCACCGTAATCGTAGATGGAAACCTCGGTATTGGCCGTGTTTCCTGCATCGACATAATCGGGGTCATTTCGCTCGGCTTGGTAACCCAAGCGGCCACCATAGCTGAGGATATTCATCGGATGGCTGTCGATTCCTAAACCCCAGCGAGCAATGTCGGTTTGATGAGGCCCTTGATTGCCCAAATCTCCATTGCCGTAGAGGCGTTGCCAGTGCCAATCGTAATGGAATTGCTTGCGGGTCGAACGTGGATCGGTAAGCGGTGCTGGACCACTCCAAATGTCATAATCCACTCCGGTCGGTACTGGATAATCACCGAGTGCACCGATGGATTTGCGGCGTTTGTAGCATAAACCGCGAGCAAAATTCACGGTTCCGATACCACCATTCTGCACAAATTCCACAGCCGAACGGACTGCGTTAGACGAACGGCACTGAGTGCCTACTTGGCAAACGCGACCGTACTTGGCTGATGCGGCAACGAGGGCCGCGCCCTCAACGATATTATGACATATGGGTTTTTCAATATATGCATCTTTGCCTGATTGCATCGCCCACAAGCCACAGAGCGCGTGCCAGTGATTGGGAGTTGCCGTGCTGATGGCGCTGATCGACTTGTCATCAAAAACTCGACGCATGTCGCTATGGATCGCGGGACGCTTTCCCTGTCGTTGTTCGATGACATTCGCACTGCGTACAGCTCGCTCTTCATCCGCATCGACAATAGCCGCAATTTCAGTGCGTTGATCTTCCAGGAACGCACCCATGTGCTCCTGGCCCCGGCCACCAGTACCAATAACGGCCACCGACATTTTTTCGTTAGGTGACTGTCCAAAGGACCGGCGGCGCGTGGAAAGGGCAACGGCCGCGCCGGCTGAGGTGCCGAGAAAATGTCGGCGATTTAATCGAGACATGGAGGTGAACTCCTTGCAAAAGGCTTTTGGGGTGGGGCGAAAGTAGGAAAACGGCAGGAGCCCCGATTGTAACCGCAGGCGACATCGTTCGCACCCATGACATGTGTGGATGTTGGTACACTATCACCGGTGGATGTGAAACTCAATCAAGCAACTTTCGGGTACCAAGCCGATGGTCAGCACAACGTTAGATCCGAAGAAACGATTTCGACGCATTTTGGAGCCCATGCAGCAACGGGACCAATTCACCATTGACGGTATCAAGTCGGTGTGTGAAGGAGTCTCTTCGCGAGCCGTCTCAAGTGTCATCCAAAAGCTAACCGAAGAGGGCTGGCTGATTCCCATCGATGGTGAGGTGGAGTCTTTGAGCGTTGCCTCGCTGCGCTGGTCGATGCCACCGCAGTCGTTCAACATCGACGGCTGGATTGAAAGTCAATTGTGCGGGACCCAACTGACCCAAACGCCCTTGGAAGAACGTCCGCGAGAGCGATTGATCAAACTGGGGGCCAGTGAATTGAGAACGGCCGAGCTGTTTGCGATTCTGATTCGAACGGGTCGGAAAGGTGAATCGGCCTTGCAAGCAGGAGAGCGATTAGCCAACCGTTTTGCGAGTACGATGCACCAACTGCCTTTCTTCGGTATTGCCGAGATGAAACAAATCACGTCGGTAATTTCTGAACCTGCGTTCTGTCAAATTATGGCGGGGATTGAACTTGGACGGCGCGTCGCCGAGGCCATCGACAAAACAAATCAGAAACCAGTTCGATTGCAAAGCGCTGATGTCGCCATTGACTATTGCCGTCGATTGTTTGCTCGCTTGGCCTCCGACGCGCGACAGGAAGAATTCCACATTGTCACATTGGATACGAAATATCAACCCATCGGTCATCACCGCATCACCGTCGGTACGCTCGATGCGAGTTTGGTCCACCCACGCGAAGTTTTTCGGCCAGCGATTCGGGATGCAGCGTCGGCAGTCATCTTGTTACATAATCATCCCTCCGGTGATCCGACTCCCAGCAACGAGGATCGACAGGTGACTCGTCAATTAGAGAAGGCGGCAGAAATAATCGGTATCACAGTGCTTGACCATATCATTGTTGCCGGTGATACCGCGCTCAGCCTCAAGCAGTGGGAGTCGCGATAGCAACAGGAATCGCGATTCGCCTATCATTCGGTTTTAGGTACCAGCTCGCGATACTTCGAGGGTGTGTAGCCGGTGACTTGGCGAAATTGACGCGTAAACGCACTTTGGTCGCCGTAGCCAGTGGCGAGTGCAATATCCACTACGGATCGTGTCGTGTCATGGAGGAAATATCGGGCGCGATCGATGCGCAGCTTGAGAATCCAGCGGCTTGTCGTCACTCCGTAGACGAGTCGCATTCTGCGATCCAATTGGTAGACGGAGAGTCCAGCTATCGCGGCAACATCCGAGACGGAAATGGATTCCGACAAATGCTGTTCGACAAAATTGATCGCCACTGCCAATTGCTCAAATTCTGGCGACTTGAAATCGACAAGACTCAGATCTCGCGAGATGCCTACTAAACCGATCACTCGGTTTCGCCTGTCGCGCAAGGGAACTTTAGTTGTCAGGCACCAGCCCATGTTGCGATTGGGGTAGGCGTGCAATTCGAGTTCGCCCAGCAATGGGGTCCCCGAGTCGAGAAGATGCCGATCCTGTTTCTCAAATCTTTCGCCGTAGGGTGCAGGAACGACGTCGGTAGGTCGCTTGCCGATCAACTGGTTCTTATGGCTCGCACCACAACGATCCGCCAACGTTGCATTGACGACGACATAGGCGCCGCTGACGTTTTTAACGAAGTAGACGGTGTCGATAAGGTGGTCAAAAAGAACCTCGCCGGTGAAGGGCGAGGCTAGTTGCGAAAGTAACTCGGTGAGAACTTGATGGTCGGTCACGATATGCCTAGGGCAGCTCGTTGATAACTTCTTGTAATTCGCACCAACGTTCTTCCGCCTCAGCCAATTGTTTGGCGATTTCGGTCATTTCTTCGTGCAATCGCAAAGCTTCTTTTGGGTCGCTGCAATTCAACAATTGATCATTGAGGGTTTTGCGTTGATCATCAAGACGTTGAATGGACTTCTCAAGGTTCGACATTTCCTTGCGAATTTGACGTTCATCTTTTTGATTGCGGCGATCGTCGACCTTGATTGACTTTACGTTGGATGGTGGTGGCGCAATTTTCTTAGCCGCCAACATTTCGCGTTCGCCATCATCAATTTCCTTATTGACTTGATAGAGATAGGCCTCGTAATTGCCGCGATAGTCAACGACTCGTCCGTCACGAACTTCGATCACACAACTGGCAATACGTCCCATAAAGTGACGATCGTGGCTGGTGAAAATGACAGTCCCTTTATAAGCCAATAAGGCATCAGCCAATGCCTCAACCGTATCAACGTCCAAGTGGTTACCTGGTTCGTCGAGGATCAGGATGTTGTATTGGCTGAGCAGCAAGCCTGCCATGCACAATCTCGCACGCTCGCCACCGGAAAGGACCGAAACCTTCTTTTTCACATGTTCGCCGCGAAACAACATGGCTCCTGCCACATTGAGAATTTCTTGTGTTTTCGTGCCCGGTGCTGCTTGGTATTCCAAATAGTCCTGCACCGTTTGCTTGGGTGGCAGACTGGTGTAAACGTGCTGCGCATAGGTGCCGACCGAGCAACCATGTCCCCATTTCACCGTGCCCGCTAATGGCTCCAATGAATCAACAATGGTTCGCAAAAACGTCGTCTTGCCTTGACCGTTGTCACCTACGATTGCTGCACGCGAACCGTGCTCAATTTCTAAATCAATTCCGCTGGCTACCACACGTTCCGCATAACCGATGGAAACACCCGAACAGCGCAGGGCGGCACCTTTACGAGGCTCGACAATCGGCGCACGCACGACTGCCGATGGTTGTTCCATTTCGATTTCTGTGAGCTCAAGCTTTTCCAGTTGCTTGCTCTTAGACCGAGCTTGAGTTGCCGTGCTGGCGCGCGCTCTGTTTTTGTTAATGAACTCTTCGAGTTGGCGTTTTTTGGCCAACACAGTTGCATTGACTCGCAGGTCGTGCTCAAGCCGCTCCGCTTGATATTCTAAAAATCCATCCACCTTGCCTGGGTACATTGTCAACTTGCCGCGCGATAAATCGAGCGTTCTTCCGCAGGTGGCACCCAGAAACGCGCGATCGTGCGAAACGATTAAACAGGCTTCTTTGAATCCACGCAAAAAGTGTTCGAGCAAGATCTGCGTACGCAAATCCAAAAAGTTGGTGGGCTCGTCCAACAACAGCAAGTTGGGTTCATGCAGCAGCAAGGCAGCCAATTTTACTCGGGTTTGCCAACCACCCGATAGCTTGGAAACAGGTCCGTCCAGATAGACCCCTTTCAACTCGAATTGGCCGGCGACTTCACCACATTTCCACTCGGGTTGACCGCTGTCTCGAATGAGAAACTCCAGCGATGATTCCTCTGGCAAAAACGGATCATGCTGTCGCAAGTATCCGATTCGCAGCTTGGGATGCATGATAATTTCGCCAGAGTCGAGTTCTTCCTCGCCCAGCAACACACGCAACAAAGTGGACTTTCCGGCACCATTGCGGCCGATAAAGCCAACTTTCTCGTCGTCGGTAATCGTAGCCTCTGCCCCGTCCAGCAGCACTTGCTCGCCGTAACTCTTATACGCATTCTTGATTTGCAGCAGAACAGCCATCGTTCCCTTAACTCAGTCATTGGCACTAAAAGATTGCTCATCACCACACAGTATCGCAGCGATATATGGTAGTGAGTTAACTCAAAATTGACGATGTGTCTGAGGTGTCACTAGGTCAATTTCCCATTGTCGCTCAGCCGGGGCGAGCTAGACTCTGCAAAAGTTCGACATCACCAAGGGGTAATTGTAGATCACTAGCGATCTCGGCTGCCGTCTTTCCCTGGTTCATCCGCAGTTCAATTTCAGCGATTTGTCGAACAAGTCCGGTCGACTGGAACGAGGTAGGTCCTTGCCGCTGCGCCGTTGGAGTGGTTCCCAGTGACGCGTTATGCCCCTGGGGAGCTAGTCCGGCGGCCGACATGGTGGCAATCCGCTCATCTGCCAAACGGACCATGGCCTGAACCACAGAAATCTTGCATTCCAGCTCTGCCTTGAGATCTCGCTGCAGATCGAACATCGCGCCTTGCCACCGCAATACCTCCATGGGCGCATCCGCTAATGGGGCCCCCGAGTTGTCGCGAGAATCGAATTTTTTCCTTTGGATGGCAAGTTCGTTGGCGTCCTGGCGTTGGTTCTTTCTGACTTTGTGCGAACGCCGCATGAGCATCCAAATGAGAATGCCCACTCCGGCAACCAACATCATTTGGCTGCGAAAATCGCTGCTGGTTCCGTCGAAGAGCGACTCAAACACGATGGGGCCGTTGGGCGCGGGGAGCGTAAAACCACAGCCCAAGTAACGCTTGGCCTGTTGCTATCCGTGATTTATTCGGTCGGCCGTTAGAAGGTACTCAAACAATCGTTAAAGACTCGCGATTACACCGACCTTAACGCGGGCGGAGCCAATGTCGGTTGTATCGCTTGAAACGCTTGATTGGCGGCCATACGAACCTCGGCCAAGAGAACTTTGTGGGTGGTAGCAATCGCATTTGCCTCTTCAAACTCTACATTAAATCTCCAGTAACCTTCCGGAAGCCAAACGCATTTTCCTTGTACGGGGCCCAATGAAGTTTCGACCGTCAGTGATTGTCGAACGAGTTTTCGACGATCGGCCATCGAGCGACGAATACCAATCGTTCCGCCGTGCGAAAACAAGATTCTCTCCAAGGTCGCGGCGCGTGAAGGAGCGCAAAGAACTGTAATCAATAAACCAAGTCGCCCCTTTTTCATCGTGCAGGGAGTTTGGTAAATGTCCACCGCACCTGCATCCCAAAGCCGTTGAACGCAACCAGCAAGATCTTCCGGGGTGGTGCAGTCAATGTTGGTCTCTATCACCAACACCTGATCAACCTCAAGCGGAAAAGTGGTAGACGATTCATCCGTGGTACCGACGAGCAAGCGAAGCACGTTTGCTTGGCCCTCTAAATCCCGGCTCCCCGCACCATAGCCAATCGATTCAATGGTCATCGCCGGAAGGGCACCAAAGCGTCGCGCGGTTGCTTTGAGTAGGGCTGCACCGGTGGGTGTAGTCAACTCAAACCCGACGTTCGATGGCGCGATGGGTATTCCTTTTAAGAGCTCGGCAGTCGCTGGTGCAGGTATGGAGACACGGCCGTGGGCGATCTCAATAGTACCTGAACCTGTGGGCACTGGCGACGCTTCGATTGCCTCTATGCCTAGCGAGCACAAGCCGATAGCACTACCTACAATGTCGGCAATGGAATCGACGGCTCCCACTTCATGAAAATGGACCTTTTGCAGGGTGGAGCCATGGACATGGGCCTCCGCCTCACCCAGCCGCAGAAAAATTCTTTTCGCCAGACTCTTGGCCTCTGGTGCAACTTCATTGGCGCCATCAATCATTGCCTCAATGTGGTGCAAGTGCCGATGTGCATGTTCAGGTGGGTGGATCACTTCCACATAGGTTGCTCGAAAGCCGCACTTTTTGACCGCTGAGACTCGCAAATCCAGCTCTCCCAACCCCAGCGAGCGTATTCCCCGCACAATGGTCTCGGCGCTAGCACCTGCATCAATTAGTGAACCTAATGTCATGTCTCCACTGATGCCGCTAAGGCAATCGAAGTAGGCGATGCGCACGGGAAATCCTTTGGACTGAGAAAGTGACATTGCGAGCAACGGCAAGACGCGTAGAATACGCGATTCCAACTTAGGAATAACCCCGTACCGCTGCGCAATTTTGAGTGCGCGAGTTTGTTTATGCAGGTTTTGGTTGTTTTTGCCACGGCTTTGTTTGATCAAACTAGTTGAGCGGCACGATTAGAACGTATTGTCTCGGGATACAGATCGATGAAAGTTGTTAGCTCAATCGGAGCCCTCAAGTACCGCCACGCCGATTGCCAAGTCGTCAAACGCCGTGGTCGTATCTATGTGATTTGCAAGAGCAACCCAAAGTTCAAGGTTCGCCAAGGCGGAGCCAAGGTCAAGAAAGCTCGACGCTAGTTTTGACTTTGCCTGATGCAATTCGCTTGATGCACTTTGATCCTCGTTGGCGGCAGGAGTTTGCCCAAACGAGATCGAGCATTCTGCAGAGCTGTGAAGGCTGGATTGTTGACGTGCAGCATATTGGCAGCACGGCAATCTCCGGACTTGTGGCTCAGCCTATTATCGATTGCGTTGCCGCAGTCGATTGCCAAGCGGGTTTTGACGAATCGATTGACCGCATTGTAGGGCTCAATTTTAAAGAGCTCTCGGCACCTTCGTGGCTGGACAGCGGCCGACTCTTAGTGAAGCCGCGTCATGGTGCGATCACCCACCGAATTTTTGTCGTGTTGCTGAATTCACCACCATGGCATGAGTTGTTGCGCGTCCGTGATCGTTTTCTGGCAGATCCAGAATGGGCTGTCTCTTTTGAAGAAGCCAAGGTTGCTTCATGGAAAGAGCATGAAGGGGATCGTGAGCAATACGAAGTATCCAAGCAGCGCTTCTTCGCGCAGTAAGGATAGTCGCCCATAGTCGCCTTTCGCTCCGCGAAAGTTCTGAAAAAGCTGCGAATACCAACGCTACTTTCGCGAACCGGCTGTCAATTGTAAATCGAAGGCAATAATAGTCGCCTTTCGCTCCGCGAAAGTTCTGAAAAAGCAGCGAATACCAACGCTACTTTCGCGAACAGGCTGTCAATTTACTAATCGAAGGCAATAATAGTCGCCTTTCGCTCCGCGAAAGTTCTGAAAAAGCAGCGAATACCAACGCTACTTTCGCGAACAGGCTGTCAATTTATTAATCGAAGGCAATCATAGTCGCCTTTCGCTCCGCGAAAGTTCTGAAAAAGCTGCGAATACCAACGCTACTTTCGCGAACCGGCTGT